>JAZLJL010000070.1:0-136845 GCA_045617845.1 Paludibacteraceae bacterium | reverse complement strand
TTCCGCTATCGTTATTTTCTTCACATTCTTTTTGAGCAACAGATCTAATGTGTATCTTTGCTCCCGAGTTAACTGTTTGTACATGAGCAATACAAATGTAGTTTACTTTCGGGAGGGGACGATGAATCTCCTCCTTTTTTTTGCATTTGTATTTGCACTTCTAATTTGAACTTAGGGTCGTCCCCAAAAGGCGAAGATTTACAATAATACTGCCTTTTTTTTCGAATCTATTGTTAAGCAGAGTAATAAAACTTAAATTAGCAGATATGAAAAGTAAAAGAAAAACGTTTTACAGAAGAGTTCAAGGGTACAAGTTGCCGCAGGAGCGGTGAATATCCAAGAGACGTTGACGCAGTGCTATAACTAAATCAGCAGAATGGAGATGAAATTGTACTTGACAACTCATAGGCATAAACGTGGAATATCATTAAAACAATAATATTTAAAAATAACATTTATGAAAAGGATAGTTTTATTTCTTATTTTATTTACTCTCTCCTTACAGATGAATGCGCAAACGTTTGATTGCATTCAAGGGTGTTGGGGATATGTTTCTTTATCAGAAGATGATTCTGACGCTGAAACTATTTATTTAGTAATAAATGGTTATGATAAGTTGGACTTGTATAAGAGCAAGAATGAAAAAACCGCTATGGAAGAACATATTGTTTTAGTAAAGAACTCTTTGTTAGAAAACGACTATAGTGCAAAACCTCTCAACAAAGATTCCAAGATTTCATTAATAGAGGATAAATCTTCAAACGTTGGCGTTTTCGTTTCTGATCTTAGTGATGGTTATGATCCTTTCGGAACCAATGGCCGTTTGGGGTCAGGTGCTCTTACCGCATGGACAATGGGATGTGACAATGAAACGATGGATATATATAAACATACATATGGTAGAATGGAGTCATATAGCTATGAATTTTTGTCCTTAATTCGAGATATGTCGATTAAAAAACTGAAAAATTATGTTCTGAAATATTTAAAGTTTGACCTCGCGCTTCCTCAAAAAAATACCATTGAGGGGATAATGAATAAAACAAAGGCTCTCATTGCGAAGAAAGATGTTTTAAAAGTGATGAAGGTTGGTGATGAAAGTTGCCAGGTGGAAGTTTGGTCTGCTAATGGGAAAACTTTCCAGTGTGAAGTGGCGAAAAAAGATGTCATTTTTTTGAATGATTATATTATTGAAAATAAATGATGAGTGTCTTGTATACACAAAATTCATAGAACAAAGATATTTCTTTTAGAAGGGAGGGTGTCAGAACCCCAAAGTTGCGATACGCTCTCTTTCTCGATTATTTTCAGATACAAAAAGAGGGCATATCGTATTGATACGCCCTCTCATAGTCCATATATCTCCTAAAATCCTTTTAGAACTCCGAAGAGAAGTGGAATTTGATCTTAGGGAAATCGGTCTGCGCCATCTGGAGGATATAGCCCGAATCAGCCAAGAATACATCCCTATCCTCTTTGTCCTTCGCCATGTATTGGTACTTACGTTTCTTGAAGTTATCCAAAGCCTCGGCGTCATCGCTTTCGATCCAGCAAGCCTTGTAGAGGTTGATAGGCTCCCAACGGCACTTCGCGTTGTACTCGTGTAGCAAACGGTATTGGATGACCTCGAACTGCAACTGACCCACAGTACCGATGATCTTGCGACCGTTGAACTGGTTGGTGAAGACCTGCGCCACACCCTCGTCCATCAACTGCTCGATACCCTTAGCCAGCTGTTTCGCCTTCATAGGGTCATCGTTCTCGATATATTTGAACATCTCAGGTGAGAAGCTCGGCAACCCCTTGAAATGGATGTTCTCACCGGAAGTGAGCGTATCACCGATTTTGAACGTTCCGCCCGAATCAGGCAAGCCGACGATATCGCCCGGCCAAGCCTCGTCGACCGTCTCCTTCTTCTGCGCCATGAAACAGGTAGGCGCCGAGAACTTCATCAGCTTATCGAAACGCACATGCTTATAGTTGACGTTACGTTCGAACTTACCGGAGCATATCTTCACGAAAGCGATACAACTGCGGTGGTTCGGGTCCATATTGGCATGGATCTTAAAGACGAAACCAGAGAACGCCTCCTCTTCCGGCTTCACCAAACGCTCCACCGTCTGCGTAGGCTGCGGCGTCGGAGCGATTTTGCAGAAGCAGTCGAGCAACTCCTTCACACCGAAGTTGTTCAATGCGCTACCGAAGAATACAGGAGCCACCTGACCAGCCAGATACTCGTTCACATCCAAGTCCGAATAGACCCCGTTGATGAGGTCCACATCCTCACGAAGCTGACGGGCATCCTCCTCGCCTATGTGGCTTTCGAGCTCAGGGCTGTTGATGTCCTTGAATTCGATATCCTCCGTAATAGTCTGTTTGCTCGGTGTATATAGATTCAGCTTTTGTTCATAGAGGTTATAAACACCTTTGAACTTGTCACCTTGGTTGATAGGCCAAGAGAGCGGACGCACACGGATGTTGAGCTCCTTCTCCAATTCGTCCATCAGGTCGAAAGGATTGTTACCGTTACGGTCCATTTTGTTGACGAAGACGATGACAGGCGTGTTGCGCATACGGCAGACGTTCATCAGCTTACGGGTCTGCGCCTCGACACCCTTCGCGCAGTCAACCACGATGATTACGCTGTCCACGGCCGTCAATGTACGGAAGGTATCCTCTTGGAAGTCCTGGTGACCCGGCGTATCCAAAATGTTGATCTTAAATCCGTTGTAGTCGAAAGCCATGACGGAAGTGGCGACGGAAATACCACGCTGCTTCTCAATCTCCATCCAGTCGGAAGTGGCGGTCTTCTTGATCTTATTGGATTTCACCGCCCCGGCGATGTGGATCGCACCTCCGAACAGCAACAACTTCTCTGTCAACGTAGTCTTTCCCGCATCCGGGTGACTGATAATGGCGAAGGTCCTTCTTCGCTTAATCTCTTCTGTTAAGCCCATAAACAATTTTCAATTTGACCGCGAAGATAATAAAATTTTACGATTTAATTTTTATTCCACCGTGACCGATTTCGCCAGATTCCTTGGTTGGTCCACATCCAGCCCCTTCGCCACCGCCACATGATAGCTAAGCAACTGCAACGGAATGACGCTCAGAAGCGGCGCCAGGCACGCCAACGTGGAAGGGACCTCCACCACATCGTCCACCATCTTACGCACCTGCTCGTCACCCTCCGTGACCACAGCGATGATATGTCCCTTACGGGAGATGACCTCCTGCATATTGCTGATAATCTTTTCGTAGAGCTGATGGTGCGTGGCGATGAAGACAACAGGCATCTCACTATCCACCAAAGCGATAGGACCATGTTTCATCTCCGCCGCAGGGTAACCCTCCGCATGGATGTAGGAGATTTCCTTCAGTTTGAGGGCGCCTTCGAGCGCCACAGGATAATTGAAGCCACGTCCCAAATAGAGGAAGTTATGGGCGAAGGTGAAGCGGCTCGACATGCTCTTGATCTTCTCGTTTTGCTTCAGGATAACCTCAATCTTGTCAGGTATGCGCACCAATTCCTCCAAAGTCTCCTCGTACTCCTGCTGCGACACGGTACCCTTAGCCATACCCAGCGAGAGCGCAAGCATCGTGAGGACGGTGACCTGACCCGTGAAAGCCTTGGTGCTAGCCACACCAATTTCCGGACCCACATGGATATAGACACCCGTGTCAGAGTTACGTGCGATGCTGCTCCCCACCGCATTGACGATACCGAAGACCAACGCACCTTGCGAACGAGCCAAATCGATGGCCGCAAGCGTATCAGCCGTCTCGCCGCTCTGGCTGATGGCGATGATCACATCGTCGTGCTCAATGACAGGGTCGCTGTAGCGGAACTCGCTCGCGTAAGCCACTTCGACCGGAATACGGCAAAAATGCTCAATCAGTTGTTTGCCGATGAGTCCGGCGTGCCAAGAGGTGCCGCAGCTGACGATGACAATCCTACGGGCGCGCAACAGTTCGCGGCGGTGCTCCGTCACGGCGCTGAGAACCACAGAGAGGTGTCCATCCTCACTATAAGGGTTGTTGATGACACGTCCGCACATGCAATCGCGCAGAACGGCAGGTTGGTCAAAAATCTCCTTCAACATAAAATGAGGGAAGCCGCCTTTGTCCAGCATGGAGAGGTCCAAATCCACCTCTTTCACCTCCATGCCCGTCTGTTCTCCGTTCAGTTTGCAGACAAGAAGCTCCTTGCCGCGCTCGCAGACGACCATCTCCTCGTCGTTGAGATAGACCATCTGCTTCGTGTATTGCGCAATCGGACTAGCGTCGCTAGCGATGAAAAACTCGCTATTATCCGGCACGACGCCCACCACCATCGGACTGCTCTTGCGGGCAGCCACCAACTGTTCCGGATGACGGCGGTCGATCACACAAATCGCATAGGCGCCGATCACCTTGGACAAAGCGTTGCGCACACTCGTGGCGAGGTCTTCGCCGCTGACATTCATCGTATACTCAATCAGTTGGACAAGCACCTCGGTGTCTGTCTGGCTCTTAAAGGTGAATTCCTTCGCTTCGAGTTGGGAACGGAGCGCCACGTAATTCTCGATGATACCGTTGTGCACCAACGTGAGGTTTCCGCTTTGGGAGACATGCGGATGGGCGTTCTGCTCGCTTGGGACGCCGTGCGTCGCCCATCGGGTGTGGGCGATACCTAACGTACCCGACACATCCTGCTTGTCGGCCACCGCCTCCAAATCAGAGACCTTTCCCTTCGCCTTATAGATAGCAAGACGAATAGGTTTTCCCTTTTTGTCCTCGTTAATCAAAGCGCAGCCCGCACTATCGTAGCCGCGGTATTCCAAACGGTGCAAGCCATCCATCAAAATCGGATAGGCGTTGCGTGTTCCTATGTAACCTACTATTCCACACATAATTACAATTGTTTTATATGAATATTTTTATTGATTTGGACAATACGACAGAGCCCTTCCCTACTCTTGACATAGGGAAAGGAAGAAGAAAACCCACCCGCAATCCTTAGGAAGGGATGCGGATGGGTTATGATTATTTACAAGAAAGGTAATTGTAAACTTTTAGAGGTAGCATTATGGCAAACAGGTTGGCAAACGAACGAATGGTTCCGAACACCCGAAAGGAGTCCGGCTATCTGTGGAAACATGAAGAAGATCAATTGCACGTCCTCCCAACCGCGATTTATATAACTAAAAGCTTTCATACCAAACGATTTTTTGACAATATCTTTCAAAACGCCTACAAAATTAAGCATTATGAAAGAATAATACAATAGAACAGAGCAAAAAGTCATAACAACACTAACAAATCATATCTGTTAATAAAAAAAACATCAAAGATCTTGGAATTTGTTCACTATAGAAGGTTAATAAAATTTTATTAAAGACGAATAAACAAGCTCACTAAACTTTATTGTATTCAATTGAGATATTACTATATTTGTTGACACATTTTAAAAAAAATAGGGTTTATGAAACGATTATTACACGTTATTTTATTTATCTATATTTCAGTACAATCCGTCTTTTCAGATTCCAATGACTGTGCGGCTCCAAATTTCGCCACCTCTCTTAACGAATACACACTTTGCCAAGATGGCTTTACCGATTACACAATAGAAGTAGAACAAACGAACAATGTGCCCGTTGATGAGATGAAATGGTATTCCAAAAACCGCGTCGGAAACAATTGGACAGAAATAGCAGGTGAGAATGGCAACACACTCACACTCGGCACTCCAAGTGACACTACCTTTTATCTTTTTTTGGCGAGCAACGGAGATTGCGTCTCCGACTCCATCATCTTCCAACTCAATGTAGTACCCAAGCCTGTGCTCGCACCGTCCTATGACACCGTCGTGTGTAAAGGATCCTCATTTGACATCAAATGTCCATGCATCGAAGGCATAGCGACCATGTATGAATGGAATGAAATTCCCTCCATATCTGCAGTATACGGGATAGCGGAGATTGACAAGGATTACACTTTTAAGATTTTTGCGAAGCACGATGTATGCACATCCGAAGAGCGAACCATCAATATTAAAATCGAAGACCCAATAGAAATCACGATGGAGGAGATTCCTTCCTCCCTTTGCATCAATGACGAATTCACCTTCAAGGCGAATGTCACTTCAGGCACAGTAGACGCTTACCACTGGTTCGTGGACGGCGTTGAGGTATTCTCCGGCTCGAACGAATTCACGTACACACCAACCCAAAAGGCGAAATATCAATTGGTCGTGGACGGTCCTATTTGTCCTTCCGTTTCCTCACCAGAATACGATCTTAATGTCACCTTCGACCTGAAAGTGACATTGGAAGCCGCCACTCCGGTCGTTTGCGAGGGCAATGGTCCTCGTTTTAACCCAAAATCAAATATACCATCAACGATGAGGAGCAACCTCGTATGGGAAAAGTCTATGGACGGTGTCAATTTCGAACAAAATTTAGTAATCACAGATTCCTGTCCGTATATCTACTATCGAATCAAAGAGAGAGTCGACGATCGCTGTCAATGGTCTTATTCGGAGATAGTGCCCATCAAAGTCGAGCGAAGGAACAAGAGCGTGATAAAAATGGAGCCAACAGCCATTTGTCACGGAGACGAAGTCCATCTAGAGGCTGAAATGGAGACGAATGAATTCACGGAATACGCCTGGTACAAAAATGGAAATGAGATTTCCAAAAACAATCTTACCCTTACGGACACGCCAAACGACGACGTCACCACCTATGAATTCAAGGTAAAAGGGGATGCTTGTCCCACCTCTTCGAGCCAAGTGACAGTGCATATGGCTGACAACACAGTTCCGATAATCAAGGAGTACCCTTCCACCATCTGTGAAGGTGACTCCATCACGTTGGAGGCCGTCGACTTTACGGCGAACAGATTATACGCCTGGGTGAAGAATCGCAAGGACACATTATCAAACTCAATGACCATGACCGATTACCCCACAGAGGAAACCACATATGAATTCATCGCCACTGGAGGCAATTGTACAAGCATGAACGTCCCAGCGACCGTCAACGTCACCCATATGGAACGACCGACCATCGACGCTCCGGGAAGCGTATGCGCAGAAACACCTTTCACCATCGAGGCTAGAATAGGTGAGGGAAACACCGGTGACTTCATTTGGGTAAAGAATTCAACCGACACCATCGACAGCAGTGGATTAACCTTCTCTGATTCGATTGACAAAACCACCACCTACCAATTCATCGCCACAGGAGGCATTTGTCCCGCCAAATCGGAACCCGTAACCATCGAGAACCTTTATGGGTGGGAGATGCGCCTCGCAGACGTGCCTTCGGTCATATGCGAAGGTGAGTCTGTTACCCTAGAGCCTATGTATGACATCAGCACAACTAAGTTCGCTTGGTTGAAGGATGGCACAGACACCTTATCGAAGGAAGAGCAGACACTCGTTGTCTCCCCAACTAAAAAGAGCTCATACCAGGTCATTGACTTAGAAAACCCTTGCCCTAGCGGTTCTGAAATCGTCACAATCGATGTCATAACAGCGAAAGAAACAATCCTCAAAGATTTCCCAGAAACCATATGTCTAGGCTCCACCGTCGAAATCGAGGCCGATTTGGCAACGGACGAAAGCAACCAATATGCTTGGTTGAAGAACGGAACCGACACAATTGCCATCGGCGAAACGAAACTTGTCGACTCGCCTACTGAAACAAGCACATACCAATTCATCTCCAGCATCCCTTGCATCAGTAACTCTCAGGTAGCGACGGTTAAAGTGGTGTCGACCGAAACGCCAGTCATCAATGCGCCTTCAATCGTTAACGAAGGCGCATCCGTCATGTTAGAGGTCACAAGTCCCATCGAACCAGGCAGCATTTACGCTTGGGTGAAAAACGGCTCAGACACCATCGCTCGGGGGAAAACGATCATTACGGACACGCCTACCGAAACGAGCACCTACGAATTCATCATCACGCAAGGTTCCTGCCAAAACAAATCGAACACCGTGACAATCGAAGTGGAATCGGAAGAGCCTCCGGTTCCGTCCGACACAACCGTCATTTGCGAAGGTGGTTCCGTCACCTTCACCGCCTCTACATTCCTTGCGTCCAACAGCCAAATCATATGGCTGAGGAATGGGAAAGACACCATCGCGACAGACATTGAAAGTTTCAAGTATTCGCCCACAATAACAGCTAGTTACCAATTCATCGTCGTGACTGGTTCCCAAAAAAGGAAATCTAATATCGAAGTCGTTAAAGTGATTCCCAACGAGAAACCGATCATCCAAGACGCACCGTCTCTCATCTGCGAAGGAAATTCAATCACACTGGTAACAGACGCTCTGGTCTACCCGAACTGGTCCTACGCTTGGCTACGAAATGGGACCGACACGCTCGCCCGTAGCGAACTGACTCTTACCGACCTGCCTACTGGAAAGTCCACTTACCAATTCGTCAGAGGCGAGAAATGTCCTAACAAATCGGACATCGTGACCATAGACGTCACTCCTAACGAAAAACCTGTCATCAAGGAGACGCCTTCGTCCATATGCGAAGGAAACAGCGTCACGCTTGAAGCCGACGCCAGCGTGGACCCGAACGGCTTCTACGGCTGGGTGAAAAACGGAACCGACACGCTGGGAAAGGGCGAAATGACGCTAACAGTCACCCCTACCGAGGAGACTTCCTTCCAATTCGTCAGGGGCGGTTCCTGCCCGAACCAATCGGACATCGTGACCATAGACGTCACTCCTAACGAAAAACCCGTCATCAAGGAGACGCCGTCCATCGTCTGCGAAGGCGGTTCCGTCTCATTGGAAGCGAAGACCGCAGGCACGCCAAACAACGATTATGTTTGGGTAAAAAACAGCAAGGACACACTCACGAGAGGAGTACTACAAATGACGGACGTTCCCACTGAGACGAGCACCTACCAATTCGTAATAGGAGGCGAATGTCCGAACCAATCAGAGGTTGTGACGATAGACGTGGCAAAGAAAGTGGGTTTGCAAATCGCCACTGAAGATAGCGTGGTTTGCCGCGGCGAGAATGTGGACATCACCATGGTCACGAAAGAGCGAATAAGGAGCGGCGTCTCCCCTATGGTCGAGATTCTATGGGAGGGGAACGGAAACTTTGAGAAGCAGGAAGAGATGGAGTCCATCACCTCAGACTTCACCATACCGAACGTCACGAGGCCAATCACCATCCGTTTGGCGATCAGGGAGGATGTTTGTCCAGACACCCTATCCAACATATTACATGTGGAGGTAGACACCCCGAACAAGGACATCAAGTTAGATTCCGTCAATATTTGCGAAGGCGAATCCGCCACATTACACGCAAGAGGATTGAACAAGTTCACAAAGATCACTTGGATAACCGCGGACGACGACACACTTTCCGACCAAGGCACAGAAATCATAGTCACACCACAAGGCACAACCGAATACCAAGTAATAGTCGAGAACGGGGTCTGCCTAGACGAAGCTAGCGCCGAGGTGAAGGTCCACGCCAAACCAACCATCCTATCTTGCGACGCGATAAATTACAACACATACTATGTGAATGCGGAAGCGGCATCCAATCCGTTGACCTATCATTACGGAGGGAAAGAGAGCGATTCCGACACGCTGACAAACTTAGTCATGGGCACCACCTACCTAGTAGAGGTGATAGATGCGGAAGGATGCATAGACACCCTCTCCTTCACCGTACCGACCTATGGCATCGAAATCCCCGAATACTTCGTTGCGGACCGCGAGACATGGAAAATCAAGGGCATAGAAAATTTTGAGCAATCCAGTTACAAGATCTTCGACCGCTGGGGTAAGTTCCTTTTCGAAGGGGAAGCCACAGACGACGGATGGGACGGTGCCTACAACGGCCACGACTTACCATCCACCGACTATTGGTATATCATCAACATACCAGAAATCAAACATGTCTTCAAAGGACACTTCACACTGATACGGAGTGGGAAGTAAAGAGTGGGAAAATATAAAAACAAACGGGCGGTAACAGATGTGTTATCGCCCGTTTGTTGCATAGTCAATTAACTGAATTATAATTAATTGCAAGAGATTTTATATGCAACGATTTAAAATTGGAGCTTAATAGTCATTTTATACAAGACTGGATATGCACAAAAACAAATATCAAAGGTTAAAGTGGTCTTGACGGACCAATTTGATTTAATATTTTTAAAATATAACCATCCGCTATTTTTTAATGGACACTAGTGAAATAACATAATAACTCATACCAACTTTTTAGATTGGCACAAAATCACGAACACATAATTCCCAAAATCCAACTATATTATCATATTTTTTGCTATATTTGTTAAAAGAGTAAACTTTAATGAGAGTTTACATACAGGAAACAGCTTTAAGCCATCAATAAAACTTAAATTTCAGCAATTCGCAAATTAGTATAAAAAATGAAAAAATACATTTTTTTGTCCTTATTAACCGCATTGTGCCTCGCCTGCGGCACCCAAGTGAAAGTTTCGGAAACTATTTCTGAAGGGGAGAAGAGTCTCATCAACGATTCTTCAAGTGTGATGCGTGTGCTTACGATAAGCAACAAGGAAGATTCCCTCTTCCTACGTCAGGGTTGCGTAGCGTTCAATGTCTTGGACATCAACGCACCAGAATACCAGACACTTGCGCAAAAAATGGTGGCAACGCTAAAAGATCAGGGGGATAACGGGATGTGCATTACTGGACCTCAAGTAGGCATACACAGAAACATCATCGCTGTGAAACGTCTCGATAAAGAGGGTGAGCCAATCGAAGTATACGCAAATCCATACATTGTGGAGGCTAAAGGAGAACAAGTTATTGGCATGGAAAACTGTCTTTCCGTACCAGACACGAAAAACGGCACGAAACGATTCTCCCATATCACGATCGGATATACAGATCCTCACAGCGACAGAATAGACAATCCGCGCACGTTATTCGAAGAGGTAAGCGGCAGTACAGCCATCCTCTTCCAACATGCGATTGACCATCTAGAAGGTCTCTTATTTACGGATTTCAACAATCAAAAGTAATTAAATACCTGAAGACTATGTATTGCATTCATTGTGGAACAAAATTGAGTGACGATTCGAATTTCTGCACAGCGTGCGGTAAGCCTGTGGAAAGCTCGAAACATGGAGAACAGACAATCCGTCAAACGCACGAACATAATCAACGGGCGGAATCGCCATCGGTGAATACGGTGGAAAAAAAAGGAGAAGTCATAGACCTGACCAAGGAGGGTGTTAAACAAATCCTAGCGGCATTGAGAGACAACGACATCACGGCATCTGACCAAGCGGGGGAAATAAGGTGCCAAGCTGATCGCGCACAAAGCATATTCATGAAATTGCTTAAGAAGGGATTATTGTGTCTCGTAGTTTTTCTAATACCCTTTGCCCATAATCTGCAGGCAACTTCAAAGAGTGTAACCATGCAGTTTCCCATCGGCACTGCTGAATTCACATTTTCCTGTAACGGAAAGAGTTTCACATTCAAAAAACCCGAAAAACTTGACATGGGTAGTGACAAAAAGAGCTATTATGTCGCCTCAAACGTCAATCTTCAACCCGGGGATAAAATCACCATCGACGGTCAGTTGAAAAAGAGAGACGCATCTTCCTGCTTTTGTGAAGTGAAAATCGGAGACGTCATTCAAAGAAAAGATATTGACCGACAGACCGAAGAACCTTTCCATGTTGAATACATCATCCCAAAAAACGGGATGCAGAACCAGTTGAACTGCAGATGTTATGTCCGATTCATGAATTACGGATCGCAAGACGTGACTTTCAACCTTTTCAAGGACGAATCATCCGCAAAAACAAATACAAATAGTCAAGATAAAGAAGATGGAATTATACTCGAACCCACCTTCTATATCAACGGTCAGAAGATAATTTTCCCAGATGCAAGTCCTAAAACGAATTGCAAAGATGCTGTCTATGAATTATTTAACATCAAGCCAGAGCCTGGAGATGTAATCAGAGCGGAAGGTAGATTCCGCAGAAACAACAACAAAGCTTACAAATGCGAACTGAGCATCTTAGGAGAGACCACATACGGCACTCAGGAGCGAAAATTATCAAGTTCCTCCGGGTATCTAGGCATCTATAACGAGGGAGGATATTTTCAAGAGAAACTTGTTGGCAACAATTTAGACGACATCACATTAAGTGCTGAATATGTGGTTCCTAACGACTTCTCTTACGAAACGGAAATAGGAGACGATTACGAAAACGGATTAGCAAAACTCCGTCAAGTGTTTTGGAAAGTGAAATGCGAGGCATTGTATAGCTCGATGAATGACGGTCCTAAGAAGAGAGAACAAATTGATAACGTCGTCTATGACGTTTACACCTACTCTCTTCATGTCGGATATCCGGACAAAACCCAAAAATCATCCTTAGGAGAAGAGCCCCAGCAACCGTACCAACCAACCATCGACACGACAGCTCCGGAAGAGTCCGGAGAGAGCGGTTGGAAAGTTCCGGCAATTATTGGTCTGATCGTAGGTGGCGGCTTTGTATGGCTTCGCCGCAGGAAAAAAACACCCAATGGCGATCCCAAAAAGGAGGGAAAAGAAGAAAAGAAGAATGAAGACGATGAGGACGAAAACGCCACCTACACGATGTATATTCGAAAAAACTTCGGAGACAAGATAATTCCTGGCGCAAAACCCCAGCGTGTATACGCCCGCATTGTCAAATCGTCGTCAAAAGGCGGAGAAACGACGGATAAGGCACTCACCGCAATGATAAACATAATAGGCGACGATTATCTTATCGTCAACGACCAGAAGATGGAGGGCGAGTACATTTCAGCCGCCGTCGAAGCTCCTCAAAAAGAGGACAATCCGGACGAAGCTGTTGTACACTTCCGTCTTAGCGGCGGAGGCGCCTCCTTCACCAACAGGATGCACTTTAAAATCGGTAAGCCACAAGTCATCTTCCTGCAAGACGAATTGACCATTCCAGCTTGTTACGACAAACCGATTTACTTGCCATTCGAACTAGACGGAACAGAAGAGAACGCAGATGTGGAATTAAAGATGGGGGATGAGACGTACGAGGTGACACTCGACCAAGACAAAGAATCTCGAATCTATTACGCCGTCATCAGTGAGAAAAGCAAAAAAACTGAGACACCAGGAGAAAAGACGCTACACTACTTATATGTGACGGCGACAGACAAATCAGGGAACATCGCCAAGGCACAATTTCAGATAAACCGTTTCGGCATGGGATTGGCTTGTAGGCAACTAGACCATATAGATTGTTTCTTGGAAGAATATGATGTGCAAAAGCATCTCTTTAACGATTTGAAAAGGAGCTGTTCCATCGATCGGGCGACAACCATCGGCGAACCTCCTATTTGGCAAAAAGTCGATTTCACACCGGCTGAAACAAAATTCTGGCTTACATTATACGAATACGACGAAAAGGAGAATCGTATCATTGCGATACCCCCTATGATAACATCCTTCGAAATCAAAGCAGAAAACGTACCCGACGAATATGTGCCGACGCCTAAGCAAGCGGCGGGGATGTTCCACATGGGAAGTACAATGATGAGCACCATTCCAGGTATGGGTTCGATAGGATCACTGATGAACAATACCAGCAACGCCATTCTCCATTACCGCTCGCCAATGGAATTGTCCCAATTGTCAATCAATGAACTAGGCATCCATTTGGATGCGAAAAAAGGCATGAAACTGGAGAACCAAGACGGACATTCCTTACAATGTATATTCGTTTGCACAAGAGGCATTCTCCAAAAGCCGAACCGAATCAAAGCCATCGTCAGCATCGAAGCCGAACATGAGGGTAGGAAATATACCATGGAACAAAAGGTGATGCTTCGTTCCCAACCTCGTCGGGTGGACCTTACCTACGAAGAGAAAAAAAGGTTATACGCCCGAGACCATGAACTGATCGACATACTTGAACAAAAGGCGTCAGACATTTTCATCCACCATTACGCAAAACTGGAGGTTCTCCACACCTATATCGAAAACATGCTGAAATATTATGACGAAGCATACGGTGTGGATTTCCAACAAGCACGCACCGTCTTTCGGATCTACAACCGTTACCTCAACAACGAGATGGAGAAAGCGAAATCTGAGAATGAACTAAATTGCCTCTCCGATACGGTAGACGGCATGCTTAAGGCGGGCAAATGGGCAGAAGACAAGATGGGATTCTGGGGACGCATCGCCGTAGGAGTCGTTTCAATGGGAATCTCAGAAGGCGTGTTCAACTCCCTCGAAGTGATGGAAAACATGAAAGATTATGTCGACAAAGACGGAGACAACGTCTTCGTAGGCTTCTGTCTCGGCGCAGAAGTACCACTTCGCGAGTATCTGCTAAGCAAATTGGTCGACCCTGGACTCAAAAAGGCGAAAGAATACTTCGCCGCAAGGAAGGCAGGCAAGGCCATCGTGGAGAAATCCTATGCGATGAAGGAATCCTTAAAAAAGGCACAAGAGACCGCAAAGAAAATCGCAAAGGAGAGCGCTGAAAACACAGCAAACAAAGTGACGAAAGAAGGAGCTGAACAAGCCACGTCTAAAGTATGCCATATCGGCAACCAGGCAGAGCGCATCAACGCAGTCAACAAGACAACAAAGGAGATCGCCAAAGAAAGCGAGCAAAAGGCCATTGCGTCGACGAAAAACATGAACGGAAAGGACCTTGGTAGTTCTTTCAATAACACAATCAGCTTCGATGAAATGGTTAAATTGGAGAAAGAGGCTATAGCAGACGCAAAAAGCAGCATCGATGAATTCGCCCAACTCATCAAACAAAGCAAAGGTCAGCACAATAAAGACCTAATGCTCAAAGTAATAGAACTCCAACAAAACAAAAACGTTTTGGAAGTCATGCAATTCTCGACAGACGAATCCATGATTGAGATACGTAAAGTATTCAACAAAGAATTAAAAATGCTGAATGATCGTGTCGACATGGAGGTCAGAAGAAGACTTTGCGAACTTCACCCCGAGTTGAAAATGAACATGCAAAATGTGAAGACGCTAAACGCATCGGCGACAAAAGACATAGAAAAGGAGCTTGGCAAAAAAATCACATTTGACCGTGATAGCACCTATTATTTCATTCGTGACGGGAAAGAGATATATTTCGACCAAAAAGAAATAGAAATGATATACTCCCAGACGATGTATGAGATAGCTGAGAACGATGGCGGACAACTCTCTTCCTATATGAAGTTCATGAAAGAATGTGACCACACCATCATCCAAAGCGACATTCACCCTGAAAGTTACGGAACCGAGAACTATAAGATCATGAGCGACGCAACCCGCGCAGCCGAAGCTTTACCTGACGTCGGGAAAGTCGCCGAAGCCACAAAATACAAGTGCATGGAATGGTATTCTGAAGGCTTGAAATTATTAGCAAGTAGCAATAGGGAATATCAAAAGGTCGGCATCTCCAAGATTAGGGAAGGATTCAGGCAATGCTACAAGCAGTTCAACAACTACATCATCAACCGGAATAGCGCTCGTATGGTCGCCAATGGCAAATCCGTCATTTCTGACGAGTTGTTCGAAATAATGAGTATATTGCAGCAAACAGACGTGAAAACAGGCGGAATTTCTGTGGCGGAAGCAATATTCGCTCTTCGTCAGAAAGGCATCTCGCCAGAAGGTTTATTCGATTACCTTAGAGTAATCACACTGGAAATAGGATAAAATTAATAACAAAAAAGATTCATTATGTATTGTTCTAAGTGCGGGAAACAACTCCCTGACAACGCTAAATTCTGCGACGAATGCGGGACAAAAGTAGAATTAGTAGAAAGTGAAATATCCGATGCGTTAAAAGGACAGAAAGTGACCGAAAATATTGTTTTGGGAACAGACGGGAAATACCATTGGTACTACGAATTTAAGTTGATGAAGAACCCCACAATCCTCTTCCTTCTCTGGAAGATCTTCTTCTGGATATTCATCGGCATCTGGGCGATGCTTGTCATATTCGACCTTTTTGGAGGCAGATTGGATATGGACGACTTCCTCAACATCAGCAAAACATTCCTGCTGGTATTAGTGGGGTTTGAGGCATTTGTAGCTTTCGGATACTTCATCTATGCACTCCTGCAAGGATTCAAATATTGCGTCTTGTTCGAGATGGATGACCACGGAGTGACACATACACAGATGCAAAAACAATTCAAGAAAGCGCAGGCGATTTCATTCGTCACCATGTTCCTCGGTGTCAATGCCGGAAAACCTGGCGTAGTGGGAACCGGCATACTCGCCGCCACCAAACAATCCATGTCCTCTTCATGGTCAAGTGTCAAGAGTGTTGAGATAATCCGTAAACATGATGTCATTAAAGTCAACGAAAGGCTCAACAAGAACCAAGTTTACGCATTACCCGAAGACTTCCCGTTCGTGGAAGAGTTCATCAAGAATCATGTTGGAAAGAAATGTAGTATTAACGAATAATAGTTATGAGATTCTGTAGTAATTGCGGAGCGCAAATTGCTGACGACGCACTCTTTTGCAGTGTTTGCGGCGTCAAGGCAGATCGCAATAAGAACGATGGTAAGGCGACGATTACGGTCAGTGACGAGCCTCCCGCCTTACCGAACATCGACATGGAAACATCCGACGAAGAATCAAGCTGTCCATTGGAAATCCCAACAAATGGACGTGTGACGAGTGTCACCGTCAGCGATAATCCTCCGAAAGAGAACGAGTCGACCCCAAAAAAGGTGAAATGGCCAACCAAAATTCTTTATGGTGTTTTAGGACTTCTCCTACCTATCGTCATTGTCTTCATAGTTATTTGGATCATAGGTATGGTCAATGGCGATAACGACGGAGAAGCTGTAAATTACCGTCCTAACCAGATACCAGTAACAGAGCAAACAAAATAGACAAATAACCGTGTTAATCACTAACACGGTTATATTTCACTCCTGAAGCCATCTCCGTACCATCATCATCCACATAGAAAAGAT
The DNA here is from genome assembly GCA_045617845.1 of Paludibacteraceae bacterium. Lineage (GTDB taxonomy): Bacteria > Bacteroidota > Bacteroidia > Bacteroidales > Paludibacteraceae > UBA1181. Next base: position 119,840 of record JAZLJL010000070.1, on the reverse strand, counting down.
AGTTGAAAAGTACCCCATCGGTAGGTGAGAACATCCAGATAGCGCCCCGTTCCCCAGAAGCGGTCTCGATAATGAAATTAGCGCACTCGCCCACTTCCACTTTTCCAGAGAGACTCAGATGGTCACCAGACCATATTTCGGCATGATGGTTCGAATAAATGAATTTGACATTGTCTCCTAACGTCATATGGCTGTCTATAAGATTGGCTAGTTCGATATTCGAGAGATTCTCTATCTCTTTGAACTTCATGGAATAGCCGCCGACGGATTTCCATGTGCCGACAAAAGACTTAGCGATTGCGGAAGGCGAATACCCGTACAATCCTATTTCATAGCTCTCCAATTCGTTCTCCGACATCCCATCAAGACTCTCTACGCCTTCAATTCCTTCGGTGTCGAGTTTTTGATTCAATGTACCAAGCACTTTTCTTATAGCCTTAGAACCAAAGAAATCGGCGGTAGGTCCTGCATAGACCGCACTGAGTTTCATCTTCTCTTCCGTCATACCCGTCGGATTGCCGACAATCTCCGATGTTTCCGATTCCAGAACCTCAGAATCCCCCTCTCTACCACTATACTCAACTTGCGAGGGATTATCGACATTTGGCACAAATTTACCATAGAGAATCACACCCGCCGCCCCAATCAATATAGTAGGGATTGACACTTTGAGAATTCTTCCCCAATGATTATGTTTCACATCACCACCCTCCCCGTTTATAGGTTCGGACACCAAAGTACTATTCTGAGAATTCGGCTCGATTTCCTCACCAACAGGGGTTCCGCAATATTTGCAGAATTTGCCGCCCTCAATCAGTTCGGCCCCACAATGTTTACAATATGCCATAAGTCAAAAATTAAAGTTCACCTTTATTTTTCAAGATTTGCAACGCCGGATAAGTCGGCAATTGCTCTCGCTTAGTTGAAATGAAGAGTTGAGTGCCACAAGCGTCATAGATGGCGAAAACCATCAAGGGAATTTTGGTACCCGTCTCAGTTTTAGCCCAATAGTTGAACACGAACTCGGTGCAAGCTACTTCATTTCCGTAGAGATGCTCCAACGAATTTATTTTCTGAAATTCCTTGTCGCAAAATCCGCGATCCTGATCATATCGCTGCTGCAAACCAGTCCTATAGCACTCAAGATCGTCCAAATACTTATACTGGCGAACTGACCGCATCGATTCAAACTCATAAGTATCAGGAGAGAATGTCTCCATGTGAGCCTTAGCATACTGCTCCATTTCGGCTTTTTTAGAATCCACTGTCTGGTCCTGTCCACAGGAAACCAAACATATGAGCAGTAATAATGATGGGAAAAAATATTTGCTCATAATTCAATCAAAACTTAATAATCTTCGCGTTACATTTTTCGAAAGTAAAGTTATTGGCATTCTTAGGAGCCTTGATGACTTCCAACTTAGTGCAGTTGACGAATGCGTCACTTTTGAGATTGCAACAATTAGGATTGAGAGAAATATTGACAAGACCTATACAATTCGTGAAACAATTGTGACATAGTTTCTGAAGGTTATTGCCCATCACTTCGACATACGTGATATCCTTGCAATCTTTGAACGCACCCTCACCAATGTTGACAACCTTATAAGTCTTACCATGCGTATTGACTGTTGACTGAATCAATATCTTACCCTTAAGATTAGCTGAACGGACATCTCCTGTCACTTCAACAAGTCGATTCACATCATCAACTATTTTATAATAGAGCGGATCGCTGGACTTATCACCTTTGAAAACCATACCTTTGAAGGTTGGAACTTCATTTATATTCGTATTTTTACTTTGATTGGAAGTAGAATTGCCACCACCATCACCGATTCTTTTGGTTACATTGACATTGTTATTAACGTCGAACGGATTTTGTGCCGACACACCCAAACCGCAGAAAAATGCCAATAATAGGATAGAGATCTTTTTCATTTTCAATAATATTAAGTAAAAGGAGTTCTAAAAAACATACCCTCTGCCCGCCAGGTAAAAGAACTCCCTTTTTCGACCTGCAAGCAGCCTATCATCTAATAGCGAATTTGATTTACGCTCATCATCACAAAAAATTCCCAATCGTTGCAGAAATCATTAAAGACGCAAACGATTCTCTTATCCTAAAATAGTGATTTTATCCAAACAATCCAAATAAAGATAGATATTTAGAGACAAATATATTGATAATTTGTTTGAATTGTATTCAAAACCAATATGAGAGGCTATGAAAATCATCAGCAAATCGCATCTAAACAGCTGATAATCTATTTAATAACAAAACACGATTACTTATAGGGCTAGAAAGAGATGCGACAAAGGGAGCTTTCGAATAGGTAATAATCCCGTCCACACATGCCCAAACGAAAGTCACAGCAACCTATCAAACAACGTTTTACATTATTTGTAAAATTGGCAACGAAAGTCAAATGATGTTCCTTGGCATCCAAAGGAATTGAAGCCATGAAAAATTAATCAATGCGCCCCAAAATTTTCTTCTCACCTTTCCCCTCTCACCTTCGAACACTCTTTACCCACCTTCACCAGATAGTTACCCTCGCCAGGCAAGTTAATGGAGAAGAATTCAGAATCGACCCTTTCGTTCGCGACCATTTCGCCCTTAAGCGTATAGACACGCACATCGCTTCCCTTGGCATTACGCACAAAGATTTTCGTTCCCTGCGCATAAACATATGTAGAGTTGGAACAGGCAATAAGTTCTTCACCAGTGAGCGAATTAGCGCAAACTACGCTACCATTAGCAGCCAAAGGCGTGGAAGTCATCAACGCGTTCCCCTCGTCGTCCAAACATTGGGCGAAAAGCATAACGGACGAAGCGCCGTCCGTCTCCCTACCATACGATTCATCGGGATTATGAGGATTATAGGCAATGGTGCTCAACTCTAGGTCATTGTCCAGGAATTGGGCACGAAGCACGATTGTTTCGGAAGCGGAGACACCCAGTTTGAAATTCAGATGCAACGGACCTAACTCAGGCTTCTTGTCCGCCCACAACAGTTTGTAACCATGAGCGGGAACGACAGTCTCGTCGCTACCGGAAGGAATCGTGCAACACACCGCCTTCGTCACATTCTCGACGACCATGCCGGCCATGTCAATATCCTTGTCGCCATTGTTGTGGACTTCAATCCAGTCGGACGCCTCTCCATTCTCATCCAATGTGGAATTATTAGAGGCGCAAATTTCGTTCAGGCAGAGATCCGTCGGCGAAACGCAGTCAGGGTCATATTCGAAATAGATGGTCACCTTCAGTTCGCTGGAATCAGCCACCTTGGAGAAAGACTTACCGGTATAGCGGCTGCCATCTTCGTTCCTGACGGTGACATTGTTCAACGCATACTTCTGGAGCCTATATCCGAAAGGCACGATTGGCTCCACCTTCACACGCTCGTTGTAGAACGACCACGAATTGTACTTCACTCCCTCGTGTTCGATTTTATTAAGGAGGAAGGAATAATCCGGGACCTCATCATCAGGGAAAACCGCCCTGATTTTAATGACCGTAGTGTCGTCGCCCAAGCCATACTCCTTTTTCAGTTGTTCCACGACATGGCTTTTCCTCTCCTTAGCGAAGTTACGCATTTTCTCAATCTCCTGATCGTAGATATCCAAACTGCCCGGGCAGTCCAAAAAGCCCGAATTCTTGATGGTGGCGCACATGTCACGCTCAGTCATGCTCCATAGGGAATCAATCTTCTTATCGATTCTCTCATCCGTGAAGAGGTGTTCCATGCTAAAGAGATATTGGTCGAGGAAGCGCCAACGGAAATCCTCGTTCTTCATGCAAGACTGCATCAGCACCAACATCGCCTTCACGTTCGTGCGGAGATACTTTGTGGTGAAATCCAACATACACGTGTCCAAACTCGTAGCTTTGGACAAGCCGAAATCAGTGTCGTAGACAATCCAACGGAACCTTCCGCCATCATGTTTTCTCCACAATTTCGTGTTGTGCGTCACCCAATCCGTATTACCCACGAACTGTTCCAAGACCTGGTAGTTGATGAATTCCTCGATATCCATATGGGTATCAAGTTTCTCGTAGAAATCCTCGTCAGCGTAGCTATTGCTCGCATAATCAATCATCTTATCGTAGGCATCGCGCGTACCATTCTTGCACTCATAACCGCTGAAATTAGCGCTAAGCAAATCAATCTCATCCTCATCCAAGCCGTAGTTATGGAAAACGAAGTCTTCATCCGTACGCTCCGTAAGGATCATCATGCCATAGAAGATACCATTCAAGTAGAACGAAACAGGCTGAGCCACCTGCCTATCGATATTCATACCGTCAGCGAGGCTCTGAATAAACATGTCACGAAAACGGGGCTGCACATAGGAATAGCCGTTTCCGCCGTTACGCAAAGCGAGGCTTTTATATTTCGTGTAGGAACGGTCAGGGAAAAACGCCTTGTAATCCATCCGATTCTTTCCCGAACGCTTATTCGCCTTGATCTTTAAGCTTTTAGCGACGTGGATCCTCGTGCAACCACCATAGACGCCGACCTCCACCTCTTGGTTATCGACCACCCTACCGTCGAGTATGTACTCGAAGTTCGCGGAACGCATCCAATCCTGGTTATAGTTGGAGACAGGCGTACAACCGTTCGCGATACCGTTTTTTCCCTCGACATAAAAGCCAAGCATATCACCGAAGACATCTTCGTTGTTGGCGGAGATGGAGACGATAGGCAACCGTTCGCCCAACCCCTCACAAGCATTATAAAACTTATCAGGGAAAATATAGCTTCCCGTCAGGATGTCACTGAACAACATTCCCTCTTTGTACGCCCTCGCGCGGATGACGGTAGTCTGCTCGATGCGGATCGGGTCATGGTACGCTTCGCCGTTTTCAGGCGTAGGAACGTCACCATTCAAAGTATAGTAAATCGTCGCGCTATCCGTCGCGCAAGAGAGTTCGACCGTCACGACGCTCTCGTGGAACCCAGGGTCACCAGACACGAAGGAGGGAGCGGCGACGCGATTAGACAACTCGGTCACCAAAGGGTCGTTCTCCTTACCGGGAGTCGGTGCCATATACCCCTGTTCGCAATAGGAAAGGTGAGGACGTTGGGCCAAGTACGATAGGGAAATCACCTGCCCATCCTTCTCGAAAGAGATGGAACCGGGATCAGTCGTCAACTTCCGCCCCACTCTTCCCACGAAATTATGTTGATATTTCGATGCGGACAAACTACTAGTTTCGCTCTTGCCGAAGAAAAGGAGGGAATAACCCGACGGCAAAATATGCGAGGAATCCAATCTGACGCTCCATTTCACCTTATCCTTCTCCATGTTCGTCACCGTCCAACCTTGCAAGTCCAGATTACCGCCATCGTTGTAGAATTCGACATAACCGTCATAATTATACTTTTCGCTGACGATTGTAGAGACGTTATTGGTCATGATTTCCGTGATGCGAACTTCAGCGTGCGCATAGGGAAGCCACATAATCAACATTAATACATTAATCCACTTGTACTTTTTCATATCCCTTATTGCAGATAGTTTATGATGCAAAACTACAATTTTTCTTCAAACAAGGACAACAAGACAAACGTTTTTCGTTAGAATGAGGTTTCTCCGATCACTCTCTCACCTTCTCGATCCTTTTCACCGCATCCATATCCTCAATCAATCCTTCACGTTTCAGTTTTCGGATTTCAGCGTTCTTGAATCCTTTTTTACGCAACGCCTTCTCCACCCAAGGCTCTATCGGATAATCATCCGCCCAAAGTCCCAACCGGTTAGAGCGGGCCACCGACTCCAAAGAGTCATACTCCCCATTGGCGTCATAATGCTTATAATGCCACGCAAAGCCAGAACGCACCATTTCGTGGCTCATCTCACGTCCATCCGGCAAATAAGTCAACGCAAGCAATCTGCCGTAGGTATCCTTTCGGACCACCTCTATAACCACCGGTTTACGACCGATCAAGGAATCCAGGAATCGCTTGCTCCGCCGGCTAAAATCCTGGCCACGTTCCGGCGCGTCAATCGCGGACATACGCACACGACGAGGCGCTCGTTCCCCTTCGATGATGATATCGTACGTATCACCGTCACACACCTTCACCACCTTGCCCTCATAACGTCCCGAAGAGATATCTTCGACCGATTCGACAGAGAGGGAATCAGAGGAAAGAAGAACAGGTTCTCCCCCAGTCGTTCCTCCCGTACAGGAAAAGAGGAGCGAGACACACAGAAGAACAATCAGTTTTCTTAACATAGGAAAAAAGTTTATCGAGTAAAACAATATCTTAACGAACCGTCAAAGCGGACAGATCCGCATTAGGTTCGCCCAAGACAACTTCCGTGACGCAGTTCACCAACGCCTTGTCATATTTACGCTCCACAACCACATAATTCTCCGTAAAACCATGCATCAACCCGGCGGTACGGCGTTCCTCCCAAAGCACCTTCGCTTTCTTTCCCACTTGCGCGCGGTAGAAGGCGACACGCTTCTCTTCGGACAACGCATGGAGCAAGTCGCTACGACGTTTCTTCTCTTGGGAAGAGACCCTCCCCTCGATCTTCAACGCCTGCGTGTTCGGACGCTCGGAATAGGAAAAAACATGCAACTGGGTCACATCCAACGATTGGAGGAAGCCATACGACGTACGGAAATGCTCCTCCGTCTCTCCATTGGTGCCGACTATCACATCCACGCCGATGAAAGCATCCGGCATCAACGCCTTCACGCGACGGATCTTTTCGGCGAACAAAGCGCTGTCGTAATGCCTTTTCATCAGTTTAAGCACATCATCGCAGCCAGACTGCAACGGGATGTGGAAATGAGGCAGGAAGTGTTTGGAACGAGAAGTGAATTCGATGATTTCGTCCGTCAACAAGTCTGGTTCGATGGAAGAGATACGGTAACGAACCTCACCGGGCACCTCGTCCAACGCACGGACAAGGTCGAAGAAAGACTCGCCGGTACTCTTGCCGAAGTCACCGATATTCACGCCGGAAATGACAATCTCCTTCGCACCTTCGCGGACAGCCTGCTCCGCATGGAAGACAGTATCCTTCACATAGGTGTTCCTACTCTTTCCGCGGGCGATAGGGACAGTGCAATACGAACAGAAATTATCACAACCGTCCTGGACCTTCAACCAATAACGCGTACGGTCTCCACGAGTGCAGGAAGGCATAAATGAATTGATGCCGCTACGCAAGGTATGGACTATTTGAGGTTCTGTCCTCTTCTCCAAGTTTCCCAAATGGTCGACAAGGGAGAACTTATCCTGGGCGCCCAACACCAAATCCACCCCCTCGATAGAGGCGATGGCCTCAGGTTTCAGCTGGGCGTAACAGCCGATCACGACAATAAAAGCGCCAGGATGCTTCGTGATCATCTGCTTAATCGCCTGACGGTCTTTCCGGTCCGCGACTTCGGTCACGGAACAAGTGTTGATGACACATAGGTCAGCGGCTTCTTCTTTACCAGCCATGACAAAACCCACCTCCACCAAAGCCTTCCCGATGGAAGTGGATTCAGCGAAGTTCAATTTGCATCCCAATGTATGGAAAGCGACTTTCTTATCTTTGTAAATTGAAGTGTCTATCATAATAATCACCTTAAAATCAATATGGTACCTTATAAAAACAAAGAAGGATGTCATCCCGACATCCCATCTCTAAAAACCTTAAATCTAATACCATGAAAAACACAGTACAAAAGTAGGGTTAATTTTTATGTTATGCAACATAATCCTACAATATTTTTAAACTTTAACTTTCTTTAAACTTCGTGACAGAAGATAGATGGTTGAAGTTATTTTTTATCAGCAAGATTATGAAGCCTTTGTATTAAAGTAGGATGCGAATAATGGAAGAAAACATACCACTTATGCGGATTAAGATTACTCAACGTACTAACGGAGAGTTTCTTAAGTGCCTCGCAAAGTGGCTCGCCCATACCATTATCCCTAGCGAAAGAATCGGCTTGATACTCATTCTTGCGGGAGAGGCAGTTAAGCCCGACGCTGAGGATGGTAGAAAGCGGCGTGTAGAGGATACCGAATACGATGACACCGAGATGGAAAGAAGGGGAATCACTTCCCAAGGCAGCCGCCAAATAGGAGTTACCCTCGTCCGGTGTGCCGAGTGCCAAAGAGAGGAGGAACAAGGTAACACCGGTATTCAATATCGAGATGATGAGCATAGCGAGCGTATGTTTATGCTTGTAATGACCGATTTCGTGCGACAAGACAGCCACAATCTCCTCCGTCGTAAGCGTGTTCATCAACGTGTCGTACAAGACGATACGTTTCTTTGAGCCCAAGCCAGTGAAGTAAGCGTTCGCCTTCGTGGTACGTTTGGAACCGTCGATGACGTAAAGGTCGTCCAATCCGAAACCCACCTTTCTGCAGAAATCCTCGATGGCGGAACGCAGCTCGCCCTGTTCCAAAGGAGTCTGTTTGTTGAACAAAGGAACGATTAGATTAGAATAGAACATCATCATGAAAATGGAGAAGGAAGACATCACCCCCCAAGCGATGAGCCAGAAATAAGGACCCGTCTTCTGGTAGATGACCATCAGCAAAGCGATGATACCACCGCCCAAAAGGATGGAGAGTAACCAACTCTTCAGCGTATCCACGGCGAAGAGCGAAGGAGTCATCTTATTAAAGCCGAAGCGTTCCTCGATTTTGAACGTATGGTATATTCCGAAAGGCAACGTCAGTATTTCGTTGGCGAAATAGAGAATACCAAAGAAAACGAGGGCGATGACGATCGGGTTCTCGGAGAAGCCCCGAGCGACGTTATCGACGAAGGCGAACCCGAAGAAGAAGAACATCAACATGATGACGACGAAAGAGAAAAGTCCGGAAACCATTCCAAACTTCTTGTTCGCCAAAAAATATTGTTGCTGTTTCTTATATTCGTTAGCGTCGTACAGGTCCTTCACCTCATCCGGCAAAGCCTCGCTGACCTGGCGGTTATTCAGGAAATCCAAATACCAGCCCAAAGCCGAATCGAGCACCAAGATAATGATGATGACCCAAAATAGAGTCGTGTACATGATATTAGAAAAAAGATTTATTATTCAACATAAAGGACCAAACCTTTCAAATACTCACCTTCAGGATGGTAAATATTAATCGGATGGTCGGCAGGTTGCGTCAACTGGTGCAAGATACGGACATTACGTCCGCTCATGGCAGCCGCGCTGAACACAGCGAGACGGAACTGCTCTTTATTGACGGCCTGTGAGCAAGAGAACGTAAAGAGGATACCACCCTTACGGATTTTCTCGAAAGCCTTGGCGTTCAACTTCTTGTAACCTTGCAAAGCGTTACGCAGCACCTCCCTGTGCTTCGCGAAAGCGGGAGGGTCAAGGATAATCAAGTCATATTTGTCCTGCTCCATATCATCCAAGAACTTGAAGGCGTCGGTAGCGAAAGCCTCATGACGGGGATCACCAGGGAAATTAAGTTCCACATTACGGTTAGTCAAATCGATCGCCTTAGCGGAGCTATCGACGGAATGCACCAATTTGGCGCCGCCGCGCATCGCATAGAAGGAGAATCCACCCGTATAGCAGAACATGTTCAGCACGTTACGGCCTTTCGCGTATTTTTCCAGCAAAGAGCGGTTCTCACGTTGGTCGACGAAGAAACCGGTCTTCTGTCCGCGCAACCAATCCACATGGAACTTCAAGCCATACTCCATGGCGAGGCACTCGTTGTCGCATTCGCCGATCAGATAACCATCCTGCGACTCAAGGTTAGCCTTGAACGGCAGCGTGGTCTCGGACTTATAGTAGACATTCTTCACCACACCGTCCATCACCTTCACGATGGCGCGGGCCACTTCCATCCTCACCAAGTGCATACCGACGGAATGCGCCTGAAGGACAGCGGTATGGTCGTAGATATCCACGATCAAGCCAGGCAAGAGGTCACCCTCGCCATGCACGAGACGATAAGTGTTGTTGGTAGGATTCTCCGCCAAGCCAAGAGACTTACGAAGCAGGTAAGAAGCGGCGATGCGTCTCTCCCAGAACGACTCGTCCGGATGTTCCCCCTCGAAAGAGAGGACACGGACAGCGATGGAACCAATCTGGTAGTGACCAGTGGCGAGGAACTCGTTTTGGTTGGAATAGACATCAACGACATCGCCCTCATTAGGCTGCCCAACAATCTTCTGAATGGCGCCGGAAAAGACCCAAGGGTGGAAACGCAGGAGAGACTCCTCCTTCTTTGGCTTAAGAATTATCTTTGGAAAATCCATGTGTCAACTAATTATTCTCTAAACAATATAAAACGAAACGGCCCGACACGCCTAGGCATGCTGGGTCATTTGTTATTAAACTGGTTCATTGTGTTTTGAAGTCCGGATAGGCAAAAGCTCTTGATGATTTCAACCGCTATGCCGATACGTTTCTCCAAGACAGGCTTTTGTTCGGTGGTCCACTCGCCCAAGACATATTCGATCTGCATGCCCTTAGGGAAATCGTTCCCGATGCCGAAACGGAGGCGTGAATAAGCGTTGGTTTCAACCATAGCCTCGACGCTCTTCAGTCCATTATGACCTCCGGCGCTGCCATTCCCCTTCAAACGGAGCGAACCGAAAGGGAGGGAGAGGTCATCGACAATGATAAGAAGGTTCTCCACAGGAATCTTCTCCTTATCCAACCAATAACGGACAGCCTTGCCACTCTCGTTCATATAAGTGGAAGGCTTGAGGAGGAACAATTCAGCGTTCTTCACGCGGCAGGAAGCTGTCGCGCCATAACGATTGCCCTCTTCAAAAACAATATTGGACGCCTTAGCGAAAGCGTCCAATACCTTAAATCCTATGTTATGTCGGGTCTCAGCGTACTCGGCGCCGATATTACCCAAACCTACAATCAGATATTTCATGAGAGAGATTAAGCGTTACCCTTGGAAGCTCTAGTTGCCTTAACTGCAGCAACGACGTTAACCTTACCGCTCAAGATAGTCAAATTGTCGAATGAAAGCTCGCGAACTTGGATAGACTTACCAAGACCCAATTTCTCAACGTTGATAGTCAAGAACTCAGGGATGTTAGTATAGATACCGCTAACCTTCAAGCTACGCATTTCTTGGCTAAGCTTACCACCAAGACGAACACCTTCTGCCAAACCTTCCAACTTAACAGGAACGTTCATCACAACTGGCTTATCTTCGCTAACCTGCAAGAAGTCGATGTGCAAAAGCTTATCTGATACTGGATGGAATTGAAGCTCCTTCAAAACAGCCTTACATTCCTTTCCGTCGATTGACAAATTAACAACGAAGATGTCTGGTGAATAGATCAACTTACGAACATCCTCAACCTTCACTTGGAAGTTTTTATTCTCACCGCCACCGTAGATAACGCATGGAATAATACCTGACGCGCGAAGCGCCTTTACCTCTTTCTTGCCTACAGCTGTTCTGCCGGCACCTTTCAACTCAAAAGTTTTCATTTTGTGTTACTCAAAATTAAGTTTTACATAAATTTCGTAATGGCTTAATTCCCCATCACACTCCTCGGGATTGCTCGAATCCCCAAAAAGCGGTGCAAAATTACAACTAATTTTTGTAACGACCAAAGTTTCAAGCAATTAATATTCACTAAAAAAAATCTGAATACCAACATAGGATTTCACAAAATTCGAATCTGAATATCAGACAATTACGCATCACACTCACCAATAGTTAAATATCCAAGCAATACAAATACGGGCAAAACTATAGAATAAGGACATCCCTTAGAGAAAAGTTCCGTCAAACTAACCAACAAAACAAGAACATAAAAGAACAAACAGCAACAAACACTACGTCAGAAATCTCTAGACAAAAAAAACAAGAAATGAAATTTTTAAAAGAGGAAACAAAACCATATATTTGCAAAAAAAAGAGCCGATGGTAATCAAAACCATATTCAAACAAATCGCCCACTACGCCAAGAAGATACTTGCGAACAAGTACCTCATCGTCTTGTGCATCGGCGGCGCATGGCTCACCTTCATGGATGACAACAGCATCACCAGTTACCTGCAATATGACCTGAAAATAAGGGAATTGACCAGAGAAATAAACACCCACAAAAAGGGAATCGCCGAATGCGAAAGGAAAATGGATGAGATGAAGACCGACATGGAAAGCCTTGAGAAGTACGCCAGGGAACAATACTACATGAAAAGATCCAACGAAGACATCTTCATCATAAAATAACACATCGCCTTATTTGACCGGCGGGAACCGGACTCTAGAACTCAATCGTCAAACCATCATACGCCAAATGGACATTCTCCGGCAAAGAGGATTCCACCTTTCCATGCAGTCCTATGTCATGCGAAGCATGGACAAAATAGGCGACCTTGGGTTTCACCCTGGTCACCAAAGCCAACGACTCATCCACCGTGGCATGGGAGAAGTGGTCCTTGTACCTGAGGGCATCCAAAACCAAAACATCCAACCCGTGAAGTTTTCCGACCTCCTCATCATCTATCGTCTTGTAATCCGTCAAATAGGCGAATTTGCCGATACGATAGCCGAAATTCGGCAACTGGTAGTGATGGGCGAGGACAGGAGTCACCTCCACGCCACACACGGTAAACTTCTCGTTCTCGATCTGACGTAGCACAAACGTCGGAATGCCCTTGTACGTATTGTTGAAGCAATAGGAATAGGCCTCATGGATATGTTCGACAGTAGATGCGTTGGCATAGATAGGGACGGCACCGAAAGGCCTAAGATCGTCCAATCCTCCCACATGATCAGTATGTTTATGCGTCAGAAGAACCGCATCCAGATGTTTGATGCCCGCGCGCAATGCCTGCTGGCGGAAATCGGGACCGCAATCCAACAAGATGCTTTTACCATCCACTTCCAAAAGGGATGAGCAGCGCAAGCGATTATCCTTCGGGTCGCCGGAGCGGCAGACCTCGCAATCGCAACCGATATAGGGAACACCCGTCGAGGTGCCCGTGCCAAGAAATGTAAGCTTCATATTCATACGAAATCAGAAAATTCACAACCCGCCACCTGCATTCTGATGCGCCATTCCGGCACATAGAGATTATTGGAACGGTTGCCCAGATTCTTCACCCATCCCAACGGGACATCACGATAAGTGAGCAGGACAAAGCCCTTCGGGGCGAAAGCGTCCAACACGATATTATCCTTATGGAGATAGGCGACCGCATCGCTCCAGGAGAGTTCGACGGTCGGGAAAACACTCCTATTCAGCAACCATGAGAGCGCCAAATCATGCGAAGGAATCATGTCCTTGCCTTTCAAGGTAGCCACCTCCACGCCAGACTGGAGGACTCTTAGATTCTCCACTAACAACGCATTTAAATCCGCGTATTCGGAAAGGATAGCGGTCACCACATCTCCTTTCGCCTGCAAGACGACAGGTTCCGTCAACCAGCCGGTCAAAGCCTTAGCTTGGGCAGGAAGGGAATTCTTTGTCTCCTGTTTCCTTTTTCTGCGGAACGAAGTCTCTTCCGACGTTTTGCGGAGTGCACAAAGGAAGAAGCCTTCACCACGGGTTTTATGCGGGTAGAAATGATATCCGGCTCCGGTGGCGGTCACATTCCATGCGGAGGAAATCTCCACATCCAAGATTTCGGCGCCCAACTCCTCGGCGATCCACCGAGCGTTTTTCTCGTCCTCCTCCTCGTTGAACGTACAGGTGCTGAATACCAGCAGACCATCCTCCGCCAAAGCAGGGAAGACATCAGCCAAGATCCTACGCTGACGTTCGGCGCAGAAACGGACGTTTTCGGGGCTCCATTCAGAAACCGCTTGCTCGTCTTTGCGGAACATGCCTTCGCCCGAACATGGCGCATCCACCAATATCATATCGAAGAGACCATTCAACTTGCCGAAATCGGCAGGGTCATTGCTGGTAACGGTGACATTGGGAGCGCCCCATTTCGTGACATTCTCGCGCAGAACCCCCACCCTGCTCTTCATCACCTCGTTGGTGACGAGCCATCCGCATCCGTCCAACAACGACGCCAGATGGGTGGACTTACCACCCGGAGCGGCGCAAAGGTCCAAGACAACGGGCGACTCTACATGGAGATGCTGGCGGAAAACCTGCTCCACAAACATGGAGCTCGCCTCCTGCACATAGTAACAACCGGCATGGAAGAGCGGATCCAACGTGAAAGAAGGACGTTCCGACAAATATCGCCCCGTATCGCACCACGGCACCTCGTCCGTCAACGGACAACTATCCCACTTCCTGCGATTGAAGCGCACACTCACCTGAGGATCCCTTTCCAAGGCGGAAAGGAAAGCGTCGAAATCGTCGCCCATCTGCGAACGCATCTGTTCTTGGAACGCTGAAGGTATCTCCATTTTAAAACTTTTTATTATTATACAAAGATAATACTTTTCGCAGACCTACTTTATTTTTTATATTCGCATAAATATTTTGCATTGATAAATATAACCCAAACTCAAACGATGGAGAAGGAACAAGCGTCATTGATCGAACAGGCATTCGCTGATTGGAAGGAGAAAAATATGCTGACACCCGACGATAAATATTATGCGGGAATTTTCAACAAACAAAAAACCTTCTACATCGCACTCGGAATCGGAATTGCGCTAAATATCATCGTTACCCACCATGTTTTGTTGTATTTTTCCATAATTTTTCTGGCAGTCATCTATATAAATTCATTATGTGACACATGGTTCACTTCCCAAGGCATCTTCAATGAGCATGCTATCTATGGGAAACATTTTATTTCATATGACAAAATAGATTACGTCACTAAAAAGAAAAATAGACTTATCATAAAACACGAGAATGGGGAAATAAAAATCGATGATAAGTTGGGGATAATTCACGAATTCTTCAAGAAGACTTTTCCCGAAAAAGTATTTTATACCGACAATTCCCCAATACAAGAAGCAACGGTAAAACTCTTCGCCTTCATCACGAATGCCTCGCACGATAATGCATGTTTTACCTATTCGATTGATTTCCTCCAACAAAAATCGATGGCTAATCGAAATAGGGGTATAATTAGCTATTATCTTTCGCAACCCATTGACCCCCATGAATTAATGCCAGCATGCGACATCATCAAACAAAATAAAAATCTTGCGGAAAGAAAAACACTTTTCGAGCACCTATTCGAATGCGCCAATATTGGCGGACCCGTAAAAGGAGAAAGACTCGCAATCTTAAAAAACATTGCGGATAATCTGTCGTTAGGTGAAGAGTATTTCAATTTTGTAGAACAAAGATATCGTATAATCAATAATAGTTTCGAGCTTTGGGAGAAAGAGAACATAATCACAGGGGACCAGCATAAGAGATTAGATGTTAAAACAAATGGCAGTTTTTTTGTCTTTGGAGCATTGGGTATACTATTTATTTTAATGCTCATGTTAATCTATAAGAACCTCATAACCATAGGAATATTCTTTATCATAGGAATATTCTTTATTTACGTGATCCTTATTTTTTCCTTTTTATGGAATCAACTCACACCATGCCATCACCTCTCTTCTAAAGAATTCTCCATATACAAACCATTTTCGAACATACATATTCCTCTTATCGAAATAAAAAACATTTCTTTCACCAATAACATAATTCAACCATATTTCACCATTCATTCCACCCATGGAGAAAAGGTCAAAATAAGATGGAATAAAAATAGCGACAGCAACGAACACAGACTTTTCCTTTTCCTCAAAGATGCCTTCCACGACAAATTCGCCATACCAGCGTACGAGTATACAGAAATTAGCAAAATTAAACTCTTCGCCGCCATCGCCAGTGTCACCAACGACGCAAAGAGCCAAGCCTATGCCATTGATTACCTACGGGAAGACCAGGATCTGTACAACAACACGCCCTACGTCTCCGAACATTTCGCCTATTACTGTCAACAGAACCACACCCAACTGACAGACACGATTCTGCAGGTGGCAAAAGAGATGGAATACGAGGAAAGGAAGGTGCTTTTCGACCACCTCTTCGAATGCGCCTACATGAGCGACGGCGTGGACGAAAAGGAGCTGAACATTCTTTGGAAGATCGCCAAATACTTCCTCATCAAAGAGTGGGACTTCAAGGCGATGCAGTACAAATATGAGTTCCACAAAGCGGAGGAGGAAACGGAGGAGAAGAAGAAAGAGGAACGGAAGAAGAGGGCCGCGACGAGCTATCAGGCAGTCACCACCGCCGCCCACCGCACCTTAGGCATAAAGGGGGACGCCACCCTCGAAGAGATCAAGAGCGCCTACCACGAGCTAGCGATGAAACTCCACCCAGACAAGCTTCCTGCCAATGCCACCCCTAAGCAAATCGAGGAGGCGAACGAGAACTTCAGGGTCATCACCGAGGCGTACAAATTTTTGTTACAAAAGCAACCGGAATTAGTCACAACAAACAAAAACTCGTAACTTTGGATGTTAATTCTAGCACATAGTTAATGAACCTAGGATGGATAAAGAGAGACAAACGATAATTAATCAGATATTCGACAATTGGAAGAACCAAAAATGGTTGGACATAGATTTGCTCGACAAAAATGGAAGGATTGAAATACCTATTCGTCACCTTATTATGCATGACCTCTCAGTGATATTATTTCCCGTAATTGCAAGTGGTTTTCTATGTGGTTTTAACGTGATAAGCATCATCGGACTTCTCCTTCAAATCATATGCATCAATTATGGCTATGACCGAGTCTACTTCAAAAAAGACGGAATCGTCAGGAAACACCTATTTAACAAACAAGAATTTTCTTACGACGAAATAACATCCATATCGGTAACCACACGAATAGTCATTCAATGCGGTTCTAAAAAGATTATTCTACGCCAAAACGCAGCCCAATTATTGGACAAATACAGCATAAACCGAAACGTGAAATTCTGTCAAGTCAGATTCTTTTGTCAAAAAGTATTTACCGAGAAATACACCTGTTCCGCTCTAAGCCATATCCAACAAGGATGCGAGGCAATCTTTGCGGCGATTGTCCAAACCACACATGACGAGAAGAGCCGGAAATATGCCATCGAATACCTCAAACGATTCGTGTGCGCCGACCGCAGTGAGGATTATATCGCCAATCGAATCGACCAATTATGTCAAGGGAAAATTTCCAAACTCATAGACAAATGTATAATCGTCGCAAACGATATGTTATACTCTGAAAAAAAAGAGTTTCTGGACCACCTCTTCGAATGCGCCTACATCAGCGACGGCGTGGACGAGAAAGAACTTGCCGTTCTGCAATTCGTCGCAAAGTATTTCAGAATCAAGGAGTGGGACTTCAAAGCGATGCTTTACAAATATGAATACAACAAGGCGGAACAAGAAGAGAAAGAAAAGAGGAAACAGGAAAAACAGAGGAACCGGCAGGAAGAACAAAAAAGGCAAGAACACCAAAAAAAGGTGGAGACCTATTTCAAGGATATCACCACCACCGCCAAAAACACCTTAGGCGTAAAAGCGGATGCGTCCATAGAAGAAATAAAAAGCGCTTACCGTAAATTGGCGAAGAAAATGCACCCGGATGCCCTGCCAGCAAACGCCACATCGGAACAAATCGAGGAGGCGAACGAGAACTTCAGGGTAATCAACGAGGCGTATGAATTTTTGTTACAAAAGCAACCGGAATTAGTCACAATAAACAAAAACTCGTAACTTTGGATGTTAATTCTAGCACATAGTTAATGAACCTAGGATGGATAAAGAGAGACAAACGATAATTAATCAGATATTCGACAATTGGAAGAACGAAAAGTTGCTCGACAAAAATGGGATGATCAAAATACCAATCCTCCATTTTGAAATATACGTTTCCTTAATAGGATTAACAGTAGTATTATTAAGTGGTATTTTATTATTAAATCCCGTAATAATCATCATCGGTTTACTCCTCCAAGTTGTATGCATCAACTATATCTCCGACAGGATATACTTCACAAGGGAAGGAATCGTCAGAAAACGACTATTTTCCAAGCAAGATATAACATATGACGAAATCACATCAATTTCGTTAATTAACCGATTGGTCATTCAATATGGCTCCCAAGAGATCTCCGCAGACACATACATACACCCAATACAACCATTCAACAAATCCGACAGAAATATAAGCGTAAGTGTATGTCAAGTCAGACTCTTTTGCCAAAAAGTATTTCCCGACAAATTCACCTATTCCGCTTCCATCCCTATCCAACAAGCATGCGAGGCGATCTTTGCGACAATAGTCCAAACCACACATGACGGAAAGAGCAGGAAATATGCTATCGAATACCTCAAACGATACATATGCGCAGAACATAACGAGGATTATATCGCCAAACAATTAGACAAGTTGTGCCAAGAAAAAATTTCCAAACTCATAGACAAATGCCTAATCGCCGCGGACGATATGATATACTCTGAAAAAAAGGAGTTTCTGGACCACCTCTTCGAATGCGCCTACATCAGCGACGGCGTGGACGATAAAGAACTTGCCGTTCTGCAATACGTCGCGAATTATTTTATGATTAAGGAGTGGGACTTCAAGGCGATGCTATACAAGTACGAATGCAACAAGGCGGAACAAGAAAAAAAGAAACAGAGGAAACAAGAAAAACGACAGGACGGACAAAAGAGGCAAGAAAATCAAAAAAAGGTGGAGACCTATTTCAAGGATATCACCACCACCGCCCAAAACACCTTAGGCGTAAAAGCGGATGCGTCCTTAGAAGAAATAAAAAGCGCTTACCGTAAATTGGCGAAGAAAATGCATCCGGATGTTCTCCCTACCAACGCCACCCCGAAACAAATCGAGGAGGCGAACGAGAACTTTCGAGTCATCACCGAAGCGTACATTTTTCTGGAGGAGAAAGAGAAAATGAAAAAATAAAGGAGACTAATTTTTAGTCTCCTTCATCACTATCCGACAACACAAAGCAAACGTACCGAAGCATGTGTTCTTAAAACCTTTATTTTTCTTCCGAAGAATTCCAAGTAGAATGGACAATCACATCCTTGAACAGTTTGTCGGCACTCGGACTTACCCCATAATAATTTTGATATTCAGTCGAAGAAGAACTGAACCCTTTAAAGTAAATGTCTTCGGTTAGATGATAAGGATATTTTTCCTTCAAAGAATCAAAAACGTCTTTCGAAGAATCGATGAACGCATTCAAGAGATATGGGCCATAATATCCCTTTCCCCTAGCCTCATCATGTATTCTAAACCCATCAATGAAAATCTTTTTAGGCATATAACAATCATATCCGAAATCAAAGTTACAGATATGGTTTCCGCCGATAATGCAAGCCATGGAAGAGGAAATACCCTTTCCGTCGCTTCTGTTAAGGTACCAATCACAATTCTTCACATAAATATTTCCATGCCATGACGAACCGAAATCCTCACGAAGTCTGATGAAGTTGGCCCCATAACATCTAGAATCCTCAATCCTCAACGTACCTTCACCGATAACGTTTATTCCAGCCCAACCAATAGTGGAATTCTTAATATACGCATTGGTGACACCTTTGTGCGCATCAAACCTACTTAGTTCAGAATCAATGATCCTGACATTCTTACAATAGTTCGAACCAATCACACCCCAACGGTCGTAATCACAAAAGTTAGTGTTTTCATGGCAATTCTGAATAGTGAGGTAAGCCACTTCATAAGGGAAAATATCATATGTGCCACTTCTAGCCGCATAAGTGATATGGGAAGAGACGGTGCAATTCTTAATAGTGATATAAGCACATTGCTTCAAATAAAATATACCATAATATGGGGAACTATAGTCTGCAGGAGTACCTTCATTTTGTAGTTTATGGTTAATATTGTCGATTACCACATTAGAGCGCAAAACCTCAATACCTCCAGCCACATAGATGACAGGTTCACATCTGTTTACAATCGTAGTGAAAGTACCGCCAGTCAAATAAAGCGTATTTTCCTTAATCGGTTTACAATGAACTTTGGAAAAAGTCTCATAACTCCAATTCAAAGGAGTACCCTTATCGATGTCACCATTTTCATCCACGATGATCACCTCTTCCTGTGCGGGCTGCTCTGTCACCCTACCGTTTTGGCAACGTCTAAATCTAATGACATCCTTATTCTCAAGCCAAATAACAGATTTTTGGGACAAGGTAACGCCTAGATTGGTCGCATCTTTTTTCAACCCCATATTCTTCAATTCCGGATGTTTTTCGGTGCCGGGATTATTGGCATACTGATAATCGACCAAAGGTATTGGCGGGAGACAATTTTCATCACGCACGGAAAATATCTGGTTTCGGTCCTTCGGCGCCGCAAGTTCGGAATCGTCTATGATGAATTCGGCTCCAGTCCATTCCGTATCCGTTTTGATGATAGCGGTTTTGTTACCCGATTTCTTAATCAAATATTTCTTACCAGCCGTGGCCTTCACCGGAAGGTTTTTGGAATTCGCAGCTTCATGAGCCGCATAAATCGCTTCGGAATCATCATCCGTTCCATTACCCTTCGCACCATAATCCTCATAGGTGATATACTGTGAATAAGAAGGCTTGGCTGTCGTCGGATAAGCCTCTGTCGTAAAATCCATGATCGGGATGGTATACTCTGGAGTATCCGCCACACAAAAAGATGAAGAAGCAATTAGAAACGCAAATAAAGTCTTAATTTTTTTATCCATACCTAAATTCGCTACACTACAACAAAAATTCTTATAAATATTTGATTAACAAAACGTTGTCAAAAGAACAATCTAAATATACAATCACAAAAATCCATTTTGCGAAATGAATCATCCGCCACTTGACAAGCTTTGCGAAAGTACAAATAAAATCCGGAATTATCACTTCTCCAAAGGAATCTTTTCAAATACGGATGGGAACTACCCTTTCCCATCGTATGAAACCGCCCACACACACAATGAATAGAGCTACGGGGAATGCGGGAAAAATATTCGGCATAGAAAGCGAAACGCACCGATCAGTTACGAAAATCGAGGAAGGATACAGCATATAAAGAAATAAAACTATAACTTTGAGGGAATATATGATTTAGGAATAATGTCTCAGCATGAATAAGGAATCGTTAATCAACCAGAAGTTCCAAGAATGGAGAGGGAAAGGATTACTCAACAAAAAAGGAGAGTTATTAGTAGAAGAAGAGTGGAAATTCAAAGATTTATTGATGGTTTTCTTTTTCATCATCTTTCCCATACTTCTTTTTCCCTTAATGATAAAATTAAATATGATATATGATGGGGTTATAGGTTGCATGCCATTAATTTTATCCTATTTATTAATACCATTGTTTAATGGTTGGGAAATCACAAGAGCCAGCATAAAGCCGTCCGTATCACTTTCACCAAAAGGGATCATAAAAAAAGTATTTATTTTTCGAAAAACCATAAAATTCGACGAAATCATAGAGATCCAGACGAACAACTTCGACCCAAACACTTTTACGATACAACGCAAGAAAGCTACGACACAAGGCGAAAATGATAGTATTAAATTGCCATTCAGTACCAGTATCGTCGAAGAACCGTTCACATTTCATAAGGAGGAACATGAAACACTATTATTCATCAAGGAAATCTTTCATGACAAAATTAGAATTCCCAAGAATGCGGACAGACTTCCAGACGTGGCAAAGCTCTTCTCCGCAGTCGCATCGATTTCGCATGACGAAAGTAGCATGGCTTATGCCGTCGACTATCTAAGCAACTATCCAGAAATCATCCACGAATCCACCTTCGTGCCCGAACACTTCGCACTTTACTGTGAAACAGAGACGAAGGCTGATATAGACACCCTGTTGCGTGTGACAAAAAGCAAGACCTATTCGGAACGGAAAGAACTGCTCGACCACCTCTTCGAATGTGCCTTCATGAGCGACGGCGTGGATGTTAACGAGCTCAACCTTCTTCAAAAAATCGCCAAGTATTTCGTCATCAAGGAGTGGGACTTCAAGGCGATGCAGTACAAATACGAATACAGCAAGGCTGAAAAGGAAAAGGAAGAGCGGAAGAAAGAAGAGCGAAGGAAGAAGGCGAACGCAAGTTTCAAGAACGTGACGACGGAAGCCCACCGCACATTAGGTCTAAAGGTTGACGCCACCATCGAAGAGATCAAAAGCGCTTACCACGAGCTGGCGATGAAAGTCCACCCAGACAAGCTACCCGCAGACGCTACCCCGCAACAAATCGAGGAGGCGAACGAAAATTTCAGAGTCATCAATGAGGCTTATAAGTTCTTGTTGAAGAAAGAAGAAGGAAAAATATATGTTAATAAATAATTCTATACAATGATACGCGAAATCATACACGACAAAGCGCTTCTCGCCATGAAATCGGAACCGGCGACAGAAGCGGACAAACAGATAATCACCGACTTGGCGGAGACGCTGAAGGCGCACAAGGAGAAGTGCGTGGGCATGGCTGCGAATATGATCGGGAGCTGGAAGAACATCATCGTCGTCTACGACAAGAAGAACCAACTGGCGCTCATCAACCCGGTCATCACCCAAAGGAGCAAACCTTACCTCACCGAGGAGAGCTGCCTATCCATCGCGGGCGTCAAGAAGACGATGCGTTACGACGTAATTGAGGTGGAGTACCAAGACACCGATTTCAAGCCAAAGAAGGGCACTTTCCGTGGCTTTACGGCACAAATCATCCAACATGAGATAGACCACTGCAACGGAATACTGATTTAAGGCAAGAGTCGGTCCATCAATCGGATTGCGCACTGCAAGGCATAAAAAAAGAGTCCCGGAAAACCGAGACTCTTTTTTTGTATATCAGATACCAGACAATCAAGCTTTCTCCAAAGCCAAAGTCTTGGTAGGTTGGTCACAAACCTCAGCAGGGCCGAAGTATTGGATTGGACCTGGGTAAACGTAAGCGGTCTCGATAGCCCACTTTTCACGGTTAGCAGCCAAAGCCTTGAATGGAGCGCCATCCAATTCAACCAATGCCTTGCGGATAACTGGTTTTTGCTTACCGTTACGTTGTTCCATGTTCATCATCATCGTGATAGGCACACCAGCAGCGATCCATTGGTCAGCAGGCTTAGTAGTGTTCTTGATCAACGACATGTAACCAGACTTGCCAGTAGCGATCAAGTTAGCTGCGTTGTAACCCAATGAGTAGCAGTAGTCAGCGTCGAAGTTAGAAGGAGCTGCGCAACGTCCCTCATATCCGAAGAAGTGACCGAGTCCGGAGAACTTACCAGTGTAAGAACCGGCAGCCTTTCTCTTGCCCAACTCAGTCTTAACCATCTCGATGAGCAACTTCTCAGTCTCGATCAAAGATACTTGAACGTTTCCGTGAGGGTCACGCTCCAAAGTCAATTGCTTTTGAACGAAATCAGGGAGAGAAGCGTAAACTGAAGCAGAGTTAGAAGAAAGCTTCTTCACTGCAGCAGCCACATCACCGCTAGTCTCAGCCAACAAGTCGTTCAACTCCTTGATCAACACCTTCATCTCAGGGATGAACTCGATCAAACCTTCAGGGATCAAGCAAACACCGAAGTTGTTACCCTTAGCGGCGCGAGCAGCTACAGTATCAGCGATGTTGTTAACGATTTGAGCCAAAGTCATCTTCTTAGCCTCAACCTCCTCTGAAACGATACAGATGTTAGGTTGAGTTTGAAGACCGCACTCCAAAGCGATGTGAGATGCTGAACGACCCATCAACTTGATGAAGTGCCAGTATTTCTTAGCTGAGTTAGCGTCACGCATGATGTTACCGATAACCTCAGAGTATACCTTACATGCAGTATCGAAACCGAAAGAAGTCTCGATTTGCTCGTTCTTCAAGTCACCGTCGATAGTCTTAGGGCAACCGATCACTTGGATACCGCATTTCTTCTGCAAGTAGTACTCAGCCAAAACGCAAGCGTTGGTATTAGAGTCATCACCACCGATGGTAACCAAAGCCTTGATGCCAAGCTTGTTGCAGATCTCGATACCGCTATCGAATTGAGACTCCTCCTCCAACTTAGTACGGCCGGAACCGATGATATCGAAACCACCCGTGTTACGGTACTCGTCGATGATGGCTGAAGTCAACTCTACATATTTGTGATCGATCAAACCGCTAGGACCACCCAAGAAACCATACAATTTTCCGTTAGGATTCAAAGCCTTGATACCGTCGAACAAACCGGAGATCACGTTGTGACCGCCAGGAGCTTGACCACCAGAAAGGATTACACCCACGTTGAAGGCACCCATAGACAACTTTGCGGAAGCAGGTTCGAAAGTCACGATCGGCATACCGTAAGTGTTAGGGAACAACTTCTTGATTTCAGCTTGGTCAGCAACTGACTGAGTTGCTTGTCCTTCCTTTAGAGCGACACCACCCTTGAATGCCTTAGGCAACTTTGGTTGGTAAGCTGCTCTTGCGATTTGCAATGCACTTTTTGCCATTGTTTATTACTATTTTAAAGATTAAAAATTAAATTCATTATCTCTTGCAAAATTCGTAAATTTTAATGTAAAACGCAACTCTTGAAACCCAAAAGTTTCAAATCATCGTTCCACGAACCTCCTACCCTCTTCCGTCAAATAGGGGAAGATTTTTCCGAGCGGAAGAATCGCCTTGGGCAAATCGGTCTCCCGACTGGTCGGTCGCCAATCCGGGAAGAGGAAAACCACGGAATCGCCAGAGAGGTAAGGCTGTATTTGGGGCAACGCATTATTCCCAAATTCTTCATCCGTTTCGTCTATCATAAGACGCAACGCATCGTCCATACGAATCATCTTCTCATCAAACGAACGTCCGCTACGCTTGTCGTAGGTGACGCAAGTGACATACGAATTACCATGGCTGCATGCATATTGATAGAAACCATAGAAAAGGCAATTCACATGCTTGTCGTCCTCTTCGCCGACACGAACGGAATATTCCGCATCGCACTTGAATTCTCCGGAGAGAATCTCTTCCCGCCACACGTTCAGTTTCTTTCCATAGGTCACTGAGAACCCCTCCTCTTCCCCACCCGACAAAAATTCGGGAAGGTCTTTCTCCACAGACCGAATCACCGATGCGGCAAGTCCCTTCTTGCGAAATTCCAGTTTGAAATAGCATCCGTCCAACGTGTCTTGAAAGAGCAACAGCGTGTCGTTATCGATACGGACAGGAGCAGGAAGCGAATCTATGAGATAAGGTCCGGTATATAAAGGTTCCCCATGAAGCGGAAAATCATCATTATCCTTATCGACATGAGACAAATCAGCCTTCCGAACAGTATCCACCACATCGCCACATTCAGCGGTAACGGAATCACCATTCCGCATCTGATTCGTATTCGTACGCTTATCCGAACCGGCTTCACATTCCGCCAAGAAAAGCAGACACAATGGAACGATAAATACCCTATGTGAAACAATCATATTTACTTAAAAAATTATTTTGTCAATGTACTATACGCCCAACTGATCTCCTTGAACTTCTCGCTCAGCACCAGTTTCATCTCCTCATCCTGCACCGTGTCTGGATGGTATTTCTTCGCCAACTTGCGGTAGGCGCTTTGGATCTCCTCCTCCGTCGCCGAATCGTCCAACCCCAAGACCCGCAAGGCAGGATTCGTAGAGGCTACGGACGACACGTTGGTCGAGACTTCATTGCCACGCTCCCCGCCCGCTCTTTTCGCACTACCCGCACTGCTATACGAAGGCGAATATTTGCGGCTCATATATTCGATGTCCTCATTCTCCAATCCGATGCGGCGCATGATGTCGCATAGAAGTTTCCACTCCGACTGGTCGATGCCCTTGCTCAACCGGGCGATGTCGAAGAGGAACTCGATGAAGCCTAATCGCTCCGCATAGTTCATATCGGCGGTCAACCAAATGCAAGACTGCTTTACAAAATTAGGGTTGTTGATTTTCAGGTTGATGTTAATGGCTTCCGATATTTCTTTATAGTCTGACTTGTAATGATTCTCCAAGTATTTCGTAACGGCTTCCAATTCCTTCTCCGACGTGTCGCCATCAGCTTTCATGACCAAAGCGATGACGCCTGCCAAGCCATTGTTGCGGCGTTCCCGTTGCATCTCTTCAGATGGAGTTGGCTTAAATGTATTATTAGCTGTGGATGGGAAAATTTTTCTCCAAACGCACTGTATCTTGTAATATATCCATGTAAGAGGGAAACACAAACCCAAACATATAAGAGACACTAATCCACATGCTACAGGTAAAATAAAACAGACTTTAAGTATCCCTATGTCCAATATAAAACCCAATATGCCTAAAATCAGCCAGACAATAAAGAAACTTACTGTTGGATTACAAAAAAAATCTTTGATAGACTTCCTTTTTTAATTACCCTCTTGTTTCCTTTTGAAATAATTACGTCTAGCCATTTAATCTGTCTTATAACACATTTGAAATTTTAGCAACTGTCGATTTCGAACCAATCGCTAAGTTAATTGAAAATAATTTAAGCAGCAGTCAAGAAAGATAAAATTGATCCGGCAAAAGACTTTATGTGATAATCCATCCATAACATAAATCAAATCCACCAATGAATAACTTTCGCGTACAAAATTACCATTCACGTTTGCGTGATTCATATATGAAAACACAAGGCAATGGAGGCATTATTATTTCAGAGCATAAGCATCGACGTGCGGTAGGATAGTTGATTTTTATTTATCAACCTTATAAACGAGACAAACAAACAATGCATCAACAATAATCCAAGAGATTATTGGAGAAAGAAACATAAAAGCAGTTGTTCTTAACCAATATGAAACAACGACGAGACCAAACATTAGGAGGATTTGTGAAAACGTCCTAATAATTGAATATTTCAGATTATCCTTGCATATAAAACGCGAGCAGACATAAGTAGGGACAATACTTAATAATAAATATGCTACAAAGCCATCACTTCTGCCATTTGAAGAAGCATGGACAACACACAAAATGATTGCCACACAAAGTGCAACCATTAAGAGGATTAGACAAAACCACAAAAGGTGTTTCGCCAATTCCTTTACAATCTCAAATGAATTTGTATTTGGCATATCTTTACTTGTTTAGATATTATCGGCTAAAGTTAATATTAATTTCTAATATGAATCCATAATTTTTCATAGTAAGGACTAATAACCACAGAAAACTATTTAACCAACGGAATAGAATCATTACCCATATATCAGATAAAAACTCAAAGAGAATATCTCCTTCGACTTTCCCTTTATTACTCTCGACTTCACTTGTATTCATCAAAACTAGTTACTCGCATTGTCGCAAAAGCTAACAACATCCAACGACACATCACCTCACCAGCCAAGGCAAAAAAAGAGTGGCTCCCATCGGGAACCACTCTCATATCTGAAAATCCGTAAGGGATTACAAGTTAGCGTTGAACTTCTTCCAGTCAGCAACTGCAGGAAGAACGCCCATACCGATAACCTCGTCACGCATCTTGCAAAGGTGCTCGTAAGAAGCGTCCAAAGCCTTCTTCTCGTCAGCTGAAAGGTTAGCCTCAGTGTAAGAAACACCGTTAGCATCGATAGTTGACTTCATAGCCATACATACGTTCTTGTAGCCGTACATGCCGTCCTTTACGAAGCAGCCAGCAGGCAAAGTGAACTTAGTGCCACCCATAGCAGCCTCGATCATCTCGATTGCCACGTATGCAGGGCTCAAGTTAGAAGAACGTCCGCGAAGAGCGATGATGTTAGAACCACCTTGGATAGTCTTTTGCTTGATCTCCTCGAACTTGTCAGCTGGGATGTTCAATGAAGAAAGAGCCTTTCCTTGTACCTTCACGTCAGAAGTTACAGGAACCATCTTCTCACCGTGACCACCGAGAGTAGCGCAACCAGTTACTTCGTATTGAGGAATACCGAAGTACTTAGCCAACTCGCTTTGAAGACGAGTAGAGTCCAAACCTGCCAAAGTAGTTACTTGGTTAGGCTTCAAACCAGACTTAACCAAAACGATCAAACCAGTTACGTCAGCTGGGTTGAAGATAACGACGATGTGCTCGCAGTTAGGGCAATATTTCTTTACGTTGTCACCGAAGTCAGAAGCGATCATAGCGTTACCCTTCAAAAGATCTTCACGGGTCATACCCTCTTTACGAGGAGCACCACCAGAAGAGATGATGAAGTTAGCACCTGTCAAAGCCTTCTCAACATTGTCAGTGAAAGTGAAGTTTACACCGTCGAAACCACAGTGACGAAGCTCTTCGTAAACTCCCTCAAGACCCTTCAAGTATGGATCGTAAAGAGTGATGTTGTTTGTTAAACCCTTAACAGCTGCCAATTGAGCCATTGTAGAACCGATAGCACCTGCGGCACCAACGATAACTAATTTTTTGTTAGATAAGAAACTCATACTATATAAATTTTTAAAAGTATTTCCTAAAAAATTAACGCGAATATAATAATTTTTATCGCTTCCCTCATCTGCGGGAAGGACGAATCTTTTTACAAATTAAACAATTTTTTCAAATCGCCCGTCTTGTCCGTTTTCTCCCAAGTGAAAAGTTCCACTTCCTTGGTGAAACTCTTGCCGGTGCGGTCGGTAAAGCGCTTCGTCACCACTTGCGGCGTCCTTCCCATATGTCCGTAGGAAGCGGTCTCCTCGTACATCGGATTACGCAATTTGAGACGATCCTCGATCGCTTTCGGACGCATATCGAATATCTTGCTATCCGCGATCTTCTTCGCCATCTCGCCGTCGCTCATCTTCACCTTGGATGTTCCGTAAGTATTGATGAAGAGGTTCATCGGTTCAGCCACGCCAATCGCGTAAGCCACCTGCACCAAGACTTCGTCAGCCAAACCTGCGGCCACGAGATTCTTCGCCAAATGTCTGGCGGCGTAAGCTGCGGAACGGTCCACCTTAGAAGGGTCCTTACCCGAGAAGGCGCCACCGCCATGCGCACCCTTGCCACCGTAGGTGTCGACGATGATCTTACGACCAGTCAGACCGGTATCACCATAAGGACCACCAATCACGAATTTACCCGTAGGGTTCACCAACAATTTATATTCGCCGGCGAGCAACGCCTTGTACTCCTCGTGTTTGCTGAGCAAACGAGGGATAAGGATAGTTTCGACGTCTTTCTTGATTTGCGCCACCATCTCCTCGTCCGCCTTCAACTGATCCTTCTCGTCGATGATGAATTCGTCATGTTGGGTGGAGATCACGATGGTATCCACACGTTTCGGTTTATTATCGTCGCCATACTCGATGGTCACCTGTGACTTAGAGTCAGGACGGAGATAAGTCATCTGTTTTCCCTCACGACGGATTTGGGAGAGTTCCCACAGAAGGTTATGCGCCATGTCGAGAGCGATAGGCATCAAGCTTTCTGTCTCGTTGCAGGCATAACCGAACATCATGCCTTGGTCGCCGGCGCCTTGTTCGTAAGGGTTGGAACGTTCCACACCGCGGTTGATGTCGGGCGACTGTCCGTGGAGCGCGTTCAAGATACCGCACGATTCGCTGTCGAACTTGTAATCGCTCTTCGTGTAACCGATTTTCTTGATCACCTCACGGGCGATGTCCTGTTCGTTGATCATCGCTGTGGTCTTCAATTCGCCGGCAAGAATCACTTGACCGGTGGTAACTAATGTTTCGCAAGCAACTTTAGACTCTTTGTCCTGAGCCAAAATGTTGTCCAAGATAGCGTCGGAGATTTGATCAGCGACTTTATCCGGGTGTCCTTCGGAAACGGATTCCGATGAAAAGAAATAAGCCATTTTAATTAAATTATAATTAAATGAATATCAATAAATTAGAATGGATCCAACAGATAGCCCGCAATCAAGTTTTTAGCATTTTTTACTGTGGTTGCAAGCAATCAAATCTATCCACCGATATCGTCCGCGAAGTTAGAAACAATTATTGGTTATAACAACATTGGAATAGAAAATAATTTGGCAAACGATAACTTATAAACAGTAAAGACGCACGACCGTGCGTCTCAACCGTGCGTCTCAAACAAGACGACCGTGCGTCTCAAAGCTCTACAGCCATGAGTAAAGACGCACGGCCGTGCGTCTCAAACAAAACGACCGTGCGTCTCACCCATCAAAAATAATACATCGCGATGGCCACGATTCTATTATTCGACACCTGATGGGAATGATCCACCTTACCATTGTCGAGGTTCAACTTACCGTAAGCGGCGGTAGTACGTTCATACTCAACGCCGAACGACCAATGTTTCACGTCGTAAACCACCATTGGAGCGATACGATAAACAAAGTCCAAATTATTGAATCCGAAGACATAGGTTGTGGATTCACCCAAGAGTTGGTCGTCTGAACCGAGGTTTTTCATATAACCTAAGAAGAGACCAGCTTTCCACGTCTTTCCGTAAACGACATCGATCCAAGAGGTGGAGTTCTTCAGATTGGTCCATGTCAACGATCCGTTCTCCTCGTGGGTGGACAAACCGAAACCGCTAAGCAGCAGGAGGTGAGACATGTTACCACCAAATATGCTCTTCGCCTTCACCTGCAGCTTACCATCAGGAGAGTGGTACTGGGCATAGGCATCAAACGCACAAGAGACGATATGGTCCTCAGACTTGGCAAAAGTATTTCCGCCAGCGAAATCGATTTCTATACTATCAGGCATAGCGAGACGCATCACGTCAGCGCCAAGACCCAAGGTCCATCCGTTTCCTTTCCAATCCCAGCCCAAATAAAATTCAGGCATCTTACCTTTAACCATATAGTCGGCGGTGCCACCATTCGGACCTGTAGTAGTATATTGGAACTGCCACAACGCAGAACCGAAGAGACGGTTATGTTCGTTAATCTGCCAATTCAAGCGGACTTGAGGACTTCTATTAAAAGGCTGGAACGGACTACCCGTAGCCAAGCTTTGGATGTTAGGCAAAACGTCTCCGAACATAGGGTGCCAAGTCTGTCCCAATATCAATGAGAGTTTCGTCCATGACAAATCGAAGTGGGCTTGACGAAGACGAATGATGGTAGGACTTCCACCGCAACCAGCGAAATCCCCCTCAACGACACCTAACGTCTTAGCTTTCAAGAATTCAGGTCCTGAGACGCGCACACCCAAACGAGTAGCGATGCTCATGAAATTGAGAGTGGAAATGTCGTTCATGTCCTGTCCATGGGCATTGTATTCCTCATCTTTAGGGATAATATAGAACAATCCGTTCGCGGTCTCGAAATTGGAACGAGAATCGTAATAGAAGTCATTTCTAATGAAACCATAAGGTTTGAAGGTGAATTTCTTGGTTTGCAAAGCGATACCATCATCCGACTTGACGATTCCGACCTTCTTTACATTATCCGACACGTCATTATTTGACGATTGATCTTGGGCTATCATAGTTCCCAAGGAGAAAACACCGCATATCAAACATGCGATACCACGAGACAAAGTCATTTTAAAAAAAATTACATACTAAAATTTAAACTGACGCGAAGATAACAACAATTATCATAAACCAATCGTCAAATATAAATTATTCACAAAGGCAAAAAAAAGACCGGATCAATCCTAAGACTAATTCCGGTCCGACGAATATTAAACTTAACAAAATTATTCCTTGTTTGCGGCATCCTCAAGAAGCTTGATCTTCTCGACGACCATATCACGCTCACGTTTCAGTTTTTGAATCTTATTAGCCATATCCTTCACCAAACTCTCAGCATTCTTGGAAGAGACGGAAAAGAAACCTATGTTATTCTCGTAATTGGTGATATCGGAAGTCAGTGCGTCATATTGACGGAGCAACTTCTTACGCTCGGAAATAAGCTTTTGTTCACCCTTCTCAGCCAAGTCCTTCACATTCTCCTTGAACAAATCCATTCTACGATTAGACTTATCCACATTGAGTATATCGAACTTCTCATCGATTGCGCTCTTATAGGCATTATAAATCTTATCCTTATCCTTGAAAGGCACATGGCCAACAGAGTTCCACTCGGCAATAAGCTCCTTCAATGTATTGAAAGAAGCATCGTGGTCGTCGCCGACAACAATATTCTTAATTTTCTCGACGATTTCCTTCTTTTTCTTCAAGTTATCCTCTTGTTCGACACGTTGCGACTTGAATTGTTCCCCCTTCTTGGCGAAGAAATAATCACAAGCGGCAAGGAATCTCTTCCAAACGACTTCGGACTGTTTCTTAGGCACTGCACCGATTTTCTTCCAATCCTGCTGTAACTTCACGAACAATTCGGAAGTTGCCTTCCAATCAGTGTTATCCTTATTCGCCTCCGCCTTTTCGCACAAAGCGATTTTCTTGGCGAGATTCTCGGACAATTGATCCTTGACACTACGGAAATATTCGTTTTTAGTCTTGAAGAACTTATCGCATGAAGTGCGGAAACGCTCATAGATTGCCACATTATCCTTTTTAGGGGCGAAGCCGATTTTCTTCCACTCCTCCTGCAACGCAAGTATAGCGTCGGACTTCTCCTGCCATTCCTTGAAAGAATTGATGGCGGACAAATCGATAGCCTCGATCTGTTCGCAAAGGGCAGTCTTCTTATTTAGATTCTCGACCTCACCCGCACGGAGCTTATCGAAATAGTCATGGTGGCGCTTATTGATAACGGTCGAAGCCTCTTTGAAACGAGTCCAGATAGACTCACGGTTTTCACGGGAGACAGGGCCTATTTCCCTCCATTCGTCATGCAAAGCCTGTAATTTCCTGAAAGCCGAAACCACCTCCTTCTCGTCGGCCAAAGCCTCGGCTTGTTCGCACAAAGCGACTTTTTGCTCCAAGTTTTTACGGAAGTCATAATCACGCAACTCGTTGTTGATCTTCAGGTTGTCGTAGAAATTTTCGACACAAAGTTGATATGCGCTCCAAATGGAATTCATCTCACTCTGAGGAACTGCGCCCACATTCTTCCAATCCTGTTGCAATTTTTGGAATTGAGGGACTTTCTTGCCGAAATCGTCACCGTTCTCGATCAATTGCTTTAATTCTTCGAGGATACGGTTTTTCTCTTGTAGGTTATTTTGTTTCTCAGCCTCCACACGCTGGAACTCGGCAGCTCTTTTTTCTTTGTATTTTTGGAGAATGTCCTTCAATTCAACATCCAAAGGATTCTCCGCCATCTTGAAATCTTCAGGAAGACCTCCCTCTTCGATGAATTTTTGCTTCAACTCTTCACTTTTCGCACGAAGTTTCTTGTAGAAGTTATATTTGATGGCATCCATTTTACCCTTAATAGAAGAATAAGATTCAGGAATACTCTTCATCAGTTCCTTAGCTTTTTCCACCAACTCTCCTTCTGTCATATTTCCGAAATCCTCATATTCAGGGGTTTCATCAACACTT
Organism: Paludibacteraceae bacterium; assembly: GCA_045617845.1. Lineage (GTDB taxonomy): Bacteria > Bacteroidota > Bacteroidia > Bacteroidales > Paludibacteraceae > UBA1181. Next base: position 86,550 of record JAZLJL010000070.1, on the reverse strand, counting down.
GCAGATTCAATTGCTTCACTCTCCAACGAGACCTCCTCAAGAGAAGCTGCGCTCTCAGTAACGTCATTCACGTTTTGTTCATTTACATCCATGGCTACCATATTAAGGGAATGCTTTCCACTCCCCGATTAAACTTATACTAAAAATTCCGTCTCGCAATACGGACTTTTTTCTCGAAGCGCGAGGAAAAAACATTCCACGCACTACGCAAATTTAAAAAAACTTTTATCTTAGAACAAAATATTTGAACCGGAAATTTGTCACAACAAGAGAAAAAAACATGATATTATCATCATTGAAAATATCAATTTCCTCTTTTTATAAAAAAAACGGGAAAAAACGCCTTCTCTCAATGGGAATCATTAACTTTGAGGCATGGAAATATTCTTAATCATCATCAGCGCCCTATTAATCATCGCAGGGCTAATCGGCTGTATCCTTCCGGCCATTCCGGGGCCTCCATTAGGATACGTGGGCATCCTATGTCTTCATTTCACCGACAGTATACAATTCACCACCAAGAAGTTGGTCATTATGGGCATAGTCATGGTGGTCGTCACTGTATTCGACTACATCCTCCCCGCCTGGGTCACAAAAAAATTCGGGGGAAGTAAGCTAGGGGTAATCGGAAGCGTGGTCGGACTTATCGTCGGTCTGTTTTTCCCTCCTGCCGGCATCATCATCGGACCTTTCATCGGCGCCATCGCCGGAGAGCTCCTCAACGGGAACGGGACGAAGCTCGCCATCAAGTCAGGTGTCGGCTCGTTCGTCGGCTTCATCCTGACAACAGGACTGAAACTCGCCGTATGCGGATGGTACTTATGGAGCTTCTTCTCTTATCTGTTTTAACTAATAAGATGCGGACAATAAATTTTACGTTCGACACTTTAATGAATATGAACGTTTAATGAATTTTGCCTTATGAAGTATTTTTCAATCTTTCTTTTCATGTGTTTTTCCGTCAAAGCATTTGCTCAATACTCGGTAGAATCAGCGGAGAGACGGGAAGCCGCACCCGTAGAATACGATACGATTTGGAATGTGGTTGTAATGCCTAACGACTTGTTAAGCGGCAAGTACGACTATGTGGAAAGGGTCAATCCTTGGCATGAAAAGAATAGCGTTCAATATTATTGGAGCAGTTGGGCCACCGACGGACAATATATCCTACAATTCACGCCACATCAAATGTTTTTGTACACTTCTCACGAAAACCCTAATCCCAACCGTATATTTTGGGTGGCGCCCATATCCCTCCAACAGTATGAGCGATTAAAGGCTAAATGTGTTTTCGAATACAAAGCGTTGGAAGACCATAAAGGTGATGAAATTTTCGACAGGAGTTACGAAAACTTCTGTCGGTTATTATCTAAGATAAATAAAAAAATGGGTGACTTGAAGTTTGAAATTCCATCAAAAGAAGTTTTCGAATCTACACGTTCGGTATATCTAAACCCACACTTTGACTCTTCCGTTAGGATGATTAAAGTTCATTGACCGGACATCAATATTCATCCAATAATGGCATTAAGTACATTGCAATATACGCCAGCATTTGCTAAAATCCTTGTTTATTAGATCTTGCTTCTTAATCCAAAAATAAAGATCACCTACATCTCCCCACATCATACCAGCGACTTCCGAAGTGACTTGAAACAACAAAATCCAGTCAAACTGTCTGCTTACAGCTTCCTTAATAAGAGGCTCATCGTAATCTATACCAGGTTTGTATGGAACTTCTATCTCCATAAGCGCACATTCTAATTCCATAGATTGTTGGATTTCATCCGCATATCCAAGTATTTTACAACGATCTGCATCTGTCATTACAGACAAAAAACCTTCTTCTTCACTTTCCAAGTTCAATTTTTCCGTAAAGGGATGTACGTATGTGGGCAAAGAAACACCTTTCGAAAACTCCATCTTGGTAGGGACGAAACGACAACTTTCGTCCACGCTTTCAGGAAATTGCCTATGCTCTACCCTATCAGTATTCTCTTGGTAAATAACTTTGAATTGTAGTCTTTGCTTTTCATATTCTTCAAAATAGTCTTGTTCTTGGCAAAAGAAAAAAGACAAGAGACCCGTTTTAGGCAACAAACCATCAACGTCAAATTTGGATGCTTCCGCAAGGTTGATTTGTCCCACAAATGATAGAGGGATATTATTTGCGTCAACTGGCCATTCTATATCTTTCTCCAAGTCAGGAGAGCCTCCTAATTTTGACATAAAAAATGGTCTCCTCCACTTTTTCAGTTAATGATATGTCTATAGCAGGGCGAAATAACGGCTTTACTTTTTCGAATAAAGACTCATAACCATGAGCGCAGAAAGCAGGACGACATTCTTCTATTGTCTGAGGATTATGATCAAACAACACATGATACTCTTCAGACGGTTCCTCTTTGGCATTGTCATGTTTAAAGAAACTAAATAAAGTGTCAAATAATATTCCCATTTCAAAACTTAATGGATAATTAATAACTATGATAAAAGAGAATAACACTCTCCATTGTCGAAAACTAGCCAATACTTTTTTTCCTCCTTTACTATAAAAAATAATATAATTTTTTCTCAAGTCGGACTCTCTTCTCAACAAACATACCTGTTTATGTGTTATGTCAAGATTCCCGTACACGACATATGGATGTTCATGTTATGGATAGTCTACTTCGAACAGTTACTTTTTGCGGCCAGATGGCTTCATTTCAATGCGTCCGGGAAACATTAGCCTTATTATCGTACTTTTGGGATTTGGGGGAATCAATTATGCCTCAATAGTTTGCCAAGCCAAAACAAAATAAGTAACTTTGCAGAAAAGTGATAAGATAAAATGGACCAGAAACAAACTGCAATTCTATTGGTTCACTGCCCCGACAAGCAAGGAATTCTGGCGGCGGTAACCGATTTCATCAACGTAAACAAAGGTAACATCGTATATTTGGACCAGCACGTGGACTATGTCCAAAACACATTCTTCACCCGCATCGAGTTCGACCTCGCCAACTTCATCATCCCAAGGGAAAAAATCGAAGAGTACTTCCGCACCCTTTTCGCCAACAAGTACGAAATGGACTTCAAGCTCTACTTCTCAGACGTGAAGCCTAAGATGGCGATCTTCGTATCGAAGATGTCTCACTGTCTCTTCGACATCCTCTCCAGATACTTCAACGGAGACCTCAACGTGGAGATTCCTTTCATCATCAGCAACCACCCGGACTTGGCTTGGATCGGCGAAAAGTTCGGAATCCCGTTCCATGTATTCCCTATCACGAAAGAGAACAAAGCGGAACAAGAGGCGAAAGAGATGGAACTTTTGAAAAACGCGCATGTGGACTTCATCGTCCTGGCTCGTTACATGCAAATCATCTCCGAAGAGATGATCAAGAACTATCCGAATAAGATCATCAACATCCACCACTCGTTCCTACCCGCATTCGTGGGCGCCAAACCTTACCATGCGGCTTACGAACGCGGCGTGAAGATTATCGGGGCGACTAGCCACTACGTCACCACAGAACTGGACGCCGGTCCGATTATCGAACAGGACGTTGCCCGCGTAACGCATAAGGACACCGTGCAATCGTTCATCCACAAGGGGCAAGACCTCGAAAAGATCGTCCTCTCCAGAGCCGTGGAGAAGCATATCGACAGAAAGGTGCTGGTATACAAAAACAGAACCGTCGTGTTCAGTTAATCCTTAAAGAAACTAATAGAAGAGGCGGGACTACTTCCGCCTTTTTTTATCGCTATGACCCAATATCAGGAATTTATCCCTTATATAAAAAAACACCGCACGGAGGACGTGAGGAACTTGGCGCTCAAAGACCATGAACGGTTGGGCGAAGCCATGCCTTTCGTCTTGGACCAAATCAACGGTTGGCAAAAGGCAAGGACCAAAATTCCTTCGTGGGCGGAAACGGAAGGTATCCTCTACCCTGTCCAACTCTCAATGGAACAATGTTCATCGGAACAGACCGCCCTCTACAAGGCATCGCTGGTCGACGGGAAGAGCTTCACAGACCTCACCGGCGGATTCGGTGTCGATTTTTCCTTTATCGCCCGTAATTTCGAACGTGCCACTATGGTCGAACAGAGGGAAGAGTTGTGTGAAATCGCCACCCACAACATGCCAATCCTTGGAATACCTTACGCAGAGGTGATAAACGGAGACGGTATCGACTATCTGAGGGAAATGGATCCTGTGGACGTCATCTTCATCGACCCCGCAAGACGTGATACGCAAGGGAAGAAAACCGTTTCCATAGCGGATTGCGAACCTAACCTCTTGAACGTTTTGGAAACTCTCAGAGACAAAGCAAAACGAATCTTGATAAAGTATTCGCCCATGCTTGACATCTCATTGGCAGCGAAGGAATTGAAATACGTCGATAGCATCCATGTCGTATCGGTGGAAAACGAATGTAAAGAACTACTTTTCCTCTTAGGCGGAAATGAAAGCGCCTATTCCACGACAATCAACTGCGTCAACATCGGGAAGCGTGGAGAAACAAAATTCGTCTTCACAACGGAAGAAGAAAAAGGTAGTGTGGCGACAATGGCAAAGTCATTGGGCTCTTTTCTCTACGAACCGAACAGCTCCATACTGAAAGCCGGCGCATATAAGTCAGTTTCCACACGTTTTTCCATAGAGAAACTATCGGTGAACAGCCACCTATACACATCCGAAACGCCTTTGGACATTTTCCCCGGCAGATCATTCCGCATACTTAAAAGTTTCGGTATGAACAAGAAAGAGATGAAGGAAGGGCTAAAGGGAATCGACAAAGCAAACATCGCGGTAAGGAACTTTCCTATGGACGTAAACACATTAAGAACGAAACTGAAATTGAAGGAGGGAGGCGACAAATTCATTTTCGCCACCACCTTAAACGACACGCACACAATCATTCTTTGCGAAAAGATATAATGCAAGAGCATAAATAATGGCAGCCCCATCACATCCGCAGATTTTGGGAGCTGCCACTTTCAATCTTTGTTGATCAGATATCAGTTAAACGCAATCTTATAGATACCCTTCATCTCATCATTTTCAATGTAAACTTGAACTAGAGAACCATTCTCGGAATGGTAATACCACCCATACTCGGCATAACCATCGTATTGGGATTGATTGGCGTCATCCAAATCGACCAAATATGATTCCCTCACGAAGGAACGATTGTTCGTCTGCTGGTCGACAATAAATTCGCCATCGAACAAACCATCGGTTGAGATGGATTTGGTCAAGGAGAAAAGAGCCTTTGCCACCTCCAAGCCATCATTGTTACTACCAGAAGACATTACAGTGACACACCATTTATAGGAGATTTCACTATACATAGCTATTGAAGACGAGGATGGCAACTGAAGGTCTATTCCGTAATTCTTCTTTAACGCATCCAGGCAATTGTCCTTCGTCACCGTATTATCAACCGTTTCCTGTTTATTGCCGGAAGGATTAGAACTCTCGTCATCGTCGTCACCACAACTTAACAATAATGCCGACACGAATAAAATTGGAAAAAAAATCTTTTTCATATTAATTAAAAAATAGATATAAACACTGACATTCTCTTCTTAGATTTTATGTCTAAAATTAATCATATTTATTGACATTGAAAAAACACAGACACAAAAATACTTTCCCGCCATCGTTTTTTATAAAAACAGATGAGTATTGACATGGAAAAGAAAAAAGACCGGTTCCATCTCAAACGAGTACGGAACCAGTCCAAATAAAAATCTCTCTAATAACTCTAGTGTTCTTTCCAAAAACGATAGGTAATATCCTCTTTCGTCAAATCCTTTCCGATCTTATATAGACGTTGGTTAGTCGTGCGTTCCTTCAAACAACCCTTGGACTCCACATAAGGACCAAGTTTCACGTAGTCGAATCGTTCAAGGGAACAGCTCTCAGGGAAAGCGCTTTTGCCGGAATACCAACCCACCTTCAAATTATGTTTACCATAGGAACGGACCACGCCTGCCATTTCGGACACAGACTTAGGATCGGCGTCGCCTCCCATAAAACAAACGCATGTGATATTACGTCCGTAAGTACCCAAAAGATCCAGCAATTCATTTTCCGTCAAATCCTTCCCGATATTTCGCATGAGTTGAGGACTATGGCAACCGACACAACCATTCGGACAATTGGAAAGATTGATGGCAAGAGTAACCTCATCCGGAATTTCCTGAAAGACTACATCGTAATCGACATACTTCAGCATGGCAATCAATATTTAGCGTAGAAACGACGGGCAGCCTCCTCTTGGCGAGGCTCTGAGAAGTTGCTGACACGCTTCATATAACCAATTACACGGGTCAAATAATCAATGTTCTTGCTATGGCAAGCCGGGCACTCCTTCAAAAAGCGCTTATCGATGTTGCCGCAATCGTTACAAATCGTATTAGGGATATTGAATGTGAAATAGTTGCACCCCTCGTCAGCAGCCACACGGAGCAGCTGTCTGTACTGTTGTTTGGAAAGATGTTCTTCCAAGTTCAAGTGAAGGGCAGAGCCACCGGTCAAATGCTCGATATATTTTCTTCCATGGAGTTTGAACTTATCAACCACATTCAAAGAGGTATCCTCCACAATATAGAAGTAACTATTATAGCAGTCACGAGGAACGACGTAGCCATCCTCACGGTCCCACTTAGCATGCTTCACACCGACATTCTCGGCAGGAATCATTTCGCAGTTGAACATCACCTCTTTTGTCCGGTATTTCTTATTGTAACGTTCAACAAGACCTAACACGTCCTGCACGAACTTCACATAATCAGGATTATCCTTGATTTCTATGCCCAAGAACTCAGCCGCCTCGACCAAACCATTAACACCGATAGTTAGGTATTGCCTAGACATGTTGATATAACCAGCATCGAAGAGAGGCAACAAACCGCGCTTTTGGAAATCCTTCAAGTTCTCGTTGTAGGAAAGCTGAACCTTATGCACTAGGTCAACCACCTCCTCCAAATAAGACAAATAAGGCATACCATTCTTAACCGCATACTGGATGCAACGATTCAGGTTAACGGTCAAGACACTCTTAGAACCAGTGGAGACACCGCCGGCACCCAAAGTGTAACTGAAACCATTGTCCGTGATTTCATTTCTCAAGCGGCAGCAGCTACTCAAGGAGTCTGCATTATCACTGATATAAGTAAAGAAAGAGTGACCTTCAGCATACATTTCAGCAGCGAAATCGCCCCATTCCTCATCCTTAACCTCACCATTTTCAGTCAGCAGAGCCATCGTCTCCACAGGGAAAGTCAACGGAGTTTTGGTACGCTCCTTATTGAACCATTTCATGAAGCGCTTCTGCAACCAACTGAGCGACTCCCAATCAGGCTTTGAACCATCAGGGAAGACGAAGTTCTCGAACAAACTGTTGAAATAATATTTATCGTAATAAGATATATTCCAGAACACCGCTTGGAAATTACGGGCGCCCGTAGGTTGGTTGATCGAATAGACAATCTGCTCGAAGCAATCGGTAATCACCTTATCCAAGGTACGCTGACGGACGGAAAGGTCCACAACCTTTTCAGCATCCTTATAATAATCCTTTCCGTACTCCAAACCGATGAAATAGTTCATGTACATCAAGAACTCCGGCGTCGCGCATGCACCGCTCAACATGCTGGAGACCATGAATACCATGTTGACGAAACCACCGCAGAAAGACTTCAGGTTGGTAGGCTTCTTCGAGTTGCCTCCGATGGAGAGAGTACCACCGATTAACCAAGGATACATGGTGATACTGGCACAATAATTCGCCAAACTAGTCTCATCGTTCTTGTAGATGAAATGGGTATTGAGCAATTGAAGATACTTGTCGGAAACCTCCTTCCCATACATCTCCTTCATCCTGTCCGTCAAAAGACGACGGTTAAGACGGATAAAGTTTGACTTTGGAAGCTCGCCAATCAAAGTGGCTATATTCTTATTCTCAACGTTGGCATTGGCGTCATACTTACTACCGGTAGCCGAATTGGTCGCGTTACAATAATCAATAAGGAACTTAAGTTTGTTGCGGACCTCTCTGTCCTCAAGGTGCTGCTGACGATACAAGATGTATGACTTAGCTACCATAAAATACTTTTCGGACATCAAAGCGACCTCGACCTGGTTCTGGATTTCCTCCACGCTCATTCCGTTATGGATACTGACCCGACTCAATATCTGAGTCAAAATCTCCTGCGTGGCGAAACTACCAACAGAAAGGAATGCGCGAGAGATCGCATTCTTAATCTTATCGATGGAAAAAGGTTCTACAGCGCCATCTCGCTTAACGATGAAAATATTACCGCTCATTATTTATTATATCTTTTAATAATTCATACACACGATTATTGAATGTATTATGGTTTTTACACTTACGTATCCATGAGAAAAAAAGACGACATACCAAACAAAGCCACTAAGACCAAGTCATTCCGCCTTTTATCCGTATCCATAGACAACGTATTTGATTTCCTTCTTTAGGCAAACTACCTCCGACATTACCTATACTCCCATTCACCTCCCTGTAAAAAAACATAGAGAATGGGTGACAATCTTATTATCTCAGTCTAGCGTTATGGAATTAAGACATCCACTAGCCCCAAAACGCACCTAAAAAAGAATACTGAACTCATTTTTCAGCGACACAAAAGTAAATAATAAAAGAACATTTCCGACAAAACAGAATATAAAAAGTTATCAACATGTTCAACAACACAAATATCAGATAGTCAACCAAAACAGGAAACAATCAAACTCCAGGCTAACGAAAAATTTCCAACAATTTAAATATATCAATTTCTAAAATATTATGAACCAACCAATTAAACAAAACCAAAGACTTACAATAAACAAAAAAGTTTTCCCAAAAGTTCACAACTCCCAAACACCGGCAAACAATTTCAACAACCTCGAAGACAAAAAGAAAGGGGTGCGATATTCTGTCGCACCCCTTGCAAATATCAAGGAAGACTCAATTACCATGCATATTTCAGCATAGCACAAAGTCTATTATTGTTCACGTCACGATCTGCTTCCACGTCAGCCCACGAGTTGACTTTGTCGCCATAACCAACGTTTGTGAACTCATACTCCAAACCGAAAGTTACACCACTGATGGTATAAGAGACGGCCGGACAAACACGCCACATATAATCGATGTTCTTTGCTGAGTTACGAACGAAATATTGATTGCTCTTATCAACCTCATCCTTTGCGCCCAAGTTTTTGGAGAAGCCACCGAAGAGGTTAAACTTCAACTTGCTACCGTAACACAAATCAACCCAACCAGTAAGAGAACGAATAGGAGTATACTCCTGGTGGCCATTAGACTCAACTTCAGAAACGGCGAAACCATTGTACATGCTCAAGTGGGAAGTATTCTCAGCCAAGAGGCCTTTCGCCTTAACCGAGAATTTGTTCTTGGAATAGTTCACATACAACATTGGAGAGAAGGTAGTCAAACGTTCATCAACCTTCACCTTCTCTTCTTTAGCGACGATTGACTGCGAACCATCCGCCTTGTCTTCAACGACATTGCTCTTGATCGTAGCGGTCGTACGAGGAACCAAAGAAAGCATGTCTACTCCATAACCGATCTTGAAACCGTTGACAGAATAATCGAAACCTAAATACATTTCAGGAATCATATTGAACTTAGGATCATAACCTGTAGGAGCAACACTTTTGTATTGGAATTGCCACAAAGCCGCATATGTGAAGTTGAAACGAGCCAACTTATAGTCATAACGCAATTGAGGGGAACGGCTGAATGGTTGGAACGGAGAACCGGAAGCCAAAGCGAGCACCTCAGGAAGGTCACCAGTCATCGGATGCCAAGCCTGACCCATCAACAAGGAGTGTTTCTTACCCATCCATTGCATTTTAAAATACGCCTGACGAAGACGGATCATAAAGTTGTTTCCTGTAAAACCACAGAAGTCAGCCTCAATCTTAGCTGTGACGTCAGCGTTCAAGGCACGCATGCCAGAGATGTTCAACCCCAAACGTGTTGTGATGGCCAAGAAGTTCATCTCGGACTCACCATTCTGGTCATAGTCAGAGCCATCGGAATAGAGTTCATCCTTAGGGATCTGTTCGAAAAGGCTCGCATTACTGTTGTAGGTCTGACGTGAATCATAATAAAGATAATCACGGACAAAACCATAAGGTTTCAAAGTAACCTTACCACCATTTTTAGGTTGATCCAACATCACATCTTCAGAAACAACCTGCGCCACTATCGTATCCTGGGCGAAAAGGACATTAGCGGAGAAAAGGAGACCCGCCAATAAAAATAAACGTTTCATTACAATATTAAATTAAAAAGAACCACGAGTCACGACAGAGAGCCATGACCCGTAGTTCAAAACATTTACATATCTAAAACGGGAAGATGCATTAGTGCAAGAAACCGTTGAACTTAAACAACACGGCGTAACCGATGACCAAGCTGACGATACCCACGAAGATACCGACCATAGCCATCTGGCTCTGTTTGATGAATCCCTTCGAATAAGCGATAGCGTTCGGAGGAGTTGATATAGGCAATGACATCGCGAAGGATGCAGACAAAGCCAAACCTGCGATCAAAGTAGTTGCGCCACCGTAAGGAGCCAACTCATCGCCCATACCTTGTGCAATCGCCACGAAAATAGGGATCAACAAAGCAGCAGTAGCGGAGTTGGACATGAAAGTAGACATCACCAAACAAAGAACACCGGAACCCAAGATCACAGCCAAAGTAGACCATTGATCAAAAGGAATGGAAGTCACGATGTGTTTAGACATCGTCATCATCTCACCAGCCTTGTCAGGATCAGGAATTCCCGAAATCTTACCCTCAAGACCTACACCGAGAGCGAAACCTCCGGCAACGAGCCAAAGCACATCCCAATCAATCTTAGCCAAATCCTTCTTCTCAAAGACACCCGTCAAGCAGAACACCGCAAAAGGAATCAGCGCAACGACATTCGCATTCACACCGAACAACTCCTTACCGAACACCCACAAGAAAATGGTAACGGCGAAAGTAACATAAACGATGATCGCCTTAGGGCTCTTATCGGTATCGCCTTCGATCTTAACCTCGATCTTATCCTGTTGAGAAGGGAAGACGCGCGTAAGGAACAACCATGCCAAGAACAGAATCAAAAGCATAACAGGAACCATCACCATCATCCATTGTCCGAAACCGATGTTCACACCGATTTTCTCCAACCAACCAACAGCCACAACATTAGGAGGAGTTCCGATAGGAGAACCGATACCACCGATATTAGCAGCAACCGGAATAGACAACGCCAAACCTACGCGACCCTTATTGTCGGAATCAGGCATGGTAGCCAAAACCGGAGACAAGATGGCGATCATCATAGCGGCTGTAGCCGTATTACTCATAAACATGGAAATAAGTGCGGTAACAACCAAGAAACCGAGAACCACAAATCTAGGCTTGGTTCCGAAAGGTTTCAAGATAGCTCTCGCCAAAGTAGCGTCCAATTTATATTTGGTAGCGGCGATCGCCAAAACGAAACCACCCATGAACAACATCACAGTAGGATCCGCAAAAGCAGCCATAATAGCTTTGTTCGATAATTTATCACCGACTTCACCGTCCATAAAATTCAACATACTATTGGAGGTGGTCAGCAACATCAGCACCATCACCACGACGGAAGTACCCCAAATCGGAATAGGTTCCAAAATCCACATAACAGCCGCAAGCACAAAGATTGCGATAATTCTCTGCTCCACAACGGTCAACCCGGGCACACCGAAAGCCGTAGTCGGAAGCAACCACACCAACAACGTCAATATTATCGACGCGGCGAATCCAATAATTTTTTTAGTATCCATAATATTATTAAATAATTAATTAAATTCTAACAACTGACTGAAACCTGTCATTCCGTAAAATGTCCGCAAATGTATAAAAATTCATTTTAAGAAGACACGGAATTTTAGTTTTTTTTTGAACAAAACTATAAAACAATGTTATGCAAGCATTAAACTGAAATTTTTAACATAAAAACGAACATTTTGCACCAAATTGGGTACAAAATCATGGAATCAGTAAGAAAAAAAAAACATAACTTTGCACCGAGTTTGGTTTGTTGTAAACCAAGCTATGGGAGTCACAGCGGTAGACACCTATGTATATATAGACTTTATTTAATCAACCAAATTGAATAGGACAAACAGTATAAACTACTGACGTCCAAAATGTTATGTAATATTATGATAACAAAAATTCTAGTGGCAAACAGAGGCGAAATCGCCATGAGGGTCATGCGCTCCTGCAAGGAGATGTCCATCAAGACCGTGGCCGTGTACTCTGAAGCCGACAGAACATCAAGACACGTCTTCTTTGCGGACGAAGCCGTCTGCATCGGGCCAGCGCCATCCACCGAGAGCTACTTGAACGTGGATAAAATCATCGACGCCGCCAAAAAGACAAAGGCGGACGCCATCCATCCAGGATATGGCTTCCTTTCCGAAAACGCACAGTTCGCAAAGCGTTGTAAAGAGGAGGGAATAAAATTCATCGGAGCCCCTTACGAAGCCATCGAGTCCATGGGTGACAAAATTTCCGCTAGAAGAATCATGAAAGCGGCCGGCGTACCTGTAGTACCCGGAAACGAAGATTCTCTGGAAACAGTAGAAGACGCCAAGAGGACAGCCGAAGAAATCGGCCTACCCGTAATGATCAAAGCCACAGCAGGCGGCGGAGGAAAAGGAATACGCATCGTGCGCACGATGGACGAACTTGAGAACGCTTATAACAGCGCGATTTCCGAAGCCAAGGCCTCGTTCGCCAACGGCATCGTATACATGGAAAAGCTTATCGAACATCCTCACCACATAGAATTCCAAGTCCTAGCGGACCAACACGGCAACGTGGTGCACTTATTCGAACGGGAATGTTCCATCCAACGCAAGCACCAGAAAGTCATCGAAGAGACACCTTCTCCAATCATGACAGACGAAGTCCGCAAAGCAATGGGTGAAATAGCCGTGAAAGCCGCAAAGGCCGTCAACTACGAAGGAGCGGGAACCATCGAATTCATGGTGGACGACAGGCTCAACTACTATTTCCTTGAGATGAACACGAGACTGCAAGTGGAACATCCAATCACAGAGGAAGTGTTAGGCGTGGATTTAGTGAAAGAGCAAATCAATGTCGCCAACGGTAAACCGTTGAGATTCAAGCAAGAAGATCTAAAACAAAGAGGTCACGCCATCGAGTGCAGAATCTGTGCGGAAGATGCGGAAAACAACTTCACTCCAACACCGGGAATCATCAAATTACTAACGGAGCCACAAGGTATCGGGGTACGCGTGGACAGTTTCTGTTACGAAGGATACGAAATTCCAATCTACTATGACGCAATGATCAGTAAGCTAGTAGTTTGGGCGGCAAACAGGACCTATGCGATCGAGCGTATGCGTAGAGTGCTATACGAGTACAAAATAACGGGCGTGAAAACGAACATCAGTTATTTGAGGAAGATACTCGAAGTGCCGGACTTCGTGAAAGGCCACTACACCACCTCCTTCCTAGAGGACAACAAGAAGCGCATGGAGAATTTGAACTTGGACAACGTGGACGGAGACAACGAGGAAATCCATACGGACGAGGACATCGCAGCCATCGCGGCATACTTCGACTACATGGTGAACCAAGACAGACCTGTCAGCAACACGTCTGCCGACAATAGGCAAATCAGCCGATGGAAAGAATTCGGAAGAAGGAACAACATGAGAAACTACGATTAACTTTCCAGAACCCAAACATAGACTAACTCATATAATATGAAAATAAGAATCGGAAACAAAATAAAGGAGATTTCACTCTTGAGCCAAGATGAGAACAAGGTGGAAATCTCGGTTGACGATAAGATTTATCACTTGGACATCGTAATGGCGGAAAACGGGCTCTGCTCCATCATCGCCGAAAACGGACGTTCATACAACGCTGAGCTCAGACCTGCGGAAAACGGGAAAGATTACACCGTGAGCGTGGCATTCAAACAGTTCGATGTGGAAATATTGAACTCATACCAACACTTCGCGAAGAAAAACATCGCCAATCTTAAACAAGACAGAATATTCACCCCAATGCCGGGGAAGGTGGTCAAGGTTTTAGTCAACGAAGGCGACGAAGTGAAGGCAGGAACACCTGTAATCATCGTGGAAGCAATGAAAATGCAAAGCGAATACAAGGTGGCCAACGACAGCGTCATCAAAAAGATCTGCGTGGCAGAGGGAGAGAACATCTCAGGCAACCAAACCTTGATTGAGTTAAAGCCAATTATTACAGAACCTAATAATTAAATAACGGTGGATTCATAGAATCCGCCTAAAAATAAATTAAGTATGGAATCGGCCATCAAGAAATTCATCGAGCTAGATAAAAAGGCGGAAGCAGGTGATGCTGCCCGCATCGAAAAGCAACATAAAGCGGGAAAAAACACCGCGCGTGAACGCATAGCGATGCTCCTTGACAAAGGGACATTCGTCGAAATGGACAAATTCGTCACACACCAATGCCATAACTTTGGGTTGGAAAAGAACCAAATGCCAGGTGATGGCGTCATCATCGGATACGGTAAAATCGACGGAAGACTTGTTTACATCTACGCTTACGATTTCACCGTATTAGGAGGATCGTTAAGCCGCACAAACGCCAACAAGATCGTCAAGATACAGAAATTAGCGTTAAAGATGGGTGCGCCTATCATCGCATTGAACGACTCTGGCGGCGCAAGAATCCAAGAGGGAGTATCAAGTTTGGCTGGATATGGAGACATATTCTACCAGAACACCATCGCTTCGGGCGTCATCCCACAAATATCCGTGATACTCGGACCTTGCGCAGGCGGCGCATGTTACTCACCTGCCCTAACAGACTTCATCTTCATGGTGAAAGAACATAGCCATATGTTCGTTACTGGACCGGAAGTAGTGAAGACGGTGACACATGAGACGGTGGACAAAGAGGAATTGGGCGGAGCAAGCACCCACGCATCCAAAAGCGGTGTATGCCACTTCCTCGGAGAGACGGAAGAAGAGACACTGATGATGGTCAGGGAACTCTTGGGATACTTGCCATCCAACAATATGGACGATGTGCCGAGGACAGGAATCAACTCTTTCGTGAATCCGAACGGGACAGACTTGGACAACTTCATTCCGGAAGACCCAAGCAAACCATATAGCATGAAGCAACTCATAGAGGCTGTTGTGGACGGCGGATATTTCTTCGAAATCATGGAGAACTTCGCACCCAACATACTCATCGGATTCGCTAGGATAGAAGGGAAAGTCATCGGTATAGTAGCCAACGAACCAGCCTACAACGCAGGTGTGCTCGACATAGACACGGCAGACAAATCAGCAAGGTTCATCCGTTTCTGCGACTGCTTCAGCATTCCGATTGTATCATTCGTGGACGTACCAGGATTCTTACCAGGCTGCACACAAGAACACGGGGGCATCATCCGTCACGGAGCAAAAATCGTATACGCATATGTGGAGGCGACCGTTCCTAAAATTACTGTCATCACACGAAAGGCATACGGAGGAGCATATATTGTAATGTCCAGCAAACACACAGGAGCGGACGTGAACTTCGCATACCCTAACGCAGAGATAGCCGTCATGGGACAAGAAGGCGCCGTAAACATTCTATACAAGAACACGACGGATGAAGAGAAAGCGAAAGCCCGCAAAGAGTACGAAGAAAAATTCTCAAATCCTTACAGAGCCGCCGAGTTAGGCTATGTGGATGAAATCATTCTTCCTTCGCAAACAAGGGAAAAGCTTATCCAAGCATTGGATATGACACACACGAAGATACGTTCAAATCCAGCAAAGAAGCACGGAAACATTCCTTTGTAAGGACATAAACGAACTTTACAAAGAGGGGAAACGAATAAAAATAGTTTTCCCTCTTTTTTTTCTTTCCAATCGCTAGAATACAACAATAAAACGAAGATGGCAAATAAGCTTTATTAACATCAAAGAATAAAAATAAAAGATTCAGAACACTATTATGTCAAAAAAAAAGAGTAATTTTGCAATTAAAATGGAAAATGGACAATGCTACAATAAAATGGGCGAATGATATGATGTACATTCACGAATTATTTTTTATATTTAAATAGCAGATACCATTATTTCGATAATTATAATGAACAGATTAGAAAAATAACAATATGGAAAGACTTTTAAAAATCACATCATTAATTTTAGTTTCACTTTGTATTTCGACAATCGAAGTTTCAGCAGTTAATTTCAACACATTTTTCACCAGTCAGACAATAACGCTTACAGAAAGCAATTCCGACGTAAATGTATTGGATGACAACGCGATAATAGACGTATCCAAAGAATATGACTTGACCTTAGATGTGGATATCGACGTAAACAATATCATAGAATACGTTTCATACACATTGGCTTTACCATCTGTTATAAAAGTAGGAACAAAAACTGGTCAATATATAGAAGAAGATGAAAACACGACAATCATTTCAATCGAAAGTGGAATGTACATCATTAATTTCTTTTCCTTACCGCAAACAAATACTGCACAAATAAAAATAAGCGGTCTTCATATAGAACCTGCAGACAATTATGATGGCGAATTAGTCTCGTTGAAATTCCCATATGGCAACACAAGCACAGACATCAATGTCACCTTCACGAATTACACAAAAAGGATCAATGGATTAAAAGTCACTAACACAGAGGCCGTTTTTGACGGGAATTCCCATAAGTTAGCCATCGAGACCAATGGTAATTCGGCAAACAGTACATTAAACTACTCGACAGACGGAGTTGACTTCGGAGCCCAAGAACCGGCATTCGTAGAAGCGGGAGACTACACCGTTTATGTAAAGGCATCATTGGAAGGATATAACGACACTGTTCAGACTGGCCACATCATTATCACCCCGAAACCAGTTACAATTAAAGCCGATGACCTAACCATACATGAAGGAGAAGAAAACTCAACAATATTCTCATATTATATAGAAGGAGTTTTGACCGGGTATCCTATCCAAGACATTGTATTCGATCTAATTCCTAGCACAGAAAACCAAGGGACGATCAGATGCAGCTTAGAGACAAACAATAAAAACTATGACATCACTTTCGTGAATGGTACATACACGATCACTCCACACATTTATCAAAAGATTGACACAATAGTCATAAACGAAGCGACATGTACGGTAAAAGGGTCACAAAAAATAGTATCCGAATGCACAATTTGCCAAAAGCGAGACACTGCCGCAGCTACTGACATTGAAGCATTAGGACATATTCAAAAAACAACCGTTTTATCAGAAGCAAGTTGTAATCAAATAGGTAAAACCGTTACAACATGCGAGCGTTGCAACGACACTATAGAAGTAATAATCGCCCCTAAAACAGCTCATACTTGGGGGAAAGACTCAACATACACAAAAAATCCGACATGTGTAGAAAAAGGCGCGTTCACAACGAAATGTTTCGTGTGCGATTCAATCAAAGAGGATAGCATTGATGCATTAGGACATGACTTCGACATCATCAAAGTGGTAGACGAAGAATCAACATGCGCAAAAGAAGGAAGCAAATCAAGGCACTGCAAAAGAATAGGATGTGACGCGAAAACAGACGTAGAGGTAATCGCCAAGAAAGAACACACATGGGGAAGGGATACCACGATCGTCTCCCCCGCAACATGTGTAGCAAAAGGAGAGAAATCTATCACATGTTTAAAATGTGACGCGACCAAGACAGATAGTATTGACGCCTTGGGCCACCAGTATGCGGAGACATTCAGCATAGATATAGCACCGAAATGTACCGAAGACGGAATAAAATCAAAGCATTGCATCCGTTGCGACGCATCCATCGAGCCAACTAAAATTCAGGCAATCGGCCATGAGTTTGACACGGTCTACACTATCGATAAAGAGCCGAACTGCATGGAATATGGAAGCAAATCAAGGCACTGCATCCACGAAGGTTGTCTTGTATCCATAGACACCATAGATATAGAAGCTTTAGGCGGACATATGTGGGAAACATACGCGACCATCAAAGAAGCTACTTGCCTCGAAGGAGGAATTGTAGATAGGAAATGTACTAAATGCGGAGAAATCCAAAAGAACTTTAATGTAAAAGCATTAGGTCATACCTACACTGACACCTTTGTCGTGGATATAGAACCTACTTGTATCCTCGAAGGAACTCAATCCAAACATTGTATCAGATGCTCTGAGAAAACGGAAATTTCAAGCATCCCAGCGACCGGACATATTTGGGATAATGGAGACACCATTAAAGCGCCGACTTGTTTGGAAAGCGGTTTGGTAAAATTCAATTGCATCAAAGGAGACTCGACAAAAACAGATACAATAAAAGCATTGGGTCATGACTTTGAGACAGAATTCACCGTTGACAATCCAGCTACATGTACAACAGACGGACAAAAGTCGCACCATTGCAAACATTCAGGTTGCGAAGTAAAAGAGGGAGTAACAGTAATCACATCCCCTGGCCACCAATGGAAAGACACATTGGTAAGCAAAGCCCCTACTTGTTTGGAGGAAGGGGAATACACCATTACATGTATCGTTTGCCAAGCGACCAAAAAAGAGGCTATTCAAGCATTAGGACATAACTTTAGTCTAGAATTCACGATAGACATCAAACCTACATGCGAAGGAGAAGGAAAGAAATCCAGACACTGTCTTAACAACAATTGCGAAGCCGTAACTGAAGAGACTGTAATCGATCCAACCGGACACAGCATGGTACTTGACACAATCCAAATCAAAGCGACATGTGAACAAGACGGTCAATCCATCTACAAATGCGAAGTATGTAACAAAAAAGAGACGAGAGTGGAAGCAGCTCTTGGACACGTATTCGCAGACACATTCACAGTCGACAGAATTGCGACTTGTAAAACAGAAGGAATAAAATCAAAACATTGTATCCATGAAGGATGTTTGGAAAAAATCGAAATCTTCGCCATTCCTCAAGGCGATCACATATTAAAAGAAAACCAAATCATCCAAAAAGCCACCTGTACGGAAAACGGTTTGACCAAGTTCAAATGCGAAGTATGCGGCACCATGGTAGATAGCACGATTCAAAAGCTCGGACATGATTGGGAAAACCAATACACAATCGATTTGGCACCAACCTGCACAAGAGGAGGAAGCAAATCTAAGCACTGTACTCGCTGCGACGCTAAAACAGGAACGACAGTGATTCCGAGCCCAGGACACATGGAAAGCCAAGTTAGATGGGAAAACGTCATCGAGCCGACATGTACGGAAAACGGAGAACACGACGAGAACTTCTATTGCGACAGATGTGGTGACTTACTACGCACAAGCCATAAGATAGACCTCGCCAAAGGACATGACTACGAAGGCACAGAAGAATATTTCGTGAAACCGACCTGTACAGAGTCAGGTGTCGTTCTCTATACCTGCAAGGTATGCGGCAATATCGCCAAAGACTCTGTAAAAGCGATGGGACACCTCTTCGCGGATGAATACACGGTCGACAAACCTGCCACTTGCCTTGAATTAGGAAGCGAATCAAGACATTGCACCCGCACCGATTGCGACGCAAAATACGACAAGAGGGATATCGCTCCAATCGGTCACTTATGGAACGAAAGCGATACAATCCAAAATCCAAGTTGCACCGAAAAAGGTATCATCTCTAAATTCTGCGAACGTTGCCAAGCAAAAGAAGAAAAAATACTTGACCCTCTAGGTCACGCATACGCAGACACATTCACAGTTGACGTGCCTCCGACTTGTATGCAAGGTGGATCAAAATCCAGACATTGCATCAGATGTGAACAAAAGAAAGACATAACGACATTAAATCCTATTGACCACCAACCAAGCAACCCAATAAAGGAGGATTACAAGCCAGCAAGCTGTTTGGAGCCAGGAACATATACGGAAGTTATTGTTTGTAGGTTCTGCGGACTCGAACTCAGTAGGACACAAGGAGTTTCGGAACCTCCAACAGGGCACATTTGGGACGAAGGAGTGGACGTAGTCGCACCAACATGTTTAGAGGGCGGAGTCAAGACATTCACTTGTACTGTCTGCAACGCCGTAGACACTAGGAACGTCGAAGCATTAGGACACACCTACGCAGACACCTTCACAATTGACAAACCAGTCACTTGTCTCACAGACGGACTCCAGTCCAGACATTGTATCCGCTGCGACATCCATGGTTACGAAACCGTCATCACCGCAACTGGTCACGTGCCATCCGCGGAGATAAAAGAAAATGAAGTTATCGCGACTTGTACCACAGCAGGACAATATGACAATGTAGTTTATTGCGCGGCATGTAAAAAGGAGCTCTCTAGATCTCATGTCGACATCGACCCATTGGGACATAATTGGAACATGGGCATCAACATCCAAGAACCAACATGTACAGGCAAGGGTGTGATAAGCCACACTTGCAAAGTATGTAACATTACAGAAACAATGGAGATCAGCGAACTAGGTCATGACTTCAAGGATACTGTCACTGTGGACGCAACTTGTATCGACAAAGGATACATCGCTAAACGATGCAGCCGTTGCAATACGACTTCAATGATCGAAGAGATTCCAGTCAAGGGACACCAAGAAGCAGAACCGGTACAGGAGAATATCGTACCAGCCACCTGCAAGAGCATGGGCGCATATGACGAAGTCATCTATTGTTCCGTATGTAATAAAGAAATTCACAGAACCCAAAAAGACATCGGATACACAGACCACACATGGGATGAGGGGAATATCACCCAAGAGCCGACATGTACCCAAATCGGTAACTTAAACTATACATGTACAGTTTGTGGAGAAAAGAGAACGGAAATTCTGGAAGCACTTGGACATGACTACGAAGACACATTAACTGTTGATGTCAACGTAACCTGCGAAAACATAGGAGTATCTAGCAGACATTGCTCACGATGCGACTCAAAGATCGACTTCGATACGATACCTGCTATAGGCCACCTTTATGATAATGGCGTAATCACCAAAGAAGCGACAGGCGACGAAGAGGGTGTAAAAACATTCACATGCGTACATTGCGGATTAACTTACACAAACGTATTGATGAAATTAATCACACTCAACGAAATAGCACAAGGCCAATTCTTCTCAGTGAATGCGGAAGGATATTGCCAAGGAGACGAAGGTTATATCGGCTACTCAATCAGAGACGGTGTCCCTGTCGATTACAAATTGACATTCTCCGACTCGGCCAAAGCGCAAGGATTCTCAGACATTGATTGGACTACGGCACCAATTGACCAACAAATCCAAGTGAACATACCAGAGAATTGCGTAGCCGGCAAATATTCGGCAGACATCGTATTCAGAAACGAAGATACTGTCGAGACCCAGCCTTTGAAGGTGTTCATCACCGTAAATCTCGGACAAGAATTCATGATCGCCATCTTTAGGGATGTAGTCAGCATCGTCAACGATGGTTCGAAAGTGTTCGAATCGTACCAATGGTACCACAACAACGAATTGGTGGAAGGCGCCACATTGCCTTATTACCAAGAGACAGGTGGACTTTCGGGAACCTATTACGTTCGTGTGAATTTAGGTTCCAGCAACGAAGAACGTACTTGCGCAAGGAACAATTGGTACAATCCACTTAATAAAAACAGAGATTTCACAGTATTCCCTAATCCTATCCAAGATGGTAAAGACATCAATATCAAGATGTATAATTTCGAAGAGGGAGAACATATGTTGAACCTCATCAACGAATTCGGTACTGTGATTTACGGACCATTCATGTTCTCAAGTGATGAATTAACAATTCCATCAGAAACCATCAATATGGTCTCTGGGCAATATGTGATTTCAATCGACGGAGTAAATGTCAAAGTGTTAAAACAATAATGTTGGACAAAGGAAAAAAAAAGAAAGTTATGAGAAGGTCAATATTAATACTAGGGTTACTTCTAACTTCCTCCTTAGTTGCTTCGGCACAAGATGAAAACGAAGAGATGACGACTAGCAATGGTCCCATTACTTACTTCTTGCCCCACCACATAGGCATTAACCTTGGTGGTGGTATCCACACTATGATGACAGACCCATTGAATGGGCATTCGGAAAAAGGATTCGGAGGCTTATTCGAGGCTAGATATGAGTGGTTACCCAAAAAGGTAGGTATAGGTGCAGGCTTGAAACTATCTTTGAAGAATGCCGCAACCACAGCAAACTTTTCTACTCAATCGACCTATTTCCATCCAGACAACACGATGAATTGTCATTTGACTACCACATTCACCGATTTGCACGAAAAAGAGAGAATGGTCACATTTGAAGTTCCTGTTCAATTAATCATTTGCACAGGAACACAAAAGCCATGGAACTTCCACGCAGGCGTCGGCGCTACTATTTCTTTGCCTATCGGAGGTAAATATGAAGTGGATGGAGGTCAATATACTACTAAAGGAAAGTTCGACCAAACATACGATGTGGAATACCTATATGGCATCTACGGACATGGATTCGGGACAACAAACGCCAATAATATAGAGAAAGACAAAATCGAATATTCGAAAATAGGTGTCAACGCAAATGTCGATTTGGGTGTGTTACGCAATCTGACAGACCAGTATGCGCTCTACTTAGGTATATACGGAAGTTACGGAATCCTTAACGCCTGTACTCAAAGTGACGCTCCCCTATTCGACGGGAACACCTACACTGGACTTTACAACAGCGACCAAGTCTCGAAAATAACCCCAATAGAAGGGGGCGTGAAAGTCGGCATGTACTTTACATTCCACGACACAAAACGTGAAATCGAGGAGACAAACAAAATCTTGGACGAACGCGTCGAAAGCGAAAGACAAGCAGCAGAAGCATCCGCAGCTGAACGCGCCGCGCGCATGGCAGAGAAAGGCAGACAGCAAGAGCTGGAAAAGATACAGCAAGAGCGTAAGAACGCCGAGTTAGCAGCCATGAACGAAGCGTCAAAACAAGAAGCGAAAGAAGCCTTGAAAGCCATCAAGGAAAGTGCGAAATACGCCAACGTCAACGCTTCTCCTATCTTCCCGAAGGAAGCAGACCAACACTTCCTTATTGTCCGCAAATATCTCCAAGCTAACCCAGATGCGAAAATCATCATCACAGGGCACACGGACAACTCTAGTACGCCTGCGAAGAACATCATCAATGGCCAACACAGAGCAGAAGCCTTCAAAAACGCACTCGTCAAGAAGAACATTCCTAGGAACAGAATCGGCTGCGTAAGTAAGGGTGAGACCGAGCCTATAGCTTCGAACGACACAGAAGAAGGACGTAAACAAAACAGACGTGTGGAAATAGATCTCGTTGACGACGGTGTTAGCTCTGTCAGTGAGCCTACCATAAATAGTGTAGATGAGGATGAAAACGACTAAAAGCCATTCATCCCCAATATAACGAAAGAGGAAGAAATCCAAAACGATTTCTTCCTCTTTCGTTTTCACGTCAATTCAAAACAAAAATATCTATTTCGGAGAAAGTTCCATTAGCATCAAAAAATAACTATTTTCTTATCGTGAACCATTACTAGGTCAAGAATCAGAGACAAAAGACATTACATTACTCAACCCAAAACACACGTAACAAGGACATGTGCCCCATCATAACGCAATCAAATATAAATAATCATTCTCGCTTAAGGTCGATGACAGTTATCTCAGCATTAGCCCCGATTCGAAGCGGCAATGTACAACCTAAACCGACATTCACATAAAGAGATTGCCGCTTATCCCCCGTTCCAGAATGATACCACCCCGCATGTTCCCGGAACATCCACGAGGCGGGTGACCAACCGAAAAAACGGAGCTGTGCATCATGCGTGTGACCACATAAAGTTAGAGGAATATCTGTTTCGGGTACCACCTCCGCGCTCCAATGGGAAGGATCATGGGACAAGAGAACCCTAAATCCACTAGAACCCACCGTCGCTTTCTTGAGGTCACCAAATGAAACAGTATGGAATCCTTGACCTTTACAAGAATGGTTATCGACACCTAGGACATCCAATCGATCATCACCACGGACGATGGAATAATGTTCATTGCGGAGTAGCGTCCATCCTAAAATTTCCCTTTCGAAAACAGACAAATCCTCGACCGCCGCCATACGCAGACTGTTATTAGGGAAATCACGACGATAGATAAGAAAATCATGGTTACCCAAAACAGCCATCACACCATCTTTCGCATGCAACGTTTTAAGTATCTCCGAAAATGGTTGAGCCTCCTCCACTCCAATCGTCACCAAATCACCCGTAAAACAAATCAAATCAGGATTTTGAGCGTTGACGCTATCAACAAATCGCCGCAACACATCATGGTGATTATCGAAAGTCGAAAGATGGATATCAGAAACATGAACGATACGATAGCCATCAAATGATTGAGGCAAAGAAGAATTGACATAATCTACCCTATTCACATCTAACCTAAATTTGCCCAAAAAGTAGCCATAAGCCATCAATATCCAAGCAAATAGAACCAAAACGATGGAAGTCCATTTACAAGGAGAATAAGAAACAGAAAAATGGAAAATTTTGCCGATGACGAGTGTCAATACCCAAACAAAGTGGACCGAAAATATTAACAACAAAGCCAAAACGATAGGCACTAAAACGATAAATTTCAACGACATAATCAATATATTTTTTCCGCAAATATAGTATTCTAAACATAAATACACAAACAGGGAAAGATACACTTACAACATACAAAAGGCAGTAAGCTAATGGACAAAACAAACAAACGGTAGTCTTATATCCACAGTTAGCCCATAATAAGAAATGCGCAGTCCAAATCTTAACAAAAATCACTATAAACATATTAATCTCAACGGATTTTACTATATTCGCGTATAGTATAAAACTAAGTCATACAAATTAGAACCAGTCAAAAGGACATAAAAAAAAATCATGACAAACAAGCGAATTAAGCAATTATTGATACTTGGCACAACATTAATAATGACATCATGTTTGAACAATCCTAAGGAACAAGCCATAGACAAGCAGGTCAATGAACTGTATGATCGCATGAGCCAAGAAGAGCGAGTCGCTCAGTTATATGGAATTATCCATGTTGAAAAATACTTCAAGGAGGATGGTACGCTAGACAGTGCGAAATGTCAAAAAGAATTGTCAAATGGCATAGGTCATTTCTCGCAATATGCAGTAAACCAAAAAGCCACCCCAGATGAATTAAGGAACATGGTCGCTCAAATACAAAATTGGTTAATAACAAACACGCCCAATAAGATTCCAGCGATTTTCCACGAAGAAGCCATAAGTGGTATCGCCACATACGGCGCAACCATCTATCCACAACAAATCGGTCTCGCCTGTACATTTAACCCCGAATTAGCGGAAGAAAAGACGCGTCAGACAGCATCAGACCTAAGAAAAATCGGAGGCTTCATGGCATTGTCGCCAATGGTGGACGTAGTGCGCAATCCTTCATTCAATAGATTAGAAGAATCATACGGAGAGGACGGATATCTATCCGCAGCCATGGGGGTAGCATTCGTAAAAGGATTACAAGGAGATAAACAATACATGGATGTTGCAGCATGCAGCAAACACTTCCTAGGGTATGGTATCGGAGAAAACATACCAGAACAGGAAATGATGGAAGACATCATCATGCCACATGAAGCCATAGTCAGGGTAGCCGACTCACGATGCATCATGACGGGTTACCACAATTACCAAGACAAACCATGTGTAGTCAACAAACACCTTCACAAAGACATCATCCGATCTTACATGCAATTCAAAGGAATTACAGTTAGCGACTATTGGTCTATCGACCAATCGGACAATAGTTCAGACACTATTGCAAAGGCCGCTAAGGCATTCAATGCCGGGAATGACGTCGATTTTCCTAACGGAGATTGCTACAGACATCTACCGGAAGCAATTCAGAAAGGTCTGGTCACAAAAGAAAGATTTGAAGAAGCCGTAAAAAGGGTTCTTAGGCTAAAAGCCGAACTGGGCCTTTTAGACACGAGCACCAAATTATACGAGACAGAACATATAGAATTCGATTCGCAGGAAGAGAGGGAAACCGCATACAAATTGGCTACTCAATCGGTAGTTCTCTTGAAAAACGACACTATACTGCCACTAAGGAAACCAGTAAAGATAGCACTCACAGGCCCCAACGCACATAGCATGTGGGCGATGTTGGGCGATTACACCTACCAATCCATGCGCTACTTTTGGCAGTTTAAGAACGAAGACGACATGCACCCACATATCGTCAGCCTAAAAGAGGGGTTGGAGAGTAAACTGCCGGAAGGATTCTCCTTAAAATACAGCAGAGGATGCGACTGGACAGACAAAGTTGAAACCATCATCGAAGAAGGAGGCGATTCACGCGCCAAATATATGAAATCGATACAAAATAGGATGATAGTTAGCGAGGACACAACAGATTGGGACGAAGCATTAAAGACAGCTGCGGAAAGCGATGTCATCATAGCCGCGATGGGGGAAAACGTCATCTTATGTGGAGAAAACCGAGACAGGACCACCCTACGCCTCCCAGGAAGGCAAGAAGAATTCGTAGGCAAACTTATAGAGACGGGGAAACCAGTAGTCCTCATCCTATTTGGAGGAAGGGCACAAGTCATTTCCGGACTTGCCGAGAAATGTGCGGCAGTAATCCAAGCATGGTATCCAGGAGAAGAGGGAGGAAACGCCTTGGCGAGCATCTTATATGGAGAAGTATCTCCATCCGGCAAATTAGCCGTCAGCTATCCTAGAGAGGAAATTCATGAGCGTATATGCTACAATTACAGCAAAGAAAAAGATAGTCGCATTGCCTACCCATTCGGATACGGACTCACGTACACCAACTTCGAATATACAAATTTGATCATGGATTCGTATGCGAAAACAACTCAAAAAGACATCAAACTTAGTTGCGACGTGACTAACACAGGAAATTACGAGGCGGATGAGATCGTCCAAGTCTATATCTCCCCACTGAAGAAGTCGTCCAAAACCAAGCCGATTCAACTTCAAGGCTTCAAACGAGTAACTCTAAAACCAGGAGAAAAGCGCACGTTAGAATTCACATTATCATCTGAGCAATTTGGGTATTACGACAAAGGAAGATGGGCGGTTAACAGTGGTAAATACATTGTCCAAATAGGTACATCCAGCACAGACATATGCTTGCAAAAGGAGATTAGCCTATCAGGCGACCAATACACCCAACCACTTCGAACTATCTATTTCGCCAAATAATTTCACGGAAGATATCACATGAAAACAATGGAATTACAAACACAAGAAAAAAGCGTAGTCCAATAGCCTCTTAAAATCAAGCAAACGAGGCTATACAAAACATAAATGCACATCTATAGGCGGCAATAGGCATCATCAAGATGATATTGCCGCTTTATTTTTCACAGATAACCTATCAGAAAATTTAGTAGAAATAAGACAGCGTCCCTATAAAATCAACGACAAGACTAAAGAAGAGAAACCAACAGGCATCTTCGCATAAACCACAAAAAAGGAATCGGGGAAAAAGATTATCCACGAATCTCATTGACGACATGGATAGTATGGCAAGCTACCACACCCGCTGTTTCAGTACGTAGGCGGCTTTCTCCCAAAGATACAGGCACGAAACCCTTATCCATAGCCAAACGCACCTCTTCCTCGCTAAAATCGCCTTCCGGGCCTATCAACACAACCACGTCCGACAACGGTTCATAATCAATGGCGAGAGAACGTTTATCCTGTTCATAACAATGTGCAACATACTTACGTCCCGTAAAGTCCGCAAATTGGCCAACAAACCGCTTGAAGGAACACATTTCATTCAAGGAAGGCAAAGTGGCCTTCTTCGACTGCTTCATCGCTGAAACAAGGATTTTTTCAAGACGATCAATCTTAATGACCTTACGCTCCGAATGATCGCACAACAACGGAGTAATCTCACCCACACCAATCTCAGTCACCTTTTCAGCGAACCACTCAATTCGATCCATATTCTTAGTTGGGGCGATAGCGATATGTATATGGCAAGGGAGAAGATTATACCCCTCAATTTTCTCAAGGATGCGAACCTCACACTTCTTATGGTGGGCAAAGGATATTTCAGCCTTATAATAATTACCACGGCCATCCACCAATTCCACAGGATCCCCCTCTTGTAAGCGAAGCACCTTCACCGCATGTTGGGATTCCTCTTCAGGCAGAAAGTTTGTCTGTTCAATATCAGGAGCGTAAAACAACATAATATTCAGAAAAGAATAGGGACACACCGAAATGTGTCCCCATATTATTCATTCAAATAAGCTATCACTTATAAATTGCCTTTTTGCCCGCGAGCAAAGTATTCTTCAACAAAGAGCAAATAGTCATAGGTCCTACACCGCCAGGCACAGGAGTAATGAAACTACACTTAGGAGCGACATTCTCGAAATCCACATCACCAGTCAATTTGAAACCAGTTTTTGTAGTAGCGCAAGGCACACGAGTCGTACCGACATCGATTACAACGGCACCCTCTTTCACCATGTCAGCCGTAACGAATTTCGGAGTGCCCATAGCAGCGATAAGGATATCAGCCTTCACAGTAAGTTCCTTTAAATTCTGTGTGCGGCTATGGCAAATCGTCACGGTGGCGTCACCCGGATAAGCCTTCTGCATCATCAAGGAAGCGACCGGCTTACCGACAATGTTACTACGACCAATCACAACACAATGCTTACCTTTGGTATCGATGTCATAACGTTTCAAAAGTTCAAGGATACCCGCAGGAGTAGCAGACACGAAGGAAGGCAAACCGATTGAAGTACGGCCGACGTTGATTGGGTGGAAACCATCCACATCCTTACGGTAATCAATCGCTTCAATCACCTTCTGCTCAGAGATATGTTTGGGCAAAGGAAGTTGGACGATGAAACCATCGACATCGTCATCATGATTCAACAAATCGATTTGTTTGAGCAACTCCTCTTCCGTGACATCAGCCTCGAAACAAATTTTAGTGGACTTGAAACCTACCTGTTCGCAAGATTTCACCTTATGGGCGACATAAGTTTCACTACCACCATCATGACCGACAATAATAACAGCCAAATGCGGAGTTTTCCCGCCCTTAGCCTTTATGTCAGCCACCTCTTGTGCGATTTCCTGCTTGATTTGATCAGCAATCGCTTTTCCGTCAATCAATTGCATAATATAAAATACTTAATTATCTACGTCCAAACTTAAACTTTCCTTGGTTTTGCGTAAAGGTACGCATCAACTTACGGGTCTCGTCAAATTGCTTGATTAAACGATTGACCTCCTGTAAATCAGTACCGCTACCCTTCGCGATTCTCGCGCGACGAGAGCTGTCCAAGATGGAAGGATTCTTACGTTCACGTGGAGTCATGGAATAAATGATCGCCTCAATGCTCTTGAAGGCATTATCGTCGATATCCACATTTTTAAGAGCCTTCCCCACACCTGGAATCATGGAAGCCAAATCCTTCAGGTTACCCATTTTCTTCACCTGTTGTATTTGAGCGAGGAAATCATTGAAGTCAAATTGATTCTTCGTAATCTTGCTTTGCAACTTACGAGCCTCGTTCTCATCATATTGAGCTTGCGCACGCTCCACCAAAGAGACGATATCACCCATTCCGAGGATACGGTCAGCCATTCGCTCAGGGTGGAACACATCAATCTCCTCCATTTTTTCACCAGTACCGATGAATTTTATAGGCTTGTTAACGATGGAACGGATGGAAAGTGCGGCACCACCACGTGTGTCACCATCCAACTTCGTGAGGACGACACCGTCGAAATCCAGACGTTCATTGAACTCCTTAGCGGTATTGACAGCATCCTGACCCGTCATGGAATCGACGACGAAAAGGATCTCGTTAGGATTAATGGCGGCCTTGATGGCGGCAATCTCATTCATCATCTGCTCATCGACAGCCAAACGACCGGCGGTATCTATGATAACAACATCGTTGAGGTTCGTCTTCGCCTGTTGGATTGCATTCTTCGCAATGGACACAGGGTCCTTAGAATCTATTTCAGAATAAACAGGAATGTCAATCTGAGCACCCAACACCTTCAATTGTTCGATAGCGGCAGGACGATAGACGTCACAAGCCACCAAAAGAGGCTTCTTGTACTTCTTGGTTTTCAACATATTCGCCAACTTTCCTGAGAAAGTCGTCTTACCGGAACCTTGCAAACCGGACATCAAAATCACGGATGGTTTCCCGTCCAAATTAATATCCACGGACGTTCCACCCATCAACTGGGTCAACTCGTCATGGACGATCTTCACCATCAACTGGCTAGGCTTCACAGAGGTGAGCACATTCTGACCCAACGCCTTTTCCTTTACGGTATGCGTGAAGTTCTTCGCAACCTTATAGTTCACATCGGCGTCCAAGAGAGCCTTATTGACCTCTTTCAACGTCTCTGCCACATTTACCTCAGTAATCTTGCCTTCACCCTTCAATACCTTGAGGGAGCGTTCTAACTTTTCGCCTAAACTTTCGAACATAATCGATTAAACTCTATCTTATTTACTATTATTATCTTTCAAAGCGGGGATTTCATAAGAGACTAACTCTTCAATCCACTTTTCCCTTTTCTTCTCGACATTCTTCATAAAGGTATCCTCCTTAGTGTCGTAAAAACGGCGACGGAAACGGAAAAGGACTATTCTATCATCCACGGTCTTATACCGGCAAAAATTCCATTCCAAAACAAATGGCTTTCCACCTTGGACATTACCTTGGGTATACTCCACCCAAATCTCACCGGGAGTGGCGCTTTCTAATTGAGTATAACTAAAAACGATACTTTGCTCCTTCATGAGAGCGAGGCTAGCCATAAGGTTCGCGACCTCATCCTCCGCAGACTTTCCCGCAGTCGACAATTCCATGACAACCTTTTCACGAAACTTGGACATGTCATCATCCTGTTGGATGAACTCTTCCAAAATCCTTCCGTTCCTCATTTTAGCAGACCACTTCAAATGATAAGTTTCGTCAGCCACGCTAACAGTGGGAATCCCGAAAAAATCCTTCTGGGCGAAAGACATAAAAATCGCCATCGCCACAAATATATTCAAAGCAAAAAAACGTCTCATATTATTCATACTCAACCTAACGCATTTTTCGACCGCGTAAAGTTACTAAAATTATCTTTAGCAATAAAAAATAATATGCAAATGGGACAAAAAAAGAGTAACTAATGTAACTATTCACAGGATATTTACCACACGCATGGTTATGATAGTGGAAAAGGGAGGAAAGGGACAAGAAAGGAATTGCCACAATTTAACACATTGGTCCACCTTTCTTAGATAAAAAGGACAACAAATCCGACAAAGTATAAAAAAAACATTACCTTTGCGAATTGTATAATGGTTGTGTACATAATTATCGAGAATGAAGAAGTTACTATTATTAATACTCATCGGACTAGGACTTGTCTCTTGCTCACAAGCACAAAACGGAGATAACCAAAAGATGAAGGAGTACAAAGCGAAGGAAATCATCAAGATGATTAACAAAGGCGAAAACGTACTCATCGCCAACGCTATCATCAAGGATGACGTGGACTTCACCAATGTGGATGATGTAGACATCGCTTCACCTGCCTTATTCACCGCAAATGTTTCTTGCTCCATATATTTTCAAAGTTGCGTTTTCCTTGGCTCAGTCAAAAGCAAAGGATACCAAGAGATCAATAAGAAAAGGATACCTGTCAGGACTCGTTTTTCCAAGGAGGTGAACTTTATGGACTGTGACTTCAGGAATGAGGTCGATTTCTGCGATGCGGAGTTCCAATCAAGCGTACACTTCAACAAATCAGTATTCCGTGGCGAAGCGAAATTCAACAACATCCTCAGCATGGGCAACAAAAACCAATGGTGGGAAATAGAGGCAGACTCGACCTTCTCGATGTGCGGTTCCACATTCAGGGGCGACCTCAACATGATGGACGCTAAATTCAACCGTGACGCTTCACTTCAAGGAATCAACGTAAGGAATCTCCAAATAAGCAACCTCTCTTCCGCTGAAATTTTAGACCTTTCAAATGTCAACATCAACGGTTCCCTCCTATTTAACTACGGGAACTGCGAAGAGAATGTCCTGCTGTCGTTCGGAAAGTTCGATGGGAGGACCGACATCATCGGCACCACCTTCAACGGGACTTGCGAAATGGAGAAGTCCTTGTTTTATGGCAGGGTAAAAATGGAGAGATCTGTTTTTAAGAAGGGAATAAACACGGACGACACGCACTTTCTACTCTTGCCGCAAACGGATGGAGCTTCATTCGCAAATGATTCCATCCCTACGTTCAACGGATTTAACATTAACAAATAGAATATTATTAACAACTACAAAATTATTTTTATTATGATGAAATCATTCAGAAAGAAGATCGCTATCTTCTCTACATGTTTCGCCACGATTTTCATGACGTCATGTTCGGAAGAGGCTCAAAAAGTATTCGAGGAGATAGTAAGTATCTTCGCCTCCATGTTGGGATACGATCCGGACGGAGAAAACTGGGAAGACACAGATGAAGAATTGGACGGAGACGATGTCACCAGCAGTTCCAAGAGCTGGGAAAACTACTGTCCCCCTGTTGGTAACCAAGGTCAATATGGAACATGCGTCGCTTGGGCAACCTCCTATGGATTAAAGACCACATTGAACATGATCGATGGCACATGGAGCACAGCCAACAAAAACAGTTCTTCTTATCAATGTAGTCCTGTAGACTTGTGGCACACCATGAGATCCAACTACAATTCAGAAGTCAGCGCTGGTTGCGGCGGATCAAGCTTCGACCCAGCGTTCAAGGCAATGCAGACCAAAGGTGTCGCTACCTTGGCAGACGTTCCGTTCAACAACCAGAAAATGACCTGCGACGGCGTGAGTGGCAAAGGAAAGTCCAACAACAAAATCACCACATATCGTACGGTAGCATATAGCGCGGACATGAGTTCAACCGGTTCCTCATATGGTATGACGGTCGAGAACATCAAAGCCCATTTGGAACAAGGCCCGCTCGTTATCGGAGCCAAGTTGGGTGACCGTTT
Organism: Paludibacteraceae bacterium; assembly: GCA_045617845.1. Classification (GTDB taxonomy): domain Bacteria; phylum Bacteroidota; class Bacteroidia; order Bacteroidales; family Paludibacteraceae; genus UBA1181. The sequence continues at coordinate 53,359 of JAZLJL010000070.1, read as the reverse complement.
CATGGAATGGAACAGCAGCAGCGTCATCACCGACGACTCAGAAGGCTACAATGGTCAGCATGCATACCACGCAATGATGCTGGTCGGATTCGACGATTCCAAGAAAGCGTTCCGCATCCAGAACTCATGGGGAAAGGCAGATTGGGGTGATAATGGTATGATATGGGTCGGTTATAACTTCTTCGTGAACAAATTCTGTTTCGGCGTTTGGAGCGCAAGCAATAGCTCGACATCATCCGCCGCACCTCAAAGGCACACAGGAAACGACATCAGCGTGAATGTAATCTCTGATTATGAAGAGAACATGGACGGCGACAGAATCGTGAAGTACACCATTTCCAACAATGGTTCAAACTCAATCGACACAAAAGACTATTCCGTACTCTACCTTCTCTTCCAATCAAGGAATTTGTCTAAAAAACATATCCTCTTCAACAACGAGAAGAACGTGACATTGGCTCCAGGCGAAAGCGTGACAGTGGAAAAGAGATACAAAATCCCAGCAGACGCACAGTCTGGCAACTACTACACGGTACTCATCGCCGATCCTTACAACGAAGTAGGTGACGACACACCAAGAGACAACTTCAGCTACGTGACCGGTAAAGACATGGAATCGTTCTACGTCGCTGGCGGAAGGATGTACAACAACACAAACGGCACATCCATCGTTTCCACAATCGTGGACAACAACCACGCCAACGCATACAGAAACGCCGAGGTAAGCAAGTCATTGATTAGAATGAGGAACAAGGCGAAATAATTCCGCGGTTTCATCAAACGTTAAGAGGGTGTATCAAAACTAATAAAGTTGCGATACACCCTCTTTTCAATTTTATCCCCCAAAGTCATTTGAAAGCTTACAAAACCTTCATTATCGTCCTACAAAAAGATCTTGTGCATTTACTAAAAGCCCACCGTCCAATTTCCGAGATGCCGTCTTTTATTATTACATTTTTTGTAATCTCCGCTATTCTTAAATTTTGATTTTTAGAATATTCGTTAAAAGAAAAAGCGTCATTTTTTATCGTTCATTCCCCACTAATGGCGAGCAAACCGCTTTCCGTATCGAACACATAGGAGGCTCGCTCTCCGCATGAACCCGAAATGGTTTTGGCAAAGCCTTGCGAACTAATTGCCAGCAGTGCGACGAGCAAAAGAATCGATATTTTTAGTGTCCTTAAATAAGAATGATTTATGATAATTTAGAAGCTGTTTAAATTTTTTTATTGGAGATTTTTACGAGAGACTTTTTAGGATATTTTGATTATTTCCGATAGGAGCAATGGGGTTCCATTGTGACTGAGGAAATGATTAAAATAGACAAAAAGTATCCATAAAAAGCCCAATAAGAAACTTTTTCGTGAATTTTTAAACAGCTTCTTAGTACAAAATATTTTTCCGACGCCCAAATATAGGAAGTTTTTATATTATTTATAATATTTATTTCAAACCCAATGGGCAATTAAATACAATACCCCCTAAAAACGGAACATGGGACAAGAGCGAAAACCTCTATTCCTCCTTATAAGAACTCAAATAGATTTTCACACGGCCAATCATGATCTTAGCTTCGACCAATACAGGAATTGCCCTTCCATCATCAGTAATCCACACATTGACGGATTCAGAAGCATCGAACATGGTATTTTTAGGAGGGATGGCCGTACAACGTAGGCAACTATACTTCTTTCCGTTACGGGTCTTAATCACCTGCTTGCCAAGCACATTACCATATACCGTGGCCACAATATCATCATAAACAGGATAGAAAGGGATATCCTTGCCCCCGTTTTGGGTCAAATCGACATTACGGGCCACATAGATAGAATTGATGATATCCTGGGAAAATGGTTGGATGCTGAAGTCTTTCGACACCCCATCCGGATGTTTCTTGTTCTTTTTCCAACGATGGACAATGTTCTTTTCGTTGTCATAAGTATATTTCACCTCCGAATAGACACCGTTTTCCGTCGTGACCGCATCAAAAGTCAGCGGACGTAGATCACTTGTGGAAGTGGCGGAATGGACAGTATACAAAGAGTAAATCCAATCCCATTTAGGCAAATTATAAGCTGTCACGGTATACTTAAAGTCATTCTCATTGACCGTCTCGACCGTAAACTTCGCATAACCCAACTTAATCCAAATCGGGCCAAGATTAAAATAGGCATCATACTCCATCACCTCGCCCGACTTAAAAGCATGGTTGCCATCGGTTTTTTGAGGGAAAGCGAGCAAAGAGAATAAAGAAAGGAAGAAAACAGATATAAATCGAAGCATCAGTACATAAGAAATTAGGAATTATATGAATAAAATGTCCAATGGGTAAGAATCATTTGTCAAACGAGAGGGAAGAAAAAGTATGTTTACCAAACAAAAAAGAAGAAAGCACGATACTACTATTCAACACCTCCGGTATATCGTCACACTTTTGAGCCTGCAAATTAGCGGCACGCTTTGCATCGTATTCGTGACAAATCTTTTTGAACTCACTGCGGGCGTTCCAAATAGCCTTAGCATTCTTCAAATCACCCTTTAGACAATATTGCAGAACTGCGACATAATCAAAGAAGAAACGAGCGAGCAAGACACGTCTCAAATAACGATCAGGGACATTTTTATAAATCATTAAAAGATTATTTCTGAAATTCAGGAAAGTCTTACGAGGGTTATCCACATTTAGCGTACCGCCCCCCACATGATAGACGACACTCTGCGGGACACAGACGATTCGACGTCCGCGCGCACGTAACCTCCAGCAAAGATCGATTTCCTCCATATGGGCAAAAAAGGAACCGTCCAAGCCACCTGCAGAAAGGAAGTCACTAGAACGGACCATAAGAGCCGCACCTGTTGCCCAAAAGACATCAACGACAGAATCATACTGGCCCAAATCCCGCTCAACGTTAGCGAAGACACGACCCCTACAAAAAGGGAAACCATATTTATCCATGAAACCGCCACAAGCGCCGGCGTGTTCGAACATATCCTTTTGTGCGAAAGAACGGATTTTCGGTTGGCAAGCGGCGACGTCCGGATGTATATCCATATAAGAAACCAAAGGTTCCAACCAATTTTCGGTCACCTCTACATCCGAATTCAGCAAAAGGAAATACTCAGCGTCCAATTGCGCCAATGAACGGTTATAGCCATCAGCGAAACCATAGTTTTTATCCAGTAAGACAAGTTGGACGGAAGGGAAATTTTCCTTCAAGAAAGCGATGGAATCATCCGTAGAACCATTGTCAGCCACAACGACAACCACGTCATCGGCAACGGAAAAACGGCAAACGGAAGGAAGGAATTTCTCCAACATAGCCTTACCGTTCCAGTTCAAGATAACAATCGCAAGTTTCTTCATTTCTGTTCCACGCGTTTATGTTTCCACCTCCGATGAGACCACAACCAACAGGTAGGATCACGACGGATAGTATTTTCAAAGAGTTCGACGAACTTTTCGGTAATTTCGTTCTCAGCCGTTTTGCTGGCATCGTCCGTAAGAGTGACAAGGTCACAAGAATAATACCCACGCTCGATTTTACGCACATCGAAATAGACAACCGCGTAACCACCGGAACGGGCTATACGTTCAGGACCATTCAAGAACGGAGTGTCCTGGTTAAGGAAAGTCTGCCAATAATGTAGGTTATTGGCGGAAGGAGTCTGGTCTGCGATGAAGCCCAACGCGAACGTTTTCTTTTCCCGTCTAAAATTCACGATATACCGGAGAGCGGAGTTCTTAGGAATATTCACAGTTCCGAACCGCGAACGAAGCTTCAGGAAAAAGCCGTCGAAAAATTTATTATTCATAGGGCGATAAAGCTCGCCACCGACGATACCCTCATAATTTGTATAAATAGAAGGAATCCACTCCCAATTACCATAATGGCCGAGGAGCACGATGACACTCTTCCCGTTCTCGAAGAAATCACTAAGAACCTCAGGATTAGAGAACTGCATTCTATGTTTCATTTCGTCGTCGGAGATATGCATCAATTTGATTGTCTCAACAACGACATCAGCAAAATGGAGGTAATACCCTTTTTCGATCTCGATGATTTCCCGATCAGACTTTTCAGGGAAAGAATTCGTCAAATTAGTACGTACGACAGCCCGACGATATTTCACCACATAATATGCTATCAAATAGATCAAATAAGAAAACACATACAAAATCGGCAAAGGCAATAGAGATATGATCCATACGAACGCATAAAAAAGATAATATAGGACGACCATGTTATTAACTAATTACTGAACAGAATTGATAATAGATTCAATATAACCGAGAAGTTCATCCTTTCCAATGCCAGACTCGGAAGAAGTAACGAAAATCGGAGGCAGTTCCTCCCAAGACTCTAATAGAATATCCTTGTAAGCGGAAAGGTTGGCGTTGAGTTTCGCATTCGACAATTTGTCGGCTTTCGTAAAGACGATAGAGAAAGGAACGCCGTTCACCCCTAAAAACTCCATGAACTCCAAGTCGATTTTCTGGGGTTCCAAACGGCAATCGACCAAGACGAAGAGGTTAACCAATTCTTCGCGTTGCAACACATACCCCTTAATCATCTTCTCAAGTTTATCCCGGCCCTCTTTACTGATTTTAGCGAATCCATAGCCCGGCAAATCGACCAAATACCAAGAGTCGTTGATTAAAAAATGATTAATAAGCAATGTTTTACCGGGAGTAGAAGAAGTCTTAGCCAAATTTTTCTGGCCCGTGATTCTATTGATTAGAGAAGACTTACCGACATTAGACCTGCCAATAAAAGCGAATTCAGGAGAAGCATGTTTCCCGCATTTCTTCCAATCTGAATTACTTTCAACAAAGACAGCTTTATTTACAACCATAATGGAAATATTAAGTGGTCAGACAAAAAATTCATCATAGAAGAAATAGACTAAGCTGAACAAGGCTATCGCCATCAGCAGGACACCTGTACCCCTATTAATGACATATAAGCCACGCATATTGAACCTATCCCTAAAATGATTTACAATCCCGACCAAGATAGTCCACCAGAAACAGGCGCCCATCATGATGCAAAGGATTCCCAAAATACTATCATAGAAACTAGTATCGTCGGTAATATAAGAATATTTCGCGAACAAAGCGATAAAAAGGAAGATGACCAAAGGGTTCGTGACTGTCAACAAAAAGGAAGATATGAAGTCCTGAAGGTAGTTTTGATTACCGCCGCGCATCTTCTTAAGTTTCGACACGGGATTGGTCGCATAGGTATAAAGGCCGAAGAAAAAGACGATGATTGTGCCAATGATCTTCAAAACGAACCGATGCGTATCAATAAAATCGACGACCATGGACATACTAAAGGCTGCAACAAAAGCATACAACAAATCAGAAGCGGTAGCTCCCAAAGCCGTTGAAATGCCATGTCCTCGACCGCCATTCAAAGTACGCTGGATACAAAGAATTCCAATTGGACCAACAGGAGCGGAAACGATTACACCAATGATCAAACCTTTTAATATCATCGAAATCATAGATGCAAATATCGACATTTTTTAAAAATAAACCAAGAGAATTCAGTTTGTTTCATTAAATTTGCAATGGCAAAAAGATAAAAATTAAGAATATGAAGAAATTTTTAATTGTAGAAGACGATTTAACTTTCTGTCTTATGTTAAGGACATGGCTGGGGAAGCAGGGTTTCACGGTAGAAAGCGCTCCCACAGTAGGTGACGCAAAAATAAAAATGAGCGCCACGAAATATGATATCATTTTGTCTGATTTGCGACTTCCTGACGACGATGGCATGAATTTACTGAAATGGGCGAAGGACAAGAAAATCGACACACCGTTCATCATTCTCACAGGATATGCTGAAATCCAAAGCGCCGTGGAATGCATGAAAATTGGCGCCAAGGATTACATTCCGAAACCTATCAAACCGGAGATGTTATTCGAGAAGATGAACGAGGTCATGAGACAACAGGAAATCGAGAAGAAGGAATCCGCCAAAAAGAGTTCCGCCTTTGTAACCGGCAACAGTCTCGCATCCAAACGTCTATATGAGATGATTAACCGTGTGGCGGCAACCGAGATGACCACATTGATATCCGGCGAGCCAGGCACAGGAAAGAAACAAGTCGCCAAACTCATCCATGAAAAGAGTTCTAGGAAAGACCGTCCGTTCGTCACCGTACATTGCGGAGAGATTGCGAAAGACGAGTTCGAGAAGAAACTATTCGGTTACTTATCCGCACAGAAAGAGGAGCAAGGTTACTTGTCAGAAGCAATCGGAGGAGTCATCTTCCTTGAAGATGTCGACGAAATGCCATTGTCCGCACAGGAGCAATTATTGCTTGGGCTAAAAGTAAAGAGAGCTAAAATGATAGGCACAAGCATGGAAAAGGAGATTAACGTACGTGTAATCGCGTCATCCAGCGAAAACCTATACAAACTTATCCGCGAAAACAAATTTTCCGAGGAGTTCCACCGTTTCCTCAACGAAGTGTCCCTCCAAGTTCCTAGCCTAAGGGAAAGAAGCGAGGACATTCCTCTCTTCGCCGAAAGTTTCTTGGAAGAGGCCAACGACGAATTGGAGAAGAAAATCATCGGGTTCGACGAAGAGAGCATGCGGATTCTCAACAAATGCCAATGGTCCAGCAACTTGAGGCAATTGAAGAGCGTCATCAAGCGCGCCGCCATGCTATGCGAAGGCAAATACATCAAGGCCAACCAATTGCCTGACGAAATCATCGGCGAAACGGGCGATTTGAGCGAGAACGCGGCCCTCCACAACGAGGAATACGAAAAACGCAAAATCATGAAAGCGTTGGAAGCTTGCAACAACAACAAGAGCAAGGCCGCCATCATGTTGAAAATCGACAGGAAGACACTTTACAATAAGATGAAACACTACAACATGGAGTAATGGAAAAGAAAAAGGACAGAGCAACCATCTTGAAGGTAGTTTTAAGCTATCTTCTACTTATCGCCATCGGTGCGGGGAGTATCTATTTCGTTTACCGTAACACGGAATCCATAACAGAAGAGATAGGTCAGCAAACCTCCTACCAACAGCAGGAAGAACTAGTGAACACAATCCTAACCGACCTACTCAACGCAGAAAACCACATCGGTCCGATGATGGTCGACACGTCCGATTTCGTCCTCTACAAAGAGAAAGTATCTATAGCCGAAAACCACATGGACACGCTAAAGAGTATGCTTTCCGACCCTTATCAAATACAATCACTCGATAGTGTTTCCAACCTCTTAAAAAAGAAAGAGGAGAACTTATACGAACTCACGAAATTGACCAACAAGGACAATCTCGAGAAACTCTACAAGGCGAATATCCGTACCATGCTCATGGAGGATTCGTTGAAAAACTTCGCGTCAAAAAACAAAAGTGCGACTCTCAAGCAAGACACCATCGTGAAGAAAAGGCACGCCAAGAAAGGAAATTTCTTCCAACGCCTTGCCGAAGCCTTCTCTAAAAACGGAGGTCCGTCCGACACGACCATACGTGTCTTGGGCACAGAACAACAATGGATGGATTCACTTGCGTTATATTATAACCCGACCGATACCGCCCAAAGCATTCTAGACGACATTAAAGTCAAGATCCGCAATGAGAAATACAAGACGGACAGGGCTATCATGCAACAAATCAACACGTTGAGGAACAACAACAACAGCATCACCATCCAAGCCAAATCCATACTCGGTAAAATCGAGTTCGACAACAGGGTGAACATGCAAAAGGCTAAGACAAAAAGAAACGCAACGTTGTCTAAGACGGCGGAGACGTTACGATATGTCACCGTACTTGCGATCGTCGTCATCCTCTTCTTCTGTTGGTTACTCTTCAACGACGTGAGCCGGAGCCGCAAACTGCGCGAGAAATTGGAAGAAAAGAATTCAGAGCAGGAACGGATGATGATAAGCCTTACCCATGACATGAAAGCGCCTATGGGTTCCGCCATCGGTTACATGGAACTATTGAACAACACTTCATTAACCGAGAAGCAGCAATATTACTTGTCCAGCATGCTCAAGTCTTCCAACCAAACGCTACAACTCATCACCAACATATTGGACAACAACAAATTGGATTGCTCGAAAATGACGCTGCAACCAACCTTGTTCTCCATAAAAGACCTGGTGGAGGAGACTTACAACACATTCTTGCCGATCGCGAACAAAAAGAACATAAAACTCACCCACAGCGTAAGCGGATTCCCCGACAAAGTGAAAGCTGACGTCACTCGCATCCAGCAAATCTGCAACAACCTGGTTTCCAACGCCATCAAATTCACAGAAAAGGGAGAAGTCTCCATCCAGACAAACGTCGAAGAGGACACCGTATATTACGTCCTAAAAATCACCGTTTCCGACACAGGAATCGGAATCAGCGAAGAGGACAAGAAAAACATCTTCGATGAATACCAACGCATCGCAAGGGAAGACCATGCGCAACAAGAAGGATCCGGCTTAGGATTAAGCATCGTGAGCAAGTTAGTCGACCTCTATAATGGCGATATCGAAATAAACAGCAAATTGAACGAAGGAACCAGTTTCATCGTCACGCTGAAGCTTCAAAAAGAGGACGAGGAGATGGAACCGGTCGAGCAATGTGAGCTTCTTCCCATCAATGTGTTAGTCATGGACGACGACGACACTCAACTCACCCTCGTCAAAGAAGTGCTGAGCCACGCCCACATCAATGTCTTCCCACAAAAAGACCCGGCCGAAGCGCTCAAGACATTGGAGGACGAAAATATCGACGCTGTACTAACAGACATCCAGATGCCAAGCATCAACGGTTTCGAGTTCGTGAAATTGATAAGGCAATCACCTCATATCAATAATTCGGACACATTACCAATCATCGCACTTTCAGCTAGGGCTGACATTTCAGAGGACAACATCAAAGAACAAGGCTTCAATGGTTTCATCTGCAAACCATTCTCTTCTCGCCAGCTCATCGACACGATCCGCTTACACGTGAAAAACAAATGTGTGGAAGGAGAAGATGTAAATCCGGAAGAACACACAGAGTCGAACGATAACCCTTTCCAAGGCATCTTGAGCTATGCGTGTGGAGACAAAGAGTCCGAAGCGATGATTTTGGATTCATTCATCAGCGAAAGCTCATCGAATATGGAGAAGCTCCAAAAAAGTTGGAAAGAAGGAAACGACAAAGACATCCAACACTTTTCCCACAAAATGCTTCCGCTCTTCCGTACCATCCAGGTGAAAGGAATCGTTGAAAAGCTCACGATCCTAGAAAGGGAAAAAGATTACAAGAAGAAAATCACAGAAAAAGAATTCCGCAAACTAATCCAAGACATTCGAAAGATTTTGAATGACGCAAAAGAATTCAGGGCAAAATACTAAATGCAAATAACAAAAACAAACCCCGCACATCAGCCAAGACATGCGGGGTTTGTTTTTTACTTATATTAGACAATTTAGGGACAAATCGTCTAAAAAACAATCATAACTTTTCTATGAGAGCAGTGGCATAAGCCGCAATACCCTCTTCCCTCCCTACAAAACCAAGATGTTCAGTAGTAGTAGCCTTCACGGAGACACAATCCGCATCAACGCCCATAACTTGAGCCAAACACTCTGCCATTTGGTCTATATATGGGCTCAACTTAGGAGCTTGGGCACATACGATGGAATCCACATTGACAATGGCGAACTTATGCTCCGACAACATGGAAACGACTTTCTTTAAAAGGATTTTACTATCGATGTTCTCATAAGCGGCGGAATTATCCGGGAAATGATAACCGATATCACGCATATGGGCGGCACCCAAAAGCGCATCGCAAATCGCATGAATCAACACATCGGCATCAGAATGGCCCAACAATCCCCTATCGCTCGGAATCTGAATACCACCTAGCCACAGTTCGCGGTCATCCGCAAACTGGTGCACATCATAACCTTGTCCTACACGAATGTTCATAAATAATTCTTTTTATCGTTTTTACAAAATTAAAAAAATTTTAAATTTGCGAAAGAACATAAAAGGAAACTTGTATGAAAAAAATTTTTTTAATTATGTTGGCAGGTGCAATGCTTTCGTCCTGCGCCTCCAAGAAAACTCTTAACCAGGCATTATCTGACCTGACAAAATGTGAACAGAGCAACAAAAATTGCGGAGAGAACCTCGAAAAAGCGAACAAGCATATCGCCAACCTTCTACGTGACTCAACCGCTTCGCATGACAAAATCGCAAAAATGGTCGATGACTCAGTAGCCAAGTCCAAATCCTTGCATCAACTAGGATTGGAGAACGCTGACTTGAAATCGCTCAACCAACAATTATCCGACAGACTGACCAAGAACAGCGCATCTAGCGACAAAGAGATAAAGAAACTGCTCGCTGATTTGCAGAAATCACAAGAGAAACTACAAACTCGTGAAGACGCATTGGACAAATCAGAAAAGAGCCTAAAAGAAAAGGAAAAGAACCTAGCGGAACTTCAAAAGATTGTCAGCCGACAAGACAGTATGATGAAGAGTCTGAAGAAAAAGGTTTCAGACGCATTGAAAGGTTACGAAGGGAATGGAATCGAAGTGGTGAACAAGGATGGGAAAGTCTACGTTTCCTTGGACGAAAAACTATTGTTCAAGTCTGGAAAATGGGACGTGGATCCTAAGGGTGTTAACGCTTTAAACAAGCTTTCCAACTTCATCGCCGATAACAAAGACATCAATATCGTCATCGAAGGTCACACGGATGATGTACCTTACAAAGGAAACGGTAACGTGGAGGACAACTGGGACCTCAGTGTGAAACGCGCCACTGCGATCGTCCGCATCCTCATCAGCAACAAGAACGTGAACCCTTCACAGATTTCCGCTACCGGCCGCGCCGAATATGTCCCTGTGGACAAAGCCAACACACCAGAGGCTAGAGCGAAGAACAGACGCACGGAAATCATCCTCAGTCCTAAGGTGGAAGAGTTGTTCAAAGCGATGTCCGGAGAATAACGGATATGCGTCTAAGCACGGAAATTCATATCGAACGGGAGGCGGACATCTCTTACGGAAGTAAGATCATGATGTTCGGCTCCTGTTTTTCTGAGAACATAGGGGAAAAACTCTCGCAACTGAAATTCAACGTATCGAACAATCCCCTAGGCATTCTCTTCAACCCATGCTCCATCCTACAAACCATTGAAAGAATCGCCTCACAAAATCCATTCGTCAAGGAAGACCTTTTCTGCCGAGATGGCGTATGGAACAGTTTCCACCTTCATAGCAAATTCGCGCGGCTGGATGCGGAGAGTTACCTAGAGAACGCAAATCAGCTATTGGAGCAAAGCCATGAATTCATGAAAAAAGCTTCGCATATCTTCATCACACTAGGAACTGCCTGGGTTTATGTATGTGCCGAAAATGGTGATATCGTAGCCAATTGCCACAAAGAGCCTAGTGAAAGATTTATTCGCAAAAGATTAAGCGAGGAAGAGACGACCCGAACACTTCAAAAAATCGTTGAGACGGTACAGACAATCAACCCAAACCTCTCCGTCACCTTCACGGTCAGCCCCATCCGCCACTGGAAAGACGGTGCCCACGGCAACCAAATCAGCAAAGCGACGTTACTATTAGCTATAGACAGTATTCTTCAGGAAATTTCCTCCATCCACTATTTCCCAGCATACGAAATCATGATGGACGAACTGCGCGACTACCGATTCTATACGGAAGACCTAATTCACCCAAATGAATTAGCCATAGAATACATCTGGGAAAAGTTCAGCGACAGCCGAATCTCCGACAAGACAAGGGAAGAGATGAAAGAAGTCCGCAAAATAGTCGACTCACTCAACCACCGTCCATTCAATCCTCAAAGCAAAGGTTATCAAACATTTAAAGCAAACACCTTAGCTAACCTGCAAACTTTGAAGGCTAAACTGCCATTTCTAGATTTCGACGAAGAGACGAGAAAGTTCCTTGCCGAATAAAATACAGGTATATACAACCCGACAAAATGACAAAAAAATCCAAGCACCCCAACCGAATATAAAAACCATTTTCGTTAAATATCAAGCGACCTCTTAATACCAGAGAAAATCATTTGCAAAAGTATATGATCACAAATTTCAAGGAGTGGGGAAAATTGTCTATCAGAATTAATCGACATAAGAAATGCCATAAAATAAAAATGAACTATATTAGCGTTCGATTTTGAGGTTGCCTCAAAAAACACATACACATATCAATAAAGTTCAATAATGTAAAATAATAACAATGTGGTATTGCGATAAAAACTTAAAAAGATTCATCGGGGGAATCACTCTGCTTTTTTTCAATGGCATATCAACGCTGAACGCTCAGTGCGTTGTAGCCAGTACGGAATTTGACACAAAATCAGAACTGTGCTGTCCTATAATGACATCCGACAAAAATGGTTGGTATGACGAGGATCTTGACTGGGATAAACTCTGCAAGTCAGATATGTTTATCGGTCCTGAATACACAAAACAGGATGGAATAGGCGGAGTGTTCTCAAGCGAGTCCAACGACGATATGGCCAAAATAGATAATGTCTATCATCTATCAAACGCCGAGCAAACCGGAGGCAAACAATATGGCTACTCTATCGTCACCGCACAACCCAAACTCATCCATTCTTTTTGCAAAGCGAATGAAGAGCCCAACAACATGTATGTCAACATCGGTTCGTGTGAAAACTGTCCGTTTCTCACATATTCGGTATATGGATTAAAACCAGGCACCTCTGTTGAGTTGTCATTCACCCTATACAATTTATTAGACCCCACCTACTTCGATCACCTTGCCACTAATGTGTGCGGAACTGGCACGCGTGCCAAAACAATGCAAGATTTCATTACCAAATATTCCTATTCCAATTTGGGGGCAATCACTGGCAACGCATTGAAATTTGGCGTGGTATCGAGTGCTGAGAATATAGAATTCAATACTGGATACAATAATTCATTTCAACCTTCTAGTTTGACAAAAGCCACCACGCAAACGGTCGATTATGGGGAGTATACGACAATGACCCATAAGACAACCGTCCCTGAATCCGGCAACATCACCTTCTATTTTTACCGCACAAACGATTGCTTTCAAATTCCTGTTGGTATTGATGATATAAAAGTGGTCGGTACAGTGAAACCGATAATTTCGTCCACCGGAAATCCTTGTCCGGAACAACCTTTGCGAGTGACCACAAAACAAAATTACCCAGAAAACACAATATTTTCATGGAAAGAATCGGTAACAGGTCAAGAATCCCAGGAGATGAGTTTCAACTTTGTTCCTGACGCAGCAGACACGGATTATTATATCACCCTTGAGGTTACTATGCCTGGTTGTACGCCAACAAAGTCGGACGAATTATTAGTCCACTCAGGAACGTGTTGTACAAGTACCGACGGAGCCCCGATGGCGATGACCAACTTGTTCTATGACGATTTTGGCAACTTCCCGACGGATAACACCTATGAGTGGACCGACAGATATGGCATAACACATACAGAGAATATACCAGCGGGCCAAGTACACACAGCCCAATCTCATTCTGATAAAGGCGACATGAAAATTCCTTACGTGAAGGGATATAACATTATCGCAAGTGGCGCGAAACTATCCGTACCATTGCTTGGTACTGTTGAGGGTAAAACTGAGTTATATAATTGGGGTGTCTATGCCGTTTCCAAGTATGGAGGTTACCCAGGTGGTGTGCCATATGACAATTCGGGCACACAGACAGGAGGCATGCTTCAATTCGACCTCTTGGATGATGGTTCCCAAGATGATTTCTTCGAAATTGACATAGACCACATTTGTACAGGAAAGAACATCAATTTCAGTGCGGACTTTGCCTCAATATCCGACCATCCAGGTTCTATTGAGGTGCTTTTGGAGCATAATGGGAAAACGCTTCAAAGCGAATTCAAATATTTCAGGAATGGATCAGAAGGATGGAAGAGCGCCGGTAAAAGTTTTGAAATAAAAGCAGAAGATGTCGGCGGCGCCGAAGAAGTCACTATTAAAATGAAGGTAAGGCACTATGGATATCAAGAGGACGGCACCCCAATCTATGGTGAAACGCGTGACTATGCTATTGACAATATCATATTCCAAGTTTGCACGCCTCCTGATGTGAACATGGAATCATCGGTCAGCACGGGTAAAGATATCCTCGACTTGTGTACAGAAGATGTGTTAACGCTTACCTCCGTAACCTCCGATGCGGTTAAGAGATTCTATTTATATGCAAGCGACGGCTCCATCGATCCGAATAAAAAGGTAGGCTACGTCTACCAATACACCTTCCAAGACCCATCTACGGAAAGCGATTCCACCCCAATCACATGGAATACGCTTCATAAGGAAGAGGTAGTGGAAACGTCCTCTTTTGATGTGTCGGTAGAAGAATATTGGGATAAGATTTTCTCTCAATTGGAAGATGATCCTAAACATGAGAAACGCATCTATTTCCGTGTGGTGGTCGGAGAATATTCAGATTTGATAGCCGACCAATCATGGAAAAAAACATCCGCATTCACTCCTTGCCGTAAAATCTCCATCTCCACCATTCCGGTAATTGCAGGCTTGAACTGCGCCGCATGTGAGAAAGTGAAGGAGGCTGCGATTATTTCGGCCGATCCTTCGACAATGATAAAAACAAATTCGGCGGACGAAAAGGAGGTTGTATTGTGTCCTGGAGAAATTGCCCAACTCACCACGAAGCCATTCGCGCCAACCGATCCTACTGTTATGGGCATAACGGTCGGACCAGATAACGAACCACGAAAATACGAGGCTTCATGGCATAAAGGTTCTAAAAACGCTACGGGTAAGCGAGGAAGTGGCTATACGCCAGGTGATGAGACCTCTTCTTACAATGTGACTTGGGAGGACGCTGATTGGTATTATCTTTTGGTGAAGGACATCGAATTTCCAGGCGAAGAAGGTCAAAGCTGTTGGATTTGGGATAGTATCCATATCATAGCAGCAGACAAACCGACTGTGGCTTTATTGGATCCTGATCCGTTCTGCGAAGGCACACTCGAGACGGAGCCTATTAAAGAAATCACTGATTACGATGTTTTTTGGTACACGGATGAGGATACGTTGACACCTACTACAGAACCTATTGTATCTACGATGTTGGCGGCAGATCCAAATAAGACATTCTATTATGTTTTGAAAGACAACACGACGCAATGCCGATCAGATGTGAAAAAATATATTGTCACCGTGAACGAAATCCCATCCGTGGATTTGGATGGTACCGTAGATGATTTCTGCGCATCAGTGGCAGATCCTTCCAAAAAATCACCAGAAGCGACAACAATTCCATCCCTACCTAATCCCAAGGATGGTAATTTATCGATTGATTGGTATACAGACAAGACGATGAACGCCTTGGCTTCCACAGATTTATCCACACTCTCCGGTAGCATCGATCCATATATTTATTACTACAAAGTGACAAGCGCAGAGGGTTGTTCAGACACCTCCCACATCGTGTTCAAAGCCAAGCCGACGGCAGTAGTGGAACCATCGGCGGAGCCAATTTGCGACAAGACAACAATAAGCGTGGAAACAACCCCAGCAACAGCATCCGTACAATGGGGGAACGCAAAAACAGACAAAACTTTCGACATCACAACCGCAGCCGAAGCAGGTCTATTGACGGTTACCGCCACAGCCACCAATTATTGCTCTAGTGCGGAAGGAAGCATATCCGCTGATTTCTACGAGAGTCCCGCTAAGCTGACCACCTCCACAGTACAATACCTGAAAACAGAAACTATTTCGGACATCTTAACACACAAGGCGGATGCCGTGACAGGTAAAACTTCCGATGGAACAATCATGTGGTTGGGTCAATTTAAAGACGAAACAGAACCTAACTCAACTACAAGCGCTACTTCGTCCACTCCTACTCCCGCCATAGAGAATCCAACGTCCACGACAGATGAGACATCCTACTATTGGGTATTCCAACAAATAAACAATCCAAATGGCACAACCTGTCAAAGCGAATTAACCAAATTGACGGTGATGATACTGGGGGCACCGGCTCCTATCGTGTCGGATACAGTTTATTGTTTGAACTCCACACCGGCAGATTTGACCCAAAACGCCAAAGTCAATCAGCTTGATTCTAATAAAACTTACGAACTGCTTTGGTATGATGCTCCGACCGGAGGAACAGGTAAGACTACCCCACCAACCATTTCAACCGCCACGGCTGGAGAAACTACCTTCTACGTTTCACAACGTGATGCGAGCAATAACAATAACGAAAGTTCCCGTATGCCGATCAAAGTGACCATTTATAAAGTACCAGCACCTACAATTGACCCGATCGCTGATTACTGTGCGGGAGACGTCGCATCTCCATTAACGACCCAATTGACTAAAGATGAAACAAATTTCCTAATGGCGGATAAAATAATTTGGTCTGATGGAGAAACCACGAGCACAACATTCACACCCAACACAGTAGTGAGTGACAAAACCACCTACACATACTCGGCTAAACAATACTATAAATTACCGAACGGTGAAAATTGTGAGAGCGAGGAGGCACCATTGACAGTCACTGTCAACTTTACAAGTGCTCCAGAAAACGCCACAGTTTCATTTGTCGCAGCAGAAGTGGCAAATGACAATAAAACATTCCCCGCAATCACCTCAAAGAATTGGGTTGAAGAGTCTGGTTATACCTACTACTACGCATTAGAAGGGACAAACGACTTCCAACAAGAAATTCCCAAACCAGTGTTCGACGTCAGCAACCTAAACGGCAACACAGCAAACATCAAATATGACGTATACCGAGTGGATAATGCGACAGGCTGCAAGAGCGAACAATCAACCATCACAGTGACAATCAGTGATGCGCTTCCTCCGATTGTGGCAAATGTGCTTTACTGTGAAGGTGAAACATTGGCAAACCTAACGGCTAAAAAGAACCCTCAGCTCAATGCCAACAAGCATGAGGAAGATTACACACTGATTTGGTATGGAACGACGAAACCAAGTTCTACATCCGACCCAGGCACGGAAGGAGATTCCTATCCATTGCAAGGAAACGCAACGACAAGCCCAACGGGAGAAGTGACTACCACCTCCTATTATGTGGCTCAAAGAGATGATAAGACAAATGCCGTAAGTCCCGCACAGGAAATAAAGGTGATAGTCTATCCTACCCCAATTTTGTCTGTCTCCACTCCTGAGGCAGTTTGCGAAACCGAGGTGGATTTAGCCTCTTCTGTCACACTAACGAATGAGGTGCCAAACACAAACTACGGCAAAACGTATTTTAAGGACGGAGATGGATCCTCTCCATTGGGATCTTCCATAGTATTAAATTCTGGCGTCTATGGAGTCCAATACACATACGACGCGAAAGTTAATTCAGGCGAGCTTTGTAAATCAAAGATTGAAAAGATTAATGTCACGGTTGACACCTTAAATGTGATGGCGTCAGATGCCACAACGTGTCCAGACATGTCTGCAAGATTAACATGTGAAGCGAAGACTAACGCCTCTTCGGACATTAAGTACGAATGGTCCGGACCTGAAAACGACAATGGTAACACGAATGAATTTGTCACCAGAAAATTTATTGGAGGCAACTATGGAGACCATTACGTATACTCATTGGAAGTATCGGCAGGATCTTGTAGCGAGACGGAAAGTGTCGAGGTCGTTTTAGGCGAAGGACCTATAGTCGGCAGTTTGACAATCTCAGACCCTGTCAATACACAATTGCCAACAAAGACCTACACAAACTCCTTGACTTCAGAAGAATATTATTATTGCGGTGGAGACGTAACAATCACACCAGCCTACGAAGGTGATGGGGATTATCAACTGACTACACCATCAGGAACAGTCACCTCCAACTCACCTTTCTTAGTATCGGAAGCCGGAGTATACAAGTTGGCTTACACCAACGGTTGTCCTACTAGTCTCACGTTTAAATTAGTAGACGCACAAATTGATTTGTCAAACACAACACCATCGTTAGGATTGTGTGAGGGAGACAAGTTCACATCATCCGTAACAGTCACGCCTGCAGCGGGACTAGACTATTCCATCGTTTGGAAGAAAAACGATGTCGCCATCGACGGGTCAACATCATTATCATACACAATCGACGAAACGGTCGCAGAAAACAGTGGTAACTACAAAGCAGAAGCAAATCGTAAAGGTTGCGTAGCCACTACAGAAATAGGAGATTTGAAGGTGACCGCAACCATCAATTTGACGTTACCAGCAGATCTAACGATATGTGAGGGCGAAGAGACCGAATTGGTAATAACCGATATAAAACCAGATGGCACAAACATCGAGTGGCAGTCAGATCCAACAATTTTAACAGCGACAAATAGTGAACGAGTGACAGTTCGGCCATCCTTCAATTCGGCCGAAGGACATCAGTCCACCTACACCTACTATTTGAGTGCCCACAACGAATCTTGTGAGAAACCCTATCAAGTTAGTGTCAAGGTAGACGAATCGTTGAAAGGTACTATTGACGGAACACGCACAATCTGTGAGGGATTCTCTACGAAATTAACAGCAAAGTCGTATGATGCCACTACATATCTATGGACGACGAATGGAAGTACGGATACAGTCACTACAGCAGAAATTTTAGCGGAACCACTGGAAACGACAAAATACAAAGTGGATATGACACGAGGAACGTGTACAACACAAGACGAAATCACAGTCGTAGTAACTACCAATCCGAAGATTTTGTCAATGGACTCTGTGGGTATCCGTGATCGTCAAGTAATCACCGATCAGAAGAGTGGCACGGGAGTATTCACCTATTGGATGGATGGGGATAAGAGCACTTCAACGAATTCAGACATCATTGAGAATTTGGCCTTTGGATCTCACATTATTAATGTAGTAGACAATAACGGATGTACATCCTCTTTCAATTTTTCACTAGATCCACCAGAAATCACTATCCCAGAATTCTTCACGCCAAATGGAGATGGTATTCATGACTCATGGGTTATTGAAAAATTAGCGGAGGTATATCCCAATGCCATTGTAAACATATTTGACAGATACGGAAAATTGGTAGCTCTTTTCTTTGGAAGCAATAGTGAAGGTTGGGACGGGACCTACAATGGCGTCAGTTTGCCATCCACCGATTATTGGTATGTGATTGAGATCGAAGAGATCGAAAGGAAATACATCGGTCACTTCACTTTGATTAGGCGTTAGGATGTTGATAGCTTAAATAACAGGAATAAATATATTTGTGATATGCCCCCGAAAATTTCGTCTAACTTTCGGGGGCATGTTGTATATCAAGAAACCGTCTAAGACTTTTTTAATTACCCAAACAAATAAAAAGAATCATAAAAAGCACAATAAAAAATCATCTTCGTAAATTTTAAAACAGCTTCTTAATCATTCAGAGATCTAATAGAAACCACTGACGTTTAGAATAGGATTTTTGAATCAAACTAAAAAAAAGAGTCAAAAACCAGGGAGTTGGAGTAAAATGGAAGATTCTCCAGTTTGCACTTTCATTCCAAAAGGACGCACTTTTGTTCCAATCGCTACAGAGGCGAAAACAACCCATTTAAGTTTGTTTACCTTTGCGGTGTTGAGAAACACATGAATAACAACATAGATCCTTATATCATGAATAAAAAAGTTATTACCATCCAACTCTTATGGGCTATTCCGTTCCTTTCATATTCGGATACGCTCTATGATTTCGAAAATGGAGAAATACCATCAGGCGGCTGGGGCACGGAAAAAACGATTGTGGAAAACCCTCATCCTTGTGGAAACACAAGCACACATTGCTTAAAAATGGATATCACCAATTACGGAGGCGCGTCGTTCACATGCGGTCCCGAAGTTGGGGAAAAACTCTTAGCCGTAGACATCTTCTCCCTTTCGGAGTGCAGTATCAAAGCCTATTCCAACAAAAGCGACGAAAACCAATACCAAACTGCGGCAGCAGGAAAATGGGTAACGCTATACTACGATTTCACCGCACACAAAGAGAATTCGGACGAGATACTCATCGCCCTCGGCGGAGAAAGCGGAGGATTCTATATGGACAACATCAGATTCGTCAGCGACAAGAGCGACGCCGTGAAATGCGACACTAAAAAAGTGAACGAAGTCTGCGCGAACACGGTTCCCTACACATTCGGGACACTCGCCATCGGTGGCGGCGGATTCGTATCAGGCATCGTGGCGCAAGGCAAATCCAAATACGCCAGAACAGACGTCGGAGGCGCTTACAAATGGAACAAGGAGAATTGCTCATGGAAACCTATCACAAATTTCATCTCAGAAGACGACAAAGGGTTGCTGAGCATCGAAGCGATGGCCATCGACCCACAAAACGAGCAGAACATTTATCTCTTGGGCGGTTGCCAATATTTCAGTTCCCAAAAAACTGCTGTAATGTACTCCAAGGACGGAGGAGAGACTTTCGAAACAGCGGACGTAACTTCCCTACTCTTCGTCCATGGCAACGGACAAGGACGTAACTGCGGCGAACGCATAGCGGTGGACCCGAATAACAGCAAGATAGTCTATTGCGGCGGCCGCGCCAATAACCCGCTCATCAAGAGCGAGGACGGCGGTGCGACTTGGGCACCCGTCAGCTCACTAAAAAACGTCTATACCAGCACCGTCAACTGGCCAAGCTGGGAATCCAAGAAATATGCGACGACACCAGACGAGAACGGAACGACAGCCATCGTATTCGACGGAAGCAAAAGCGCTGGAGGGAAGACCCAACGCATATTCGTCGGCATCTCCCGCAAAGGGGATAGTAACGTCTACGTTTCAGAAGACGGCGGTTCCACATGGGAAGCAATCACAGCCCTACCTTCCCAATTCATTCCTTGCCGCATGAAGATGGATCCGCAGGGCAACCTGCTCATCGCCTACTCGGATGCATGTGTGAGCGGGACTTCAGGCGCCATCTACCGCTATAATCCCAACACGAAAAAGGCAGAGGACATCTCCCCTTGCGGAGACAAAGGATTCGGCGACGTGGCGGTTTCACCGAAAGATGCGAACAAGCTTGTCGTATCCACCAACAACACATGGATTCCACAGAAATGGGACAACGGTTCAAGTGCAAACGGCGATATCTACTGGACCTCCATCGACGGAGGAAAGACATGGCGAAGCCTACAAAACAACATGGTACTCACCAACAACGGCGTCACTTGGATTCCTGGCTACGCCATCCATTGGAGCGGTAGCCTCTGCTTCGACCCTTCGGACGATAGCAAAATATCCACCACATCCGGTAACGGAATATTCACCTGCGACAATATCTGGTATGACGGTGAACCGACCTTCTACTTCGACGTGAACGGATTGGAAGAGACCGTAGCACTCGATTTGGTCAGCGTCCCCAACGGAGACCTAATGTCGGTCATCGGAGACTACACAGGCTTCATCCACGAAGACATCCACCAATTCGCTCCTATCCACGACCCAGCACCAGGAACGACGGGAGGCGTCAACTACTACAGCAAAGACCCAAATGTGATGATGAGGATGGCCAACACGGCTTTCTTCTACACGACAAACGGACACAACGGATGGAAAGAGTGCGCAAGCAAGACCGATTTCAGTTACCAGAACCCCTATTGTCCGACCTGCGCACCCCAAGCTTCCAACGAGGGGAAATGCGCCATCACGAAAGCGGACGGCAAATACAGGTTCTTCATCATCCCAGGTCCGGGCACAAGCGGCATATACTATTCCGATGACAACGGTTCGTCATGGAATAAGATCAGCGGAACGCAACAAGCCACACACATACAAGTGGACCCAGAGAACGACGCCTACGTCTATGCGGGAGGCAAGAACACCTTCTACCGCAGTAGCGACTACGGAAAGAGTTTCGAATCACAAAACCTCACCAACGGCGAATTCGGAAGAATAGCAATCATACCAGGCAAAGAGGGCGTCATCTATGCGCCAGGAGGCACAAACGGTCTATACGTCTCTGAAGACCACGGAGAGAGTTTCCAAAAGATAAGCAACGTATCCTTCTGCGAAGCGGTGGGAGCCGGCATAGGGAAAAGCAGCGACTACGTCCTCTACATCTGGGGCAACGCCAACGAATGCGGTACAGGCATCTTCCGTTCCGAAGATTACGGTAAGACGTGGATCCATATCAACGACGAACAACACCAATTCGGAGGTCCGGGCAACGGACAGTTCGTTGTCGGAGATTGGAACACATACGGACGGTTCTACATGAGTAGCGTAGGCCTAGGAATCGTCTATGGAGAAATATCCGAGCACGCCACGCCAAGCAATTGGAAGTGTAAAGAAGGAAGCGCCAGCGAAGATGGAACAAACATAGAGGAATTGGCACAAAACGAAATAGATGTATTTCCTAACCCATTCAACGAAAACACAACCATTCATGGGGAAGGCAATTACCATGTGACAAATCTATTAGGACAGACCATCGAAATCGGGGAACTTTACGGAGATAAAGTAATCGGCGACAGATGGAAACCAGGCGTATATATCCTTCAAATAGAAGAAAAAACCGCTAGAATATTCAAAAAATAACATAAAACAACATTTACCACTCGAAGGGGAACAGAAGTAATTCAGTTCCCCTTTTTTTCTACCACTTTCCAAACCTACGCAATAGTCCTTGAAATCAAAATAAGGGACTCTCCTTAACAAAAATAGAGGGGAAGAACCATTGTCGGATTCATAGAATATAACTAATTTAGAGGACAAGTTAGACAAGCTTGCAACAAACATGTCAATATCATCATCCCCAGAAAAGAATGTGGAAGGGAAGGGAAACCGCCACCATCAAGGAAAGGAATCGGACAAAACGGCAGAACCGCAAGAAACCAGCAAGGCAAATTTGTCAGTTTTCATGAATTGGCAAACTCTTTGATATACATATGATGTCAACGTATAAAGAATATAGCTATGAACTTTAAGAATTACACGATTAAAAGCCAAGAGGCGATCCAAGAAGCTGCCAACTATGCGCAAAAGCGTAGCCAGCAGGTGATTGAGCCTGTGCACCTGCTCAAAGGCATACTGAAAGTTGGCGAAAATGTCACAAAATTCCTATTCAATAAGTTCAATGTGAATACGGAACAACTCAATGTGCTAGTAATAAAAATGATTGAGCGGATGCCGAAAGTTACTGGAGGGAACGAAGACACCTACCTTAGCAACAATGCGAACATCGTATTGAAGAAAGCCGAAGAGATGTCTAAGGAAGAGGGAGACCAATACGTATCCCTCGAATACATTCTCCTTGCCCTATTGGCGGTCGACAGCCCCGCCGCAGCATTACTAAAAGACGCAGGGCTAAACTTCAATGCCACGAAGGCAGCCATAGCGGAACTTCGCCAAGGGAAGAAAGTGACGGACGAGTCAGCCGAGCAAACCTACGACGCACTGAACAACTACGCCATCAACCTAAACGAGAGAGCGCAGGCAGGTAAATTGGACCCGGTCATCGGAAGAGACGAAGAGATACGAAGAGTGCTCCAAATCCTCAGCCGTAGGACCAAGAACAATCCGATACTCATAGGAGAGCCAGGAACAGGAAAAACAGCCATTGCGGAAGGTCTCGCACAAAGGATTATGCGTGGCGACGTGCCGGAGAACCTGAAAACAAAGAAGATTTACTCTCTGGACATGGGCGCCATCATCGCAGGAGCCAAATACAAAGGCGAGTTCGAGGAGAGGCTAAAATCAGTCATCAACGAAGTGATCAAAGCGGACGGAGAGATCATCCTCTTCATTGACGAGATACACACGTTGGTAGGCGCCGGAAAGAGCGACGGAGCGATGGATGCGGCAAACATCCTAAAACCCGCGCTTGCCAGAGGAGAGCTACGTTCGATCGGAGCCACCACACTCGACGAATACCAAAAGTACTTCGAGAAAGACAAAGCCCTAGAGCGTAGATTCCAAATCGTCATGGTCAACGAACCAGACGAATCCAGCACCATCTCTATCCTAAGAGGATTGAAAGAGAGGTACGAGAACCACCATAAGGTGAGAATCAAAGACGACGCCATCATCGCCGCCGTAAGACTATCCAACAGATACATCACAGATAGGTTCCTGCCAGACAAAGCCATCGACCTAATCGACGAGGCGGCCGCCAAACTAAGGTTGGAAATCGATTCCGTGCCTGAAGAGCTAGACAACAAAGCGCGCGAAATCAAGCAATTGGAAATCGAACGTGAAGCCATCAAGCGAGAGAACGACAAAGTCAAGCTCGACAAATTAGAGAAAGAGATAGCCAACCTCAAGGAACAGAGCCAAGACATAGGCGCCAAATGGAGTGCGGAAAAAGAGCAGATCAACATCATCCAACAAAGCAAGATAGAGATCGAGCAGTTACGCTTCGAAGCCGAAAAAGCCGAAAGGGAAGGAAACTACGGAAGAGTCGCGGAAATCCGTTACGGCAAGGTGAAAGACGCGGAAAAAAGGATCACCGACGCTCAACAAAAATTGGCAGACATCCAATGTTCGGACCCGCTCGTAAAAGAGGAAGTTGATGAAGAGGATATCGCCGAGGTCGTTTCCAAATGGACCGGAATACCCGTCAACAAGATGATGCAGAGCGAAAAGGAACGTTTGATGAACTTGGAGGAGGAACTGCACAAACGCATCGTCGGACAAGACGAAGCCATCAGGGCGGTATCAGACGCTGTAAGGCGAAGCAGGGCAGGGCTTCAAGACCCTAAGAAACCTATCGGTTCCTTCATATTCCTAGGCACCACGGGTGTCGGAAAGACAGAATTGGCGAAAGCGCTCGCTGAATTCCTGTTCGACGACGAGAACATGATGACAAGAATCGATATGTCCGAATACCAGGAGAAAATCTCCTCCACCCGACTCATCGGCTCACCTCCGGGATATGTAGGCTACGACGAAGGCGGTCAATTGACGGAAGCCATCCGACGTAAACCATACTCGGTCGTTCTCTTCGACGAAATCGAGAAGGCTCACCCAGACGTGTTCAACACCCTATTGCAGGTCTTGGACGACGGAAGGTTGACAGACAACAAAGGCAGGTTAGTGAACTTCAAGAACACAATCATCATCATGACCTCCAACCTCGGTTCGTCGTTAATCAACGACAAGTTCGAAGGAATTACCGAAGAGAACAAAGAGGAGAAAATCGAAGAGGCGAAAAAAGACGTGATGGAACTTCTCAAGGAGACAATCCGTCCTGAGTTCCTGAACCGAATAGACGAAATCGTCATGTTCGCTCCACTCAGCAAAGATGACACAAAGAAGATTGTAGACATCCAAATCGCTACCCTCCACAAGTTACTGAAAGACAGCGACATTGAACTCAACGTGACGGAAGACGCCAGGGCACTGATCTCCCAAGAGGGATTCGACCCGCAATTCGGCGCCAGACCAGTCAAGCGAACCATTCAGAAGTTGTTGTTGAATGAGTTGTCCAAAGCGTTGATTTCACAGAAAGTAGACCGCAACAAACCAATTGTTGTAGACCGAGACGGAGACAAGTTAAGATTCACTAACTAAACGTCATACGAATCGACAAAAAAGCCCGGGCAACTAAATGTCCGGGCTTTTGCATATTCAAGAAGCACCATTATGAAAGCCAATCCAAGCCGAGATAACGCTTAATCAAGTTCTTAAACCACTTCATTAAACCAGTATAAACCTGGACAACCATCTGCATTTCAGAACCACCATCTAGGAACTGATAGTAATGATTCTTTTCATAACGTATACAAATCGTGATATCATCAGATTCATTCGTAAAAAGAATTTTCCCGGATTCGGAATCGTCTTTAGTAAATCCGGATTCGTCCAACATCGCAATAATCTTTTTATAAGTTTTTTCGTCAGCCTTGTTATAACCGATGTTCAAAGCGAAAGGCTCAGCCCTTTCAGTCATCTTCGTAAAACACTTGAACTCCACATTAGACACTTTACCATAAACGATGTTAGTCGTCGGCAATCCCATAATATAAGATTGTTCCACATAAGACATCGGAGTCCTTAACGCAGGAAGTTCAGGGTCCCAGCACAATTGTGAGAAATCATCACATTTCCCATGAAAGAGGTATGGAATGATATACGTGCCTTCAAACACAGCGTCTTTTCCCCTGCCAGTTTCATCCGTCGCCTTACCAGAAGCGACAATAGAGAGCGTAACATGGTTATCGACCTTATTTTTCTCTATTCTAGCCGATGAAGATTTAAAATTATATTTGTCGATAGAGACCTTCCCGTTCAGGAAAGTGGCGTTCTCCTCATATTTTTCAATGGTCAATTCCATATCAGATGCCCTGACCGTGAGCTTATTTTTGTCGAAATCAGAATAATCCAGTTCATTCTCCTCCAACAAAATCTCATTACCACCAATAGTGATCCGGGGTTTTTCCCTATCTGCCAAATTCTTACGGCAAATAAACACATTGGTGGTAAGCCGATAGTCCTCGCCATTAAAAGCGATGTCGGACACCTCATCATCACCGCCAGGAACCTTCACACACAACTGCACACTTTGCGCATTCGAAGGAATCCTGACAGAGAACTCGCCATCCTTATTAGGCAAAGAGAAAGGAGTGACAGATTTTACGCCGTCCAATTCATAAGTACAACATACAGGGAAAACGACATTGTTATCGCACAGGTTCTCCAATTTTCCACTTACGGAAGGCATTGAAGGCAATTGGATATCCTGCGTGTAAGTTGTATTACCAGGTTGCCCCTCAATCAAGACAGAGAACTCGTTATCATAATTCAGATAATCTTCCTTACGGACGGTGACCGTCACAGGCGTTTCACTAGGGATACGGACAGAATACTCACCATCCTCGTTGGAGTATGTCGATACCTGTTCGATAATTATCCTGACGCCCGACACGCGATTTCCCTTGTCGTCGGTCACCTTACCTTTCAAGACCACAAATTGTTTAGGGTCATCAAGATTAACCCAAGAGAAATGCTCCACTTCACCCTCATATACATCACCGTTCTTTACGGCTACACCACTCTCTTCCCAAATACCTTTTGTCTCATTAAAATGCCACAAAGGCATTTGGTCGGGAGCCTTATCCGCCATACCGTCAGGAATAGGGAAAGTAACCTTAGACTTTTTTTCTTCGTTGATTTGAAGCTTTTTTCCGTTAGCATCCTTCATCTCCACATTCACCATACCATAAGAAACCAGCGGAACCTGTTCCATATCAGAGCGTTGGGCAATCAGATCACCACCAGGCATAGCAGCTTGGAAAGTAGATTTTGTAGGATCCAAATAAAGCACATTCACATTGACCTTTCCCTTGTATAACGTTCCGTCCTCATACATGATTCCGTCCGCAGGAAAATCAACTACAGTCTTTCCTACAGTAACTTTCGCACCTTTAGACGCGGTAAAAGAAGTCTTTGCACTAACATCTTTAGTATTCTCTTTGACCAAAACAACGTTCATCAAACCGACTGAGCCCAACTCTTGAGAACGGACAACCGGGAAATAACCATTTTTGGAAACACGGACGATATATCTACCCTGAACATTTTGGACATGTTCAATCGTAAAAAAACCATTCTGGTCGGTCTTCACTTCAAAACTATTGGATTTCACGACGGCCTCCGAAATAGGATGTCCATCCAAATCCTTCACGTAACCACTCATATATTCAACTGTCGGAGCCTTCTTTGAACAAGACGATAGCACACCGACCATCAAGCAGATAAAAAAAATCAAATAAACTTTACAACATTTCATACTCTATCATTAAATTTTAATCATAATACAATATTTACGCATAACAAATATAAAAAACAAAAGGGAACCGAGCCATAACAACACAAAAAAAAATTATAATAAAAAGGACGCACCACCGCCACCGGTCATGCGTCCATATTGGAACGATGGGCATAAGCCCCAAACACGTTACTTCACCAATTTATTCGTCTCCGTGTCAGGGAAAACGACAGTTGGTTTAAATTTCTTAGCCTCCTCGAACTCCATTTGGGCAAAAGTCATAATGATGACCACGTCACCTTTTTGGGCCATACGGGCGGCGGCGCCGTTCAAGCAAATCATACCGCTTCCGCGTTCCCCCTTGATGATATAGGTTTCGAAACGGGCGCCATTATTGTTATTAACGATAAAGACCTTCTCGTTAGCGATCATATTAGCCGCGTCCATCAAGTCCTCGTCGATGGTGATGCTACCGATATAATCAAGATTAGCCTCAGTCACCTTCACGCGGTGAATTTTAGATTTCAGAACTTCGACCAACATCATAACTATCTTTTATATTGGATATTATCAATCAACCTCACCTCACCACAATACACAGTGATGCAACCAGTTATTTTATCAGCGTCATTCCAAGATTTAACGCTCTGCATGGTTTCCGAATTAACTATATCGTAGTACTCGACGCTAAGGATAGGTTCTTTGTTAATTTCGTCGATGACCCATTGTTTCACCTCTTCGAGGCTTTTCGTCTTGGCCATTTCGACGCTTTGCATCAACGTTTGGGAGATACGCACGGCCTTCTTTCTCTCATCTTTAGAAAGTCTCATATTACGGGAGCTCAAAGCCATGCCGTCCTTTTCGCGCACAATAGGGCAACCGACGATGGTAACAGGGATTTTATAATCCTTGACCATCTTACGGATAATGGCAAGTTGTTGGAAATCCTTTTCGCCGAAATAAGCCTTACCAGGTTTCACGATCTCGAAAAGGCGGCTAACGACTTGGCCGACGCCATTAAAGTGACCTGGTCTGAAAACGCCCTCCATCACCTTGTCCAGCTGACCGAAATCGAACACCCTCGTATCAGGTTTAGGATAAATCTGCTTCACTGTAGGAGCGAACAAAATAGAGCACTTAGCGCCAGCCAAAAGAGCGGCGTCAGCCTCCAAGGTACGAGGATACTTCTCCAAGTCAGTCTGGTTATTGAACTGAGTCGGGTTAACGAACACGCTCACCACACACACATCATTCTCCTCGACACACCTCTTCACCAAAGAGAGATGTCCCGCATGCAACGCGCCCATCGTAGGAACAAGCCCGATGCTTTTGGATTCAGAGCGCAACTTTTGCAATGCGTTCTCTAGTCCTTTTGTCGTTTTATAAATCTTCATAACCAAATAAAATTTTTCAATCCTAAATTGAACCGCAAAGGAAAGCAATAAATCGAAGAAATGAAAAGAAAGAATTGAAAATTTGGCGTTTTAACGCGAATTTCATACCTTTGCATTAGAGAATTGACAAATTAAGATGGATAGTGTAAAAGTTTTATACATCTCCCAAGAGATTACGCCGTATCTTCCGGAGAGTGAAATCTCGGTGATTAGCAGGAAGTTACCTCAGGCAATACAAGAAAGAGGCAAGGAAATCCGTGCATTCATGCCACGATTTGGCAATGTGAACGAGCGGAGGAATCAGCTCCACGAAGTGATTCGTCTTTCAGGTATGAACATCATCATTGATGACACGGACCACCCGTTGATCATCAAAGTGGCGTCCATTCAAGCCGCGAGGATGCAGGTATATTTCATCGACAACGACGATTTCTTCCAAAGGAAATTCACAGTAGCCGACGAAAACGGAGAATTCGACGACAATGAAGACCGTTCGATATTCTTCGTAAGAGGCGTATTGGAGACCGTCAAGAAGTTGAGGTGGACGCCCGACATCATCCACTGTCACGGTTGGATGTCCGCGCTCACCCCTATCTACATCAAAAAAGCTTTCAACACAGACCCATTCTTCAAGAATTCGAAAGTCGTATATTCCATCTATGCGGACGATTTTCAAAAGCCATTCTCCGAGAACTTCGCGAAGAAGTTGCAATTGGACGGCATCACAGACGAAGACGTCAAAAGCATAATAAACAAAAACGTTTCGTACGCTGAACTGACAAACTTCGCGGTAGACTACGCAGATGCATCCATCATTGGTAGCGAGGCCATCAACCAAGAGGTGCTTAGCCATTTGGAGAAGTCAGGGAAACCATTCTTGACATACCAAAACCCTGAGACTTACGTGGACGCATACAACGAGTTCTACGACAGTATCCTCTCCAAATAATTAGTTTTTTTATTAGTTTACACATTAATGAAACTACATAAGTTAACATTATATGTATTATGCCTATCCGGCATTTTTTTCAACAGTTGCGAAGACGATAGCGTGGTAGGTAACTCCATCCAACCAGAGGAAGACCTTCTTTCCGCTTTCCATAACCACATCAACGTCGAGACCCAAAGCGTGGTCACAGATTCCATCCTAAGCAAAGCGGATTATCTCCTTTTCGGTAGATATTCCGACGCACTTTTCGGAGAAATCTACGCTGAATACATGACCCAACTCGACGCGCGTAACGGCGGAATCATCTTGCCTGACACGACCATCGTATCTACTTCGTCCGCAACGTCAGGTATCCTCGAAACACTCCTAAGCGACATCGACCCAAAATTCGGGAAAATCACTGCCATCAACAACGCAAGGAATTTCACCATCGACTCCACCTTATACCTCATGCAATATTCCACAGGATATTGGGGAGACTCCACCGCCCTCCAAGCGGTCCAAGTCTACGAGCTGAACAAGCCCATGGACAAACCAAAATACTATACGAATGTGCTCGTCAGCGATTACTGCGACCAATCAATATTACTAGGAGAGACGAACTACCAAGTGAAAAATTCCAGGGAAATCCGAATTCCTCTATCCAACGAATTCGGGGAAAGGATTTCATCTTATTATATGGACAACTTGGGAGACTCGCAGCAGGCATTCAACGACTTCTTCAAGGGCGTATATGTGAAACATGCGTTCAACGAAGGCACAATGCTTCAAGTTGACGTATCCGGAATACTCGTTTACTACCACTATGACGCTGATATCCACACGTACATGAACGGGAAAGACACGACAATTACTTCCGAAAGTTTAAAGACTCTATATGGAATGAACCCACTCGTGACCTCTTATTTCTTGTCTGGTAACAAAGCGGTCAAAAGGGCGAACGCCATCCACCATACCGAGTGGGAAAAAACAGTGCAGAAAATCCAGTCCGAAGATTCCATACAAACCTATATGTATACTCCTTCCGGAGTCTATACGGAAGTGACGGTTCCTTTCGAGACCATCATGGATTCAGTTAAAGCCAACGTGAAAGACACTACAAAGATGATGTTCAATTCCGTAAGGCTAATATTCCATCGTAAAAGCCTAGATAACAAATATTTGTACAATGGTCAAATGCTGCTCATCGACAAAGATAGCCTTGAGAATTTCTTCTACAACAACAAGACACCGGACGGCATCTCTTCATTCACTTGCACGATAGACTCGAAAACAAACTATTATGCGTTCAACATCACGAGGCCGACTCAAAACATGATGAACCACACGGGCGAAACATATTCCAAGAAGATGGTTATCGTTCCTGTTACCAGGACATTGAACGACAACAACTACTCTTACAAACAGCAAATCTGGATGACGGGAACCGCATTATATGGAACGGCGGCGCCAGACTCCTTAAAGCCTTGCGTGGACATCATTTACACCCAAAGGAATTAATCCATGATGAAAGAGCCGTCAATAGAAGATTTGGATGAGACAGACATCCAAATTCTCAAGACATTGCAAAGCAATTGCAAACTGACGACAAAGGAGTTGGCGGCAATGGTAAACCTCTCTCCCACTCCGGTGTTTGAAAGGGTCAAACGACTAGAAAAGGATGGTTATATCAAACAATATTCAGCCGTACTAAACAACGAACTACTAAACAAAGGATTTTGCGTGTTCTGCAACATCCGTCTCAAAAAACATAGCAAAGAGTACATACTTCATTTCACGGACGCCATACAAAAAATAGACGAGATTGTGGAATGCTACAACATTTCCGGAGATTACGATTTCCTTTTGAAGATCTTCGTCAGCAGCATGGCGCATTACCAAGACTTCGTACAAAACAAGCTGGGTGTCATTGAAAGCGTAGGAAGTTTACATAGCCTTTTTGTCCTGAAAGAGATGAAAAACAATCCCGGCATCATACTACATGAATGATAAGCCGCAACATACGCTTAACGGGAAAATTCCCAACGGACATCAGACTTACCCGTCCATGCATCAATAGTATATGTGACGGATCCCAACAAGCCAGTTCCTTCTTTCTTTTTTTTATCATCAAACAACGCCAAGCGACCATCGTCATAAACCTCGCCATACTTTTCCATAAAACGGGGAGGTATACCATTCAGATTCAATAGAACCACTACCCAACAAGGAGCACAGACGGAATCCCAAGACGGAATAAAGTCCACAATGACATTAGAAAAGACACGAAAGGTAAAATCGCCTTTCAGGGAAAGGGTATCACGATCGCCTATATACGAAGAACCCACAGAACGGTCATACCAACCCTCCAATTCCAAGAAATCAGCCAAAACATACGGATCGACCTTACATCCCTTGTATTCAGCACTCCAATCCGTCTTCTCGACAAGAGCCCCCTTCTCATCATAAGTGTTCATCGTACCGACAGGGACATCAAACACATTCTTATAAGACATCAACAAAGAGCTGTCAGGACGATAGATGTTCTCAACGAACAAAAATTCCTTCGACGTAAGATAGTTCATTTCATAGTTGGAATAGCGGAAAGACTGCGTACCATCCGCCATTATGACACCATCATTACCTTTAACGTATAATGATTCCTCATTCACGGCGCATGCACGGGAAACAATGCTATCATACGTCTTTCGATCCACATGGAATTCGCCACGTGGCACATTGGTCGCACCCTTATCGTCACAAGAGGACGCAAGAGACAAAGGAAATAGCATGATAAGCCAAAAAGACCTGGACATAAGATATATTTGTTAACGCACGCAGGAACACGGAAAAATGAGGGAGAAGGCCAGTTGAAAGACAACAGACCTGACATATCCATCATTGACATGTTCGCTCACAAATTTAGAAGTTTTCATCTGTAATAAAAATAAGAAGCTGTTTAAAAAATTACGAAAAAGTTTCTTATTGGGCTTTTTATGGATACTTTTTGTCTATTTTAATCATTTCCTCAGTCACAATGGAACCCCATTGCTCCTATCGGAAATAATCAAAATATCCTAAAAAGTCTCTCATAAAAATCTCCAATAAAAAAATTTAAACAGCTTCTTAATTTAATATCAAAATAGACATTTCACACACAGCAGACGAATTCCGCATATCATATTTGATATATTACCAACACAAACGACAATAAGGAGATTGAACTTCAGTGCGCCAGATGTCCGTAAACGGCAAATACGGCAACATCACACGAACGGTCATCATCGTCCCAGCACCCTCTTTTCCATAAGGTGCCACGACAAGGAAGCGGCGAGCAACACGACAAGAAACGTCAACAGGAAATTACCCAAGCATACAGACCACCCCATACAAATGGTCATGTTCACTATCGGTCCATGAAAAACATATGTGCCATAAGACAAATCACCTATCTTTCCAAAAGCATTTAAGGGAGATAATGTGAAAGCAAGAAAATAAATCGCGCTCCCCATTGCGAAAGGACGGATGAGTTCGACAGGATAGCCATCCATCACCAACAGGGGAAGAGACGGAACGAACAAGAACCACTTATACCTCTTCAGTTCCGACCTAAAGAGGAAAACGGAGACTCCCGCCAGGAAGCAAGCCGCCAAAGAGATCCACTTTCCCAACAAATCATAGGAGGAGACGCCTGAGACATCGGCCTCCCAACGCAAGAACACAGAGAATGAAGATACTACGGCGACAGCCACAAGAGACAGACACCTACGCTTCCCATCGAACAAGAAAGCGAAAAGAGGCACAAGCAGATAAAGAATGAGTTCAATCTTGATTGTCCAAAGGGAGGGATTAATCGCCTCCACGCCCCGCACGCCAGGCAAGTTTGGCTGCAAGAAATTAAGCGTCGTCAAATTCGCCGCCAAATAGCGGAAGAAATCCCGAGAGAGGAAATATTCGGATGCCGGCAAATCCGAGACGAGGGAGAACAGCAACGCGGAAAGGACTACCGCCAAGACATAGGCGGGGAATATCCGCTTCACCCTCTTCATGAAAAAACTCTTCAACGAGGAACTTCGGCAGTAACTACGATAGATAAGGATACCGCTGATAACGAAAAAACCGCTAACGGACATTGGCAACGAAAGCGGGAAGTTCAAGAAATCGACGCCCTGCAGTTTGTCGTAATGGCCACAAAAAACGGAGATCGCCAAGAAGAGGCGCAAAAAGTCGAAACAATTTTCCGCCGCGATATCATCCTTGATTTGGGGCATTCGCATATCCATTCCTTGATACATTAGTTACACACAGCAACAAAGATAATCTTTTTTGGGGAGAGCGCCAAGGAGCCCCAAGCCAACGGTGAGAAGACATACGTCAACGTCCGCATTTCATCTCCATTCCCTCTTGTTTACAAATGAGTTGGAGCGCCCATTTGCCGGAATGGACAGAAGGCGGGACGCCACCACCCGGGAAAAGCCAATGGCCCACCATATAAAAGTTATCCAAGCCAGGCAACGTCTGTTTCAGTTGTTTGGTGATATTCCGGTTCGACACCTTGAAACCTTCATACGCGCCTCTCCAAGCGCCCGTATAGCGCACCGTAGTAAGCGGCGTCGCCACATCACAGACCTCTACGGAAGCAGATGCGCCCGGATAGTTCTCCTCCAAGATTTCCATCGCATACCGTTTGATGTTATCCTTCTCCTCCGCATAGGTCTCCTTGTCCATATTTTTCCAAAGCTCATACGGGCTTTCGAAACGGACGACGATGCATGTTTTACCTTCCGGAGCCATCGTCGAGTCAAAACTATAGTTTAGAATCCTATAATTATGCGAGATGCGCACCCTCTCGCTAATCTTACGGTCGCAAAGCACCACCTGTACAGGATATTCGGTGCACAACTTCTTAGCCACTCCAATGGAAATTTGGACTATCGCAGGATAAGGTTCCCAATTTTTATAGGCATTCTCCACCTGGTCTGACTTATATTTTCCCTTCAAGAAATCAAAGATAGTGGTATGACCGTCAGCCGCACTGATCACATAGTCGGCACGGAACTCTGTCCCATCATCCAGTTTGACGCCTACGGCCTTATCGTTTTCAATGATAATGTCTGAGACGGAACTCTTAAAGCGGAATTCGCCACCTAATTCATTGAAACGCTGGGACATCCGTTCAGCCACGCCCAAAGAACCTCCAATTGGATAACCGGCATTCTTCCTTGTATACCAGCTAAGGATAAACAAAAAAGCGAGAGCCGAGAATTTCTGATCCGCATAATTCCTAGACAAAGATTCGCGGAGCCACTCATTTTTGAAATGAAGGCTTTTTATATATTCCTTATAGGTTTTCCTTCCGAAACGGATAATCGCCCAAATAAGTTTATAGGAATGAGGAAGCGCCCTTAGATACATTCCAATAGTACGGAGCGGCGGAGCGGCGTCAAAAGGTGTAAGTTGTCTGCTCCAATGCATGTGCTTGCGCAACTTCTTAATGCTACGTTCATCTTCGGGCGCTCTGCTAATCAGATAATCGCACCACTTGTCGATATCCGTATAGACGACGAAATCCCTTCCGTCAGGCAAAACAACCCGTGTGTGATAATCCGCGTCAAGGACCGTCACATCATCATTTATCACATTTGTATCTTTGAAAGTATGGTTGAAGGCGCCTTCGCGCGTACCGACGAGCCACTGGATGCTATAATCAAATCGGTATCCCTTTCTATGCCATGCGGTGCATAACCCTCCCGCAATCGAATGCTTCTCCAAAATCACTGTGTCAAAGCCATTAAGTCGCGCATATATCCCAGCCGATAAGCCAGCGACACCGCCTCCAACAATCACTATTTTCTTGGCCATAAAAAAATATCGTCACATAACAACGGTGTAAAATTACTCATAAAATTCATACACATTATCATAAAACAAAAGAAATTAGTTGGTATTGCAAACAATTTTATTTTGTTGGGGAAATAAATCATGACACTTGTTAATATCATGTAAATAACTTGGGAGAAACATTCGGGCAGAGAATCACTTTTATAGGCGAAAAAACGTAAATTCGCGACCATCAAGAAATAGCACAGAAAAACAAATGGCAGAATCGACAGAAAACACGAGGAAACGATACAAATCGAACGACAACCCGATGAAAATGCCTTCGGAATACGCCAAACTTCCGCCCCAGGCAATCGAATTGGAGGAGGCGATCTTGGGTGCCCTCATGATTGAAAAAGACGCATTCAGCGTCGTATGCGACGTACTGAAAGAGAACTGCTTCTACAAGGAGGCCAACAAGACGATTTTCAGGGCCATCAACACATTGGCGCAACTGCAATTGCCGATAGATATGCTCACGGTATGCGAGCAATTAAAGAAAGAGAAAAAACTCAAGGAGGTCGGCGGGGAATATTACATCGCGCAACTGACGTCGAAAGTCAACTCTTCCGTGCACATCGAATACCACGCGCGCATTTTGGCGCAGAAAGCGCTGGCTAGGGAACTGATATCTTTCGCCACGGAAATCGAGAAGGACGCCTATGACGACAACTCCGATGTGGACGATTTGGTGCAAAGGGCGGAAGGCATGCTCTTCGAGATAGCCACAGGAAGCGCAAAAAGGGACTTCACGGAAATCCAGCCCGTTATCAAAGAGGCCATCAAACGTGTGGAGGACGCCTCCAAACGATCGGACGGAATGAGCGGTATCCCAAGCGGATTCACCGAATTGGACAAGATGACGTCCGGATGGCAACGCTCCGACCTCGTCATCATCGCAGCACGTCCTGCCATGGGTAAGACCGCCTTCGTGCTCTCCATGGCGAGGAACATGGCGGAAGCCGGCAACGCCATCGCAGTGTTCTCCCTAGAAATGGCGAACGTGCAGCTGGTAAACCGTCTACTCGTCAACATCTGCGAAATCCCTGGTGAGAAAATCAAGAACGGAAAACTAAACTCGGAAGATTGGAACAACCTAATGCAGCGCTCCAGGAAACTGGAAGAGATGCCAATCTTTCTGGACGACTCCGCCGGACTATCCGTCATGGAACTAAACACCAAGGCTAGACGTCTGGTAAAAGAGCACAACGTAAAATGCATCATCATAGACTACCTTCAGTTGATGAACGCCAGCGGAATGAAGTTCGGAAGCCGTGAACAGGAGGTCAGCATGATCTCACGTTCGCTAAAACAATTGGCGAAGGAGCTGGACATACCTATCATCGCACTGTCCCAGTTGAACCGTTCCGTAGAGAAAAAAGAGGGTGGCGACAAGCGTCCACAACTATCCGACTTGCGTGAATCAGGAGCCATCGAGCAAGACGCCGATATGGTATTATTCATCCACCGCCCTGAATACTATAAAATCACGCAAGACGAAACAGGCGCATCACTAAAAGGAATAGCCGAAATCATCATCGCTAAACACCGTAACGGTGCGACCGGCGACGTAAGGCTTCGTTTCCGTAACGAATTAGCTAGATTCCAGAACCTGGAGGAGGGATTCGAAGATTATGCGGAAAACAACTTCGAGAATGCGCCTAGACAGACGTTCCAATCAAGGATCAACACAGATGACGGGGACGTTCCATCGGCAACTTCCATCAACCCTTTCGACTCGATGGGCCCAGTTAACGGAGACGTGCCTTTCTAAGCAGGGAGACAAATAAGACGCACACGATCCATAAAGCGAAACATAACAAAAAGAGAGTGCATGGGAAGAGAGACATGCACTCTCTTTATGTTTATTCACAAACGAAAAAGCCTCTTCTTTTGGAAGAGGCTTTTTCAAAGAATTGAATATCAATTTATTATTTATTCAAATATTCATGCATTGACTTAGCGGCGGCGCGACCATCCCCCATAGCCAAGATCACAGTGGCACCACCACGAACGATATCGCCACCAGCAAAGATAGTAGGAATGGAAGATTGCATACCATCATTGACGACGATAGTACCCTTAGGGCTAACGTCAAGTCCTTGAACGCTATTAGGAACAATAGGATTAGGAGAGACACCGATACTTACGATTACGACATCGACGTCAACCTCAACAATCTTACCCTCTACAGGTACTGGGCTGCGACGACCGGAAGCGTCTGGTTCACCCAATTCCATCACCTGGAGACGCATAGTCTTGACTCTACCCTTCTCATCACCCAAGTATTCGATAGGATTATGAAGCGTCATAAATTCGACGCCCTCCTCCTTAGCGTGTTTCACCTCTTCCAAACGGGCAGGCATCTCATCCTCAGAACGGCGATAAACAATCATCGCGCGATTAGCGCCAAGACGTAAAGCGGTACGGACAGAATCCATAGCCGTATTACCACCACCGACAACAGCGACGTTCATACCCTTCAAGACAGGAGTGTCACTCTCTTCCTCAGAAGCGTTCATCAAATTGACGCGGGTAAGGTATTCATTAGAAGACATGACACCGATTAAATTCTCACCAGGGATATTCATGAAGCGAGGAAGTCCAGCACCACTAGCGACAAACACGCCCTTAAATCCATCAGCCTTCAAATCATCCATGGAAACCGTTTTACCGACGATGCAATCCTTGACGAATTCAACACCCATACCACGGAGACTATCAATTTCGACATCCACAATGTGGTTAGGCAAACGGAACTCTGGGATTCCGTATTTGAGCACACCACCGATTTCGTGCAAAGCCTCGAAAACAGTTACGGAATAACCTCTCTTGGCCATATCGCCGGCGAAAGACAACCCCGCAGGACCAGAACCCACGACAGCCACCTTAATACCGTTCTTAGCGGAAACCTCAGGTACGGAAACATGTCCGCTCTCCCTTTCGTAATCAGCCGCGAAACGCTCCAAATAACCGATTGCGACAGGATCCTTCTTAAGTTTCAATTTATAAGTACATTGCGATTCACACTGCTTTTCCTGAGGGCAGACACGTCCACAAACAGCAGGCAACGCACTTGTTTGTTTCAGGACTTTTGCGGCCTCAAGGATTTCGCCACGTTCAATATTCTTAATGAAACCTGGGATATTGATGGAAACAGGACAACCCGTCATACATGTAGGGTTCGGGCAATCCAAGCAACGTTTGGCCTCTTGGAGAGCCTGTTCCATAGTAAGCCCTTGATTAACCTCATCACGTGTCCTAGCACGGAAATGAGCATTTAATTCATTCATGTGGATGCGAGGGATCTGCACCCTTTCATTATTTTTAGTAGTCTTGCGCAAATCCTCACGCCAAGATTCGTTTCTATCTTCAGCCATAATAACTTAATTAAAACGTCTTACTTCTTACCAATTTTATTAGCGAAATCAGCTTGTTCCAACTCTCTGTATGCACCCATACGCATCAACATCTCATCGAAATCGACTTGGTGTGCATCAAATTCAGGGCCATCCACGCAGACGAACTTGGTTTTTCCGCCGACAGTAAGACGACAAGCACCACACATTCCCGTACCATCAACCATGATTGTGTTCAAGGAAGCGACGGTAGGCAACTCATATTTCTTTGTAAGCAAAGAAACGAACTTCATCATGATAGCAGGACCGATGGTTACGCAAAGGTCAACCTTCTCACGCTTGATAACCTCCTCGACACCTTGGGTAACGAGGCCTTGTTTACCAGCGGAGCCATCATCCGTCATAATGATAACCTCATCGGAGAATTCACGCATTTCCTTCTCCAAAATAATCAAATCCTTGTTACGGGCAGCCAAGACGGTAACGACACGGTTACCTGCAGCCTTTAAAGATTTAACGATAGGCAAAAGAGGAGCGACGCCTACGCCACCACCCGCGCATACAACCGTACCGTAATTCTTGATAGCGGTAGCCTTTCCCAAAGGTCCCACTACATCAGTGATTTGGTCACCGACATTCAAAGAACATAGTTTAGTAGTTGAAACGCCAATTTTTTGTACCACAAGTGTGATTGTGCCTTTCTCAACATCCGCGTCCGCAATAGTTAACGGAATACGTTCACCTTTTTCTCCGACACGGACAATCACGAAATGTCCTGCTTTACGAGACTTTGCGATTAAAGGTGCTTCGACCTCCAACTTCACAACGTTCTCAGAAAAGTGTTCTTTACCGACTATCTTATTCATTTAATTTTAAATTTAATTATCGCAAATTTACTTTTTTATTCGGTTAAAACACAAAATACCACATATGTTTTTCCCCACGAAAGGAAATTTTTTGACAACGCAATTAATCTTTAACTTCAAAAACATAGTTTTTCAACGTATAGACTTTCCTTGACACAAAAACATCGAAAGCAGGAATGGTATAAGTGCCGGCATGGTCTGCCACCAACTTATAAGTATACGTGTAACGGCTACCGCTTTGATCCATGGTCATACCAACTTTAGGACGTTCATTAACCACCGTCAAGCTGTCGAAAGCGACAACAGGGTTGACGTCGAAGCGAAACCTGGAAGTGATGACAAACTCGAAAGGAACACCTTTATGTGGTTTAGAAGGCAACAATTTCAGTTCACAATCCTGTAGTTCTTCATAAAGGGGAAGAACATAAATAGCCAAGGAAGGCGATTCGACATGCTTACCATTCACTTTCGCGGAAGCGCCGGGTATCACACAAGCACCCGTATCTACAGGCGTGACGAAAAAACTATAACCCTCTAAATCCAATTCCACTCTTTTCCCTTTTACCCATGGACGATCTTTGGCGGAATACGGAAGGGACTCGGCGCCAACCTTAAACTTAGAAGCATCAAAGGAAGGTGCCTTAAAATTTTTCAAGCCAGATTCGGAGGCATAAAAAATGCGGAATTCCTGACCGATTCTAACTGTATCCTTAGCATACTTTACAGAATAAAAACCATTATTTTCGTCAGCAGTTTGAGCAAACGAACTCACCAAAGAGGAAAACGACAAAAC
The DNA here is from genome assembly GCA_045617845.1 of Paludibacteraceae bacterium. Taxonomy (GTDB): domain Bacteria; phylum Bacteroidota; class Bacteroidia; order Bacteroidales; family Paludibacteraceae; genus UBA1181. Next base: position 12,378 of record JAZLJL010000070.1, on the reverse strand, counting down.
CAAGAAGGGGAAAATAATTTTTCTCATAAGCCATAAGATTTTAAATGAAGTCCGTACTAATATCCAGCAAACGCAAACTTGAGTTTTGGAGATGACGACGACAAAAAATCCACCGACCACCAATCAACAAAAAATCAACATAAAAAAATTTGCACGAACAAAAAAAACGATAACACAGAAAAAGGATTAAAAACAATCACTATCACTAAGATAATGAATAAAGCGTAGAAAGGCAAAACAATATAGACAAAAAAAGTAGGCTTACCATAACGGCAAGCCTACTTACATCCAAAAACGTGAGTTTATTTATTGATAATAAACTTAAGCACAGCACGTCTATTCAACTCACGACCAGTCTCAGAGACATTAGAAGCGACAGGTTCGTGGAATGACTTAGAAGTGGTTACGATATTTTCCTTAGGGCAACCAGCCTTAACCAAAGGAGCGATGACACTGTTAGCACGAGCTATACCGAGTTTATCATTACGTTCCTCAGTACCCAAAGTACAAGTGTGACCATCTACCTCCAACTTAACGTTAGGATACTTCTTCATGAACTCAGCCACAACTGGAACGGCACGGCTGAATGTCTTAGACTTCAACAAACGAGCGGAACCAAGTTTAAAGTGGATAGAGTTGTTAATATCACCAAGAGCATCCTTAGCCTTGCGGAAGTCATCAGGATCGATTTGCACATCGGAAGCCTTCAAGCTATCAAGAATAGCCGAAGAATCAGCAGGCTCAACCAAAGCGGTCATCGGTTCAGGTTCCTCTAACAAAGAAGAATCAATTTCAATGCCCTTCTTACCGAAAGGAAGAGTGACACCAATTTTCAAGCCGAGAGCCATAAAATTAGCCTTATCGACCGCAGAAGAGTTCAGGACGCCCTTATAACCGTTCTCGAAGTTGTCGCGGATAGCGCCTAAATCAGAGACATGCTCCTTAGCCATATCGGTGATACCATAGTTGAAATATACACCAGCATAACCCCAGAGACGTTCGGTGAACATAATGTTCAAACCATATTCCGCATAAAGTGCGAAGACAGGTTTTGTAGAAATACCATCCTTATAACGAGGAGAGTTGTCATAGAACCCATGATGAACTAAATCGCTGAAGGTAACATTATCGGCAGGATAATAGCCAGTAATCTCATAAGAGCCCTCTTGGATTTCAAATTTGGAATGGAGAGGCATGATCAATTTCGCGCCTAATCCAGCAACCATACCTAAACGGTAAGAGAAATCGGTGCGGAAATACGCTCCCAACGGAATTTCCAACGCCAACACACGTTGACGCTCTTCCCATCCCAAATAAGAGAAAGAGCATTCATAATTCTCGTTGTTGAACTTATCGAATTCAGTGGCAGTTTCAACGCCATCCAAGCAAGAAGTGGCAGAATAGTAAGACACATCAGCGCCACTACCGATACCCCAATTGCCATCACGGAAGAAATGCATATAACGAGCGCTAAAAGTAGCGCCCGCAGATAGTTTACCTTCACCGAAACAATCCCCCAATTCATTCTTAGAAGGGAGTTTAGGGTCATGTTTAAGAGAATGAAGTCCACCTCCCAAACTCAGAGTGAGCAATTCACTCTGTCCGAAGACTAGAGATGCGAGAGAAAGTCCAACCAGAATTAAACTAATTCTTTTCATATCAAATATTTTTATTGTCTATATTAATAACTACTGAATACTCCTTATGGTTTAACCAAGATTTTGCAATTAGCGCTAAGGCCATTCTCAACGGTAACCACAGCGACATAATCGCCTATAGGAAGAGTGAGGACATTCTTTTCATCCAAGCCGTTCAAATCCCTGTACACCACAATACCATCGATAGAGTAAATAACCATTTTAGCCTTACTCAACTGAGCTTTGTCAAGGCCATATACTTGGATAGTGAACTCCTGATTAGCTTTAGCAGGAACAGGATAAGCGGAGATAGAGAATTCAGGCAATAACATGTCGAAGTCTTTAGCGCAGACATGGAGTGTATCGCCATACTTAGTTACCACATCCAAAGAATAAGCGCCTTCAACACCTTCAAGGACAGAAACGTATTGAGAAGTCTCACCCTCCATCTTTTGGTTATTATGGTACCATTGATAAGAGACGAACAAACTATCAGAGTTATTGCAGACAACGACATCATTCCACTTACGTTTGATGATGCTGTTAGACATGCTGACCAAGAACTTAACCTTGACAATTTGGCTAGCCATACCTTCGCCGAAGAGTTGGATATTCGCATTGTATTCACCAGCTTGAAGGTTCTCAGGAATGTCAAATCTAACTAAGCCATCCTCATCAAGAGAAGAAGCGGTATCCTTAAATCCAGCTAGGATAGCGACAGAATCAGGGAATGCGACACGGAAAGAATCAGGAGCGCCAGTCGCGAAGCACTTGATGTTAGCGACATCGCCTTGACAGAACCAAAGTCCACCGTTGATCAACACCTTAACGCCATCAGTGGTTGAAGATCCGCCAGAAGTGGTATCTGATGGAATCGTATCATTGCCAACCACATGACCAGGGATATTGTCCAAACCTCCATTACCATTCTCACCACCAGAAATTTCTATGCTATCGATTACGATAGGCATGCCAGTCGCAAAGACAGAGACATGGAAGAGAACGTCACATCCTGCAGAAGAAACGACCATCGTGTCGAATGAATGGAGACCATAAGTTGCGTTTTCAACATTCAATCCATAGAATGAAATGGATTGGCCAACCATAATCGTAGTGTCGACACTAACAGTATCGTCATGAGAGATATGCAAATCAATAGCAATGATTGAATCACAACCTGCGATGGAAGCGAGCGTATCAAAATAAATACCGTTAGAAGTATAAGTCTTACCCATCCACTCGTACGAATCACAAGACTCAGCAAAAGTAGTGTCTCCATAAATAGGGAGATCAGAGATGGTCAACTTAAGGATAGCGACAGAATCACAACCAGAGATCTTAGAAGAAAGCGTATCCTTGTAAACGCCAGACTCAGTCAACAACCTACCGTTCCACATGTAAGAATTGCAAGCGAACTGAGAAATCGTATCGCCAGAGAAGGCTGGAGTGACATGTAACGTAATCACAAAATCAGCAAGACAACCAGTAGCCTCATTGATCATCGTAATCACAGTGTCAGCAGTAATGGAGTTGCCCTTGAACTCGCCAGGCAAACCTTCGCAAGTATTGAGGGCTACATTGATAACAGCCGGAGTAACATCCAAAACCAAAGTGGCGATGGAGTCACAACCTAAAGAAGAGGTCAATGTGTCGTTATAGATACCTTTCTCGCCATACTCGGCGCCGTTCCAAGAATAAGTACCACAATGGATAGTGGCGCGTACAGTATCGTAAAGGATTGGCGAAATGGACAATTTCAGAGTAACAATAGAGTCACAACCCGAAGCATCCGCCAAAGTATCCGTATAGATACCAGAAGTAGTATACTCACGAGCATTCCAAACATAAGAACCGCAAACATTTGAAGCTACGACAGTATCGAACTTAGGCTGACCGATGGTCAAATTCAACGTAACTATGGAATCACAACCAATAGCGGACACCAAAGTGTCGGAATAAAGCCCCGTAGCCTTCAATTCGACATTGTTCCAAACATAAGAGCCACAAGCGAATTGTGAAATAGTATCACGTTTCACAGGGAGGATATTCAACTTGACGTTTACGACGGAATCGCAACCATCAGCGCGGTTGAATGTAAGTGTAGTATCAGAAGAGACCAATGAAGAACCTAAGGCATACGGTAATTGGTTTTGGCATATGGTCAAAACCGTATCGATATTCGTAGGATTCAAAATGGTCAAGTTCAACATATAGACAGAGTCACAAGCAGCGACATTATTCTTACTGAATTTAGCCGTGTTGTTGTCCGAAGTATAAGTCAAGCCATCACGCCAAACATAACTTCCGCAAGCCACAACCGTATCAGTAACGAAGAACGATTTATCGACATGAACTCTCAACAATGTGCTTCCGACATGAGCAGTATCACCATCATTCACAAAGGAAGCTCCATGCCAAGAGAATGGCAATTCATTGGAGCAAACAAATGTATCACGGACGATAGAATAGAGAGTGCTATCACCTCCATCCTTATCTCTTTCGATGATGTAAGTCTTATCACAGATATCGCTGACGTTTCCGGCCTCATCAGCCACCTTCCAAGATACTATGACAGAATCGCCCTTATATGCGTTCAATGTGAAAGTAGAGTCGCCTTCGAGCGAAGAGAATTCGCCACCGTTAACGCTCCATTGAACACGAAGGTTAGAAGCGTCGGAACAGTTATCAGACATCTTAGCGCGTACAGAATCGGAAGAGAGCGTGAATGAGACATTTCCTGTGATAGTATCCACAACACTATAAACGCTCAACCAAGAAGAACAAGATTCTACGAATTCAGGAGCAGTCCTATCGAACACGTAAACCTCTTGGGAGAGGATTGCGCTGTCCAACTTACCGTAACTATCGGAAAGGACGACCTTCCAGTAAAGAGTGTCACCATCCAATAAATCAACAGTGGAAGTAGTATCGACAAGGTTCCAAGAAATGGAATCCAAACTGTACCAATATTCAGCGGAAGCGTCTGCGTCACAATAGCGGTAAGAAGGCAATTCGTTCTTCAAAGGCAATGTAGCCTTACATTCCTCGCCAGCAAGGAGCGACAAAGAAGGCATATCCGCGAAGCTAGGAGTCTCGATGACGAAGTTCACCTTAACGATCGAGTCACATCCCGCTACAGAAACGAACGTATCAGAGACGGAACCAGACTTAGTATAACTTATTCCATTCCAAATGAATCGACCGCAAACGGCTGTATCAATAGATTGGATAGGCAATTGATTCATCGTCAAATCCAGACGGACAACCGAATCACAATTGCAAGAAGCAGTTTTCAAAGAATCCACGTAAATTCCAGAAACTCGGTACTCTTTTCCTCTCCAAGTATAGACAGAATCACAAGTGGCATCCACATAAGTCGTGTCATAGACAGGATTACGAAGCACCTTAACATTAATGATGGAATCGCAACCCAAATAAGTCTCCAACTTAATGGCAGTGTCACCCGACAAAGTCAAGCCTTCAAATACCGCAGGTTGATTAGCACAAACAGTAACGGAAGTATCAACCGAAGCTGAATGAAGGATTGTCAAATCAATAGTAGAGACAACCTCGCAATTCGAAGAAAGAGAACCCTTCCTTACCGAATAGGTGCCAGAAGTACGGTAAACGCCATCAGGATGTTCTTCATTAACCAACCAAGAGAAAGAGTCACAAACCGTAACAGGGACTGAAGGCTCATAAATCGTCTTTGTAATGGTCAAATCAAGAATCACAATGGAATCACATCCCAAGTAATTCTCCCCGCGAAGGATTTTGTATGGAAGAATTGGAGTAGGAGCAACACGTGACCTAATTGGACCATAGAGATCATAAATGTAGGATTCCGTGTTACTCAAAGCCAAATCGAAATCTTCAGCAGATACTGGAGAATCATAAAAATTAATACCAAACCACTCGAAAGAGTCGCAAGCAGCAATCGTCTCAACACCCATGGATGGCTTATTAAGAGTCAAATCAAGGATATGTACCTCGTCGCAGTCATAGCCGGCGCTTGGGAATACAACCGTATCGACGGCAGATTCTGTATAAACAGAATCACTCAAATCCCAATAATAAGAGAATGAGCACAACTCAAGCGTATCAATCAAAGGAACCAATGGAGTGATTTCGAGGTCAAGAACAACCACGCTATCACCACCAAGCTTGTTCTTCAAAGAAATTACGCTATCTCCATAAACCGGATAAGAGGCAGTTCCTACATTCCAAACATATGGCAACTTAGTTTCGCATATTTCATCACGCAAGAATGTTGTGTCAGAAGACTCCAACAAAGTAATCACAAAATGAAGCAGCGAATCACAGCCATAAACATTCTTCATATTGGCCAATTGCACCGGAGCGGAACTAAGCAGTTGGTCTATAACACCATTCTTATGCTTCAAATACATCGCCTCAGGACGGTAACCCTCGAAATCATAGGTGGAATATTCCAGATATGACAACTCCGTAGAAATAGTGGAGTCAGTTTGAGGCAAAATAGTCAAATTCAAGAAATGGATGACGGAATCACAATTCAAAGAAGAAAGGATTGTGTCGGAATAAAGACCCGATTTATCGTAATTGACGCCAGTGACATCCCATGTGAAGTTATCACATGATATAGCTGGCACCGTGTCACGTTCCACCTTGTTGACAACGATATAAACGATAGTAGTGGAATCGCAGCCATTTTTAACGGATGGAGTAACATAAGTATACGATCCAGTGTTATCGACATTCATACCATTCCAGACGGAAGGTGCACAGAAATAAAGCGGCTCAAGATAAACAGTATCACGTTTATTCTTCTTCACATTCAAAGTAAGGATAGAATCTGCGAATACGATTGTATCCCTCGTTGCAAGAGGAATCAAAGTGTCATACTTGTAAGCAAATTGCCAAGAAGTATCCTTGTCAGTCGTATAGTTCACATTACCATACCTAAATGTTAATTTGTCACAAATCGCGGTATCGAGTTGCGCAAACTTCGTAGGCACGATGTGCAAATTAAGAGTAGAAATACTATCGCAACCCAAATAAGAATCAACCGGACTGCTCATTCCATAATCAAGAGATTCGAAATAAGTGTCGCCATTAACAGGCCAGAAATATGAATCTTGTGCGATAACAGTATCATGGATCGCTATCGTGTCATGCATTGTGACATGTACGTTCACGATTGAGTCGCAGCCCATAACCGTCTTAGCGTAGTAAGTGAAATCGTACGTAGCCGGGAATGATGCAGGCTTAAGAATCGTCTCATCCCATTTAGCGGCATAATAAGAGTCACTTCCATCGAACGAGTTGGAGCACAAATGCAAATTATCACGAGTAGTGACAGAGTGGGAAATCTTCACTTTCAACGTCGTGATCGAATCACAACCCGTCACCTTTGAAACGGTGTCAAAAGTAGCGATGTTATTGTCTTCGTAATACCAGTTGCCATGCCAGAATACAGAGTCACATTGCAGACCTAAATCCTCAGTGGCGAACAACGTATAATTAACCTTCACCTTCACATCTACTACGGAATCACATCCTGCGACATTCTTAAGGAATACGGAGAACGAAGTGTCAGCGGTATAGGTGACACCCATATAGTCGAACGACTCACAAACCGTCGTGTCGATATAGGTGACAGGAGAAGGCTCGAGGATGTTAAAGTTCAAGGTAATGGTGCTATCGCAACCGACCCTATTCTTAATGGTAAAGATGGTATCTGATTGAGGATTATAAACGACCAAATTGTTGAACACGCTAAATGTGTAAGGGAAGTCTGTCCTACATACATCTACATTCTGAGTATAAGAGGATGCCTCCAAAATCGTCAAATCGAACGAAACAATAGAGTCTCCCATTCCGGCACGAGGGAATGTGAAGATAGTATCTGACACAATAAGTTTCGGAGTTTGATCGCCCTCATGAGCGAACGCCGGGGTATAAACATACGGCAATTCACTTCTACACAATCTGATTCGCTCGGAACCATACGAAGGTTGATATACGGTCAATTTCAAAACATGGATTGAATCACAACCTGACACGGATTGTTTTGTGTCGACGAATTGTCCGGAACGAATATAAATCGCTCCATTAACTGGCCAAGTGTAAGAATTGGCGATTGCGACAGTCGCCGTATCATAATAAGAAGTTCCGATAGTCAAATCCAAAGTCGCGATGGAATCACATCCATTCGAAGCGACAAACTGTTTCTCGTACAAACCGGAAGCCTTATATACGACACCATTCCAAAGGAAGGAATCACAAGCTGAGATAATCTCCTTGGATGCGAAGGACTCGTTGATCGTAAGGTTCAAAGTAAAGACACTATCGCAACCATTTACGTTAGTCATATAATCGGTATAAATACCGGAACGTTCGTATGTTTTGCCATTAAATTCATATTGGTCACAAGCAGTCACCGTAATCGTACGGAAGTAAGAAGAATCGGCGAAGACCTTCAAGAGAGCGTAACCCACATGAGCGGTATCACCATCCTTATTGAATTCATGGCCATACCATGTCAACGGGAAGCTTCCCGCACAGATGATGGTATCACGGATTACCGCGAAATTCTCACCATTTTCCGTAGTATCCTTTTTCACTTCATAAGTAGCGACACAAGCGTCACTTTCAAGATTAGCTTCATCAGTCACCTTCCAAGCGATTTGAACCAAAGGATTATAATATGCGTTCAAATCAAATGTGTATGAATCGCCAAATGGCATGAACGACGAACCGCTCGCCGCATTCCACAAAACACCGAGGGACGAAACGCTAGTGCAATTGTCTTCTGATGCGTTTTGGATATCAGAAGGCGTAACACTTACAGATATCTTACCCGATATGGCGTCAGCCTTTGCCAACTTATATTCGGCAGAAAGGTCATCACAATACACAATGGAAGGCTTCGTGACATCGGTCACATGTGCAGGCTGGTTGTAGAATACGGAATCCACAGAAGCGTCGGAACCGTCGACGAACAACTTAGCTTGCCAATAGACGGTATCGTTATCGGCGACCTCAACGGAAGAAGTTTGGGTCAACGGGAGCCAAGCGCCATTCTTCGAATTAGTGCGATAATAGTAATCAACACGCTTCAAGTCAGCCGCACAATAATTAAAGCTAGGTTTGTATCCGTCGATAGAGACATTCGCCTTGCAATTAGCGCCAGCATTCGCATAGATATCCTCGACATCATTGAAAGCCAAACTACGGTTAACGTGAGCCTCGAACGTAATGGTATCCGGACAAACACCACCCTCACCGGCAATCACGTAATGGTAGACATCAATCTCCTTATTGGATTTCACGACAGAAAGTGAAGAACCGCTATTCAGCAATTGGTTATTTGCGTCTAACCACGTTCTTTCGGACCAAACCTCACCTGGATCATAGGAGAACGTCACCGGATCATTAGGGCAAGCCACCTTCACCTTATCGGCGGAGATTTCACCCAATTCAGGGAAGTAGTTTACCGTAAAGCCATAAGCCACACCATAGATACCTTCGCGGCAGTTAACCTCAGGATATCTTTTCTCCTCCGGCAAACTCTTGTCTGAGGTCTCATAATAGCGGACGATTTGTTCGATACGTTGAGTTGAACGCGCCAAAATCGCACGACACTCAGCCCCAGAAGGGAAGGTGTTCAAATCAATTGCGTAATGGTTGACAGAGAAGAAAGAATCAGTGCCTTGCACGAAGCTCTTCCAAGTTTGCGACCCTTTCTCACGATATTGATACAAATAATAGTAAGGAGAGATAAAATAATCATCTGCCACCGTACCATCTCTCATGATCGCATAAATCGTGAAACTAGAAGAATCAGTACCACAAATCTCGACGTTTTGTTTTTCGTTGACGAACGAAGGGTTATCAGAGACAGCCATGTCAGGGCAACAAGCAGTGATGAGGATATCATCGAATGCGATATCATTACCAGCACCACCGTTACTGTTATTCACCAAAACGACACGATAAGTCTTACCCGCGTCAGCCAAGAACTTAGCGGAAAGGTTAGACCAATATGTATCAACGTTAGGATCGTTGTCATAATCATGCAAACGGCTGAGCAACTCACCGGAATATGCGCTCTGCAACAACGTCAACTTTTCAGAACCGTTCACCTTTTCCACCTCATAGATATCCAGGCGGACATTAGCGTTGATCAAAGTCTGATGATTTCCCCAAGTAGCGACATCCCATGCATTAACATTGGAAACATAAGAAGAGAAGATAACCAAAGAAGAGTCACATTCCACACTGAAATCACGTTGATAGATTTCTGTATCCTTGGAGTCTTCGCGGCAATTCACCATCAACATACCGCCACCCTTGTTCAAATCGCGAAAGGTATGGTCAGGATAATGTCCGAATTGGTCTTGGCCATTGATTTGCCAAGCGTCACCGGAATTGAAAACGATGGAATAGTAACCATCATCCGTCCTATAACTATTACGAGCGAAATAATCATGTCTAACCACCGCATTATTCGGATCAGGAGCGGCATAACCAGTTCTTCTATTATAAGTATAGGCAACATTGTAAGTGGTATTTCCAGACCTATAAGAACTGAAGCTAGACCTATAAGAGTCCGTATCGTCATTATAGTCATAATAATAAGTACCGTTCACGAAACGTCCGAAGTCGTCATGCCAGATTGTTTGGCGGTTCTTTCCCGTACACTTATATATAGGGCGTAAGATGAAGGTGGTATCCTTCTTCACCGAATTGCCTCCGATTTGATAAGTGTAAGACAAATTGAACTCATAAGCCTCATTCACTTCGCATTGGTATTTATAATTCGACACCTCCGCAGCGCCATAAGTCTTATCCGCCTCACCCGGACGTTGAAGCAACTTACGAGTAATCTTGAAGTCAGTCACCCTAGCGTCGTTAACACGTTCCAATCCGAACGAGAAAGTGGAACCATAAGCAGCCTCAAACGCATAATGGGTCACCACCCTATCATAGCCGTCCACAAAGAACTTCACATAAGGAGCGGCGAACTGAAGGACCGGCGCATTGACATAGCAAAGCGGCTCAGAAGTCGCCTTACGAGAGATACACAAACGATAATAAGGAATATCCTTAGAGACGGATTCAATCACATAACGGCTTGAATTCGCATCCCTACCGATATTACTCCAATCCCTACCATCTTTACTACTTTGCCACTGATATGAAATGGCGATATTACTGAAGGAAGGGTTAATGTTATCAGCCTCCAGCACAACCTTCTCGCCATAGATCAACTCCGTACTCTTGCTAGCCGTGACAATAGCGCACTCTTGGTATTCATAAGCACCCATATCAATGGAAGAGCCAGAGATACGTGATAAGCCCGCCAAATCAAATGGTTCCTTGTTGCTATTATTATTTCCGCTATTGACACAAGAAGAAGAAGCCAACAAAGTGTAATCATTATTTTGCATGGAAGTGAATCCAGGATTGGAATCTCCCACATAAGAGGTCAAAATTTGGGAATCTTGTAAATTGGCGTCTCGCTCCACATTAGCTTGCGTTTGGGAAGACGCGCGGGAATTTTTGTTGTTGCAAACAATACAATTTTCCAAAGTGGAAGATGTACTGCTGGATGTTACAGCATACGCATATAAAGTCCTTCCATTATTATTTGCGCCAGATAATTTGTTATCAACAATTGTGCAGTTGATAGCATGTCCACCACGAAGCATGAGAAGATATGCGTAATAACTAGAAGAATTCGAAGAGACTTCGTTACCGTAAATTAACGAATTCACAATCTTTCCATTGGCGGAAACCCTAATGATGCAGCTGTTCTCAATGGTTCTTTGATTTGTCAACTTATTACCCTTAATGACACCACCAACACAAGTACCACCTACAATGATGACTGGGCCATTAGCACTATTGGTGATAATGGTATTCTCATCCATCGTCAACTTAGACAACTCGTTAACAAAAATAAAAGATAGAGTTGTTGAACTTGTTTGATTGGCGTCAAAGACCAAATCGGACACTTTGACATCCGCACTAAATGAAATACGGCAATTCTGAGAGGAACGGGTTATGGTATGCCCCCCACCCAAAATAGTCACCGATTTATTCACATTCACAGAATCAGCCAATCGGGAATTCCCCGTGATGATAATGGTATCACCATCACTACATTCCAAAAGCCTCTGTTGCATGTTGTTGATATCAGCCAATGAAATGCTTTTTGAAAAAGCACCCACGGCACAACCGAACAACAAAGCCACAATCAGAAAGATTGTTTTCGACATTCGTTTTTTTACTGCCATGACAAGTACAATATTAATTATAATTTAGTTAATTCGACGTTTAAGGTTAGTTTTCAGCACACAAATCAACAACACAGACTCCCTTTATTATGAAAATTTAACAAAAAATCGATGCAAAATTACAAAAAAAACAGATAACAAGCAATGCGGTATCCTAAAAAACCCAACAAGGTCGAATTTTATTAATTAAATCAATCCAACAAATGGAAAATAAGAACAAAAATTATTGTTCAAGCAGGGATTACTTTACAATACACAAATCGGACAGGCATAAAAAAAAGCGGGGCGTCAAACGCCCCGCTTAATAATTTCAGCTAAATGTCTAGTCCTGAAATAGCGTTACAAAAAAAGTAATGTTATGGAAGAGAACAGCAAATGTTATGTAAAGCGGACCCAAAGAGACTACAGCATGAGTTTCAAATTGTCGGTAGTTAAGGAAGTAGAGACGACCGACATCG
>JAZLJL010000069.1:0-41665 GCA_045617845.1 Paludibacteraceae bacterium | reverse complement strand
CGTAGGGGTTCCATATCGGTAGAATAATGGATTTCACCCACGCACAACCCCAGAGGGGTTGCATGTAACATGGAATGCGATTATTACGTATAGTTAATTATATAATACATTTTTCGCAAAAAGTTTAAACCCATAAAAAGTTTAGCGGACAGTAATAGTTAAGGATCAAAAAGCAGAAGACTAATTGAATCATTGCGACAGAAGACTCAGAGTAAAATTCGTAATCAATAGTTAGAAGCTGTTTAAACATTTACGAAAAAGTTTCTTATTGGGCTTTTTATGGATACTTTTTCTCTGTTTTAATCATTTCCTCAGTCACAATGGGACCCCATTGCTCCTATCGGAAATAATCAAAATATCCTTGAAAGTCTCTCATAAAAATCTCCAATGAAAAAATTTAAACAACTTCTTAAATTGCAATTGTTTTTTCTTGCTTTCACCTCGCTTTTTATAGGATAGTTGTTGCCCCCCCCAAGCGGCAAAAAAACTAAATGTTTTACTATGAAAATTTAGATTAAACCATTATCTTTGCGAGACTTTCGGAGTGCCTATTTGCGGTTGCCGTTCTTCTGGTCGCCGTTGGTCATCGTCCCGGATGTGTGTTTTTTTATGGGTCATAGATTCTCGTTAAACATGTGTTTGGCGGAATTTTTATCGACTTGAAAAATATTCGTAATAGGTTGCCTGTGAGTGATTTGTTGTATGCGAACATGTTACTCACAATAACGAAGTTTTTGTCATAATTCAGATGGGTCGCAATTTTTTCGCACATGACACTGCTGTGATCGACGAGGCGTGTGTTATCGGTGAAGGGGTGAATATTTGGCATTTTTCACATGTCATGTCTGGTGCGACCATAGGAAAGAATTGCAATATCGGTCAAAATGTGGTGATTTCCCCTAAAGTGAAGATTGGTGACAACGTGAAAATTCAGAACAATGTTTCTGTCTATACGGGTGTGGTTTGTGAGGATGATGTGTTTTTAGGACCATCGATGGTTTTCACGAATGTTATCAATCCTAGGAGTTTCGTCGACCGAAAGAATGAGTTCCGTGATACAATCGTAAGGAAAGGCGCGTCTATTGGCGCCAATGCGACAGTGGTCTGCGGAGTCGAGATAGGCAGTTATGCCTTGGTCGGCGCAGGATCCGTCGTGACCAAGGATGTGAAGCCTTTTGCGCTTGTCGTCGGTAATCCGGCAAAGCAGATTGGATGGGTGAGTGAGTATGGCAATCGCTTGGATTTCGACAACGATGGTTATGCGGTCTGTCCGGAGACAGGTAGCAAATATGAGTTGAAAAATGGCGAAGTGAAAAAAATTGGTTGAATTCTTGTTGCAGTTCGATACTTCTAGAGATTATTTGAATTTCGATTTGTTTGAAAATAATGGTTAAGTTCGCAGTTATTGGTTATGGGCATATAGGGAAACGCCATGCGGAGATGATCCGGAGAAATCCGGATGCCGAATTGGTGGCTGTTTGCGATGTGTTGTCTAAGGAAGAGGTGGGGTTTTCTGATGATCTTCCCTTCTTTCCTTCGATTGAAGACTTGTTGGCATCTGGTCTGGAATTTGACGTGGTGAATATCTGCACGCCGAATTTCTTTCATGCGCCTTACGCATTGAAAGTCTTGGACGCTAAGCGCCATGTCGTCATAGAGAAGCCTATCGCATTAAGCAAAGCCGACGCGGAAAAGTTGGTCTATAAGTCTTTGGAAGTCTCTAAGAGAGTCTTCTGTGTGATGCAGAACCGTTATTCTCCTCCTTCTGTTTGGTTGAAGCAGATTGTGACCGAGAACAAGTTGGGGAAGATTTTTATGGTTCAGTTGAACTGTTTCTGGAATCGTGACGAGCGTTATTACAAGAAGGGTAATTGGCATGGTGATGGCCGCTTGGATGGTGGTACGCTCTTCACTCAGTTCTCCCATTTCATCGATATCATGTATTGGTTGTTTGGCGACATCACCAATATCGTGGGTCATTTTAATGATTTCACACATCAGGATTTGACGGATTTCGAGGATAGCGGTGTGGTGACTTTCGACTTCATGAACGGAGGTATGGGTTGCCTAAATTATTCGACTGCCGTGTGGGACACGAACCTCGAGAGTAGCATTACGATAGTCGGAGAGAATGGTACGGTGAAAGTGGCGGGCCAATATATGAACGAGGTTGTTTATTGCCACATCAAGGATTATGTGATGCCGGAGTTGGCTCCTAGCAATCCGCCGAATGATTATGGCGCTTATAAGGGTTCCGCCCAAAATCATCACCTTGTCATTAAAAATGTGATAGATACTTTACAAGATAATATTTCCATCACGACTAATGTGTTGGAGGGGTTGAAAGTTGTCGATATTATAGAGCGAATCTATGCGGTTCGTGATAATGCTTGGTCGAAAAATAATTGATTATGAGAAATTTTGAAGATTTAAAGATTGCCGTTGCAGGTACAGGATATGTGGGTTTAAGTATTGCCACGTTGTTTGCGCAAAAACATGATGTGATTGCGGTGGATGTAGTGCCTGAAAAGGTTGATATGTTGAATCGTAAGTGTTCTCCTATCCAGGATGAATACATAGAAAAATATTTAAAGGAAAAACCGTTACGTCTCACTGCGACGTTGGATGGGGCTTCTGCCTATAAGGATGCTGATTATGTTGTGATTGCCGCACCGACCAACTACGATCCTGTAAAGAACTATTTCGATACCATGCACGTCGAAGAGGTAATCGACTTGGTGTTGGAGGTGAATCCTAATGCGGTGATGGTCATCAAGAGTACGATTCCTGTTGGGTACACTCGTGCCCTTTATGTGAAATATGCGCAGAAGGGCGTAGACCGTTTGAACCTGTTGTTCTCGCCTGAGTTCCTGCGCGAGAGCAAGGCTCTATATGACAATCTTTATCCTTCCCGTATCATCGTCGGCTATCCGAAACTAATCTCGAACGGAGAGTTTGAGGATGAGAATAAGGCCATTGCGAAGATCGCGGACGTCACATTCCTTGAGAAGGCTGCGAAGACATTCGCCGATTTACTCAAAGAGGGTGCCATTAAGGAGGATATCGATACGCTTTTCATGGGCATGAAGGAGGCTGAGGCGGTGAAATTGTTCGCGAACACCTATTTGGCTTTACGTGTCAGCTATTTCAACGAATTGGATACATATGCGGAAGTGAAGGGCTTGGATGCGCAAGCGATTATCCAAGGTGTCGGATTGGATCCTAGAATCGGAACGCATTACAATAATCCATCCTTCGGATATGGCGGTTATTGCTTGCCGAAGGATACCAAGCAATTGTTGGCGAACTATGAGGATGTGCCGCAGAATATGATGACGGCAATCGTCGAGAGCAATAGAACCCGTAAGGATTTCATTGCGGATCAGGTATTGAGCAAGGCTGGCTATTATGACTATTCGAGAAATAATCAATATGGCGGTGCCGAGGCGTCTGTGACAATCGGTGTCTACCGCTTGACGATGAAGTCCAACTCCGATAATTTCCGCCAAAGCTCCATCCAAGGTGTGATGAAGCGCATCAAGGCTAAGGGCGCGACCATTATCATCTACGAACCTACGTTGAAGGATGGTGAGACCTTCTTCGGAAGCCTCGTTGTCAACGATTTATCCAAATTCAAGGCGCAAAGCCAAGCCATCATCGCCAACCGTTATGATAGTTGCTTGGATGACGTGGAGGATAAGGTTTACACGAGGGATATTTTCAGGAGGGATTAAAAATTTCCATGAATTTTGTAAGTCTCTTATTATGCAATGGGTTGAGTTTATCTTTCAAACTGTTTGAATGAGAGGATATTATTAAGGGGATTTCTATAAATTGCTTTGTGGTGATTTTGAAGGTTTTGTCAGACAGATTGATGATTTGAGCGAAGGAGCAGTGCGGGCACTGTGACTGAGTAAAAATCAGCAAGATGGCGACAAAAGTTCAAAAGCGCACAAAAGATTAAAGAATAACCTTTATAAAAAAATATTTAATAATCGGGGAATTTATAGATGTCCCCTTAAGTGTCTGTTAATACGAAATGAAATAATATGACGATAAAAGACATAAAACTTGTTGAATTACCTCGCTTCAAAGACCCGCGTGGAAATCTGTCTTTTGTGGAGCAGAACAACCATATACCTTTTGAGATTCAGCGGACCTATTGGATTTATGATGTCCCAGGTGGAGAAGATAGGGGTGGACACGCATATAAATGTACCGATGAATTTATCGTGGCGATCTCTGGTAGCTTTGATGTTGTCGTAGATGATGGGAATGAGAGAAGGACATTCACTCTTAACCGTTCATACTATGGCTTGTATATTCCCAAAGGTCTTTGGCGCACGATGGAAAACTTCTCGACCAACTCCTTTGCTCTAGAATTTGCTAATACAAAATATGACCGCAAAGACTATGTGGAAGACTATAATGAATATAAAATAATGAAGCGTGATGGGAAAATATAATGTCTTTGATTGCTCTATCATTGAGTTCGATAAACACCATTCCGAACGAAAGGGTAATCTTACGGTTGTCCAAAATGGAGAAACCCTTCCTTTTAATGTGAAGCGCGTATATTATCTTTATGATGTCCCGGGTGGAGCGGAAAGAGGTTCCCACGCACATCGTGATTTGAGCCAGTTGATAATTGCGGCGTCAGGTAGTTTTACGGTTACTTTGGATGATGGTAAATGCAAGCGTACCTTTTTCTTGAACCGTCCTTACCAAGGTCTCTATGTGAAACCGGGAATGTGGCGTGATTTAGGCGACTTCTCATCTGGCGCTGTATGTATGGTCTTGGCATCAGATATTTATTATGCTGAAGACTATATTCGGGATTACGCTGAGTTTATAAATTACAGAAGTTCATTATGATACATCGTTTAGCAGATTGCATGTGCGAGAACATCCCTGAATCGACTAATATTTGGCAGTTCTGTGTCATCTTTCCGAAGGCTCAGATTGGAGAGAACTGTAATGTTTGTTCTCATTGTCTGATTGAAAATGAGGTGAAGATTGGAAACAACTGTACTGTAAAAAGTGGTGTTCAGTTATGGGATGGCATCGAGTTGGAAGATAATGTGATGATTGGAGCGAATTGCTCTTTTACGAATGACCTCTATCCTCGATCAAAGAATAAAGATTGGAAGTTGCTTCCAACGAAGATTTGTGAGGGCGCGTCAATAGGTGCGGGTTCTACTATTCTTCCTGGAATTACCATCGGGAGTCACGCTATGATAGGTGCGGGATCGGTAGTTACAAAAAATATTCCAAGGAATACTCTTTGGGTGGGAAATCCAGCTAAGATGAAAGGCTACATTACTAAGGATAATATAACATTAGACCTTCAGTTTAGGGACAAAGAAGGTAATGTCCATGAATATTCCGAAGTCAACTATTAATATAAAAATAAAGATATGATTCCTTTTCTTTCATTAAAGGACGTGACCGCTCTTCATGGAGCAGAAATTAACGAAGCTGTATCACGCGTTGTAAACAGCGGTTGGTACCTCCAAGGCAAGGAGAATGAACAGTTCGAGAAACACTATTCCGAGTTTATCGGTTGTAAATATACCGTTGGTTGCGCCAATGGCCTTGATGCGCTTATCTGGATTTTCCGCGCCTACATAGAGATGGGGGTAATGCAGCCGGGAGATGAAGTCATTGTGCCAGCAAACACATATATTGCCACCACGCTGTCTATCACAGAGAACGGATTGGTTCCCGTGAACATCGAGCCTAAACCTAATACATTGGAGATCGATGACGACCTCATCGAGGCAGCCATCACTCCTCGTACGAAGGCTATCGCTATCGTGCATCTTTATGGTCGTATGGCTTATACCGAAAAGATTGGCGAGCTTTGCAAGAAGTACAATCTCAAGTTAATTGAGGATTGTGCTCAGAGTCATGGCTGTAAATATTCTGATGGTCGTATTACCGGTAATATTGGTGATGCGGCAGGTCATTCTTTCTATCCTGGAAAGAACCTTGGTGCTCTCGGTGATGGTGGAGCTGTTACTACCAATGATCCTGAACTTGCGGCGGCCGTCCGTGCGCTTGCGAACTATGGTTCTCAGAGAAAATATGTTTTCAAGTATGCTGGTCGAAACAGTCGCCTGGATGAGATTCAGGCAGCTGTCCTGGATGTGAAATTGAAGTACCTCATTGAGGACAACGCCAAGCGAAAGGTGGTGGCACATTATTATTATGATCATATCAATAATCCTCTCATCACACTTCCAGACCTTCTTCCTGATGAACAGAACGCATACCATCTGTTCCCTGTTATTGTGAAGGGAAAGGAGAATCGTGATCGTCTGCATGATTATTTGGAAGAGAATGGTGTGGGTACCGTATGTCATTATCCTATTGCGCCTCATAAGCAAGAATGTTATGCAAAAGAGGCATGGAATACACCTAAACTCTCTTTGCCTATTACTGAACGTTTGGCTGACGAAGAGTTGAGTTTGCCTATCGGTCCAACAATTACATTGGAAGAAGTCGAACAAGTGGTTAGTTTAGTCAATAAATTCTAAGCCTCATAGTCCAATCCTTTATGCCTGAAAAACTTGAACGAAATTCCGGAATAGAGTTGTTTCGTATTCTGGCTACTTTTTTGGTCTTGATTGTCCATTTGAATGGTTGGATGGCAGGAGGATTGGTCGATTTTAATGATTCGTCTATTGGTATGGATCATAAAATCTGTCAATTGGGTATTTCGTCGTTATCAATTGTTTGTGTGAATTGTTTCCTGATTATTTCAGGATGGTTTGGCATAAAAATGAAGTTTTTTTCATTTTGGAAACTGTGGGTTATGCTTTTTACCATATATGTGCCATTCTACATATTCGACTTATTTACTGGACATCATTTTTCTCTGTTTGAATTTGCTAACAGAATAATTGCATTTTCTTGTGAGAGTTATTTCATTCAAAATTATTTGATGCTGCTATTCCTTTCTCCTGTTCTAAATTCTTTTATTGAGAAATATAAGAGTAAAGTAACAGTATATGCACTTTCTCTATTTTTGATTGAAGTAGTGATGGAATCTCTATTCGATAACCAATGTCTTTTCATAAAAAACGGATACTCTTTGATTCATTTTATCATAATCTATATGCTGGCTAGAGCTGCTTCAATTAACAAGGATAAAATACTAAGTATAAATAAGCGTTGGTGGATTATCGGTTATTTTACATGTGCAATTATTGTTTGCGCATTTCATTTTACACCTTATAAGCATACATGGGCATATTCAAATCCTATAGTTGTTATTGAAAGTTTTATGTTTTTTTTCCCTTTCTTGCATCTTAGGTTTAGTTCAAAGTTTATCAACAGGATTGCTGGAGGTGCTTTAGCTGTGTATGTAATCCAGGTGACAAATCCTGTTTGCGAGACGTTGTTTACGCTGGACCAATATGCGTTAGAATCTTTTGAGTATATTCAGTATTTATTCCTTTTATTTGGGTTCACGGTAATATTTTTTGCATTATGCATATTATATAAAGAAGTGATGCATTTCATTTTTTCTCCGATATTCAATCCTTTGGGATTGTTTGTTGAAAAAAAGTAAATGAATGCATAAACAGCAGTTGGTTCTGTTAATATCTTTGTGGGTGTAAATATGAATTAAGACTTTATCTTGATGCTCTGTAGATTCTAAAAATAAGTATTAGCATCGTTAGTTAGTGCATAATAACATGGGAAATCAGATTCAAAAAGAGGACGAACAATTCCTCAAATCATATTATAGTCGCTATGGCGGGTTTTGGGTGTACCCAGGTATGCTAGACTATTGTTATCTTGTTAATCCATACTTTAATCGTTCGAAAATACTTGATGAGATGCAAGCGAACTTCCGTATGCTCGTCTCTGAATACCCTGCTGGTATGCAGGTTAATTCAAAGCTTGCAAGCGAGTGTTGGAACATAAAGCAGGAATACATCATTCCAGGGAATGGTGCGGCCGAATTGATAAAGACGCTTTTGGAGAATCTTGAGGGGAAGTTGGGTGTTATTCGTCCAACTTTTGAGGAGTATCCAAATCGAATGCCTGATAGCCGGGTGGTGACGTTTATTCCAGAGAACGATACTTTTCGTTATAGCGCGGATGATCTGATTGAGTTCTTTGTGAATAATCGTGTTAGTACTTTATTGCTCATTAATCCGGACAATCCATCTGGTAATTTTATCCCCAAAGAGGGTATTTTGAAATTGGCGGATTGGACCAAAAAGATGGGGATGAAGTTCATCTTGGATGAGAGTTTTGTCGATTTTAGTGTTGGCTATGAACAAAACACATGTTTGGATAATGAACTTCTTGAAGCGTATCCTCAAATGTACGTGATGAAGTCAATCAGTAAAAGTTATGGTGTGCCAGGTTTACGTTTGGGAATCCTTTGTAGTGCTGATGCCGATCTCATTGCCAAGATGAAGAAGCAGGTAAGCATATGGAACATCAATTCTTTTGCGGAGTTCTTCATGCAGATTTTCCCCAAATATCGTGATGACTATAAGAAGGCTTGTGATCAGTTTATTAAGGCGCGTGAGGATTTTGAGAGGGAATTGAAACTGATTCCTTTCATAAAGGTAATGCCATCACAGGCCAATTATTTCTTCTTGGAAGTCTTGCCGCCGTATAAGCCTAAACAGCTTTGCTCTATATTGTTGAAGGATTATAATATCTTGGGTAGTGCCTGTCTAGCAAAGAAAGGCATTGAACCAGATCGTTACATGCGTATTGCTGTTCGTGATCATGTTGATAACGAACAGTTTATTAAGGCACTTAAAGATTTAATCCGATGATAAAAATTTGTATATGTGGAGGTGGGGCTTTAGGTCACGTATGCGCTGGTGTATTGGCTTCGCAAGATGATACAAAGGTTAATGTCTTTACTCAGCAACCAGAAAGATGGTCTCGTCATATTGAGGTGACTGATTTGAATGGTAAAGTGTATGAGGGCAATCTTGTTGTTGTCAGTAACTGTGCGGAAGAAGCAATAAATGATTGTGACATCGTTTTTCTTTGCCTCCCTGGTTTTGCGATTGAGAAAACACTCGAGACAATAAAACCATATATCGGTAATGCTGCTGTCGGTTCTATTGTATGCAGTACAGGTTTCTTCTTCGCTGCGCATCGGCTATTGGGTGACAAGGCTAGACTCTTTGGATTCCAGCGAGTCCCTTTTATCGCGCGAACCAATGTGTACGGTCAGTCTGCTAATCTGTTAGGATACAAACCCCAGTTGGCTATTGCACTTGAGAATATTGAGAACACTGAGCATTTCCGGTTGATAGTAGAGAAACTTTGGATGACACCTGTGAAATTACTTTCGTCCCATTTTGAGGTGTCATTAACAAACAGTAATCCTATCCTTCATACCGGTCGTCTTTATTCTATGTGGAAAGACTGGAATGGTGAGGTTTTTGATCATATGATTCTATTCTATAAAGAATGGACGGTAGAAGCGAGTCAGATGATTATTGACATGGATGCGGAATTCATGAGTTTGTTAGATGTGCTCCCCGTGACGAAAGGTGCCATACCTTCACTTCTTGAATATTATGAGAGCCATGATGCCATTAGTCTCTGTAATAAGATAAGTCATATACCCGCATTTCAAGAAATAAAATCGCCCATGAAAGAAGTTGAGGGAGGCTGGATCCCTGATTTTGATTCACGGTATTTTACAGAAGATTTTCCTTACGGGTTGTTTTTTATTAAACAATTGGCGGAAGAAAAAGGGATATATACTCCCGCCATAGATAAAGTCTTTGCTTGGGGTATGAGCAAGTGCAATAAATAAAAAAAATTTTATGGCACATATTAAAACATCAAAAGGGTTCCTTGAATACGAAAGTCATTTCCTTTATTTTGGAAATAAAGTATTGAATAAGGAGGTGATGCTTGAAAACATACAGGTTTTATCAGTATACCTTGATAAAATAGATATCAATTGGGGACCTGCTTTTGGGACACTTATTGGAATCGTAAGAAATGATGATTTCCAGTCATGGAAACCGGTGTTCGACATCTATATACTAAAGGAGGATGAGGAGCGTTTCAAGGATATTCTTTGGCTCTTGATGGAAGTCGGATTCCTTGTGGTCCGTTATGAACGAAGAGGATTATACTACCTTGAACGCAATGGCGAATACATCAAAGTTTTTGTGTTGCATAAGATTTGCAGTGATGTGCGCCATACCGGTGGATCGGATTTTATTCATGAGAAATACCTCCAGAATACTGTGAAATGGGACTTTAAGGGTATTGAACTAAATGTGCCAGCAGAAGTTGATGAATACCTGTCGTTTCAGTATGGGGTAGATTGGATAACACCGAAACAGACTATATTTTATAAAAACAACCTATTAAGCAAGTGGTATCATTGGGCAAAAACTTGGGTACAAGATAAACTGCCTGACGATATTTATTACAGTTGGTTATATCATCACCGTAAGGAGGATTTTCGAAAGTTCAAGATTCGTTGTGAAAAATCGGGTTTCCTTGTTCCGGTTAATTTTGAACTTGCCAGTATGAAACCCCGAAAGTATAAAAAAGTACTTACGGTTGGTGTATATGACTTGCTCCATAAAGGTCATGTTGAACTATATAGACGTGCGAAAGGTTTGGGCGATTATCTGATTGTTGCTGTGCAAGATAGCAACTTTATCTTGAAGTATAAGCCAACTGCCCAGATGATGAACTCTACAGAAGACCGTAAATATATGATCAAATCAATACGATATGTTGATGAGGTTATCACCTATACAGACGTCGATAAGATTGTACAAGAGGTGGATTTCGATGTGTTTGTTACGGGACCTGACCAGTGTCATGCGGGTTTTCAACGTGCGATACAATGGTGTGAGGAACATGGGAAAGAACATACGGTTCTGGCGCGTACTGAAGGGATTAGTTCGAGTGAAATAAAGGCTAAGATTGCTGCTAAGATAAGTAAGAAATAAGTTGTCGCTGAATTACAATCTGTAGATAGATAATACGGAAATGATTATAATCGAAAATATAAAAGCTGTTTTTCGCCCTTTTTATACAAAACTGAAATTATATAAATCTAATTATGTTAGAAGACGTAATTTACAGGAACTACAGAGTGTTAAACAAATACGTTGCGTTTTTCTTGCATTGTTCGATTCTGTCTGGAAGTATGATAAGGTATATGAAAAAATGCTTTTAGATAATAGATTTGACCCAATAATCCTAATTTGCCCAGTTGTGAATTTTGGCGATGAAAATATGGTAGAGAGAATGTCGCAATGTGAAATGTTTTTCGAAAAAAAAGGATATAAATATATATGCGCATATGACAAAAAAACAAAGCATTATATTGATTTACGAAAAGAGTTGAAACCAGATATCATTTTTTACACGAATCCGTACAAAGGTCTAATAGATGATAGATATTATATAGACAATTTTTGTGATGAATTAACTGTATTTGTGCCCTATGGAATGGGTGAAAGTGCGGAATATAGGATGTTATACAACCAAAGATTTCATAACTTGTTATGGAGACGATATGCTGAGACTAATATACATAAAGAAATATCAGAGGAATATTCAGATAGAAAAGGTGAAAATGTTGTGGTCACAGGATATCCTGGAATTGAAGATCTTATAATTGATCAAAAGGCAACAGCCAATATTTGGCCATCAAATGATACATCAAAACGCAAAATCATTTGGGCTCCCCACCACACGTTAAATGCTATTGGCAAGATTAATTATTCTTGTTTCCTCCAATATGATAACTTTATGTTGGAGATGGCTCGTAAATATCGAGACCATATACAAATAGCGTTCAAACCACATCCGTTACTTAGAAATAAATTAATCGATCTTTGGGGGAAAGAAAAAACGGATGAATATTATTCAAAGTGGAAGGGTTCTGAAAACACGTGTGTCCAAGAGGGAGAATACGTGGACCTGTTTAAAACTAGTGATGCGATGATTCATGATAGTAGTTCCTTTATTGGCGAGTATCTCTATGTAAATAAACCCGTCTTAAGAACGGTAAAAGACAAACTTGACATGACTGCACATAATAAATTTGGTGTTGAATGTATAAAAAGACATTATCTCGCATATAGTGAACAGGATATAGAAGATTTTATAAAAAATGTTATTAATGGAATCGATCCACTCAAAGAATCTCGTACCCAGTTTTTGAATGATGTATTGATTCCTAAGAACGGATTACCTTCAGATAATATTATTGACGATATTATTGACAGTATTAATAATCTAAGAGTATGACGGATTCTGTAAAAGGAAAATTGAAGTCTGGGATTATTTGGAACTCGATCGAGAAACTATCCGTTCAAGGTGTCACTTTTTTGATGGGTGTTGTGTTGGCTCGACTGCTCGATCCAACGGATTATGGTCTAATTGGTATGCTTGGGATATTCATGGCGCTATCAACGACACTTGTGGATAGTGGTATGTCAAATGCCTTGGTGCAGAAGCATGATTGTACTGACATGGATTTTTCGACAGCCTTTGTTATCAATATGGCAATGTCTGTCTTTATCTATCTTGTACTTTTCATCTGTGCTCCATTCATAGCTGACTTCTATGAAGAACCTTTGCTATGCGACTTGACTCGGGTGTTAGCGTTACAATTTGTTTTGACGTCGGTCAATCTAGTCCATCGGGCAAAGCTGACTGCTGCCGCAGATTTTAAATCCTTGGCAAAGATAAATGTATCTTGTTCTTTGATAAGTGGTGCAACAGGTGTAACACTAGCATATTTGGGATGGGGAGTGTGGGCTCTTGTAGCTCAAAGCTTGACTAGTGTCCTGGTGGCTATGGTACTTCTTCCAATGTATTCCAAATGGAAACCTTCTATCGCATTCTCAAAAGAATCTTTCACTCCATTGTTTAGATATGGTTGGAAGCTGGTTGCGACAGGGGTGTACTCTACGATTGTTAATAATATCTATACTATAGTTATTGGAAAATATTATAGCAGTAGGGATTTGGGGTTCTACTCTAAAGGATATGCGGCTCCTAATACTTTTTCTGGAATTATATATAGTGTGATCGGAGGTGTTTCTTTCCCTGTGATGAGTTCTATCAAGGACGATAAAGAGCAAATGCTCCGCCTTTATAAGAAGAGTCTCTTTACGACCGCTCTCTTAGTTTTCCCTTTTATGACACTTATTGCAACATTATCCAAACCATTGGTTAGCATTCTCTATACAGACAAGTGGCTGCCTTGTGTCTTTATTATGCAGATGTTTTGTCTAGCTCGAATGTTTACTCCCTTATCAGCCATCAATATTAGTGTCCTAAATGCGTCTGGACGGTCTGATTTGTTTATGAAGATGGACTTCTCGAAGTTTCCTCTTCTTCTTTTGACAATGGTAATAACTTTGCCGTTAGGAATTGAAGCGATGGCTATAGGTAGCATGGTAAATACATTCATTTGCTTCTTTATCAATTGCTATTTCCCTGGCAGACTTTATGGCTATGGCGCTTGGCAACAACTAAAAGATTGGCGATATATTATATTGTCTGTAGTATTAACGAATGGTTTTGTGTTTTTATTGATGCAGTTTATTATTAACCCTTGGTTACAGGTTGTCTTTGGTGGTATGGCAGGGGTGATTGTATACTTTTTTTGTTGTATTGCCTTTCATCTTATCGATAAGGAGACAATCTTGAATAAAGTTAACAAATTGAGAGCAAAAAAATAGTTGCACATTGCCAATTGTTTAGGTTGGGAAAAAGGATTATTTGACAAGGGTTCCTTAGGGTGGACTTATGGGAAAAGTAAGGTTAGTAGGGGATGGGTTGACAAAATGTCGAAGTGTTCGTCTATCAAGATATTCGGGTGTTGTTGTTGGTATATTTAAGATGGATACTCTTTGATTCATTTTGTTGTTAGTTATGCTTGCCAGAGCAGTTTCTTGTATTAAAGATAATTTACTGATTTTTAATAAACGGTGGTGGGTGTTGGACTTTTAGTATCCACAATTATCGCAAGTTTCTTTCAATATTACACATATGGGCATATTTGAATCCTTTGGTGTTTATTGAGAGTTTTATGTTGTTTTTCCCTTTCTTGTACATATTTTTTAGTATCTTTAAAATTGGTACAATGTCCTCTTGTCCAAAAAAATAGAAGGTAGAATCAAAATTGTAAAAAAATATGAATGAAGAACCATTAGTTTCCGTTGTCATAATAACTTATAATTCTTCAAAACTTGTTGTCGAAACTTTAGACAGTATAAAGAATCAGACTTACAACAATATTGAACTTGTTGTAAGTGATGATTGTTCTACAGATGATACAGTGGCTGTTATTGAAGAGTGGCTTCGCTCGAATAGTCAATTTTTCACAAATACGAAGTTGATCACTGCGCCCCAAAATGGAGGCATTTCAGCGAATTGTAATAATGGAGTGCGTTCAGCCAGTGGAGAATGGATAAAGTTATTGGCTGGAGATGATAAACTTGAACCGTTTGCGATAGAACAGTATGTGAATTTTGTCAAAGAGAATCCCATGGCGAAATTCGTGTGTTGCAAATTGAAAATGTTCGGTGATGACGAGGATTTTATCAAAGAGAACGAAGCTAATTACGAAAAGGAGTATTACCCTAAAATGGCTCTGCCTCATTCCCAACAATACGATGAATTGCTGAAGAAGCTTTATATCCCTGCTCCTGGCGTTTTTTACTATAAAATGATATGGGAAGAGGTTAATGGATATGAGGAAAAATATAAGTTTTGTGAGGAACATCCTTTTTATGAGAAAGTTCTTAAAAAATATAAATTATATTTCATAGAACGACCTCTTGTATTGTATAGGGTTTATAGAGGTTCTGTATGTAGGTCGAAAACAAAGGTCCCTATTGTATATGAGGGGTGTAAACAATATTTCAAGGATACACTTTTCCCTCTTTTGGTGAAACATGGACACTTGTTTTTTGCGATTGAGAAGTACTTCCAATTCAAAGACCTTGATTTCCAATATTATGATTCAAACATTCTCTACAAGTGTTTCATAAAGGGACTTCATTTATTGTCTCCTTATCGTACATACCTATTCCTAAAGAAACGGTTTTCGTGAAATGAGATATACTTGGAAATAACATTTGCATGCCATTTGTGCCGTGATTATCTTTGCATTCGTAAATGGTTGTTAAATTTTGTCCAGTCTGGAGAGTAACATAATCTTTTCTCATGATAAATAAAATAGTATACTTAAAAGGCCGTTTCTTCTATTATGTATGGCGAATTTATAGTTTGGCAATTGGCCTTTTTTTCAAGCAACTGAAAGGTGTCATAATTTCCCCACATCAGTTGAAAGGTGTGGATTGTATCTCTATCGACAAAGGAACTATGATTGGGAAAAATGTTATTTTGACAGCATGGAAGGCGTTTGGCTCGCAAAATTTTTCCCCGTCTATTTCCATCGGTAAAAATACGTATATTGGGGAAAATGCGCATATTACGGCATGTGAGTCTATTACAATAGGAAACGGCGTTTTGACAGGTAGATATGTATATATAAGTGATAATTCTCACGGTGATTGTTCTTTGGGTCAGTCGTCGATTCCTCCACTTAAAAGACCTCTACAGGTCAAGGGCCCTGTTGTGATTGAGGATAATGTATGGATAGGAGAGAGGGTTTGTATTTTGTCTGGTGTCCGTATTGGGAAAGGGGCGGTCATCGCCGCTAATGCTGTTGTAACAAAGGATGTCCCTTCCAATGCTGTTGTTGGCGGGGTTCCGGCGAAAATGATAAAGCAAATGGAATGATAGTTTTTTCTTTATGAAAGGATTATGAGATAATAAATTTGCGTGGATGGAACTTTTTTTGCTCGTTGTTAAGTTTTTGCCTGTCGGGATATTATTCCTCATTTTATATAATGTGAAATGGGGAATGATAGCTTATTTCCTATATATCTTTTTAGTGCCAATTCCTACACTTGGAGTACTCCCTGTTTCTTTGCTGACATTGACATTGATGGGAATGTCTGTGTATAAGTTTGGAGTAAAAAAGACAAAAGAATCTCTTGGGGTTGCTTCCCCTTATTTGTTTTTGTTGCTTGCTCTAGGTATAGTAATGCCGTTGGCGCCGACTCCATTTCCATTCCAGTTTTGGATTTGGAGAACAGATTTAATTAATGGTATGTTGCCAATATTGTCATTGTGGTTGCTGATTGTGAATAGTGATATCTCTGCTGATTTTAAAACGGCTATCATTGTCGCTGCTTTCATTTCAGGGATATATGCTTTAGTATTAACACAGACAGATGGCATTAATCCTTATGTTTTTGGCTTGAAATTATTATCGGGTGCAGATATTATAGAAAGTTGGTATGCTGATGATAATAGGTTATTTGGTAGAATTTCTTCTACGTTTGTTCATCCAATGACTTGGGCTTTCGTGATTGGAACTCTTATCATTTTCATATTTTATATCCGTAAGCAAATTAGTAAGTTGGTGTTTATCTTGCTTATGTTGATCTTAGTTTCGGATATGTTTTTTTGCGGAGTGCGCTCGGTAATCGGAGCGTTAATTGTATTTGTTGGAGCATATTTGGTAATGAAACGTCAAATTAAGGTGTTCCTATATACTATATTGATTGGTGTTGTTTTGCTATTGATATTGTCTACCAATGACTTCCTGTATGGTTATGTGGCATCGATTTTTGATTTGTCTGACAAGAATGAAATCGCGAATGGATCTAGTTTTTCCATGAGGTTAAATCAATTGTCGGCAGCCTTTAAAGAGATGGCAAGAAGTCCAATCATAGGGAATGGATATGGTTGGCATTTACTATATTTACAAAAATATGGTGGCCATCCTGATTTATTAGGGTTTGAGAGTTTGGTTTTTACAGTGATATGTGATTTCGGTGTTTGGGGAGTTTTTGTATGGATTTGTTATATTATTTCACTGCTTATTCTCCCTATTCGTTTGTTGAAGAATAAAGAGTCTGTTACGTTGATACAGTGTTTTGTGTTGTATTATGTGGCGTATGCTTGTGTGACAGGTGATTTTGCGGGGTATTATTTCTTGTGGTTCTATGTTATTATGGTGGCTATAAGTTATCGAGAAATAAAGGTTGAAAAAACGAAAACAGTGTTGCTAAATATTTTAATGTTAAAACAAAATAAATGATGACAGACATAAAGGTTGTGGCGTTTTATCTTCCTCAATATCATCCATTCCCTGAGAATGATGAGTGGTGGGGGAAAGGGTTTACTGAGTGGACCAATGTCGGCAAGGCGAAGAGATTATTTCCCGGACATTACCAGCCCCATGTCCCTGCTGATCTGGGATATTATGATTTGAGGTTGCCTGAAACTAGAGAGCAACAAGCGGAAATGGCGAAAGCTTATGGATTATCCGCTTTTTGCATATATCATTATTGGTTCGGTGATGGTAGGGTTCTCATAGAGCGTCCATTGAACGAAGTACTGAAACTCAAAAAACCCGATTTCCCATTCTTCCTTTGTTGGGCAAACCATTCTTGGGAAAATAAGAATTGGAACGCGGAAGCTCAACGAATGGAGAGTAAGATGTTGATGGAACAGAAATATTTGGGGCTTGAAGATGCAGAAAAACAGTTTTATCATTTGTTAGATGCGTTTAAGGATGAACGATATTTCAAAATAAAGGGAAAATTGGCATATGTGTTTTATAGAGCTGATATGATTCCATACTATAAGGAGATGTGTGAGTTGTGGAATAGATTGGCGGAAGAGAATGGGTTGCCAGGGTTCTATTTCATTTCCAATGTCCAAAGTCATGAGATGCTAAATCATCCTGCCAATCTTTATATGGATGCCAATTCATTGTGTTTGATGAATGAGGTATGGGGAGGTGTCGTAAGCTTAAAAAATAGGATAATGGAAAAAGTGTCGAAACTTTTGCATTTTCCTACAAGAGTTGTTGCATATGAAAAGGCTATTGAGTATATGATTTCCGATCGTTATAAGGAAGGAAGGATTTTACCTGTCCTTGTGCCTAATTGGGATCATTCTCCTCGTTTGGGAGCGAATGGTACTATATTCCATAAATCAACTCCCGTATTATTCAAAAAGCTTTTCTCTCAAACTGTGTCGATGATAAAAGACAAACCGGAGGATGAAAAGATTATTTTTGTGAAATCTTGGAATGAATGGGCGGAAGGTAATCATTTGGAACCTGATTTGAAATACGGAAAAGGTTATTTGGAAGCGATAAAAGAGGAGCTGAGCAAATGATGCCGATGAAGAATATACTTTGGTTGACCGGAGATTATTTCCTTGATGTCGATAGGGAAATTGTCCCTTCCATTAGGAATCGCTATAATTGTAGATGGATCGTCTTTCGTATGTTTGGAAGTCGTGTGGCTATTGATGAAAATTTGGATTGCGAAATAATTAATGTCCCATATAGACAGAAAGATCCTCGTATTATTCCTTTTTATGCCAATTTGGTGAATAAATTGGTGAAAGAAACGTCTGGCTTCGTCCCTGACATCATATATAATGCTTTGTTAGGTGTTCCATTTTTTTATCCTGTCCTATTGAGAAAAGTAAAAAACGTGCCAATAGTGCACGCTGCGCATAATGTCAAACCTTATGATGGTTGGCCGGATAAGTGGCTGATGACTAGGTATGTAAACTACGTATTCCGAAACAATGGTTATTTTCATCTTTTCTCGAAGTTTTTGTATGATTATGTGTCGGAAAAATATCCTCATAAAAAATCATTTTATGCACCAATGTCTTTGAAAGATTATGGAGAAGTGAAAACGGATAATTATGAGGTCCCTCAAGACAAGGTGAATTTGCTCTTTTTTGGAAATGTTAAGGATAATAAAAGGCTGGATGTGGTGATTAATGCTTTCAACTCGTTATCTGCTGAATATAAGAACAAATTACATTTGACGATTGCCGGTAAATGTGACGATACTCCAAAATATGAATCGTTGATAGCTGGGAATCCCAACATTTCCTATTTCTTTAAACGAATTGATGACGAAGAGATTCCAGAACTTTTTTTCAAACACCAATATTTGGTTTTGCCTTATGAAAATGTCGCTCAAAGTGGACCGCATATGATCGCATATAGGTATAATATGCCTACTATTGTATCTGATATCGAAGGCTTTAGAGAAAGAACTCATGATGGTAAGGACGGCTTTATGTTCAAAGTGAACGATGTTGCTTCATTGGTTGATGTCTTACAGAAAGTGGCTGATTTGGATGATGAGTCGTATGAGACGTTAAAACAGAACCTCAGGGCGTTTGTTGACAATAGTTTTAGACCAGAGATAATTGTGAAACAATATTCTGACTTTTTTGATACGATATGTTGATAAAGTTTCTCAAGGAAAATAAGATTATTCTTTTTTTTAGGATTTTAAGGGAGGAATTATATTATGCCCTAAGGTCGACTCGCTATATAGCAAATGGTGAGAGAAAGAACTGCGAGGAAAAGTTTAGAACGGATTTATTGATTAGGACGCATGCCATTGAGAAGGGACTGTCCATTTCTCCGATGAAATTGGGTTTCGGGGAAGAAAAGATTGTTCATTTGTTGAAGGATCTCGCTTCTTATTATGACTCTTTTAAAAACGATGATTTTGTATCGTTTTCTCTAAGTGTGATAAAACGTTATGTCGATATACAGAAGGAATGCGGTTTTTCGAGTGAGGGAATTAACGAAAAATTTGATTCTTTGTTACACCGCATAAACTATGTGGATAAAACAGGTTTGGTCGGTGTCCTGAATTTCAGGAAATCAGATTTGGATGAAAAATTGCGATTGCCTTTTGATGAGTTTTCCCAAATCAGATACTCGGTTAGGGATTTTGGAACGGCTCCGGTTGATAGGGAGTCAGTGAGAAAGGCATTACAGTTGTGTGAGCGTACACCTTCTGCCTGCAATCGGCAACCTTGGCGCGTATATGTGGTTTATGACCAGAAAAAGAAATCACAACTTTTTGATTATCAAGGCGGATGTAGGGGCTTCAGTGATAAAATGCAAGCTGCAATACTGTTGGCGTGTGATGAACAAAGATACAATATCAATGAATTACGCCAGTTGTATGTCGATGGTGGCTTATACGCAATGAATTTGCTGTACGCATTAAACTTTTATGGAATTGCGTCTATTCCTTTGACAATGGGACATAAGGTTTGTAAGTTAAAGAATTTTTATCCGATATTGAATGTTGGTAAAAATGAAGTCCCTGTCCTGTTAATTGGTATAGGTTCTTATAAAGAGGAATATAAAGTTGCAGTTTCCCATCGAAATAACTATTCTGATTATTATACTGAGATTTGAGCCGTGAAGATAGGTCTGTTGACATATTATGGTGATTTGAACTGTGGGACAAATTTGCAGGCGTATGCATTGTTGACACAACTCTGTTCTTTGTTCCCTGCCGACGGTGTGGAAATTGTTCCATTACATGGTTTTAACCCGCCAGGTAGGCATCCGTATTTGCATCAGTGTACGTTTCGCACCTTATGCAACGATGTGGTTAGGATGAGAAAGTATAAATCTTTTGTGAAGTCGAATTTGGGTATCGTCAAAGATCATGTGATTAAAGATGTTGATAAAGCATTGAGGTTCATTAATGATAGAAATTATGACGCCATATTCGTTGGTGCTGATACTTTGTTGGAATTGGATCGGATCCATGATAATAACAATCTTTCTCTTTATTGGTTGTCTCCAAAGGTTAAGGCTAAGAAATTTATGGTCGCGGCTTCTGTGAAGAATGTGGAATATGCCTCTTTAACGCCGATGCAAAAAGAAAAGATGTCTATGACTCTTTCTGATTTTTCCGGGTATGCGGTTCGTGATTCGACATCAATTACATTGTTGGAAAATTTTATTCCTCAAAGTTCGATAGATTTGTTGCCAGATCCTACGTTTGGCTTAAATGTTGATTATCGATACGTGGAGGCCTATATGTCTGATAGAAAGTTGAATATTCCTTCTAAATCGATCCTTTTCCATACGAATAAGGAAGATTTGTGGGTCGAAAGTGAAATTGAAAGATTGAAGTCTGATGGGTATAAAATCTATAGTTTCCGACCTGTTTCTTGGGCTGATGAGGTACTTAACGACATGTCCCCTTTGGAACAATTGGGAATCTATCGGTATTTTGATTGTGTTGTGACGCATCGTTTTCATGATGCGGTTTTTTGCCTTAAGAATCAGACTCCGATGTTGCTTTATTCACCGCATGGTTTTTCTGTGGGACAAAATGGTTCGTCGAAATTTTCTGATTTGCTTAATATGTTTGGTTTGTACGAAACAAATTTTTTATGTACTTATGAAAATCTATCGCTCAAGGTGAATGATGCCAAAAATGCTTTTGTTTCGAAACGAATGGTTATTGATTCTGAGATAAGGCGACTTTTGGAAAAGTATAATTCTTATTTGGAATATTGTAGAAATGTTTTGTTAAAATGATGTGTGAATTTAGGTTGAATTGGAGTTTTTTATTGGTAATCTGTTTATCCTTTGTTATTAATTCTTGTACGGCTTCTTCTGTTTCCACCCCAGAAATGTTTGGTGCCATGGGGGATGGTGTGTCGGACGATAGATTAGCCATAGAAAAAGCCTTAAATAGTTCGGAAAAAGTTGAATTTTCCCCCAACAAGACTTATAGGATAAATTCTCGTTTGGATGATGTGTCTGTATTCCGGATTAATCATAATTTGGAGATTGTCGGAAATGGCGCTATTTTGTTATTGGACACAGGGGTTACCAATAGAACACAACATCATAAAATAACCATTCTTTTCTATGAGGAGAATAGTAGTGTTATAGAATCTGTGTCATATAAAAATTTGGATATCGAAGTGAATGTTAATGAAATATTCGATGCCCCTTCTGTCCAAAAGAAAACGTATGACGGCAATTTTTACTTGTTTAATACTAATTCTCAAAAACAGTTGTTTGAGGGAATCAATGTCCGTAATAAGGGATTGCATAATAATCTGAATGTTGTGACCGTCGATAAATGCGATGAATTAACAATGAAGAATTGTCGTTTTGATAATTGTTCCTCTAGTTTTAGGGGCGGTATGCTTTGGATGATGCTAAAAGGACAATTGAAGGAAAGTGTCACGAAAGTCGATATTTCGGATTGTGAGTTTATTCAGGATACTCAGGATGAAATGATGTGTTTTTCTTCATCAAACGAAAATACAAAGGATTGTAATATATATTTTGACGTCAAGAATTGCCGTTTCGAAAGCCTAAATAGGGTTAAGGGTTCGGCTTTTTTTATTTGTTATGATAACAGGAAAGAGGGTAATTTCCAGTATGGAGTTAATGGAAATTTTAAAAATTGTACATTTATCTCACAAGCTAACATAAATAATCCTACAATCGATAGACCGTTATTCATTCCTCAGCAATCGGCATCTTCCTCTTGTAGTTGGAATCTTACATTTGACAAATGCAATGTGGACTACAAAAATGAATTGTCTCAAATTCACAATGATAATGGTAAGTGGTACAACACCTATTGCATTGGGGTTATGAATCCGACGATGAAAGATTCCCATAGATATAACGTTTTAATGAAGCATTGTTTAATCAACACCAATAATGGCGTGATAGATGGTTACAGAGGTGGAGTCGCCGGAAACATTACCTTGAAGGACTGTGATATAACTTGTGCGGCAATTCGTTTGGGTAATGCTAACTCAAATTATGCTGTGGCAAATATTGTTGTGGACGATTGTAAGGTGAGGACGAATTTCCCGTATTCATGTGGCGCTAACGAAGTATGGAGAAAAACAGAGATTGTTTCACCTTCCCAAACTGATTTTTATGTCTGTTGTGATCTGAAGAAGTGGCAGAACAAGGTGTTTGAAAAATGTACTTTTAACGGAAAGCCAATCGAACTGGATGTGAAAAAAGATAAAGATGTCGTCAAGAGTGCTAAATATGCGCTATACACGTATCGGTCATATGGTGGGAAATATCTCTCTGTGTTTGG
The DNA here is from genome assembly GCA_045617845.1 of Paludibacteraceae bacterium. Lineage (GTDB taxonomy): Bacteria > Bacteroidota > Bacteroidia > Bacteroidales > Paludibacteraceae > UBA1181. Next base: position 18,668 of record JAZLJL010000069.1, on the reverse strand, counting down.
ATTGGTGACGAAAAGACATTCGAAAAAAAACGAAATTAGAACGATTGAATATTTAAATAATGATGAAAAAGAATAGAATTTTATTTTTGCTGATAGCTTGTTTGGGGTGGACTTTCCCTGTGTTCCCTCAATTGCTTATTAATGAATTGATGCAGTCGAATGTTGAGTGTTATTTTGACGAACAGACTATGGACTTCCCTAATTCTTGGGTGGTGTTGTGCAATCAAGGTGAAGATACAATCTCGTTGGGTGAATATAGGATAGGCCTGACAAATGATTATTCTGTTTCGTACCAATTACCCGAAGAGAATGTGGCTCCCTATGAAAGGGTCGCTGTCTTTTGTGATAAGGTAGGGAAAGACTTGCATACAGATTTCCACTCGGTTACAGTAGCCGCACTGCTCCTTCGTTCAAATCAACAATCTGTCTGACAAAACTTTCAAAATCGCTACAAAGCAATTTATAGAAATCCCCTTAATTAAATAGTCGAAAGAGATTATTATGAATCCACTTTTGAATCCACTTTTCATCGACGTGAAGTATTGGTAAAGTTTTTAAATGAGATGCCTTCACGTATGTACGTTTATTGTTTTAATTTATAATATGGTGAAAAATTCAGCCTTATCGTGTATGGGATGGAATTACATAAATTCAGAAATAATATAAGGAAATGCTAATGTTACAAACATACTTTTTTACATTGCTCGTCCCATTGCTTTGGGTGGGGATTTTTTTGTTTAAGAATGAAATAAACGAGAAAACGTTCTTTAATAAAGACTACACAACTGTACTGAAAGGATTGGCATGTCTGATTGTGATTTACGTACATGTACATAGTGGATATGAAAATCCACTTCAAGATGCGATAGGAAGTCTTGCATATGTATGCGTGACATTGTTCTTTATGGTTTCGGCATACGGAATGATGTTGAGTGTGGAGAGGAACGAGGATTACTTGAAAGGCTTTTGGCGAAATAGATTGGTGGCTTTGCTGGTTCCTTGCTTCTTGGTTAACCTTGTGTCGTTCGGTTGGGGTATTGCGGAATCGGGCGGGTGTTCTCTTGCAAGGTTGTATCGTATCAATAGTTATGTATTGGTTCTGTTGCAGTGGTGCGTTTGGTTCTATATTGTGGAAATCTGTAAGAAAAAGTGTTTTGCTGATAAGACAGCTTGGGCGGATGGTTTACTAATAGCAGGGGTGGTTTTATCGAGCTTGATAATGTACTTCATCGTGGATGGTGAGAATAGCGCTGAAGTTGGTTGGCCATTTGAACGTATGGGTTTGGTGTGGGGGGTATTGCTCTACAGATATTATGGCAAGTGTGTGGCTTGGATGTCTAGGAACCGTTGGGTAAAAGTAGCTGTATTGATACTCCTCGGAGGAATCTTCGGTGTAGCTTATTTGAAATACAAAATGATATATTTCTGGGGTGCTTATCTTCTAAAGGTGGTATTGGGTGTCATGTTGTTGGCTTTGGCGTTTACCGCCATATCGAACCGTCAGTGCAAGAACCCTATTCTTCTTTGGTTGGGCAATGTTTCGTATGAGGTGTATCTAAGCCATGGATTAGTGATGGGTGCATTGGCTTTCTGGTTGCCTGAAGGTACAGACTCTGGTTCTTTCATCTTACTGACGGTCGTCGTGACGTTGGCATTGTCTGGTATCTTGCATCGTATTGGACAACCTTTTGTCAAGCTTTTGAGAAAGTAATTTTGGACGCATACAAATAATTTGTACTTTTGTTCCTTTGATTTCCTAGCGGGTAAAAAACAGTAAAAATGCGTATTCTGTTATCAAATAAATTCTATTACCGTCGTGGTGGAGACTGCATCGTAACGATGGGTATGGAGGACCTTTTGAAATCCAAAGGCCATGAAGTGGCGATATTTGCTATGGATTATCCTGAAAATATAGATAGTCCATGGAAGAGATATTGGCCGTCGAATATGTCAAAGCTGAAGGCTTTCACACGTCCATTTGGAGATAAGGAGGTTAGAACAAAAATAAACCTTCTGCTTGATGACTTTAGACCTGATATCGTCCATCTTCACAATATACATACTCAATTGTCGCCAATTATTGCTGAGGTCGCATATGAGAGAGGAATCCCTGTATGTTGGACCTTGCACGACACGAAGTTGGTGTGTCCATGTTATACTTGTACTCGAAATGGCAAGTTGTGCGAAGAATGCTTCTCCGACAAGTCGGCAGTCATTAAGCACGGCTGCATGCCGGGATCTCTTCCTGGTGCGGTGATCGGTTATTTTGAGGCAAAGAAGTGGAATGTGGAAAAATTGCAGAAGTACACCTCCAAGTTTTTGCCGCCTAGTAAGTTTATGGCAGACACATGCATTCGTGGCGGTTATGATGCTTCCAAGTTTGAAGTGTTGTGCAATTTCATTGACGTTGACAAGGTACAGAATCCGTCTTTTGACAAGAAGGACTTTTATTGCTTTTTAGGTAGAGTCACTGAGGTAAAGGGAATTCGTACGCTATGTGAAGCGGCTTCGTCTTTGCCATACAAACTTAAGGTTATCGGTGGGGGTGATTTGCTTGATGAGTTAAAAGGTAAATATCCTAATGTGGAATTCCTTGGTCAAATGAATTGGCAGGAATTTCGTCCAATCGTGGAGCAGGCAAAGTTTATGGCCCTACCGGCTGAATGGTCTGAGAATAATCCGTTGACCGTGATAGAGAGTCAATCTCTCGGAACTCCTGTCCTTGGCGCAAACATAGGTGGAATTCCTGAATTGATTGAAGAGGGTGTTTCCGGAATGACATTTAAGAGCGGTGATGTTGTCGATTTAAGAAACAAAATTGAAGAGATGTATTCTGCATCTTTTGATTATCGTTTTATTGCAGAAAGGTCGGTAAGCCGATTTTCCTCAGAAACATATTATGAGAAACTTATGAATATATATAATTCATTACTGCCCGCTAAAAAATCGTAAATGGTTCTTTTTTGTAAACATCAATGATGTTCAAGATCTAAACGTTGTGATGAATTAGTTTTGTTTGATATTTTGTAACTTTGCAGTTGTGTTCCATTTTTGTGGATTCTATTGAAAAGGCAACAATTTTTTTATGGATAAGATAGCATTAATTACAGGTGTAACGGGTCAGGATGGCTCTTATTTGTCCGAGTTCCTTTTGGGGAAAGGTTATGATGTGCATGGAATCATCCGTCGCTCGTCCGTAGATTATAGGGAGCGTATAGCCCATTTGGAGGGACAGCCCCATTTCCATCTACATTATGCGGATATGGGAGACTCCATGTCGTTGGTGAAGGTGGTAGGGCAGGTTAAACCTACTGAAATTTATAATTTGGCGGCTCAAAGCCATGTCCAGGTATCGTTCGATTCTCCGGAATTTACGGCCGATGTCGACGCTACGGGTGTCCTCCGCATCTTGGAGGCAGTTCGGGCGTGTGGCTTGGAAAAGAGTTGCCGTATATACCAGGCTTCCACTTCTGAACTTTATGGAAAGGTGGAGGAGGTCCCTCAAAACGAGAATACTCCTTTCCATCCGTATTCTCCGTATGCGGTGGCTAAGCTTTATGGTTTCTGGATTGTGAAAGAGTACCGCGAGGCTTACAATATGTTCTGTTGCTCGGGAATCTTGTTTAACCACGAGAGTGAACGAAGAGGTGAGACGTTTGTGACGAGGAAGATTACCTTGGCTGCGGCTCGTATCGCACAGGGTAAGCAGAAGTGCCTCTATTTGGGTAACTTGGATAGTCTTCGCGACTGGGGTTACGCCAAGGATTATGTGGAGTGCATGTGGTTGATCTTGCAGCATGAGACTCCTGAGGATTTCGTCATCGCGACTGGTGTGCAACATACGGTCCGCGAGTTCGCCACTTTGGCGTTCCACCATGCGGGCATCGAATTGCGTTGGGAGGGTTCCGGCGTGAACGAGAAGGGTATCGATGTGAAGACCGGTAACGTCGTAGTGGCTGTTTCCGAGGATTTCTATCGTCCGACCGATGTCGTCAATTTGTGGGGTGACCCTACGAAGGCGAAGGCTAAGTTGGGTTGGAATCCTTCGAAGACGACTTTCGAAGAGTTGGTGAAACTTATGGTGGAGCACGATGTGGCTAAGGTTGCAGCCGAAGGCGCCGCTGAGAAGGTTAGAATGAATTTGGCAGAATATCTGGAGAAAGGAATCGTAAAATAATGGAAAAGAATTCTAAAATCTATGTCGCTGGCCATCGTGGTATGGTCGGAAGTGCGATTGTGAGGGAATTGCAGAGACAGGGGTATAATAATATCATCACCCGTACGCATAAGGAACTTGATTTGACGAGACAGGACGCTGTCGAGAATTTCTTCGCTGAGGAGAAACCTGAGTATGTTTTCCTTGCTGCGGCAAAAGTGGGCGGAATCGTCGCTAACCAATCCGCTTTGGCTGATTTCATGTATGACAACATGATTCTGGAGATGAATGTGATCCATTCCGCTTGGAAGAACGGCTGTAAGAAACTCGAGTTTTTGGGAAGTAGTTGCATCTATCCGCGTATGGCGCCTCAGCCGATGCCTGAGTCTTGCCTGCTCACGAGCGAACTGGAGAAGACAAACGAGGCCTATGCGCTCGCTAAGATATCGGGCTTGAAGTACTGCGAGTTCTTGAACAGACAATATGGAACCGACTACATCAGTGTGATGCCTACTAACTTGTATGGTCCGAACGACAATTACCATCCGGAGCATTCCCATGTGCTTCCTGCGCTTATCCGTCGTTTCCACGAGGCGAAGGTGGCTGGATTGAAGGAGGTGACTTGTTGGGGTGACGGAAGTCCGTTGAGGGAGTTCCTCTTCGTTGACGACCTCGCCAATTTGTGTGTGTTCCTAATGAATAATTATAGCGGCAACGAGACTGTCAACGCAGGAACAGGGAAAGAACTAACAATCAAGGCTCTTACGGAATTGGTGGCGAAGGTCATCGGTTACGAAGGTGAAATAAAGTGGGATACGACCCGACCGAACGGTACGCCGAGGAAGTTGCTGGATGTCAGCAAGGCGGAGAAACTCGGATGGAGGTATAAGACTGAACTCGAGGACGGAATCAAGATTTCCTATGATGATTTCTTGAACAATCCGATGAGGGCGGAGAGATAATATTTCGCTTCCCCTAAATTTGAATTGTAACTATAGCATTAATGAAATCGTTAGATTTTTATTCGTGGTAGTGCTCTGCTTCCTTTTTTTGCAGTGCTCGTATACCTCATCTGGCGGGTTCGTTAATAATGAACAACTAAATGTTTTCTTTCATGAGTTGTATTTGGATTATTCTCGGTTGGAGGATACATCAAACAGACAATTTAGTGTTGCCCTTATTTCTAGAAATTATGGGAAGGATGGTGATTGGATAGTTAGGATAGAAAATGGTGCTGGTGATGAAATTGCGTCTTTCCATTTGAAAAATAGTGAATATGATGAAAAGAATAATATCATCAGTTTGTCAGAGTGTAATAATAGCGGCGTTTTTGGTTATGCGATTGTAGATTGGTCTGTTATAGAGAATCATACTGAGAATACGTTTTCTTTCTCTCCTATAACGAATTCAGCCTTTGATTTGTCAAATTCTCCTAGAATTAAAAATTTGGTGGAGGCTAAAGTCGTATATGTCTCTTCTTCGGAAGGAGATGATGCTAGTTTAGGTATATCTTCGAAAAATCCGATAAAGACCATAGCGGCTGCTAAAACTCGCCAAAAAGATATCTTGTTGAAATGTGGAGATGTTTTTTAATGAGAGCGTATATATTAATAACGTTAACGTTTCTTCATATGGTCAAGGTCCTAAACCAATAGTGTCAGGTTGGAAACGATTGGTAGGAAAAGAATTTAAGAATGTTTGGCAGGAAGGTTATTTGTCAGGTCATGGATGGGTCCCGCAAAAGGGATCTAAAATATGGCGTTTGGATTTACAGGCTTCAGTTTTTTGTGGACGTACAAATCCCGGGAACTTTGGGAATAACATTGGTTTGATAATGAATAATGAGACTAAGTGTTTATATGGGCACAAGTGTCAGCATGTTCAAAAGAAGGTAGGTGAGAAACCTACCAATCCACAAGAAGGAACTTATCTGAGTAAAAATTTTGATTTCTCTCAAACATCTAAGAAGGGAAATGAAGGATTGACAGATGAGGATTTCAGATATTTATATATGTATTTAGATAGTAATCCTAATGAGTTGGATTTGTCTTTTTCTACATATTCCCATGGTTTCTCGATAACAAATACATCTGTATCTAACATAAGAGTTGAAGGGTTTAGTTGTCATGGCTTTTCTTGTGGTTCGAATGTGAAGATTGAGGAATGTGAGATAGAGTATATAGGAGGAGCTCAGCAATTGCGTTTGCCCTATTGGATTCGCTTTGGGAATGGGGTGGAAATCTATTTGTCAAAGAAAAAAAGCAATTGTCGTGTCTTGAATAATGTTATTTCTCATGTTTTTGATTGCGCGACCACAATTCAGGGATCCGATTCTAAAGACGCGTTTCCTGAAAATATAATCTTTGAAAAGAATAGAATTAGTGAATGCAGACAGGCTTTTGAACATTTTTTGAATAATGTTGATTCCAAAACGGGTGCGTTGTTGGACTATGTGAATTGTAAGTTTGTGAATAATGTTTGTATAAATAATGGCGAAAATGGTTTTTCGTCACCTGAGAAAAGGGATGCGTGTATATTGTCTTACGAAAAGAAGGTGGCAAAAAACTTAGAAATCTCTAATAATGTTTTTTGGGGATCCAATTTTTATTATGGGAGAAACAAAGCTAGTGTATTTGAGAATAATCATATCTATTATTTTGAGGATCAGTATGTCTATTATCCAAGTAGTGATGATTCAGAAGCTAAGTCAACATTCAAAAAGAAAGATGCTTCTTCGAATGTTTTTGTGAAAATGAAACGAGGAAGTATTGAAAGCAAGTCTATTTTAGATGGTTTAGGGAAATAAGTAGTCCGATGTGCTTATTTCATCTCTGTTTTTTTGTATTTTCTAATTTTGTTTCGAAAGTGTTATTTTTTATGTACTTTTGCATTTAGTTAATATGTGTCTTTAATTATGACAGAGAGTAAACTAAACGGAACAGTTATCGTGACATATAGGTGCAACGCACGTTGCTCTATGTGCAATAGATATAAGGCGCCGTCAAAGGCAGAGGAGGAGATTTCTATTGATACGATAAAGAAACTTCCTAGAATGTATTTTACTAATATCACAGGTGGTGAACCTTTCATCCGTACTGATTTGAAGGATATGGTCAGGGAGTTGTATAAACTTAGTGACCGTATTGTGATTTCTACGAATGGGTTCTTTACAGACCGTATTATCGACCTATGCAAGGAGTTCCCCCAAATAGGTATTCGTATCTCCATCGAGGGGTTGGAACAGACGAACAATGAAATTAGGGGTCTTAACGATGGTTATCAGCGAGGATATACTACGTTGAAGAAACTCTGTGAAATGGGTATGAAAGATGTCGGTTTCGGTATGACAGTTCAAGACAAGAACGCTCCAGATTTGGTCCCTTTGTATAAGATTTCCAATGAGATGGGTATGGAGTTCGCTACCGCATCGTTGCATAATTCATTCTATTTTGTAGAGGCGAAAAACATCATCAAGGATCGTCCGATGGTGGCTCAGAACTTTGAGAACCTTGTAAATGAGTTGCTTTGTAGTAATAGTCCGAAGAAATGGTTCCGCGCCTATTTCAATCATGGTTTGATTAATTATATTTACGGACAAAATAGACTTTTGCCTTGTGATATGTCTTTCGATACTTTCTTCATCGACCCTTACGGTGATGTGATGCCTTGTAATGGCACCAAGGATAAGGAGGTGATGGGAAACTTGAATACCCAGACATGGGATGAGTTATGGAACTCTCCTGAAGCGGAGATTGTCAGAAAGAAAGTGCGTTGCTGCAATCGTAATTGTTGGATGATAGGTTCTGTCTCTCCTGCAATGCGTAAATATATCCAAAAGCCTGCCTTGTGGGTCTTGAAACATAAGGTGAAGAGTATGTTAGGAATGAAGTACAGCATGTATGAAAATCAGATCTGCTGTGATTACCGTGATGGAAAGGTGACGAAAGAAGATCTTGACAAACTTTCCACTTGTGATTTGAATGCGGTAATTAATAATGGTTTGTCCGACGACTCATTGGAAGCTTTGAAAGGGAAAAGGGGAGAGGATATCGTGAATGCTGATGTGGCTGGTCAGGGATATGAGGCCACAATCGCAGAGACAGACCGTGATATTGAAATAAAGTAGGTTAGAGTATTGGCTCGATGGCAGACTTGAATAAAGTTGTAGTTACTGGGACTCGTGGAATCCCTAATGTGATGGGTGGGGTTGAAACACATTGTGAGGAGTTGTTCCCATTGGTTGCGGAAAAGGGGTTCGACGTTACTGTGATTTGTCGTTCTAATTATCTGAAAGAGGAGATTCCCGAATGGAATGGAGTGAAACTTGTCAGTGTGCCATCTCCGAAGAAAAAATCTTTTGAGGCAATCATTCATACGTTCAGGGCTGTCAATACAGCGAAAAAGTTAGGCGCTGATATTTTGCATATCCATGCCATCGGTCCGGCGATGTTGGCGCCATATGCTAAATTACGTGGAATGAAGGTGGTTGTTACCCACCATGGTCCTGATTATGACCGTGATAAATGGGGATTTGTGGCTAAAGCTATACTAAAGCTCGGTGAACGATTGGGCTGTATGTTTGCGGATGATGTTATCGTTATTTCTACGGTCATTAAAAATCTTATCGCACGTAAATATAATAGGACGAAAAAGGTGCATTTGATTTATAATGGTGTTCCAGACGCCGATTTTACAGATTTCCCGGATTATTTTTCCGAACTTGGAATAGAGCCAGAGCGTTATATTTTGGGAATGTGCCGTTTCGTGCCAGAGAAGAATCTACATCATTTGGTGGATGCCTATGCCAATTATAAATTGAGGCATCCAAAATCTGATGTCAAATTGGTTTTGGCGGGTGATACCGATTTCGAAGATGATTATTCCATCAATCTTAAACGAATGGCTAAAGAGAATGGTGTCGTGCTGACAGGTTTCGTCAAAGGTAAGAAGTTACACTCATTATTGACCCATGCTAGTTGTTATGTGCTTCCTTCTTCTCATGAGGGGTTGCCTATCTCTTTACTAGAGGCGATGAGTTACAATTTGCCTGTCATAGTCAGTGATATTCCTGCAAATAAGGAAATCCACTTGCCTGAAGAGGATTATTTCCATGTCGGTGACGTCAATCAATTGTCTGTTAAACTGGATGGCGTCTTGTCTAGTGGGTTGAGTCGTCGTGTAACTTATGATTTGGCTAAATACCATTGGCGTCAAATTGCGGAGCAGGTTTGCGAGGTATATAAAAATCTTTAACCATCAATCCGATGAGGGCGGAGAGATAATATTTCCAATTCAATAAAATTATTTTAGAGGACGAGTCGGAATGACCTGTCCTCTTTTTTTTTGTATATTAGCATTTGATTAATTGTGTGAAAACTCTTTTTGACAATGAGAAACGTTACTATCATAGCAGTTGTATTCCTATCCCTTTGTTGTGCCTCCTGCTCTTGTGAAAAGGAAGTCGCGGATGGAGGAAAAAACAGAGTGGATTTTTATTGCAACTATGCCCAATGTCGTGTTCCATACGATGAAATGTATCCCAAAGGCATGGTTAAGAAGATTGTTGAAAAGAAATATGAATATCAGGAAGATGCGGACACTTCCCTTTGGGTCATCGAATTCGGTCCAGGAAACCAACCATTGCGTGCACAACGCAAGATTGCCCAACCGTTGAATGAACAACGCAAGACTGCGTGGGAAGACTCTATAACATGGACTTATGATGAGGAAAAGAAAATCTCCGAAATGAACATTGTGAGTGTCAGCGGATCCAATGTTTTTTATTCCGGCAATGACAGGGAGTATATCATCAAATATGGTTATGATAGTACCCGATTGGTTCGAACGGAAACTTACAAATCTATGTTGGATGTGAAGTATTGTAGCAAGTATTATAGCAATTATGCGGATCAAATGCCGTGGGATCCCTATTCTAAATATCGGGGAATGTGGTATTTGGAATCTATTGATACATTCATCTATAATAAAGAGGGTTTGCTGACTGAAATAGCAGTTTCACCGATACTTCCTGTCGAGCAAAAAAAATACACATTAACATATCGTGATGGTTTCCTTTCTAAAATTCAGAATTCAACAAGTTGTACCATGTTCAATAAAGAGGGCATGGAAACAAGTAATGAGTATATCAATTCTGTGGAAGAAAAAGTAGAACGATATTACATTTACAATAAAAAGGGGAAAAAACGAAACCCCATATCATCTCCAACCCCTCAGGATATCAATGATTTTATCGAGGAATTCCTTAAGGAATGTAAGGGAAAGAAAGCGGATGATAATACTGTTTTCGTTGATTATCTTTATGACGAATATGGCAACTGGGTAGTGAAGGTGGCAGGTCGTGAATCTGTGGATGTGAAGGAACGGAAAATCTATTATTGGAAATAATTGAATAGTATGGGAAAGAAATCGTTAATAATCATTGCCGCATTGTTTTTCGGCAATATAAATGCCTTTTCGGAGAACGACGAAGCAGCAAAGTATGTCATATACGATGAGCAACATCGTGTGAAGGAGGAGTATTTCACTAATTTCAAAACCGAGTATCGTTACGAAGGAAATTTGACAATCAAGACATCGAATATCATCACTCCTGATACCACGACAACAGTTTATACGTATGACAAGGACGGAAAATACTTGAAGGTGGAGACGTATGAAGGTGCTGGTCATGACGCGGTTTCTGTCGAGAGGTTCTTTTATCATGGCGATGTGTTGGATAGTTCTGTCGTTTTCAATGAGGATAACAATCGGAAATGTTTGAAACTTTATGATTCAAAGGGGCTCGTGATTCGGGAGATTTATGGGAAATACTTTCAATACGATTACAAATATGACGAGAAGGGTAATCTGGTCGAATCTAAATCTGATTATGATATTGCGAAGTGCACCTATGATGGGAAAAATAGGATGATTTCTGGTGTCTTTACTAGAAGAAGTTTGGAAATCCAAGAGGATGAAAAGGCGGTGGAGGTGGATTCTACGATAATAGATTTTGAAGATGACAAAACCCCAACGACAAAACGGAATGATAAAAGATCCCGTTCAACTGTGGTGAATTTCAATATAAAAGATATTGAAGATGGTTGGATATCAACGATAGAAAGGAATGACGAGGATTTCCTTTCTTACGAGAAAGTAAAGACGGACGAGAGGGGAAATATCGTTCAGAAGATATTTACAAGCCATCAGTTTGTCACGAAAACCGAAACGAACGAATATGATCAACAGGGAAGAAAAACCAAAACGATTGTCATTGAATGGCCTTGGAAAAGTGTTGGAATTGACTTGCCGAACTACGAGATAGTGAGGGAGTATATAGATGAAGCGGGGAAAGTGGTTAAAGTGGAACATTTCAACCAATTGATGCAACCAACCACACAATGTGAAATTTATTACGATTCGAAAGGCAAGCTTGTCAAAAGAGTTTGGTACGACCGTCACCATAACTTGCTTTCCATTTCAGAATAATAAAAAGGAATTTTTACAAAAAAAACTCCGCGGAACGTTTTTGTGCCACGGAGTTTTTTTTGTCGCTGAAAATAAGATGGTCTTCGGAGCCAGTCTTCGTCTGTGCTCTTGCAATCCTTTCCTTGTTATTATATTCCGAACTTGTTTTTGCTGACAGTGGCTACAAATTCCTTCAAGTAGAAAGGCTCGAAATAGGCCACGTCTTGGATTTCCTTCTTGGCGTAACACTCTTCCGCAAGTTCCGCCATGTCGGAAGCGATAGGACAAATGTCCTCCACGAATGTCACGTTCGGGTGGGTGAGAGTCTCCTTGCATTTGAGGGCGCCGTTGCCGAAACAAACGATTCTTTTCTCTTTTAGGATATCAGCGTAGGAGTCACTGTCGATGATGTCAGCGGAAATCTCGCGTTTGAGGGAGAGGTCGCCGTCGAAGAATGCGGTGTAGACCTCCATGCGTCTGGCGTCGATCATAGGGCAAAGCCAAGTTGACCCGTCAGGTTTCCCGTTCTTTTTCATGTATCCGTTCGCCATCAGTTTTAGTGTGTTGACTGCTATCAAAGGGATGTCGGAACCGAAGCACAATCCTTTTGCGGTAGAGACACCGATGCGGAGTCCTGTGTAGGATCCAGGTCCGCAGCTGACGGCGACGGCATCCGCTTTGACGTTATCGGAGTGCATTGTTTCAGATAATTCCTGGAGGTGTTTCGCTAGAAGGACTGAGTGAGCCATCCCTTCGAAACTCTCTTTGTGCCATGTCACCTTCCCGTTGATGGACAATGCCACTGAACAGACTTCGGTGGAGGTGTCGATTAGAATGATATTTGCCATTTTCGACGTTCTTTTGTGTGGATTCGCTTCCCTTTGGGAATCAGTGGGTTGGCCGAATGAAGACCCAAAATGACGACCAAAGAAGAATCCACGGATGTAAAAAGATGCGAAGGGAAATATTTCCCTTTTCCCGCATTATAGTTTTTGTGACGCGAAATTACATTATTTCTAATTTCCGTGAAAGGGAAGTCCTCTCTTTTTTATATTTAGAAATGGGAGGGGCAGAGTATGCTGAAATGAGCGTTTACGAGGATGGATGTCGTTGAAAATGTGGTGGTTTCCAGATTGGTATGTTTGTGTAGAATAGATAAATATGTCAAATAAACAAAAGAAAATAAAAAGAATTAGAAATATTTAGAAAGGTAAAAAATAAATAAATATATTTGCATTGTTAATTTTCAAAAAAGAAAGATATGGTATTATCAATGACTGGGTTCGGCAAGTCAACTTGCACCATTGGAACCAAGAAAATTTCGATTGAAATAAAGTCTCTGAATAGTAAACAATTAGATTTGACTTCGCGTGTTCCGAGTGTATATCGGGAAAAGGATTTGGAATTGCGAAACTTGGTGAGTAGCCGTTTGGAGCGTGGAAAGGTTGAGTTCGGAGTTTTCATGGAAAATATCGGAGCCGAGAGTTCATTGCAGTTGAACGGACCTGTAATCCAGACATATTGTAAACAAATCAAGAATATATCCCAGGAATTACATATTCCACTTCCCCAGGATTGGTTTTCCGTGTTGCTACGTCTTCCGGAGTCAACCAAAACAGAATCCCAGGAGTTGGATGAGTTGGAGTGGAACCGAGTGTATGAGGCCTTCTCCAAGGCGGTAGAGGCATTGGTGGAGTTCCGTACCAAGGAGGGTGCATCCCTACGTCGCGTTTTCGAGGAAAAAATCGGCAATATCAGAAAGTTGTTGTCTCAGATAGATCCATACGAGAAGGAACGTATCGAGAAGGTGAGGGAACGTATATTGGATAACCTCAACTCTTTGAAGGACGTTACCTATGATAAGAACCGTTTTGAGCAGGAGCTCATCTATTATATCGAGAAATTGGATGTGAACGAGGAGAAGAATCGTCTCGTTCAGCACTTGAAATATTTCGAGGAGACGATGGATGCGGACGGAAGCTGCGGAAAGAAGCTCGGATTCATTGCGCAGGAAATCGGTCGTGAGATTAATACCCTTGGCTCAAAGTCCAACCATAGCGAGATGCAGAAGATTGTTGTGAAGATGAAGGATGAATTGGAACAGATCAAGGAACAAGTCTTGAATGTTCTCTAAACGATATTGGGTGAACAATGGAAAACGGTAAAGTAATTATATTTTCAGCTCCTTCCGGCTCAGGTAAATCGACCTTGATTAATTATTTGATGACCCAGTTCGATTGCTTGGAATTTTCTATTTCCGCGACGAGCAGGAGCCCGAGAGGTGAAGAGAAGAACGGAGTGGAGTATTACTTTTTGTCGCCGGAAGAGTTCCGCTCGAAAATTGACGCCGGCGAGTTCCTTGAGTGGGAAGAAGTGTACACGAACAAATATTACGGAACGTTGAAGAGCGAAGTTACCCGTATCAATTCCAAGGGAAACATCGTGGTGTTTGATGTCGATGTGGCTGGCGGATGTAACATCAAGAAGATGTTCGGCGATAATGCCATGTCCATTTTCATCATGCCGCCATCCATCGCTGTATTGAAGGAACGCCTGGTGAACAGGGGAACCGATACTATGGAAGTGATTGAGGACCGCGTGAATAAGGCCTCATATGAGATGACATTCTCCGGAAAGTATGACCGGGTTGTGGTCAACGACGATTTGGAGCAGACGAAAGCGTTAATCAAAAAAATGGTGAAAGAGTTTGTGTGATGAAAAAGACAGCTCTTTTTTTCGGCTCGTTTAATCCGATACATATTGGACACCTCGCATTGGCTAATCATATCGCCGAATTCGGGGGCGTCGATGAAGTGCGTTTTATCGTTTCTCCCCAAAATCCATTCAAGCGGAACTTGAGTTTGATGGATGATTCCATTCGTTTGGCGTGGGTGAAGGAGGCGATAGGGGACTATCCGCGTTTCTCCGTTTCTGATGTCGAGTTTTCCATGCCGAAGCCTTCTTATACGTGCGACACATTGTCCCGCCTATCGGAGTTGGAGCCGGAAACGGAGTTCGTATTGGTGATGGGAGGCGACAATTTGGCCTCTTTTGCTGGATGGAAAAATTACGAGTGGATTTTAAATCACTATAAGATTGTTGTTTATCCTAGATTGGATGGCCCGACCGAAATACCGGAAGCGTGGAGCGACCGTATCACACTATTGGTCGGCGCGCCGAGAATAGAAGTCTCCTCCACCTTTGTGCGTAATTCAATACAGCAGGGAAGAGATGTCAGGTTCTTTGTCCCTCAACGAATATGGGCGAATGTTTATGATGAATTCGCTAAAAAAACTCGCTAAAATTTTTTGCTTAACCATAAATAGACTATTTTCGCGGAAAATTGAATTTTGAAATAAATAAATTACTTAAATAAAAAATGGAAAAAATAAAAGAAAATCCTTCCAGAGAAGGAGGAAAAGAGCAGAATGGAGCAGCTGCAGTGTCTAGCGTTTTGAGTTTTGTTGAGAGTAACATAAATCTTCTGCTCGGCATATTTGCGGGTATAATCGCTTTGGTGGTGATTGTTTTCCTTTATAGCCAATTTGTGTCGGAACCTCGCAAGAATGAGGCTAAGAACGAAATTTTTAAGGCACAGCAGATGTTCGCGAGAGACTCTTTCGAAATCGCCTTGAACGGAAAGCCTGAAGAGTTCATGGGATTTCTTGATATCATTGACGAATATGGATCGACACCTACTGGTAACTTAGCATACGCATATGCTGGAATTTGTTACAAGAGATTGGGGGACAACGAGTCTGCTCTTACTTATTTAAATAAATTCTCAGGCGAGGATGAGTTGGTTTCTCCAGCTATCATTGGTTCAATCGCTGATTGTTACTGGGATATGGAAAACCCTTCCAAGGCTTTGGATTATTATCTAAAGGCTGCAGATAAAGCTGACAATGGAATGCTTACACCGCTCTATAAGAAACGTGCCGCTATGGTTTATATTTCTATGGGGAAAAACGATCAAGCAATTAAATTGTTGGAGTCTATCGTAAACGAATATCCTAACTATTCGGGTATGATGGATGTCATGAAGTTCTTGGAAATTGCGAAACAAGGCAAATAAGAATCGAATATGGCGACAAAAAATTTGTCAGAGTATGATATAAATTCAGTGCCTAGTGCAGCTGACATGAAATTTGGTATCGTGGTTTCTGATTGGAACCACGATATCACTTATAATTTACTTCAGGGAGCCTATGACACTCTCGTCGAACATGGTGCGAAGAAAAAGAATATTATTGTAACACATGTGCCGGGAAGTTTTGAACTGATTTTCGGTTCCCAACAATTGGCGGACGCGACCGATGTGGATGCGGTTATTGCACTTGGTTGTGTTGTCAGGGGTGGTACTCCTCATTTCGATTACATTTGCCAAGGTACCACTTGCGGCCTTGCAAAGTTGAATGCCGAGTATGACGTGCCTTTCATTTTTGGCGTTCTTACTACCGATGATATGCAGCAAGCAATAGACCGTTCCGGCGGTGTTTTGGGCAATAAAGGAACGGAAGCAGCGGTTACTGCAATAAAAATGGTAAATTTTAGCAGAAATCTTTTGGAGATTTCAAAATAATTACTACCTTTGCACTCGATTTCAAAAGGGGCGAATACCAGAGTGGCCAAATGGGGCAGACTGTAAATCTGCTGGCTCTTGCCTTCGGTGGTTCGAATCCATCTTCGCCCACAATACCATTCACTTGCGGAAGTAGCTCAGTTGGTAGAGCATCAGCCTTCCAAGCTGAGGGTCGCGGGTTCGAATCCCGTCTTCCGCTCTCAAGTTGAAGCAATCATGTTTCTCTTTTTTATTAATAATTCACGTTCATGGTGAATGTGTGATCTTGGAAAAACCGAATAGATGTTTTTTGTTCTCCAATTTTTTTTCTTGTAGATTTCCCCTATAGACGACATTTGGTTAGGTTTGATATGATTTCGTGCATTTCCTTAGCGCGTGTGTATAAAGTGATAATTATTTTAATATAATATGGATGTAATAGAGTTGAAAGGTAAAAACCTTACGGATTTGAGGACCATTGCGAAGAGTTTAGGCATTAAACGTGTAGAGTCTTTCCGCAAGGAGGAACTTGTTTTTAAGATCGTTGATGTGATGGCTGAACAACAGAATAATGAAAATTTCGATAATGGTGATTCTTCCTCCAAACTTGAGAATTTCTTGGACAAGATGATTTCTTATGCGGAAGAGAATGATGAGAATGGTTCTGAAGTTTCTTCTGAGGCCGACCAGAGCATGATGTCTGGTAACGGTGAGGCTCCAATTGGTTCCATGGGTGAAATGCCTCGTCAAAATGACGATTTTCAGCAGTTCCCTTCCAATCGTCCAGATCAGCAGGAACGTCAAGATTTTGACTCTTCCAATGGTAGGAGACAGGATGGAAAACAAGTGCATGTACGTCCTCGTGGAGGTTTCGACGCTATCGCTTCCGGAAATAAGGCGGCAGCCATCGCCAGACTTATTCTTGACAAGAAAAAAGGCATCAAGACTCCTCCGATAGAAGAGGTGTTGTCCGCTACAGAGGCTGTTTCGCAACAGAACCAAATGCAGCAGAACATCGAACAGTTGCCTAGAACTGAGAAAGAGGAGTTTAAGCAACCTCAACAGAATGTGAAGGCGGCCCAAAATAATAACCAACAACAATTTAATGATTTCCAGCCAGAGGAACAGCCTGTGAATAATAAGGTGCGTTCCTATGACTTTGACAATATTGTCAAGGGGCAGGGTGTCTTGGAAATTATGCCTGACGGCTTCGGATTTATCCGTTCTTCCGATTATAATTATTTGAACTCTCCGGATGATATCTACGTTTCACAATCTCAGATTAAGATGTATGGACTTAAGACGGGTGACGTCATTGAAGGTACCATCCGTCCTCCTAAGGAGGGTGAGAAATATTTCCCGTTGATGGGCGTGGATAAAATCAATGCCCGTTCCCCTGAATTCGTTAGGGATCGTGTCCCTTTTGACCATTTGACTCCTTTGTTCCCTGATGAGAAGTTCAACCTTACGGGAGGAAAGAACACTTGTAATCTGTCGGTGCGTACCGTTGATTTGTTCTCTCCGATTGGTAAAGGTCAACGTGGATTGATTGTGGCACAGCCTAAGACAGGTAAGACCGTGTTGCTGAAGGATATCGCTAACGCAATCGCGGAAAACCATCCTGAGGTTTACATGATTATCTTGCTGATTGACGAACGTCCTGAGGAGGTTACCGATATGGCCCGTAGCGTTAATGCGGAGGTTATCTCCTCCACATTTGATGAACCTGCCGAACGCCATGTGAAGATTGCCAGCATCGTGTTGGAGAAGGCTAAACGTATGGTTGAATGTGGCCATGACGTTGTCATCTTGTTGGATTCCATCACTCGTTTGGCTCGTGCCTACAACACTGTTTCTCCTGCTTCCGGTAAGGTGCTTTCCGGTGGTGTGGACGCTAATGCCCTCCATAAGCCAAAACGTTTCTTCGGTGCTGCCCGTAATATCGAAAATGGAGGCTCCCTTACTATCATAGCTACAGCATTGACTGATACGGGTTCGAAAATGGATGATGTCATCTTCGAGGAATTCAAGGGTACTGGTAATATGGAGTTGCAGCTCTCTAGACAGTTGGCCAACAAGCGTATCTATCCTGCTGTCGATATCATGGCTTCTAGTACGCGCCGTGATGATTTGTTGCATAGCAAGGAGACTATTCAACGGATGTGGATTCTTCGTCGTTACTTGGCTGATATGAATCCTGTCGAGGCTATGGAATTCTTGAAGGATCGTCTTGAGAAGACTTCCTCAAACGAGGAGTTCCTCGCTTCCATGAACGATTAATTTACTGGTGACTTTATTTGTTCACTTTCTTAATATAGGGCGGATGGGTTTCATCCGCCTTTTTCCTAAGTTCAAATTAGAAGTGCAAATACAAATGCAAAAAAAAGGAGGAGATTCATCGTCCCCTCCCGAAAGTAAACTACATTTGTATTGCTTATGTACAAACAGTTAACTCGGGAGCAAAGATACACATTAGATCTGTTG
>JAZLJL010000068.1:0-8529 GCA_045617845.1 Paludibacteraceae bacterium | reverse complement strand
CTAAGTCTGGTTCCATGACATGGTCTAACGGTGCGACGGGCGATTCGCTCCACGTTGTTCCGGCTCAGAGCGAGACGATCTCCGTCAAGGTCACTTCCTTGAATAATCTTTGTCCTTCGGTGACGAAGTCCGTGCCGGTGTTCGTTTACGAGCCTTTGGTGATTACGAGCCAAGCATCTAGGGATTCCGCTTGTTTGAATGACACGATCAATCTTTCGGTCTCCGTGTTGTCCGGAAATATTGGTTCTTATCTGTGGAATGATGGAATGACCGATTCTTCCGTGGTTGTGAAGGCTGATGACAAACCATATATTGTGACGGTGAATGGTTTTCATGACATTTGTCCTGCGAAGAAAGACACAATACGCTTGAAGATAGACCGCCCAATTGATTTCGCTCTTTTGGCTGATAAATACGATATCTGTTCCGTTGATACGGTAGGTGTACACCTAAGCATCGATACCCTTGGCACTTCAATCGGAAAGATTGTTTGGAGCGATGGTTCCGAAGGTTATTCTTTGATTGTCGATCCGAAGGAAAATGTGACCGTGACCGCCACCGCTTTGTCTCTTAACTCTTTGTGTCCTTCCGTGACGAAGGAGGCGCCTATCAAGGTGCATTATCCATTAGCGGTTTCCTTGTTTGCCGATACCAATAGTATCTGTCAGACGGGTTCCGATACGGTTGTTTTGAAGGCTCAGGTGATTTCGGGTGAAGCTACTAGTTTCCATTGGTGGAATGGTGTGGTGACAGCGGCGGACTCTCTTAAGATTGTCCCTCAGGAAAACGTTTCTCCTTGGGTTTATGTTTCTGATGGCGTATGTGCCGACTCTGATAGCGACACTACGGGAATAGTGGTGGCGAAACCATCTTCAGTGACCATCTCTTCTCCTGATAAGGTGTTCGAATATGGATCGGACATTCATTTGGATGCCGATACGGCTTCATTCCTCTACGGACCGTTCTCATGGTATTCCGTGGATGCCAATGGCGATGTGAACGATTTAGGTGCGACGGATGAGAACCATACCACAGATTTGCCGGATGGTGACGTCTCTTATTACGTATTGGTGGGAAATGGCGCTTGTCCATTGGTGAGAAGTAATACTATTAGTATGCATTTGATTGACAATGTGGTGGTTCCGACAATCTTTACGCCATACACCGTGGATGGGGAGAACGATGATTTCATGCCAGGCTACAAGGTTATCGTTTATGATCGTTATGGTGATGTCATCACGGATTCCGATAATGGATGGGATGGCTATTACAAAGGCGAATTGGCCGAACCGGGCGTTTACTTCTATATGCTTACGTTGAAGGATGAACGCACGAAGAAGGGAACAGTTGAAATATTCAGGAAATAATTATCGAGTAATAATAAGATGAGAAATTTATTGTTGTCTATTTTCGCCGTTGGCATGCTCTTGGGTGCGATGGATATGCACTCCAAACAGTTGTCCAATTTCACGAATACAAGGAATGTGGGCGAAGGTGATTTAATATCTAAATATAAAGATGGCAAGGTCCTTTTGGTGAGGAATGACAGCACCTTTATAGCTGAAGTGGGTCCTGACGGGAAAGTCAGTAATGTGACTTATACTGACGATTTGAAAAAGATAATGTTCGATGGGCAGGTTTCCTATGGTTCGTCCTCCGGACTTCTCTATTACTCATGTTCCGGTAAGATTTTCACTGCGAAGCAAAAACGCAACGGCAAGTGGGTGGCGAATAAAAACATTGAGATCCTTGGCTCGTCTGTACAGCGTGATAAATATCCCGGCTCTGTTTTGGCTTACGCCAACTGGCGTTATCTTCCTGAGGATTCTATCATGGTTTCGAATCCTGTGGTGAATGAGGATGAGACTGTCATGTATTTCGCTTCCAATATGGAGGGGTCCAAGGGAACGGATATCTGGCGGTGCCAAAAGGATTCCGCTGGTAATTGGGGCGCTCCGGAACGTTTGGGCGATAATATCAATACCGATGCCGAAGAGGATTTCCCTTTCGTCCGTGAGGATGGCTCCTTGGTTTATGCTTCCGACCGTAAAGTGGGAAGGATGGCTCCTGATTCCGGCAAATACGACCTCTATGTCTCTCGCTTGGATGATGGTAAGTCAAGGCTTTTCGCCGATGTGTTCGACAAGGAACTTGAGGCTTTGGCTTTGGAGAATCAGCAACGTGCCTTGGACTCCATTAATGCGCTTAACAAGACTGATGGCGAGGCTTTGGCGTCGAACGACACTCCAATTCCTGCCGAAGTACAAGAGCAGGTTTCGGACCTGTCGGACGAACAACCTTTTGTCCCAGCACAGGATTTTGACCTCGAAGAGGATAAATTCCTGCTGAAGGTCCGCAAGATGCACGATATAATAAACTCTAAATCGGACTCTTTGGTCAAAGTTACCGATCATGTGCATGTCACTGCAGAGAAGTGCATCTTCTATTTCGAATTCGACAAGGATGTGCCTGTCGGTACATACAAAGAGGATTTCGAGATATTGCTCCGTTTTGTCAATTCCTTCCCTGACAATAAGTTCTTGATTGTCGGTAATACCGATGAACGTGGTACCGATGAATATAACCTTGAACTTTCCAAGAAGCGTGCCGAATGGGTCTTGTTCAATCTGCTCGTAAAGGGTATTAAGTTGGATCGCTTGAGCACCCGCGGTGATGGTGAGTCTAACCCTGCCATTAAGAATGCGAAGACCGAAGAGGAGCATCAAATCAACCGTCGTGTGGAGATTTTTAAGTTGAAATAAGTTTTTATTAGATAAACAATGGTAAGAAATAGATTTGTCCATATTATAGTCGTCGTTGGCTCTTTGTTGTTTGGTTTCGCTACTGCGCATGCCCAGCAAGACTTGCTGCTTTCCCAACAGCTCTTCTCCCGTATCAATGTCAATCCGGCCGGTACTGGAAATAACGAGAAGTTTGATTTGTTTGTCTTGGGACGTTTCCAATGGGTCGGCTTCGATGACTCACCCAAAACCGGGCTTGTGAATTTCTCAGGTTATAGCGAAAAACTGAAGTCCAGTATAGGTTTAACTGTCTTCCATGACCATTTAGGCATTGGCCACAGCACAACGGATGCTCAGGTGGTTTACTCTTACCATCTGGACTTGTCCGAGAAATATATTCTCTCCCTCGGACTTTCCGGTGGCGCTAATTTCGGTTATTTCAATCCTCAGGATCATGTGATGCGTGATGAGTCTGAGTATAGCGACGCCGACACGTATGTGCAGGATAAGACTACTGAGGTTACGCCTGATATGAATTTCGGTTTGGAGTTCACTTCCAAACATTGGATGGTCGGAGCCTCTTGTACGCATATGCTTTTTAAGAATTCCACAACTTTTAGGGCTGGACGCCACTTCTATTTTTACGGACGTGGATTTATTCCGCTCTCTTCTGTGTTCGACATCGCTCCCGCGTTGACTTTCATGCATAAGAAGAAAACAAATGTGATGGAGGTGAACGCTATGCTCTTCTATAACCGGTTTATTTGGGGTGGTGTGACATGGAAGCCGGACTTGCGTAATCCTACCGAGTTCTCCATGATGTCAGTCACTGCCGGTTTTGAGTTACACCAACGTTACCGTTTCGGTTACTCCTATGACTTCAACTTGGGCGAATACAATTATTTGCCATCCAATACGCATGAGATTATGCTTTCCATGCAGTTCTGATGCTTTGGTTTGAAAACGATAAAGGGAGGTTGAAACTTTGTTTCTTCCTCCCTCTTTTTATGTTGTTATCGGGTCTATGTAATACTGACGAACAGAATTATTGAGATATAAAGTCTCTCTCTAAAGGACTGGATTTTTGTTTATCAGTGATCCTCTGCTATATTTGTAATATTAATAATCTAGATGTTCCCTGTCGTTTTGAAGGCAAATTGAAACGGAGGAACAGCGGTCTAATGCGAATTTGTAAACTTAATTATCCGTCAACAAATAATGAAAAACATCTTAATAACTATTATACAAGTTACAGTAATAACACTTTTGCTATCTCTTTTATTGATGCCGCTATGTGTGATGTTTGGAGAACATAGGGGATATGCAGTATTTGGTCTGCCCTTGGCGTTTATAGTGGCATTGGCGGTTGTATTCCTAAAGAAGCGGAAATAAACAGCAAGCGTCCAATTCGAGGATTTATCGTATTGGACGCTTGTCTATGAAATTATCTTTTATCGTGATGTGGTCCGTGTCCACCGTGTCCACCGTGTCCGCCGTGTCCGCCGTGTCCACCGTGTCCGCCATGACCAGGCCCATGACCAGGTTTCTCCCCTGGGTGTCCGCATGGCTTAGGTCCCATCGGTTTCATTCCGAAGTGCGACTTCATCATCACTAGTTCTCTTTGTTCTTCTATTGGAAGGTTGTCGAAGTTGGCCCACTTCTGTTCCATCTCGGCCTTTTTGGCAGCTATCATGGAGTCACGTTCGTCGATTTCCGCCTTCATTGATTGTAACAAGGCTTTTTGTTCGTCCACAGATAGACTGTCGAACTTCATCCATTTTTCGTGATCCTCTTTCATCTTAGGATTCATCTCGCCACCCATTGGGCAGCCTGGCTTCATCTCTCCTGGGCAGTGAGGTGGCCTTTGCATAGGACATCCTTGCTCTTCGGCTTGGCATACGCCTTTCTCTTCACATTGACACTTGCAGTTCTTGTCGCAATTGCAGCATGAGGTTGCCAATAGGGCTCCCATTAGACCTGCTGCGGCGAATAAAAACATTTTTTTCATATCGCTAAAAATTAAAAGTTAATTAAACGGTACGAATATATTAAAGATTTTGACACGTTGATAATTCATTTGATAAATAGGTGGATTGTGTCGATTAATTAGGCTAAAACATCTATGAGGGTAGGTAACGAAAAAGGGCTGCCGAAATCGACAGCCCTTTATTATGAAGGATAAGGATAAATTATCCGATCTTTCCGTCAGAACCAAGAACGTTAGTGATCTTGTGCATGTACATCTTCTTCATGTTCTCACGTGCTGGCTTCAAGTATTGACGTGGATCGAAGTGACCTGGGTTCTCATCGAAGTACTTACGGATAGCCGCAGTCATAGCCAAACGAGAGTCAGAGTCGATGTTGATCTTGCAAACTGCTGACTTAGCAGCCTCACGCAATTGCTCCTCAGGGATACCTACTGCGTCTGGCAACTTACCGCCGTGTGCGTTGATGGTATCAACTTCGTCTTGAGGAACTGAAGAAGAACCGTGAAGAACGATAGGGAATCCTGGCAACTTCTCCTCGATAGCGTGGAGAACGTCGAATGCCAACGGAGGAGGCACCAACTTACCAGTCTTAGGGTCGCGTGTGCACTGCTCAGGTTTGATCTTGTATGCACCGTGTGAAGTACCGATAGAGATAGCCAATGAATCGCAACCTGTACGAGTAGCGAAATCGATAACCTCTTCTGGCTTAGTATAGTGGGACTCTTCAGCTTGAACCTCATCCTCAACACCTGCCAATACACCCAACTCAGCCTCTACGGTTACGTCGTGTTCGTGTGCGTACTCAACAACTTTCTTAGTCAAAGCGATGTTCTCCTCATATGGCAATGAAGAACCGTCGATCATTACAGATGAGAATCCGTTGTCGATGCAATCCTTGCAAAGCTCGAAGCTATCACCGTGGTCCAAGTGAAGCACGATTTCTGGCTTAGCCAAACCTAATTCCTTAGCGTATTCAACAGCACCTTGTGCCATGTAGCGCAAGATAGTACCGTTAGCGTAGTTACGTGCGCCCTTAGAAACTTGCATGATAACTGGAGACTTAGTCTCAACAGATGCTTGTACGATAGCTTGCATTTGCTCCATTGTGTTGAAGTTGAATGCAGGAATTGCGTAACCACCTTTTACTGCCTTAGCAAACATGTCCTTAGTGTTTACCAAGCCTAGATCTTTGTAATTAACCATTCTGTTTTTTATTTAGAAATTAAAAAATTCTCTTGTTCCGCAAAGATATAAAATTTTGCAATGCAAAGGTATTAGGGATTTTATTTAATTCAAAATTCTTTGGACAGTTCATCTTTCCTTCACCTCCACAGCCTGCCATCTCTCCCCTCAAATCCTTACCTCTTACCTCTTACTTCTTACTTCTTACTTCTTACCTCATCACAATTCCCTATGCCTTTCCACTCCTTCCACGTGGATTGCGCTGAATGGACGAGCCGGACAGAGGTTTTCGCATGCGCCGCAGCCGATGCAAATTTCCGTGTTGACCGTCGGGTAATTCTTTCCGTCCGCTCGCTCCACCATGAGGATCGCACCTACGGGGCAGTGGCGGGCGCAGTTTCCGCACGTGACGTTGTCGGTGTTCACCACGCAGTTCTCCTTGTCAAACACGGCGTACCCGATTTGAATGGAGCTCTTTTCCTCCACGGTGATGGGTTGTATGGCGCCTGCCGGGCATACGGTTGAGCATTTGTTGCATTCCGGACGGCAATAGCCTAGTTCGAAGGACATCTCCGGCTGCATCAAGTGCATTAGGTCGGTCGATGGACGTAACACATGGTTGGGACATGCTGAGATGCATAATTGGCATGCGGTGCAGTGGTTGCTGAAGTGTTTTATGCTGAGTGATCCGGCTGGCTTCGGTGAGAGGTTTCGCACCGGCGCTTTCTTGTTTTCGATGGCGGCTAAACCTCCGTCCACCTTCTTCGCCTTCGCGTCGATGGCGGCCCCTGCCACGAATATTGCGCCTGTGGTCAGGAACGCCCTTTTGGACGTGTCTACGGATTCCGCCTCCTTTTGTCTTTTTTGGATGGGCCTTCTTACATATTGGATCGCCCCGTTCTTGCAGTTCTCCAAGCAGTCGAAGCAAGCGACGCAGCGGGTGTAGTCAATGGTGTGCTCTTTCTGGTTGATGCAGGAGGCTTTGCAGTTGCGCGCGCACTTACCGCATCCGTTGCATTTATCCGTGTTGATGACTGGCCGGAAGAGGGAGATTTGTGAGAGATAGCCCAATAAGGTTCCGACTGGGCAAATGTTGTTGCACCAGGCTCTTCCGAATCTCCAAGCCACAATGCCTAATCCCACTAAGGTGATGAGCGCCACCGCGATGGAGATTGGTGACGCGATGCCCAAGTCCACTTGGTAGAACTGATAACTGTCGTGGCTCTCCGCCATGGAGGCTAATCCGTTGTTGCACAATCTATAGATGGGGGAAAGAAGGTTTGTGGCGATACGTCCGTATGCGCTATAGGGCGCCACTAGATGGGCGATGAACGACGTGAATGGAACCAATAGCAAGACTACGAACGTGACGAACGCCCCGATGCGTAGTTTCGCATTGTTCTCTTTGTACGAGAATCTGTTCTTCTTGGTTTTCTTGCCGAACCATGAGAAGATGTCCTGCATGACGCCCAACGGGCAGATGACGGAGCAATAGACTCGGCCGAATAATAGAGTCAATGCGGCCAATAGTATGATAACTAGTATGTTAAGCGATAGGACTGCTGGCAAGAACTGTAATTTTGCCAACCAACCGAAGTGGGATGAAACCACACCTGTGAAATCTAGGAATAATAGGGTGGTGAGGGTGAAGAATAGAACCGCCAATGCGATTCTTACTTTTTTGAACATAGAATTAGAAACATTTATGCGTCCATATTGCTATATGAACCTTTGATTTAACCATTTAATATAGCGTGTTTTACATGACTCGCTCCGCATGTCCCTCTTATGGGAATCTTGTGCACGAAGTTAATGTTTTTTTTGTCACAGGAATATTTTCTTTCTCCTTAATTTACGAAAAAAGAGAAGCGGGATGTCGCATCTGGCTTCTCTTTTGGTTTTGCTTATGTTATTTTTAATCAAGTTCTTTATTTAGAAAGGGTATTGGTCGTTGGAATCCCCAACAGGTGGAGGTGTCGTCTCCACTGCGTTGTTAGCCGCTGACGGGCTGGTCGCGAGAGGTGGGACTCCCCCTTCCGGTTTCTTGCCTAACAGTTCGATGTTCTCGGCGAATATCTCCGTGACATACTTCGTCACATTGCCGTTCTTCTCGTCCACCCAAGAGCGGGTCCTCAATTTTCCTTCCACATAGATTGAACTGCCTTTCCTGATGTAACTCTCAGCCAACTTGGCGAGACCCCTCCATGCGACGATGTTGTGCCACTCGGTCCTGTCGGGGATGGTTTGCCCCGAGGCGCTCGTGTAGCCCCTTTCGGTGGTGGCGAGGGTGAAGTTGGCGACTGCCACGTCTTTGTCGACGTAGCGTATTTCCGGGTCTTTGCCCACGTTTCCTACTAAAATCACTTTGTTAACAGACATAGATCGATAAAATATTATTTATAGTTAATACTGTGGTTATTTAATTGGGGGCAAATGTAACTAATTGTTTTTTATTGTGCAATATTATGCTTAAATAATACGCAAATATTTTTATTGAAATAATGAATCATCCTAATATGTTATTTTTTTTATGCGTTAAACTAAGAAGCTGTTTAAAAATTTGCGAAAAAGTTTCTTATTGGGCTTTTTATGGATACTTTTTGTCTATTTTAATCATT
>JAZLJL010000067.1:0-7708 GCA_045617845.1 Paludibacteraceae bacterium | reverse complement strand
CAATGCGCTATAGTCCCTCAAATAGACACCCGCCCCCTCATGCGTATCATCCTCTTTAAACATACCATGTTCGATGACGAAACCATTCCAAACAGCGATTGTACTATCGGTGAAATCATTCGGTTGGAACAACACACGCTGTACGTCCTGACCCGTCAAAATGGTCCGATTGTTTTTAAGATCCCTTTCGTCCAAATTGGTTTCCGTACCGGAGAATCCTCCGTAAACATTCACACCAGCCTGCATGACAAAAGCATTCAGACTATCTTTATTTCCCGTATATGTACCAGCCGACACATATACGTCTAAGGATTGACTACTGGCGACCTTCAACGCATTGTTTAGATCGCCCATGGCACTCGCCCATGACGTTCCATTTCCGGACCCATTCTGGGAGACATAAATCACGCCCTCTTTGTAAACATTATTTGGCGTTCCCGCCATCAATCGCACGACTGACAAGGGCGCAAATAATAGGAGCAAGGTGAACACATAAGTTTTCCGATTCATATCACAGCACTATTTAAAAAATATTAATTAGCTAAAAAAGGCACATCAACACACACTGAACACAAATAGACCAACAATCTATTATACGTATCAATAGTTTTTTATGAAGATATAACAATTAGATGAAAAATACAACAAAAAAACATCTAATCTTATTAGAAATATTAATTCCACGATTAACGAAAAAAAGGGACGGAGTCTCAGCCGTCCCTTTAAAAAACAGGATAGAAGATTATTAGGGGTTATCGATTATTCATATTGATAAAAGAATAAGTATCTGGGCACAAAGAATGCGCATGAACATAGTCAAAGGATAGACCGTCGCATAACTCAAGGAAGCCTTACCGTCCGTCACAGAATTAGAAAACGCCAACGCAGCCGGGTCGGTCATTCCTCCAGAAACCAAGCCCATCAATTGGTACGCCTCCAATTTACAGAACAACCTGCCAATAAGAAGGATAATAATCAAAGGGACTAGTGTGATGAGGGTTCCGTACAAGAACCAAGTAGCTCCGTGTTCCACCAACGTCGTGAAGAATATCTTTCCGGAACTGAGTCCGACCGCCGCCAAGAAGAGGGAGATACCCACCTCTTGCAACATCTTCTTCGCACTGTGGGTGGCATAGGTGACGATACCGAATTTAGCCCCGAAACGGCTCATCAAGATGGCTACGATCAGCGGGCCTCCCGCCAAACCCAACTTGACCGGGACAGGTATCATCGGGAAAGGAATCGGCAAAGAGCCCAAGACGACACCCAACATGATTCCGAGGAAAATCGGTATCAGGAACGGATCATAAAGTTTTCCCTTATTATTTCCGACGTAATCCACCACTTTTTGGATTCCCTGTTCGTTGCCGACCACCACAAGGACGTCACCCAACACCAATCTCAGCGTTTTAGACGGATAGATGCTCACATCCGCACGAATGACACGGGAAATATTAATATTGAATTTCTTCCTGAAATCAATCTCACCCAAACTCTTACCATGAAGCTCAGACTTGGAAAGGGTGATTTTCTTAGAGATGAGCTGCTTGTCGAGCGAATCCCAATCCCTAATGTCCATATCGACGCGTTCGCCCAAAACGTGCTCCAGTTTTTCCGCCACACTCTTTTCACACACGATAAAGAACCTATCGCCCACATTCAGGAGAGACTCGTCACACGGTATCTCCACGAATTGGTTACTAGGGTGATACAACCTAGTAATCACGAAATCGAAACCGACTGCTCTCTTCAGATTCACCAATGTATAACCGTCATAGGCTGGGTTGGTCACCTCAATCGTGAACATCTCCATCTGCGCCTTCTTTCCATCACCTTCCTCTACCGCCTTTTCAGCGCAGAGTTTTTTAATGATGATGCAAGAGAGGATGACGCCGATGACACCCATCGGATAAGCGATGGCATATCCCGCAGAAAGGAAATCAGCGGAAGCGTTGTTCAAATCGGTGTAGGTCTGTTGCGCCGCACCCAAGCCCGGGGTGTTGGTGACCGCACCCGACATGATTCCCACCATAGAGGTCAAATCCACATCAAAGAGCGCCGGCAGTAAAAACGCGACTGCGCCACCCAAGACGACCAAGCCCACCGCCAAAAGGTTTTGCGTCACTCCCCCACTCTGGAAAGAGGAGAAGAAGCTGGGTCCGACCTGTAATCCGATCGCATAGACGAACAAGATAAGCCCAAACTCCTTCACAAAATGGAGGATGGTGGAATCCAACGGTATGAAATCAAACTGACCGATGAAAATTCCGAAGAACAAGACCCACGTCACGCCAAGGGAAATGCCCTTCACTTTAATCTTCCCTAAGGCGATACCGCCAGCGATGGTAGCCGCCAAAAGGAAGATGGATTGTCCAACACCAGGTTGGGAGATCAAGTCAACCAACCATTTCATTTCTGATGCCCTTTCGTAACATACATCTTCATGGCTATCGCCATCATCGTACTAACTCCAATAACAATTAAAAATCCCATATCAATTAATTTTAAAAGTTAAACATTCCTTTTATTATCCTCTCGTTTTATTTTTCATAACAAAATTAGGTGATATCAAATAGATTTACGAACTTTATTACCGATTTTATTCTATTAACTTCATCGATAAAACCGATTGATATGGAACTACGACAAATAAGATATTTCCTTAAGGCGGCTGACTTACTGAACTTTACGGACGCCGCCAAGCAATTATACATTACACAGAGTACCCTATCGCAACAAATCAAGCAACTGGAAAACGAGCTAAACGTCCTGTTGTTTGACCGAATCGGGAAGAAAGTTTTCCTGACCGAGGCGGGCAATGAGTTCCTCCCCTTCGCCAAACAGACCATCGCTGATGCGGACTTGGCGGTGCAACGCATCCAAGACCTTCGGGGAATCCGCATGGGTCGCTTACGCATAGGAATCACCTACAGTTTGTGCTTCGGATTAGCTCCAATCATCCTACGGTTCATGAAGGAGTACCCGCATATAAAGCTGGAAGTGTTCTACAAAACGGCGCAAGAGCTGATGCAAATGCTCCAAAACAGGGATTTGGACATCGTGCTTTCCTTCAGCATGGTGGTGGAAGAGGAGCAGATTGAAGTGACGGACTTATACGAAGTGCCTTTGTGCGCCATCGTCCACCTAAGACATCCACTGGCGGTAGAGAAAAGCATTTCGCTGAGCGATTTGAAAAAATACTCCCTAGTCCTGCCATCCCGCGGACTAAACGCGCGCAGCGCCTTGGACGAGCTACTCCGCACGCACGACATGGTATTGGACCCGCACTTGGAGATGAACGACGTGAACATCCTGCTCCAATTGGTGGAGTCCTCCCTCTTCATCACAGTGCTTTCCAAAACGACAATCGTCGGACGTCCAGAGTTGAGAGCCATTCCGATCAAGGAACAAAAGACCGGACTGAAAGCTTCCGTCCTCACAATGAAAGGCGCCTACCAGAAAGCCTCCGCGGAAGCGTTCCTAAAGATGTTCGAGGAAGAGAGAATGTTGAGATAAGGGATCTCCCGTAGAGACGTTGCGCGCAACGTCTCTAAAATATAGCGCAACCCCGCTTTCATTATCGATTTTTGAGACCGAATAGTTTCAAACATGGTCCGCAATGAGAATGAAAACATTAATATTTTTTTATAATACATTTAACACCAATATAAAAACATATGGGAATTATTTCAAGTTTAACAAGGTTGTTCAGCGGATCGACTGAACAAAGCAACAACAATCAGAGAGATGTCTACGCGAGACGTTCCGATTCAACGCCTTCCACACGGCAAGAAATAGAAGATTTGGCGGAAAATGTTTACGATTCGGATTACATCGCCAACCTACGAATCGGACGAAGTTGGATTCTACCCCAGATGGTAGACATGTGCTTCGACTATGACGGGAACTTTAGTGAATCCCGTTATTATCAGCAAATAGAAAAAAGAGTAAGTTACGATGATTGTTGGACTATTCTAATCCGCAATTTAAAAGCATTGGCAAAAACGGAAGGAAGTGATTCTAACGAATACAGAGGACGTGCTCGATGGTGGACCAAGGAAGTCGCTGTTTCTATGGCAAAAGAGGATTTTGAAAAATTTCAAGAAGCTGTAAATAGAAGTTTTACATACAATAAATGTAAAGGAGGACCGTACAAATACATTACATGGACAATTAGAGGCAGAATGAAAAAACACGACAGAATGTTTTTCCTGCAAACTCCTCCTTCAGATTATAAAAATTTATTCAAATCGAAGAACGAGACACTTGAAGACTTGTTTCAAGAATATGCAAACCTCATCCAAAAAATCGAAAACGCCAACTCTCCACAAGAGTTATATTCTTCCATCAAGGAATACGACAGCCATAGAGGTCTTTTCTATCACAGTCCAGGAGACACAATAAATGAAGAGTTTGTCAACGCATACGTGGGTGATGGTGCGTATAATGCCATGATGACAATGGTCAAATATTTAAATCTCATTATTCCTGGTTCTTTGTCAACACGAGAAAGCAGCATTGATGAAATAGAAAGGAAAGCTGATGCGGTCCGTCGTGACGGAAAACAATTGTTCTCTTACTGTTGTAAAAACTTCTTCGATAAAAGTAACGGAGGTATGTTCGATTATCACAATTATAAAAGAAGATAGAATTACAATGAATTAGTTCAGGCAGACTTTCTCCAATTTGGCTGACAATATTGAATAGTGATTTATCCCGATTTCGGGATAACTAACTATATCTAAATAATCTAAAGGAATGCCTCGTGTTAGTGGAATTGGTTTTTATTTCAGCATCGTTTTCATGGGTGATAAAATACTTGAATCATTATTCCTAGACAAAAAAATTTGGGAAGATGTCATCGAATGGGGTGTTCGAAAGAGAATACCGCATTATTCGTTGGAATACATCCAAGACCCTCACGGAAGAGGTGATTTACTGAAAAAAATAGCCTATCACCAATATCAAATAGAGCCACCGCACACAGGATACGCAAAAAAGGAGAACGGAGACGAGAGGACATTCTTCATCAACGATCCCCTCACCAGGCTACTATTCCATGCGATTTACTTATGGCTGATGAGAAACGAAGGCGACATGATCCATCCATCCTGTCTCTCTTACCACGAAGGCGTCGGTATCGGTAAAATCGTCAAAAACGTCTCCCGCCACATTCAAACACTGTCGTTAGAGAATACCGAAGGAGTCGTCGGACGTAAATTCGACATCCACCATTATTTCGACACGGTTCCACGAACCCGCAT
This sequence comes from Paludibacteraceae bacterium, assembly GCA_045617845.1. Classification (GTDB taxonomy): domain Bacteria; phylum Bacteroidota; class Bacteroidia; order Bacteroidales; family Paludibacteraceae; genus UBA1181. The sequence continues at coordinate 2,444 of JAZLJL010000067.1, read as the reverse complement.
CCATGAGACGCTCGATGTCGTGGAAAGCCACCACGGCTACTCCTCCGTCATAGACCTCATCAGGCAATACTACGATTCCGACATCTACTACGACACACGAAAAGGCGAGTACGTGGAAACTTACCAAGGCATAAAACAGGGATGCGCCATTTCCTCATGGTTCGCCAACACACTACTCTACTCCTTAGACGAAGAACTCTCCTCTTTAGGCGAGTGTTACACGCGCTATTCCGACGACATTCTTTACGTCGGGAGGAAATACGAACAAGCGACAACCTGCATCAACAACCGATTAGAGGAGTTCGGTCTGGCCATCAATTCACAAAAGACGGAGGAGGTCAGGCATGACCGTTTTGTGCGATTTCTCGGATTCGATATCAGAGGAGCGGAAATTACCCTCTCCGAAAAATGGGTAAAAAAATTCCAAGACAACATCGATGCCCTAACCATCCACAACAAACCGCTCATTTCGCATGTGCGCACATTACGGAAAAGGCAAACGGGCACCCAAGGGCTTGACCACATCTTCCAATCGACGATAAAACAGGTAGTGAGATTCCTATATTTCGGCAACGGCATCCATTCATGGGCTTCACTCGTCCTTCCCGTCATCAATCGGGAAGAGGATCTCGATCAACTAAGCAACTATTGTCTAGACGCCTTGCGTGCGGTTTATACGGGGAAAACCAACATAGGCGGATTGGGCAAATCGAAACAAGGAGGCATCACCCGAGGGAAAGGAAGGAATGTGAAAAACAATAGGGAATCGACTGAACAATGGTTGCCGAAATTCACATCCATCAAGGCGATGCAAAAAGTGATCCATAATCCATGGCTTTACAGGACGTTGGTCCACAACCTGCTTCTAAACGATTCCCAAAAGGCGACGCTAACCGAAGGAAACAACTCCAAGCATGCATCAATAGCAGATTTGGAAGAGGTCTATGATCAATATTTGACGAGCAGACCGGACGGGAAAGAACTATCCCAATTCTACGCCAAAAGCCTGGACGATTTAACCATAGAGGAAATGATAACCGCCAAGGAGAGGAGCTCAACCCGAAAGGCATTGGAAGAAAAACTTAATTCATTAGCCACATTCCAAGAGTTCTCCCGGCAAGAAAAAGATTGGTTTTGGCAAAGCCAGAATTATCCGGAATTAGTGGTTCTGAAAGAATGGTTCGATGGGCGATAACCATCATATGATCATCACGACTTCAAAGAAATCTTCCTCAAAATAGCATCCTCCCACAAAGGGATTTTATCGTCGATAAGACGGAAGAAATTCTTCTCCAACAATCGCTGGCGAAGGATGTCGATCACGGACGCCACAACGAAAACTACCGAAACCTTCAAGAAAGCGAAAAGCCAAAACAATGGACTAGCATAAATGATTTCATTGCTGAAAAGGTCGTTCCATAGGAGGTCCCGCATGGCATAACTATTGGAATGGATCAAAAAGATTCCGAAAGTGGAAGCGGCGACCATATTAATCAACTTATTATTCTTAATCTTCAAATTCTTGAAACACAAGAAGGAACTTACACCTATCAACACGGCAAAAATATGATTGCTGTCCTGAACGAACAAATATGGATCCATAGCCCTCGAAAAACGCTGCATAATCCAAAGCACAAGCACTATGCCGCACATGGAAATGAGGATGAACACAATTGTCACCACACCCCAAAATCCAGCCTTGTCGTGCTTGTAAATGGATTCCGGATATAAACGGATAAAAGACGATATGAAATAGAGGACGATAAACCACGAAACGTAATTCATCGTCGGACCCGCCTTAGGCACAAACGACATTCCCGTATAGATAAACAAAGCCAATATGATTAATCTGAAATGCATCTGCTTATCGATTCCCTTGATCAAAATATTCAGGAAAGGAATCGTAAGCCAGAAGAGAAGGAAACATGAGACGAAAGCATCACCCACACTCTGGACTGGAAGAAGATTAAACAAGAAATTCGTGAGCGTAAAGTCATCGTACTTCGCCAACATGAAACAAAGCGAAATGATGAAATTATAAAACTCTATTTGAAAAATCAACTTCAGAAATTTTTTCAGCGTGATATTGGATGTGCACATGAAATATCCGGTTATCAAAACAAAACAGTTGATTCCCGTTTTGCCCCAAGCACCGAACAAATAGAAGAACAACGATTTCGGAGATAATGGATCTAAACCAAGGGTTATAGCCAAAGATGAATTCACCACAAAATGGTGAGCCACTATAAGAAACATTACAATAATTCGATATAACTCCAAATTCGAATTACGCACTTTAAGCGCTTGCGTCTGAGTTTCAGACTCACTTAACTTAGAACATTCCATTGTTGTATCATAAATATCGAATGACAGAAATCACTTTCCGCAAAGTTAATAAAACAATGATAATTTTGAATTTTAAATATTCTCTATTCATCAAAAAA
>JAZLJL010000066.1:0-65264 GCA_045617845.1 Paludibacteraceae bacterium | reverse complement strand
TGATTATTCCCGATAGGAGCAATGGGGTTCCATTGTGACTGAGGAAATGATTAAAATAGACAAAAAGTATCCATAAAAAGCCCAATAAGAAACTTTTTCGTAAATTTTTAAACAGCTTCATAATACTTGCCACTTTGTTTTTGAAGCTTTAACCGATTTGTCATAGGTTACCATATGTTCTCCATCATCGCAAATGGTAAGGATAATAGTTGTGTTCCAATAGGAATTTTCATTCAATGTTTAGGATTATTTGTGATTTGACTGAAGGAAAAGTCTGTTTGACTGCTGAAATATAGACGTTTGCTAATGTTATTTTGTCACGAATATGAATTTTGTGTCAAGGGTTAATCGGTGCGGAGAAGTAGCCTCTCTGACGAAAAAATAAGCCACCCAAGGCGTGGGTGGCTTAGCATATATATGCAAACGTGGATTTTTCACATCAAAGGTCAGTGAAACTTTTAGAAACTACATGTAACCTTATCGGGAGTTTTCCTTTTGTGTGTGGTGCATTGTTTATCGTTACTTTATTTATAGGCGACCATGATTATTCTGGGAAACTAATAGGAAACGATGGGTCTGTTTCGTGTTGGTTCGTACAAAGTAGATGCCCGACGGTAATTTGACTTCGATAATTCCAGATTCGTCGAGTACGTCATTCTGTATGATTTGACCTTTGGTGTTCATTATTTGTATTGGCGTCCCTGCTTCAATGCCTGTGACGTGGAAATGGTTCTCCGTGACGAGCGTAGGGAATAGCTCCCAATTGTCTGAATTGACAACATTTATATCAGTAGAGAAAGATTCCTTTTCGGCAAGATAATAACACGCGTTTTTTATGATCGTTAGTGCATTATCCGTCAAATTGCCATAAGAACTACTGTTAAGACCGATTTGGAGTAGTTTTTTGTTGATCTTATCTCCATTGATGGAACTTCCTTCGCTTATTTCGAGAATGGTGACATTCTCATCATCCTTTATTGTAGCAATGCTATTGATGCCCCCTTGGACATTGGTGAATGATTCGGGGTTCATGAAAGTAAGCGCTTTTGTGTTCACTTCGGATACCATTTCGATTTCGTTTCCTTCCGTATAGGTCACTCCTTTGAAAATAGGATGACCCTTTTGGCTCTCCTCCACAACGATAGAGGTGGCGGTCGTGTTGTCGCCGAAGCCCTCTTTTGCCCAATTCCAAGCGCCTGTGGCGTTTTTATAGCCATGGACTTTTAAGGTCAAAGTAGGCTTGGAAATAGATTTCAAATCATTCATGATCGTTGCTGAGGAAGGCGTGTTTTCGCTAATGACGACTACGTCGAACATGGATAAATCAATCTCGCGATATTTGGCGTCCGTTTCCCAAACAAATAAGTTTTCGTCCTCTTTTAAATGATTTTCTATTTTATCGTTAGGATAATTCTCGTTCGTAGGGTCGGTAACATAAGCGATTTTGAGTTTGTCGGACGGAAATTCGGTCGGTAGGGGCGCTACCTCAGGGATGACGTCTGATCCGCCTTCAAACATGGCGGTTAATGTGGTGCTTTTGTTGCCCATCGTAAATCGGAAGATTGTCTTATCGGAGACATTTTTCCCGTCTTGATTCCAGTTCTGGAATTTCTTCCCGCTGGCAGGCAACACTTTCATCGTCACGGGCGCTCCTTCAGGGAAGGCTCCCGATAATGTGATGCTGCCCGGGTTGTTGATATTCGCTTTAACCGTTACCTCGTATAGTGGCTTCATGTAGTGCACTAAAGATTGAATAAAAGGATCATTGTTAGCCTTCAACTCTTCGGTGATTATTCTACAAAGTATTAAAGCCCCCATTTCTTGGAAATGTGTTCCGTCTGTTTGCCCGTTAGGATAGTTGGCGTATTCGCCTTTTATGTAGGTGTTGTAAAAGAATCTGGAACAATAATCGGAAGATGTCTTCCCCAAAAACGCATGGGATTTTTCTCCTAAATTAACGAATGCGCAATTGCGGGATTTGGCCACCTCTGCCATGGCTCCTTGGTAATTATTCCCTGATTCGGTAAAGACATTACGCATTCCGGAATTGTTCCATGCGTTCATCACCATAGGAGAAACTAATACGGGGATAGCGCCTTTGGCACGTGTTTCAACTACGAACGAGTCAATATATAATTTGTATTTATCGACAGGAGTGTATCGTTCCGTTTTCTTGTTGTCACGATCGTTATGGCCGAATTGTATAAACACGAAGTCGCCAGGTTGTAATTCGTTTAAGACTGCCTTCCAGCGGCCCTGTTCTCTAAAACTACGGGAGCTTCGTCCTCCGATAGCATGATTGTTTATTTTTATATCTCCATTGAAAAAATATTTGAGGACTTGCCCCCAACCTGTCATAGGGAATTGGTTCTCTTTATAGTCGCAAACGGTCGAGTCTCCAATTAAATAAATACGGCGAATGGTTCCATCTTTACCGATTGTCACACAGATGTCCAATTTTACTTTTCCCCCGTCGGTTAAAGTCATTTCAACGGAATATGTGCCATTGTTTGCGACAGAAAGGGTAGGTGAGGTGGCTCCATTAATGGCAGCATTATTGAAGTACCATTGATACGATTTCGCTTCGGAAGCCACCAATTCCTTTTTGCTGTTGTCTATTTTGATGGAAGGCCCTTCTGTTGCAGGGGTTGCTGGTTCCTCCTCTTCTTTTATGGTTGATTCGTAAACGGCTTTGTAAGTGACATCGCTAGCACCCATTTTCAAGACGTAAAGCGATTTAGTCGAAATTGTCTTTTGGGAACCATCTTCCCATCTTAAAAATTTAGCGTTTTTTTGCGGAATGGTTTTTAAGGTGATATTAATCCCTTCCGGGAATTCTGCTGTGCGGCTGATGGCTTGAGATTTGGAAGGGTCATTGATCTTGATGGTCACTTTGTGGCGGGGAAGCGTGCATGCCGCTAATTTTTTGAGGTCTGCATTGTTGCTTTTCTCTATGCTTTCCACCACGAAACGGGCGTTTTCTGTGGCTCCGATTTCTTGGTAGTGGACTTGGTCCGTATTCCCATTCCTGTAATTCGTGTATTCGCCGGCGACAAGGTGCATGGTACAAAAGCGCTCCGCGTAAAGCTGTCCTTGCGAAGTGAATAAGTCGTAACAGAATTGGTCCAAGTCTACGAGAGGAAGATCCAATTTTTTCGCCAAATCGCGCATTAGTTGGGGGTGCTCGTGATAGGAGTCGTAGGGCTTCCCGTTGGTCCAAGCACAGCGGCGGACAGTTGAAACAAGAACGGGGATAGCGCCTTTTGCTTTCGTGTCTTTTACGAATTTTTCGATATATTCTTCAAAAACACCTTTAGGGGCATAACGGTTAGCGTCGGAACTATTTCTGTCGTTAATGCCGAATTGAATGAATACGTAGTCTCCTTTTTTTAATTGGTTCCTGACGGCAGCCCATTGATTGTTGTAGAAACTTTTTGAGCTGGTTCCTCCCACTGCCTTGTTGTAACAAACCGCTTTGGTTTTGTCGAAAAAGAAAGGAAGCATTTGTCCCCAGCCTTTTCTAGGGGCATAACCATCGTTATAGTCTTGTACGGTGGAGTCGCCGATTGTGAACACTCTTAATTGGCCCCAGGAAGGGGTAAATAGAAGGAGGAGTGATGTTAAAAGTAAAAATAATCTTTTCATATTAGAGCCTTGTTATATGTCGGTTGAGTGTATAGGTTCCTTTTGAACGAAGAAAAATCCGCATGTCTGAAGAAACACATCCCGGCACACATATATGCCGGGATGTGGGTGCTTTTAGTTAACCAAGATAGTTTTTACCAATAACGTGTTGTGTGAGCGTTGTATTCGGAGAATATAAGCGTTCCTTTTTGGTAGTTGGGTCATGTTCTTGGAAAGAGTATTGACTCCTGCTTGAAGCATGATTTGTTGATGGTCGATAATCGATCCGTCCAATCCTATCAGGGTGATGTCTGCGCTTCCAGCTTCGTCGCAAACGATTCGGATGTTCAGCGTCTCCTTTACCGGATTAGGGTAAAGGCTGGTCTCGATGTCCGCATTGATGATTTCCGCATAGGTCTCTTCCGATGGAAGGCTGTTCATTAAGTAGAGACAAGCGTTCTTCACTACTTTCAGCCCATCGTCGGTTATGTTAGAGAATGAGCTGCTGTTCATACCTATTTGGATGAATTTCTCCTCTATTTTGCTTCCGGCGATAGATGTTCCTTGCTCGATTTCGAAGATGTTAACTTGCTCTTCCCCTTTGATGGAAGCGATGGTTTTGATTTCGCCCGTCACATTGTCGAACGATTCTGGGTTCATGTATGTGAGCGCTTTGGCGTTCACTTCGTCAAACATCTGTATTTCGTTTCCATTGGTGAAATCCACGCCTTGGAATATCGCATGATTCTTTTGGGTGTCGTTGATGATGATATTGGTTGCGTCCGTGTTGTCTCCGAATCCTTCTTTCGTCCAGTTCCATGCGCCTTCCGCAGTTTTGTATCCTTGCACTTTCATGTCGAGGATTGGCTTTTTGATTCCTTTCAGTTCATTCATGATGGCGGCTGTGGAAGGGGTCGTCTCGCTGATGACGACTAAATCGAACTTAGAGTAGTCGTAACCATTGTTGGACGATTCAAACGTTCTCACGTAGAAATTCTTGTCGTCTTTCAGCATAGAGAGGATCATGTCGTTTTTAAAATTATCGTTTGATGGGTCGCAGATGTATGCGATGTTCTTTTTGCCGGAAGGAACTATCGTGATGTTCACGGTCTTGCTGATCGTGTTTTTTCCGCCTTTCGTCTTTACGGTGAACGATCCGCTCTCTGTCATGGTTCCTGAGATAGTCGTTGTGCTTCCGTCCTTCTTTGCTGTGAGTCCATTAGGCAGACCTTCTACTTCCAAGTCGGTAGCCGCTCCGCCGAAAGAGAAACTGATAGGAGCGAGTTCTTCTCCGGCGAACAATTCTTGGGAGAGTGGTCCGGAGACCTCGAGACTAGCTACTGTAGGGTCTACTGCCGGAACCTTATGCCCAGGAGTGTAGATGTCAGGTTGCTTGATTTTGTCGACGCCGTCACCGATGTAGAAGCCTAAGTGAGGAGGTTGGTTGTACGCCGTGTTTTGCCAAGCGATACCACAACGATAAACTGCGTCGTGCATTAGAGTAAACAATCTGTATTTTGTCTCGATTGTAGTTGTATAGATATAGATGTTTTCTCCTTCGTGTAATATTACTTCCTCTCTCCAGTCTCCTAATATATCTGCACTTAGACAAGGAGTGTTTTTAGAACCATTACAAGCATTTCCTTTTAAGGTAATCATTCTTGATGTGCCATTGCCATTCCATTTGTCGATTTTGTTTCCGTCAAGCAACTCGTCTTGTAAGTCACCGTCCCAATATACACGGAAGTTGACGCTAGGTTTGTTAGAAGAAATCTGTTTTCCCTTGCAATCGAATACACCTGGTGCGGAACTCCAACACTCGAATCCTTTATGTTTAGCATCAATGTCAGCTGCCAAGCCACGTCCGTTATCAGTGCCGGTTTTCTTTCCCCAAAGTACTTTCCCTGTTTTTAGGTCACGAAGTTCATAACCGTATGCCGCACTTCCGCTTTCGTGTACGAACCAGCCTTCCAATCCTGCGTTGTCCGGATCCATATCCGACACGTGCATAGCATCGCCATGAGCGAATCCTTTGCGGTAAATCAACTTGCCATTATCATCTATACAAGCCGAACCATATATAATCTCGTCCTTCCCGTCGCCATCAACATCGGCGACAGATACATTGTGGAAGCCTTCTCCGTATGCGCCTTGCCCTGATTGGGGTGAATCGTGGAACCAACGTTCAACTAATTTGCCATTTTTGAAGTCGTAGGCAGCAAGTGTGGAACGAGTGTAATAACCACGACACATAACCACGCTTGGGTGAACACCATCAAGATAGGCAGTACATGCTAAGAAACGATCTACACGGTTACCATAACTATCGCCCCATCCACCTACGTTTCCGCGCTCTGGCTTATATTTGATGGTGTGAATTTCAGCACCTGTTTGTCCGTCGAAAATAGTTAAATATTCAGGACCACTTAAAACATAACCACTACCATTTCTATAATCTTTTTTAGGGTCGTCATTTCCTAAAATCACATATTTGCCTTTGCCATCTTTAGTGCCAGGAGCAGTTTTACAGACCATTTCACATTTTCCGTCACCGTCGTAGTCATATACTTGGTATTGTGTGTAATGAGCACCGGAACGGATATTTACACCTAAGTCAATTCTCCAAAGGAATGTTCCATCTAATTTATAACAGTCTATGATACAATTGTCAGTTTTCCCATCTTGTGAATTATCCTTTGCATTTTTTGGATACCACTTCATGAAAAGCTCATATTCTCCATCTCCATCAACATCACCGACACTCATATCATTCCCATCATAATTTGTGCCAGGACGTTTAAGTTTTAAGGTTTTGTATTGTTGCCCCCATGGTGTGACGGCTTCTGACGCTTGCGTCTCTTTACCGTTTATTACGGATTTGATTACATACTTGGAATTGGTAGTACCTTTTGTGTCTATGTAGTTTGTTTTCGTTGTGATGGGTTGGTCGTTCACTTTCGCTCCGTCGCGGTAGATGTTGAATCCGATGGACGGATCGTCCGTCCCAAGATAACGCCAGCTGACGTATACTCCGTTATTTACTTTAACGGCCACTACACCTCTGTTCAGATATTCCATCTGCTTCGATGCTGCCGATAACTGCATTGCGCTTATTAGCATAAGTAATAGCAATGCGAAACTCCCGATTTTTGTGTACTGTGTTTTCATAATGCTTACATTTAGTTTTTAATAAAAATCTTCCCCTATTCATCATTTCAGGTTTTATCCTTTCTTTAAGGATAGCCTGCTCCGTCTGTTTTTCGGTTGCTAAGGTAGTGCGGGATAAAATGGTTTATATGGAATATCACTTCACAGATATCGAAAATCACTTCACGGAACGAATAGGATGTGTAATGTATTGAATAGCAAGTAGATATATACGAACGGTATTTGCCCGATGCAGGAGCGTCGAGTGATTTTTTACTCAGTTAATTCGTCGTTTGAGGATAGCTTTTTCCCTCTTTAAGCTTTTTTCCTTGCGGATGGAGGGAATCCGAACGTCTCCTTAAATTTCTTACCGAAGTAGAGCGGGTCGTTGAAGCCCACTTTGTAGGCGACTTCGCTGACGGAGTATTGGTTGTCGTCCAATAACGTGCGTGCCTTGTTGAGACGGTACTCGGAGAGTATTTCCACAGGAGATTTGTCGGTGAGCGTCTTGAGCCTTCTGGTTAGGGTGGATTTGCTCATATTGAGGGCTTTCGCAATGTCGTCGAAAGAGAAGGAAGAATCTTCGTAATTCGCTTTTACCACTTCCAATAGTTGTTCCAGTAGCGGATTGACAGAAGTGGACGGTGTCTCGTCATGGTAGGAGCTTACAAGCGCTTGCACCTGTTGTTTTTGCAAGTGGGTGATAATGTTGCAGATTTTGACGAGTAGCTCGTTCTCCTCGAAAGGCTTGGTGATATAGTCGATGGCGCCGGTCGCCAATCCTGAGAGCCGTAGCCCGGTTTCGTTTTTTGCGGAGAGGAAAAGAAGCGGGATGTTGGAGGTGATCGGGTTCTCTTTCAGTTTCCTGCTCATCTCGATACCGTTCATCTGCGGCATTTCAATGTCGCTTACGATTAGGTCGGGCACTTGCGCTTGGGCGGTTTGAATGCCTTCCTCTCCATCATGCGCGCAGAATACTTCCACCAAGGGTTCTAGAATGGATTTGATGTGAAGGAGGATGAGCGGGTCGTCGTCTATCACTAGGATTGATTTCTCCCTAAGAAGGTCTTTGTTGATTTTGATGCCGACGTTTTCCGCGGATATGTTCGCGGAGGTGGTGTTGGATAATGGTATGTCCGAAACGGGTAAGAGTATGCTGATGGTTGTCCCTTCTCCTGTTTCGCTCTTAATCTGTAGTTCTCCATGGTTTTGGGCGATGAAGTTACGGATGATTCTAAAGCCCAAACCATATCCTTGCTCGTTGTCGGTGCCTGATGTTGAGGCGGCGCATGTGCCGGAGAGCAATCCTTTTATTTGTTCCTCAGACATGCCCGTCCCTGAATCGATGACAGATACAATGGCTTGTCCCTCCTTTTCCTCCGCAGTGATTGTGATTGTCTTCCCTCGGGGGGTGAATTTGATGGCGTTGGTGATTATGTTGCGTAGTACGGTGGATATCATTCTTGGGTCGACGTGCGCATGGTGTTGAAGTTCCGTTTTGCACGATATGGAGATTTTTTTTCCGTCCGTCATCCCGTGGAGAAGGGAGATGACCTCCTTGAGCATATGTCTCAGGTCCACGTCGATGGCCCTGCATTCCATCGTGTTATGCCCATCGGTCGCCCAATCCAATAGTTTTATCATTTGGTTTTGTAGCGTGGTGGCGGAGTGGTAGACTGTGTCGATGGTTTGTTTGTCTGACTCGTCGTGTTTCTCCTTTTTCAGGAATCCTTCCAATGCGGCGACTATGGCGAACATGGGGTTTTTTAGGTCGTGCGCCACAATGGAGATGAGCTGGTCTTTTTCGCTCATCGAGTGGAGTAGGGCTTCGTTCCTCGCTTCGATTTCGCCTTTTTGTGCGATGAGTGAGCGATTGGCGTTGTCCAATTCTTGTGTGCGTTGTCTTACGGTCTCCTGCAACAAGCGTTTTTGTTCTATCATTCGTTTGAACCTCATATAAACGATCAGAGCGGCGATTCCAATGATGGCTAAAACGATTAGACTTCTGAACCACCACGTTGCCCACCATGGTGGGGTGACGACGATTGTCAGGACGAGTGGGCTTGGATATGGTTGTTGTGTGTTTGTGAGGGGACGCGCTTCTATTGTGTATTGACCGTAGGGTAGGTGGGAGATTTGTATGTCGTGCCTTTTCCCGATGGATATCCAATTGGTGTTCAGTTCTTTTATCCTGTATTCGCTTTCCGTTTTGTTTCCTTCGTAGAGCTCCATTATGTCGAATGTGAGGCGGAAGTTTGTCTCGTTGTGTTTTAGGGTCAGTTGGGTGGTGGACGATAGGTTTTGGGGTAGGATGTCCGACCCGACGTTGATTCGTTCTCCGTTCACGAAGAGTTCGGACCATGCCATGTAGGGCGCCTCTACGTCTCGTTTGCAGGTGTTTATCCTAATGAATCCTTCTTGGGTCCCAACCCAGAGATATCCTTTCGAGTCTATAAAAGAGGCTCGCTCGGTAAAGAATTCTTTGTCGGGGGAAAGGGAGGCGTCGATGATTTCCTCGAAGGATTTTGTCGCGTATGAAAACTTGATGATGCCGTTTTGACCGCTTGTCCACAGATTTTCTGACGAGTCTTTCAGTATGGATACGTAAGAACCTTTGGGAAGGAAGTCCATTTTTTCGATGTCGCCGTCATTGGAGAACCTGTAGATTCCGTCGGATGCCGCGACGAATAGGTTACTCTCTTTGTCGCAGGCTCCTTGATGAAAAGCCAATGGGTCTCGGTCTAGTTTTTTGTCGATGTCTTGGAATAGGGGAGTGGCTCCGTTTTTATCTATCTTCCATATCGTCCTTGATGTGATGACCCAGATGGTTCCGTCGGGGGATTGGCAAGCATGGTTGATCCAGATGTCGGGGTAGTGGCGCATGGTTGTGTCGTCGCTTAGTAGTTGCACTCTCCTCCAATCCTTACCTTGCCCTTTGTGGTATACGCCGTCTCCGGCCATGCAAGCCCAAATGCCTCCCTCTTTATCACACAATGTTGATTTAGTGGTTTGAAAAGCTTTTTCGATACCGTCGTAGGGTGTTGGAGTGAATCTTTTTTCTCCGTCGAAGCGGGTCGGAATGCCTCCCCAAAAAGAAACGATCCATTCTTTTTGGTAGGGAGTGAGGGAGAGAATGTTGGCGCATGGCAGTCCTTGGGATTGCCCGAAATGCGTTATGTGGCTTAGGTCTTCTCCGATTTTATATAGTCCGTGCCCGTCTGTGCCGAAGAGGATATCCCCGTCGTCGGTTTCCGCGAAGGAGGTGCCGGTCATGGGGGGAAGACCGATGTCTGACGAGTGGACCATTGAACATTGGGAGATTTCGCTGATGCGCCATAGTCCCGTGTTTTGTGTCCCTACCCAGATGGTTCCGCTCCGGTCTTCGAACAGGGCTGTTATTTTGTTCATCAGATTTTTCTCCTCGTTGTTTTGCGGGGCTATTTGTGTGTAGGCGTAGCCGTTTTTGTTTGGTGTGGCTAACCATAGTCCGCTTCCGCTTGTGCCCAACCATAATCTGCCTTGCGAACCTTTATGTACTTCGGAGATGTTTTTGAATGGTGTCTTTAGTTGGCGTACGTCGGTCAGGTCGCCTCCTTCGTTTAGTCTCACTTCCCATACGGAACCTAATGTGGAACATAAGAGTAGGGTGTTGCGGTCCAGTTCCAATATGTTGTTGATCATCTCTTCGATGCGGCTGAGCCCTTGGCTTCCCGACCATGCGTCCCCCTTTTTGTCGTATATTTTCACACCTTGGTAGGTGCCCGCCCAAAAGCGTCCGAAGGCGTCTTCCGTGAATTCTAGGATGTGCATGCCTTTTAATGAGTCTAGGCAGGCGATGGAGGTGTCTCCCTTCGTGAGCGGGTATACTCCGCCGGAGGAGGATAGGTACCAATTCCCTTCCTGGGTGGAACATAGTCCGGTGACATCTTCGTAAAATTTTCCGTTGGGAAGCGTTGGCGCCTTGTCGATAAATACGTCCCTCTCTTCGTCATAGACGACGAACATTCCTTTCGAACTTGCGAAGGCGATGGTGTCGTTGACGAATGTGCAGGCGTGGTAGACTTCGTTTCGTAGTAATGATGGATATTGGTCTATGAAATAGTTCTTGAAATGGGTTCCGTCGAAGCGGCAGACACCGTATCTTGTCGCCACCCAGATATAGCCGTGTGTATCTTGGGTGATATCGTGGATATAGTTGGAACTAAGTCCGTCTTTGCTTGTGTAATGGTTGAAAACGAATGCCTCCCCTCGACTATCTATTGAGTGGAGGGTAACGAAAATAAGGAGGATGATTTGTGAAAGTAATTTCCTTGCCATGCCTAATTCCGTCTTTGTGAAACGCATATACTGCGAATGTATAAAAAAAAACGCAACTGTGACACTTTATTGTGCCAGTTGCGTTTTTTGATCATTGACCGATTGGGGTCCTGCCGCCTTTTATCGGTTTTTATTGCTTGCCGCCATTCCTAAGGGCATTGTTCTCTTCCTTCAGTTGCTCGACTTCCTTCTGGAGGCGAATCATATAGAGCGTGAGTTCCTCTATCTTTTCGAGTAGGAGGTTGCTCGTCTCGGATACGTTCATGCCGTTCTCTTTGAACTCTGAGGCGGAAGGTATTCCGGGGAGGTGCTTGTTCTTTTTCACGTATTCCTCCACTTCTCCAAGGGATTTTAGTTCATATTTTTCGTCGAACACATAGTCCGCCGCATGCCCCATCTCCACGTTGATTTCTTTGGCGTTGATGCCTTTCGTGTTGATTTTGTCGGTGTTGACTTCCGCCACACGGATCTCCTCCTTGCATAAAATCTTGCCGTCTACTTTCATGACGCCTGTCTCGCTACCGCTGTAGCCGTTAAAGGTGAAGTTGTATTGGGCTGCGTGGAAATTCATGGCGGTACCACTTCCCATGGGACCGTGAGCGGTGAAGGAAATGCGATGGGGATCAGATTCGGGATCTGGGCCGTTTTCGAAGCCCATTTCCAAGGTGGAAGCAGTTTGGTAATTTACAGAATACATGAGAATTTTTGGAGGGGTTTCCTGATTAAAAGCTGGTCTTTGATTGGTTTTACGGGGCGTCATTGTGATGTTAATAACTTCTAAGTCGGAAAAAACACCTTGTTCGCCATCTACATTATCCGCATAGACAGAAGTAGCACTAATTTTATCTGTCTCAACATATTTCTGAACCATGACCGTATCTGTTTCGACAGTTGATGCTTGAACAGTGGCAAAGGATAAAAACAATAGAAGTGATGTGAATGTAAATTTAATCGTTGATTTCATATGTATATTTAATATTCAATTTTATTCGGAAACATTTTTTTTGCAAATGTATGGAATATTTTGTTGCCGTCTGTTGGATTTAATGCTTTTTATTGATGAATTATTGAAATGGGGAACTGTGAATGAAGAAACGAGGTGGGTGAAAATAAGAAGAGGCGGAGTCCTTTACGACTCCGCCTCTCCATTGCTAAAAAAAGTATAGTGATGACAATTACTTCTTTATGATTCTTTCCGTATGGACATTGTCTCCGGAGATGACACGCACTACATAGGCGCCGCTATTAAGGTTGTTCATATCGATTTCGAACTCGTTTCCGCTAACGGTTGTTTGGGTTTGGAGTTCTCCCAATGCGTTGAATACTTCCACGATGATTCCATCTTGTGGATCTCCGCTCAATTGTACGTGGAGTTTGTCTTGTACAGGATTAGGACTGAAGAAACACTTCTCCGCCTTGGCGATGTTCTCCGCTTGGGTTTTGTCCACTTCCACAGGATTCGCTTTCGCGTTGATGTAGGCTAAAGCGCCTACGAGTCCTGCTTGGTAATCGATTCCACCTTCTGTAAAAGAGAAATTATTCGGGTCTTCGTTTTCTATGTATGTGTTGACGTCCAGACTGCCGCCAACCATATATCCTAATTGGAAAAATTTGTAATCAGGGGTTATGTCAGGCAATGTGTAGATTTCTTTTTGTCTCCAATTCTCATAAATAGTTGTTTTTGTATCCGTATCGTCATGGTAGTAATTCCTGTGGTGGGGTTTCTTCGTACAATTGTCGTTGAGTCCGACAATAAATGAAAGGTTTTTGTCATTCTTTCCCATGATATATTCGACGCTTCCAATGGTATAAGGATTGTATCCTTCCGCATGGGTCAGTTTGTCGTAAAGGGCGAAGACAAATGCTTGGTTGGCTGGGTAGCGGAGTGCTCCCCATGTGCTGCCTTGCTTGTTCAAAACATAGCCATTGACAGGTTTGTACATGGAATCTACGTAAAAACTCATCACGTTGAGCGCTTTTTCTCCCCATTCGGATTCGTCGGACAAAGAGGCCATCTCGTAGACGGCGAGGTCTTCCCTATGGTCATAGCATAGCGTGTAGCCGTAGTTGTACTCTTTCTTTATATCTAACCACCCACAGTTCTCTCCCGCCTTTCTCAAGTATTCCGGATCTTGAGTCGTCTTGTACAGTTCGGCGTACATGCTCACCATGTCGTGGATGTATCTGTTCCCGACCTCGTAGAAATTTGGGGCTTTCGTTGTTCCTTTGCTTGTTTGCTCCACGAATTCGCAAGCCACTTTCGCTTTCTCGAGACATTTGTCGGCGTATTCCTGGTCGTATTTCGCATACACCCTTGCCATGATCGCAAGGGCGGAGCTGGCTTGGGAAGCCATGGCCGTTGCGTTACCGGTGGCGCAGGATATCTCCCTGGTTCCGTCCGCTTCACCGCCTTTGTTTTTCGGGAGTGCGGATTTCACGGTAGAGGTGCACCATATTGAGTGGTCGAGGTTTCCGTTACCTTTTTGGTAGTAGAATCTTCTGTTGTCGCGGACCGCCTTGATGATATAGTCGGTCGCATATTTCACCTCGTTCAGGATGTCGGGTATACCGTCCGGCTCACCCTTCTTGCCTTCCCAAGTGTAGTCGTCGGCGTTGATGTAGCCGTGGTAATCCTCAGAGTAGTAATCAGGATATCCTTCCGGGAAGGCGGTATATCCGAGAAGCAGCATATAAGCCGAGTAGAAGAATGTCTGACCGAAGAGGACGAAGTCTCCGCAGTCGAACCAACCGCCTGTCAGATCGTAGTCGCCATCCTTGTCTTTCAAGAAGGATTTTCCCTTTACGAACTTGCTACGGTCGAACCCGATTTGGTTGGATACATTGTCCGCTTCGTGAGTGGCCACAAGCCAGTTCACGCCTTCACCCATTCTTTGCGCTCCATAGAAACGGGTGGTCATCCACAACGCTTTTTGGTATAACTCGTTGTCAAAAGACAACTCGTTCTGCGCATACACATTGCCGCCGAATAGCAGGCTCATGAGAACTAATAATGAATAACTTACTTTTTTCATTTTACCTTTTGTGTTAAACATGATAATCCAATTTTTATTCAAGAAACATTTAACATTTATACTTTTTGTAGTCGCGAATATAAGAATAAATCTTTATGATTAGTTTCTTTTCCAACTAATTACTTTTCCCGCAAATTAATAGAGGTAGGGTAGGCAAAAAAAAGAACTGATTGGAAAATAAATCCAATCAGTTCCCGGATATTGTCTGGCTTAATGACTAAACAATTCGATGTTTAAAGAGACATTAGCCTTTAAGTTTTTTCAAGATATAATTGTAACCGCTCCCTTTCCGATGAGGGATGGCGCAAGACGAGCAATCTTTGGTTCCGTCGGGGAGGAAGAAGAAGTCACCTCCGCATTGGTCTCCGAGAGAATAGAGCGGGCAAAAGCAGAAGAGACAATTGAACTCCTCTGACGTCACGCCTTGGTGGCAAGGAAAGAATTCGCAATCCTTGTTGGAGAAGAATTTGCAGCTCATCTAATCTTTGGAATCGTGAATGGCTAGAAATTGAAATCGTCCTCCTCCTCCACTGAGCCGTCGTTGTTCTCTTTCTCCATTTTTTTGTTTTTGGAAGAGGTGCTTCCGAAGTTGTAGGAGAGGTTGAGGCTTAATGTGCGTCCGCTGAATTTAAATTCCGATTCCTGGTAGAATGTTTCATCCCATGTTTCGGAACGTCTTTTCCTTGAGTTTAGCAGGTCTCTTACCGCCAAGGTGGCTGCCAATTTTTGGTTGAAGAAAGAACGTTTGAGTCCTAGGTTGATGTTGTAGTTGTGGAGCGATTTTCCTTGGGCTGTCGCACGGGCGGAACGATAATTGCCCGAAGCCTGAAGCCTGAAGTCTGCAGGCAAGGAGAAATCTGCGGAGATTTGTCCTGCCCAGCTGAAATCGCTTTTGTCTTTGATGGTCACTTCCCTTTCGATGATTCCTTGTCCAGGCATAACCGTGGTCACGTTGAAGTCACCGCCTTTCAGCGCATAGAAGTATAGGTTGGCGTTATAGGTGAGCGACACGACTTTGAAGCGGTTTTTGAGTATGAGTTCCAAACCGCTGGAGTGTGCTGTGGCGAGGTTGGCGCGTGTGCTCCACATGGCGTCGTTGTAGATCCAGCTATATTGCTGAACCAAGTCTTGCGTCAGTTTGTAATAGAGGGAAGCCATAAAGGTGGAGCGGTTCATGTTCTTGATGTAGCTCAGTTCCGACGAGTTGGTGATTTCCGGATCCAAGTTCGGGTTACCGAAGTAGATGTTGGCAGGGTCGGAAACGTTGACGTAAGGGTTGAGCCAATAACGTCTAGGACGGCTGATTCGTCGTGTGTAGCTGAGTTGCAATTCGTCCTTCTGTGTGAAAGTGTACGAGAAGAAAGCGGTCGGGAAAAGGTTTCCGTAAGGCTTCTTGTCGTCGCTTTCCCCCGTCGTGTATAAATCCCAGGAGACGTCTGTCAATTCGCCTCGCAGACCTAATTGCATGCCGAATTTTCCTTTCTTGTATCCGTAAGAGAAGTAAGCGGCGTATACGTTTTGTCTTAATTCGAAGTCATTCCCCAATTCTGGTTGCTCAGTACGGGAGTCAGCCCCCCAAGACTCGATTTCTGAGGTGACTTTGTTGCCTTGTGTACGGAGGGATGCCTTCACACCAGTCTCGATTTTACCTTTCTCGTTGATAGGCTTTTTGTAGTCACTTTGGATTTCGAAGGTGTGGTTGTGTCCGTTGAAGTCTTGGTATTGGGTATAGTCCGAAGCGTGAAGGTCGGCTGCGATTGTGTCCAAAGCCGAGTTGAATTTCGTGTACTGCTCGTATTCCTGGTCGTTCGTGTTCTTGTTTGGCAGGAAAGAGAATACGGAAGACCATTCGTGCCCCTCTGCGAATTTGTGGACGTAGTCGAAGGAGACGTTGCCCATCAAACGAAGTCCGTCCGTAATTGTGTTGCGCTCTTCAGATAGGGTGGTCACCTTTTTACCGTTCATGATGGAGCCTGAGTTGTAGAGAAGTTGTTGCTCGTTGTCACGGTCTCCGACGGAGAACATCCCTGAGAATCCGAATCTGTTTTTGTCGTTGGCGTTATAGTCAATGCTGAGACGGAAGAATCCTGAGCGCATGATGGCGTCTTGGTTCCTTTCCTGGTCGAGGAATGTGGTGTCTCCTTTGTAGGTTTCTCGGTTCGTGAACCCTTCGCCGACCATGTTGCGGTTGATGACGCCTATGCTGGAGATGATGTTCCATTTCTTCTTGGAGTAGTTGATGTTCGCACCGACATTTCCTCCGATTTTCCCATTCCAAGGATAGATGATACCTGCCGATACGGAGCCGAAATAGGTGGCGGACGTGTCTTTCGCTTCGTCTTTCTTCATGATGATGTTGATGATTCCCGCGGAACCTTCCGCATCAAATTTGGAGGAAGGGTTGGTGATGATTTCCACCTGTTGCACGCTGCCTGCCGGCATTTGCTCGAGAATGTCACCTCTGTTCTCGTCAGTTAGGCCAGCTGGTTTTCCGTTGATGTAGATCTCCACGTTTTCGCTGTTGCGCATGGAAACCTTACCTTCCACGTCCACTTCGACGGAAGGAATCTCCTTCAGGATTTCGGAAGCGGAAGTTCCGTCGGCGATGGCGTTGCTGTTCACCATGTAGGTTTTCTTGTCGATGTCCACTTTCATGGCAGATTGCGTGGCGCTGACTGTGATTTCCTGGAGCAAGTCCGCATCTTCCACCAAAACGATTTTTTTGTATTTCTTATTGGGTTTGTCCTCCGTCAAGGAGATGTTGATGCGTTTCTCTTTGAATCCCATGAAACTGACTTCCAGCACGTAGTCGTCAAGTGATACGCCGTCGATGAGGAAATTTCCGTCGTCGTCGGTCGCTTCTCCTGCGATTAGGGTGGTCCCGTCACTCGCGTATAGGAGGACGTCCGCTTGTGGCAATGTATTCCCTGTCGGGTCAAATACTTGTCCCGAAATTTTCGAACCGCCGAATATTGATAATGAACATGCGAAGGTGAACATTATCAAAGTGAACAATTTTAGTCTCATAAATTTGTTGCCAGTTTAGTTGTATATACGTTTTTTATTCTTCTTTATCTTCTTTCATTTCGGAGATAGGCGTCTCTTCTTTTGGGGTTTCCGTCGGCTCTGTAGCCTTTTCTGCCACCTCTTCAGAGGAATCCTTTTGATACTCCTCTGAGGTTACCGTCGGTTCTGCTTTCCCTTCCGCTTCCTCTTTCTCTTTCGCCTCTGCGTTCAATTCATCTGTACGGGACATCCAAGGACGTTTGCCGAAGATGCGCTCCACGTCTTCCGTGAAGATGACCTCCCTTTCGATGAGCAGGTTCGCCAATTCGACCAGACCATCCTTATGCTCATTGAGTATTTGGGTTGCCCTGATGTACTGCTCGTTGATGATGGCTTGTACTTCGTTGTCGATGACTTTAGCGGTCTCCTCGCTGTATGGTTTCGAGAATGAATAGTCTGATGCTCCTGTCGAGTCATAGTAGGAAATGTTGCTCAACTTATCGCTCATTCCATAATATGCGACGAGGGCGTATGCTTTCTTTGTTGTGTTTTCCAAGTCGTTGAGAGCGCCTGTCGAGATTTCTCCGTAGATGATGCTTTCCGCCGCTCTACCTCCTAAAGTGGAACAGATTTCGTCCAAGAGATGTTCTGTCGTGATGTGCTGGCGTTCTTCAGGCAAGTACCATGCGGCGCCGAGAGCGCGTCCTCTAGGGACGATGGTCACCTTGATGAGCGGGTTGGCGTATTGCAGCAACCAGCTTACGGTGGCGTGTCCCGCCTCGTGGTAAGCCGTCAAGGCCTTTTCCGATTTGGTCATAATGGCGTTCTTCTTCTCCAAACCGCCCACGATTCTGTCCACAGCGTCGAGGAAATCCTGCTTTTGGACATTCTTCTTCTCTTTTCTGGCGGCGATGAGCGCCGCTTCGTTGCAGACGTTGGCGATATCCGCGCCCGAGAATCCAGGTGTTTGTCTGGCAAGGAACTCGATGTCGACCGTGTCGTCAATTTTTACGTTGCGGAGATGGACGTTGAATATCTCGCGTCTTCCCACCACGTCAGGCAAGTCCACCATGATTTGTCTGTCGAAACGGCCAGGTCTCATAAGCGCCTTGTCTAGGATGTCCGCGCGGTTAGTGGCGGCGAGAATGATGACGCCGCTGTTGGAACCGAATCCGTCCATCTCGGTGAGCAGTTGGTTCAAGGTGTTTTCCCTTTCGTCGTTACCTCCAGAATGGACGGATTTCCCTCTGGCGCGACCTATGGCGTCGATTTCGTCGATGAAGACGATGCAAGGGGATTTCTCTTTCGCCTGGCGGAAAAGGTCGCGTACACGGGAAGCGCCCACGCCCACGAACATCTCCACGAAGTCGGATCCCGACATGGAGAAGAACGGAACGTCCGCTTCGCCAGCCACTGCCTTGGCCAATAAGGTTTTACCTGTTCCCGGAGGGCCTACAAGCAAGGCGCCCTTAGGGATCTTTCCTCCTAGTTCAGTGTATTTAGCCGGGTTTTTCAGGAAATGCACTATTTCTTGTATTTCCTCTTTCGCTTCCGAAAGTCCAGCCACGTCCTTGAAGGTTATTTTGTCTTTGTGCGAGTTCTTGTCGAAGAGTTTCGCTTGCGATTGACCGACGTTGAATATACCGCCTCCGGCTCCACCTCCGCTCATTCTGCGTGTCATGAAGATCCAGAAGAAAATGATGATAAGGAATGGGGCGATGCCGATGAGGTATTGGCCATAGTCCGTCTCCTCTTTGAATTTGATGGAGATGCCGTTGCCCGAAGGTTGTTTGTCCTCGACCTTAGCGTCCCCTTTCTTTTTGTCTTTAGGATTTACGGTTGGTTGTTTCGCCCTGTTCGCCCTTTTTTGCCAGTTGCTCAAGTCTTTGGAAAAACGGTCGGCGGAAGGAATTTGGATCGTCAATAAAGGTTTGTTGATCTGTTTGGCTTCCTCTTTGCCGAATACGTATTCTATCTTATTGGGCTTGATGGAGATTTCGGCTGTGTTCTTGTTTGTTATCACGACGACTTTGTCGATGCAGTCGTTCATGACGAAATCCTCTATCTGGTCGTACGTGAATTCTTTGTTCGTTGGGTTGTCACCCATGAACATGATGGTGATGAAGAATAGTCCTACAGCCAAGTATACCCAGTAGAGGTTGAACTTGAATTCTTTCTTGAATCTCGGTTTGTTATTGTTGTCGGCCATACTGCTAAATCAATCTATTATTGCAAATCTGGTATCTCTTTAATTTCAGCGTCTTCCCACAATGTCTCAAGACTATAGAATTGTCTCGTCTCCGGAAGGAAAACGTGGAGGATCACTTCCCCATAGTCAAGGGCGATCCATTCGGCGTTGTTGTATCCGTCCATGGCGAAAGGCTTCACCTTAATGTTCTCTCTCACGTAATCCTTAACCTCGTCTGCGATGGAGCAGACATGGGTGTTGGAATTGCCTTGGCAGATGACAAAATAGCGGAACACGTAATTCTCCAAATTGGACATGTCCACAATGGTGATTCCCGTACCTTTTCTCTCTTGAATACCTTCTACGATCTTATTGACTAATAATTCAGTCTCGTCTAATACTTTTTTTGCCATTTGTTATATGTTCAGTAATTTTTCAATTGCTTTGTCAACTTTGTCGAATGAGAACTCGCTCATCGTTTGGTCCATCAACGCTGTGATGCGGTCGTTGCAGAGGTTGCCTATGCTTCCTTCGTGGGTGTGTCGGATGTTCTTGTCGGGAACGAATTTGCCCGCTTCGATGTCCAGCCCGACCTTCTTGTAGGCGTCGCGGAAAGGCATGCCCGAAAGGACGAGCCTGTTCACCTCCTCCACGCTGAAGATGAAGTCGTATTTGCTGTCGGAGAGGATGTCTTCCTTCACCTTTACTTGGCTGATGATGTGCGATGTCATCAGGATGCAGTCCTGCAAATCTTCGAATACAGGGATGAATATCTCCTTGATGATTTGCAGGTCGCGGAAGTAACCGCAAGGAAGGTTGTTCATGATCATCATGATTTGTTGCGGGAGCGCTTGTATTTTGTTGCATTTCGCCCTCGTAAGTTCGAACACGTCAGGGTTTTTCTTGTGGGGCATGATGCTGGAGCCGGTGGTGCATTCGTCAGGCAACTTCAGGAATCCGAAGTTCTGGCTGGTGAACATGCAGGAGTCGAACGCTAGCTTCGAAATGGTCGCTGCGATGTCCGAAAGCGCGAACGCCACCGTCTTCTCGATTTTCCCTCGTCCCATCTGCGCATAGACCACGTTGTAGTCCATGGAGTCGAACCCGAGCAAGTCGGTCGTCATTTGTCTGTTGAGAGGGAATGAAGACCCGTATCCGGCAGCCGAGCCTAACGGGTTCCTGTTGGTCATTTTCCAGGCGGCGAGCAACAACTCCATGTCGTCAGCCAAGCTCTCCGCGTAGGCGCCGAACCACAGTCCGAAGGAGGATGGCATGGCGATTTGCAAGTGGGTATATCCTGGCATCAGGACGTCTTTGTATTTGTCGCTCTGTTGGATGAGGACGGAAAACAGGGAACGGACGGATAACGCCACGTTTTTGATTTGCTCTCTGGTGAAGAGCTTCATGTCTAACAAAACCTGGTCGTTGCGCGAGCGTCCGCTGTGGATTTTCTTGCCCATGTCGCCTAATTTGCGGGTGAGCATCAACTCCACTTGGGAATGTACGTCCTCAACGCCTTCTTCTATCTCGAATTTGCCGGCTTCCGCCTGCTCGTATATGCTCTTTAATTCCTTCAAAAGAATGGGAAGCTCGTCTTTACCTAATAGTCCGATGGATTCCAACATCGTGATGTGGGCCATCGAGCCGATAACGTCGTGCTTCGCTAAAAAAATGTCCATCTCGCGGTCGCGCCCGACCGTGAATTTCTCTATTTCGGCATTGGTCGCTTTGCCTTTATCCCATAATTTTTGTGCCATTGGTCACTTAATTTCTTTTAATAACAATTTGCAAATTTACTGAAAAACAATGGATAATCAAAAAGAAAAAAATATTGGGATGGGAAATCGCCTTATTGCTGCTTTTTTTTGCGTGTTTGGCGCCTCCGTCCAACCGCTCTCTCCTAGTGCCTTTGTTTTTGAGAATGGCTGTCGGCGGATATTTTTTGCCCGCCATTCTCACTTTTCCCCCTATTAGTTTGTCACTCAGAAAACATTTGACTATTTTTGAAACGATTTTGCTAAGGTATAGTTATTCGTATGCATTTTAATGATATTTTCGGGCAAAAGTCCATCAAACAAAGATTGATCAAGGCGGTGGCGGATGGCCATTTGCCTCACGCGATCCTTCTTTGCGGACCTGAGGGGACTGGAAAACTCGGCATTGCGGTCGCTCTCGCCCAATATCTATGTTGTACGGATAGGAAAGAGGATGGCCCTTGTGGCGTGTGCAGTTCTTGCCGCCAGTTCGCCAAGTTGGTGCACCCGGACCTCCATTTCGTATTCCCCATTTACAAGGAAAAATCAAACGACACGACGTCTTGCGAGACTTTTTTGCCTCAATGGCGCAACCGCTTGCTGAAGTCACCGTATTTCAGCTATGACCAATGGAATGTGGAACTGAAGTCCGACAATAAGCAATCTATTATCTATGCCAGCGAAAGCGAGGAGATCATCCGTGCTTTCAACACGAAGCCTTACGAGGCGGACTGCAAGGTGATGATCATCTGGTTGCCGGAAAAGATGAATGAGACCTGCGCCAATAAGTTGCTGAAGGTCTTGGAGGAACCGCCGGAGAAGTCTTTCTTCTTCCTGGTGAGCGAAACTCCGGAGGCTTTGCTTCCCACCATCATCTCCCGTACGCAACGGATTTTCGTGCCTCCGTTGGAGGAGGCTGACTTGCGGGAGGCTCTCTCCCGGTTGTACGGATTGTCCGGCTCGGAACTCGCCGACGTCGCCCATGTGTCGAAAGGTAGCATCGTGGCGGCTGAACGCATTATCGAGACGGCGGGCGATACGAAGGAGTACTTTGATCTTTTCGTGACCTTGATGCGTGTCGCTTATATGGGCGACGCCCGCAAAATGAAGACTTGGATGGAGTCGGCGAATGATTTGGGCCGTAAACGTCAAGTCTCTTTCCTTGTCTATGTTCAAAACATGGTAAGAGAGAATTTTATTTATAATCTTCATAATAAGGATATTAGCTATATGACATCCGACGAAATGGGTTTCGCCGTGAAATTCGCTCCTTACGTGAACGAACTGAATATAGTAAGTTTCCTTTCCGAACTTAATTTGGCTCAACAGCATATTGAACAGAACGTCCAGGCGAAAATCGTTTTCTTCGACCTCGCCATGAAGGTGGCTGTCTTGTTGAGACGGGCTAAAATGTAGAATAATTTATTTTATTATGGGCATATTGAGTGGCTGCCAGCTGAATAGGAAAGGCTGCAGCAAAAAGACAGATCAGAAGTTGGACACTTACGATTGGTTGTGCGACATCCCTGAATCGATGAACGCTACCGACTTGGTGGAAGTGACCTTCAAAAATACCCGTAAGGGCTATTTCAGGAATACGAATGGCCTTGCGTTGGAAAAGGGCGACGTGGTGGCTGTGGAGGCCACTCCTGGACACGATATAGGTACGGTCTCCATGACCGGACAGTTGGTCCTGGCTCAAATGAAGAAGTATCATGTGGACCAGAGCCGTACGGAGATTAAACGCATTTACCGGAAGGCTCGCCCGAACGATTTGGAGAAGTTCGAGGAGGCGAAGGCGAAGGAACATGACACGATGTTGCGCGCCCGCAAAATAGCCGAAAACCTTAACCTGAACATGAAGATTGGTGACGTCGAATATCAAGGTGACGGTAATAAGGCGATTTTTTACTACATCGCCGACGAACGTGTGGATTTCCGTGAACTTATCAAAGTGCTGGCGGATACTTTCCGTGTGCGTATCGAGATGAAGCAGATCGGCGCCAGACAAGAGGCTGGAAGAATCGGTGGTATCGGTCCCTGCGGCCGTCCGCTGTGTTGCTCTTCTTGGTTGACGAAGTTCAGCTCCGTGGCTACTAGCTCGGCTCGTTACCAGGAGATTTCCTTGAATCCGCAGAAACTCGCGGGCCAGTGCGCTAAACTGAAGTGTTGCCTCAATTACGAGGTGGACGCTTATGTGGAGGCGCAGAAGGAGATTCCTGCCCGTAATATTCCTTTGGAGACAAAGGATGGCACTTTTTACCATTTCAAGACTGATGTCTTTGGTAAAATCATGCAGTACTCTTCTGCTCCGAATATGGCTTCTAACGTGGTTTCCATCCCTGTCGATAGGGTGAAGGAGATTATGGCGTTGAACAAACAGGGCATCAAGGTGGATTCCCTCCTCGAGGAAACGGAGGATGAGGGGAAACCTGTTGATTACGAAAATGTGGTCGGACAGGATAGCTTGACCCGTTTCGATAAGAAAAAGAAGAAGAAAAAGAAGGGTGGAAAAGGGAATGCGGCTTCTGCTTCCGCTGAATCGCAACAAACGGCTGCTCCGTCGAATACGCAAGACCAGAATCCCGAAAACGACGGGAAGCCTGACCATTTGGCGGACGGAACCAATGAGCAACGTCCTGCCGCGAAAAATAATGAGGCTCGTAAGACTGAATCCCCGGCGTCGCCTAATGAGAACGGGGATCCTGCGCAGAAGAATAGCAACGGCGGCCAACGTAATGACAGAAAACAAAACCGCGACCGCAACAATAAAAACAATAGGAAACCTCAACAGGGTAAACCTAATAACCAACAACCTCAACCAGCCGGCGACGAGAATGCTCCGGTAACTGCTGAAAATGGTACTGGTGACCAACCTCAACAGAACCAAAACGGCAACCAAAACCGGAACCGTAACAACCGCCGCAGAAACAATAACTTTAGGAGAAACAACGGCGGTAACGGAGAAAACCCTGGTGGAAATAATAATGGTAAGGGTGGCGAGAATGCGTCACCTTCTAATAATTCTAATCCTCAGGGTGGCAATGAATAACAAGATGGCGTTCAAACGATTTTTGGGACTTGCTTCTTTGCTGCTTTTCCTAGCCGCTTGCGGGTCTAACGCCCTTTACCAGGATTCGAAGATGATTCCGGAGGAGGGCTGGCGTAAAAATGATTTCGTGAAGTTCGATTTCGACGTGGCTGACACGTCCGTTTCTTATAATGTCCTTGTGGATATCCGTAACAATGATGCTTATCCGTTCCAGAATTTTTGGCTGTTCATCCATGCGATGATGCCTGATTCCACGGAGTTCTCCGACACATTGGATTGCGTCTTGGCCGACAACAGAGGTAAGTGGCTCGGAACCTCTTCCGGCTCCATGTATCATGTCCCTGTGGCTTTCCGCTTGGATACGAAGTTCGATATTCCGGGAACCTACCATTTCGATTTGATTCAAGGCATGAGGATGGACACGTTGCCTGGTATTACGGAAATTGGCATAAGAATCTTGAAAAATGGGGAAGAATAAGTTAGCGAAGTTTGGGGAGATGGACTCTTTCCCGCATGTGTTTCAGTACACTTTCTCCTCGATGAGGGAGAAGCAGGAACCTTTCCCGTTGAAGGGTAGGTGGAATACTTTTTTTGGCAACGATAACCCTATCGTCCTGGAACTCGGATGCGGAAAGGGTGAGTATACCGTGGCGCTCGCGGAGCTTTTCCCGGAGAAGAATTTCATCGGCGTGGATATTAAGGGCGCGCGTATGTGGACGGGCGCTAAGGATTCTTTCCGGAAAGGAATGAAGAACGTGGCTTTCATCCGTACGAACATTGAGATCATCGACGCTTTTTTCTCGGCTGACGAGGTCTCTGAAATATGGCTTACCTTCCCTGATCCGCAGATGAAGAAGGTGCGTAAACGCCTCACTTCGACCCGCTTCATGGAACTTTACCAAAAATTCGTGAAGGACGGAGGTCTGATCCATCTGAAGACGGATAGTAACTTCTTGTTCCAATATACTTGTGAAATGGTGAAGGCGAACCGATATAAGGTGGCTTTCCAAAACGATGACCTTTACCATTCCGATTTCTCGGACGATAAGATATTGTCCATCAAGACTTTCTATGAACAGCAATGGATAGAACGTGGATTGACGATTAAACATATTCGGTTTGTATTGGATAAACGCTCTTCGTTCGTGGAACCGGATGTGGACATCGAATATGATAATTATAGAAGCTATAACAGGACCAGACGTGGTCTGGATGAAGATAATATGGATGCAACAATGAATTTCGAAGATGCTCAAAACGCCGTGAAGAAGGCGTTGAAGAATTTGAATTGGGACATCAATCCTCATGGATTGTATGATCCTATCGGTTATGTTTTGTCTTTGGGCGGCAAGCGTATACGTCCTACTTGCGCACTTTTGGCTTGCCAAATGTTCTCGGGCGATGCCCAAGAGGCTCTCTACCCTGCGTTGGCTTTGGAGGTGTTCCATAATTTCACGCTCTTGCATGACGATATCATGGACAAGGCGGACATGAGACGAGGCCAGCCTACCGTTCATGTGAAATGGAACGATAATACGGCGATTTTGTCTGGCGACGCCATGATGATTAAGGCTTACCAGTTGTTGGCGAAATGTAACCCTGCCATTTTCCCTATCATTATCCCTATCTTCTCCAAAACGGCCATCGAGGTTTGCGAGGGACAACAATATGATATGGACTTCGAGTCCAGAAATGACGTCTCCGTTTCCGAATATATGGAGATGATACGCCTGAAAACCGCTGTCTTATTGGCTGCCAGCCTTCAAATCGGCGCCATCTGTGGTGGCGCGAAAGCGGCTGACGCTAAACTGTTGTATGAATTCGGTATCGGCATCGGTCTCGCATTCCAGCTGAAGGATGACCTTCTGGATGTGTGGGGCGACGTGAAAAAGTTCGGTAAGAAGATCGGTGGAGATATCTGTTGTAATAAAAAGACTTTCTTGCTTATCAACGCCTACGACAAGGCTAATGCTGACCAGAAAAAGGAATTGGACCGTTGGTTGTTGTCCGAAACGACTGACCGCGACGCTAAGGTCGCCGCTGTCACGGAACTTTACGAGCGGCTCGGCATTAAGTCGTTGGCGGAACAGTCTATGCGGGAGTACTACGACCGTGCCATTGCGGCGTTGGATAAGGTGGGTATTGAAAAGGAACGGAAGGATGTGTTATATCAGTTAGCTTATGATTTGATGTATAGGGAAGACTAATTGTTATCATCATGCCGTATAGAAGATTACCTAATACAAACCAAGCCAGATTACGCTCTATCCAACTTGCCGTGAATAAAGGCGAAACGGCTAATCTGTACGACCTCGCCTATTCATATAAACTCTTCGAGGAGGCAAAGGGGTTCCTCGTGAGGTACCAACGTGCCATCAACGAGAACAAGCAGTGCAGCGAAAAACAGTTTTCCACAAGCGTGGAGTTCCAGGAGGCCGCGAAGAATGCGCGTATGTATGTCTCCCATTTTATTAAGGTGTTGAACATGTGCGTCATGCGCCATGAAATCAAAGCTGAATACAAGGAGTTCTATGGATTGCGGCCAGAAAGCAACGTGACGCCCGACCTCTCTTCTGACGAGAGCCTCTTTAAATGGGGCCAGAAGATCATTGACGGCGAACAACGCAGACTGAGCATGGGGGGAACCCCAATCTATAACCCGGCCATCGCTAAGGTGCGTGTCCACTATGACATTTTCGCAGATGGTTACGGAAACCAAAAGGTGCTGCAAAATAATACGGTTAGGACGAGCGAGAACATTGTCCAACTGAATAAACAGGCTGATGAACTGATTTTGAAAATCTGGGACGAAGTCGAGGCTACGTTCTCTGACCAGCAGCCTGCCATCAAAATGGAGAAGTGTAAGGAATATGGCCTTATCTATTATTATAGGAAAGGTGAAAAGGAATAATTGATTTCTTTAGGAGGAGAACTATGAAGGTTACGCTTTTTTTGACATATCAATCGACTTATGGCGAAGAACTTTTCGTCTCCGGTGACATTAAGGAACTGAGGGATGTGGACGACGCTCCTCTCCCGATGTCCTATAACGGACGTTGCTGGAGCATTGTGTTCTATACTTCTTCACAGGAGTTCAAATACCATTTCTTGGTGAAAAAGGATGGCGAGGTCATCTCGTGTGAGGATTGCCTTTCTCATCAATTCGGCCCGTACGACAAGAGGTATCAGAATATCCTCCTCTATGATTTCTATGGCAATCGTCACGATTTCTCCAGGATGTCTGTCTCTTCCGTGTTCTCGAAGGCTATTCGGAAACAGCCGGAGATGAGGCAAAACAGAAGGAAATGTAACATTCCGATAGTGTTCAATACCGCGACGGATCTCGTGAACTACAACCATCGTTTGGCCATATCGGGTAGTGATGTCTCCCTGGGGAAGTGGACGGACGGCAACGTGAAGGTCATGAACGGCTCTTCCTTCCCATATTTCAGTTTGACGCTTGACGCGAATAAACTCTATTTCCCGCTGGAATATAAATATGTCATCTATGACCCTTCTAACGAACAAATCGTCGCTTGGGAGAATGGCTGTAACCATAATTTGAATTTCGAGTTCTCTTTGTCTACGGACTTAATCGTGATTAACGATAGGGAACCCCAATTCAACTTGCCTGGTTTCAAGGGGGCGGGTACCGCTGTCCCTGTATTCTCCTTGCGTTCCGAGAACAGCTTCGGATGTGGAGAGTTCCTTGATTTGAAAATCTTGGCGGACTGGGCGTCGAAGACTGGTCAACGGATTATCCAGACTTTGCCTGTCAACGACACGTCGGTCAATGGCTCTTGGCGTGATTCGTATCCTTATAGCGCCATATCGGTCTATGCCCTGCACCCGATGTACCTGAATATCGATCGGGTGGGCGAGGTGAAGGACAAAAAGAAATACCTTTCCAGAAAGAAGAAACTGGAGGAGAACCGTTTCGTCGATTACGAATCGGTGATGAAACTGAAGTGGGAATATGTGCGGGAATTGTATAAACGTGACGGGGCGGCTACGCTTGCCACTAAGGCTTTCTCGGATTTCTATGCTCGCAATAGGTTCTGGTTGGATTCTTATGCGGTTTTCTCTTTCCTCCGGGATAAACATCATACTTCCGATTTCTCCGAATGGGGGAAAGACGCGGTGTGGGACAAAAAACGGGTTGAGGCGTATTGCTCGCCTAAATCCCCTGAATACGACAAGGTGGCTGTGCATTTCTTTGTGCAGTACCATCTCCATATGCAATTGCATGAGGCGGTGGATTACGCCCATAGCCTTGGGGTGGCTATCAAGGGCGATATCCCTATCGGTGTGAACGCCCGCAGCGCGGATGTCTGGGAACATCCTGCTTTGTTCGATTGCTCGGGTAGCGCAGGCGCTCCTCCAGACTTTTTCTCGAAAACGGGTCAGATATGGGGATTCCCTATCTACAACTGGAAGGAGATGGAGAAGGATGGTTATGCTTGGTGGCGTAACCGATTCCAGTGCATGTCCCGTTGCTTTGACGCTTATCGTATTGACCATATACTTGGCTTTTTCCGCATCTTCCGGGTGCCTTCCGACGTGCAAATGGGGCTGTTGGGCCAGTTCGACCCCGCTCTTCCCCTTTCGTTGGAGGAAATACGGGGGTTCGGAATTAACCTGCCGGAGGAGCAGCTCTGTCGTCCTGTCATCAATGATTGGATTCTAGGTGAACTTTTCGGCGACCTCAAGGAGCGTGTTAAGGATGCTTATTTGGATCGTGTCGGTGACGATGCTTACTCATTGAAGGATTGCGTCTCTTCCCAAAAGAAGATTGTGTCTCATTTGGCGAAGGGGAAAGAAAAGGAATCCGAAACGGTGAAAATGGGACTTCTCTATCTGGTGTGCCAGGTATTCTTCGTGGAAGACTGCCATCGCAAAGGTTTTTATCACCCTCGTATCTCGATGGACCAAAGTCTTGCCTTCCGTTGCGCGGATGATGGCTTGAAAGCTGCTTTGATGAATATCTATGATTATTTCTATTTTAGGCGGCATGATGGGTTCTGGAAGGAGGAGGCCTTGAAGAAACTAAAGACTTTGACTCGTAGTACGAATATGATGGTTTGTGGCGAGGATCTTGGTATGGTGCCTGGATGCGTCCCGTCCGTTATGCGTGATTTGGAGATCCTTAGTTTGGAGATCCAGCGTATGCCGAAGGAGATGTACGTCGAATTCGGCTCCTTGGAACGGGTGCCGCGCATGTCGGTCTGCACCTCATCCACCCATGATATGAGTACGATGCGCCAATGGTGGGAAGAAAATAGAGATGTGACCCAGCGCTATTACAATAATGAACTGAAGCAGTATGGAGACGCTCCTGAGAAGTGTGACGCTTGGATTTGCCAACTGATCGTTGAGAAACATCTGGCTTCCCCTGCCGTATGGGTGATCCTCCCGTTGCAGGATTGGCTTTCCATGGATGAGTCCGTGCGTTGCGTGGATTATATGAACGAGCGTATTAATAATCCTTCTGACCCTGATAATTATTGGCGCTATAGAATGCATCTCTCGTTGGAGGATTTGCTTTCCCGTAACGATTTCAACCTTTTGATGAAGACTATCATCTCTCATAACGGAAGATAATGTTCGATAAGATATACTATACGTTCCATAGTGGGAAAAACATTAAGTTTTTCTATTATCTCAAGTGCTATTTACGATTGTTGGTCCCTCGATTCCTTTGTCGTTGGCGGTTGCCTCGTTTGTTGTCGGAAATTGAGGATAGGGAGGACCGTGAATATATCCGCCAACGGGTGGATTACTATTGCCGCTTGCAGGACCCGGTGGAGTTGCCATCTTCCGCGGAGACGCTCCGACAGGCATGGAAGCGTGTTTGTGGAGGAAGCGTTTATCAACATGACACCTATGAGTTTACCCGTTTCTTCCATCCTGATCACCGTTGGGGATTCATGCCCGGGGATGTCATTGTCGTGCCCGAAA
This sequence comes from Paludibacteraceae bacterium, assembly GCA_045617845.1. Lineage (GTDB taxonomy): Bacteria > Bacteroidota > Bacteroidia > Bacteroidales > Paludibacteraceae > UBA1181. Next base: position 35,186 of record JAZLJL010000066.1, on the reverse strand, counting down.
TTCCTTCGGTGGTGAAGAGCAGACCTTTGTGCGACAATAACGCTAACTCTGTGGTGCTTAAATTGGATAAGATTAGGCATTTCATTTTTTTGAAGGATGAAAAGTCTTTTATGGATAAGCAGTTTAAGGTCATTTTCCGTGGAAAGATATCGAACAAGGAGGCTCGTTTGGCGTTCTTCCGCAAATATTTCGGGCATCCTCTTTTTGATATGGGGGACGTGGCCCGAAAAACCGATTCCCCGATGGAGTGGCGCACTCCGAAGATGACGATTCGCGAACATTTGGATTACCAGTTCATCATGGCGATCGAGGGAAACGATGTCGCAAGCAACCTAAAGTGGGTGATGTCGTCCAATTCCTTGGCGGTGATGCCTCGTCCGACGTGCGAGACCTGGTTCATGGAGGGAACGCTGGTGCCTAATTATCATTACGTCGAAGTGGCTCCCGACTTCTCTGATGTGGAGGAGCGTGTGCGTTATTACCACGAACACCCTCAGGAAGCGGAGGAGATCGTGCGCCATGCCCATGAGTATGTGGCGCAGTTTATGGATAAACGTAGGGAAAAACTGATTTCCTTGGCTGTACTGGACAAGTATTTCAAATTGGTTCGCTAATACTCTTTTTGTATATTCGCGAAGTATTATTTTGTTATAGGAAATGGATTTTCAAGAAGCTCAAGAGAGTGCGGTCGAATTGTTGCAGACATTGATAACCATCCCGTCTTATAGCCGGGAAGAGGTGAACCGTGCTGATTATTTGCAGAAGTATATCGAATCGTTGGGGTACATTGCCCAACGAAGGGAAAACAATATTTGGATCATCGGTCCAGGTTTCGACGAATCGAAACCCACGTTGATGTTGAATTCGCACATCGACACCGTCCGTCCGACTTCTGGGTGGACGAAGGAACCCCATACCCCGGTTGTGGAACATGGCATGCTTTTCGGCTTGGGTAGTAATGACGCCGGGGCTTCCCTCGTGTCTTTGCTTCACGCTTTCTTCATCCTTTCGGAAAGGGAACAACCTTATAACTTGATCTTCGCCGCTTCAGCCGAAGAGGAGGTGTCGGGGAAGAATGGTATGGAGCTTTTGCTGACCGAACTTCCTCATTTGGACTTCGCCATTGTGGGAGAACCGACAAAAATGAATATCGCCATCGCGGAAAAGGGCTTGATGGTGGTGGATTGCGTGGCTCATGGCAAGTCCGGCCATGCCGCTCGTGAGGAGGGTGTCAACGCTATCTATAAGGCTATCCGTGACATCGAATGGATCAGTAATGAACGTTTGCCTAAGGTTTCCGAATTCTTGGGTCCCGTCAAGATGACCGTGACGATGGTGCATGCGGGTACGCAACATAACGTTATTCCCGACGAGTGTTCATTCGTCATTGATGTCCGCTCTAATGAGTGCTATTCCAACCAGGATGTGTTTGAAATATTGGAACGTAATTTGGAGTCTGAAATCAAGGCCCGTTCCTACAGACTTACCTCTTCAGGCGTTTCTCCATCCTTGCCTATCGTGCGGAAGGGCGTCGAAATGGGTATGTCCACTTTCGGTTCCCCTACATTGTCCGACCAAGCTTTCCTTCATTTTCCTAGCATCAAATTGGGTCCTGGTGATTCCGCCCGTTCGCATACGGCCGACGAATACATTATCCTCAAGGAGATACGCGATGCGATTCCCGCTTATGTGCAACTGCTCGATGGCATGACCATCGATAAATTCCAGGGTGGGGAGTAATGGCTAAAAAGTCGAAGTATTATGTCGTTTGGGTGGGTAGGGAAACTGGCATTTTCCGCTCTTGGACAGAATGCGAGATCCAAATCAAAAATTTCCCCCAAGCGAAATACAAGTCGTTCGATACGGAAGAGGAGGCTTTGGTTGCTTACAATGGTGGCCACGAGGATTATTTGAAGAACAAACAGGTGGATATGTCCCAAATCTACCCCGACTACAGGAACTTGGAATCGGGTGGACCTGACCTGGAGGCGTTGGCTGTCGATGCGGCTTGCAGTGGAAATCCGGGAAAAATGGAGTACCGTGGCGTTTACCTCCGCTCGCGTGAGGAGATTTTCCATCTGGGCCCTTTGGAACAGGGTACTAACAACATAGGTGAGTTCCTGGCCATCGTGCATGGGTTGGCGTTGCTGAAACAGAAAAACCTTTCCATGCCTATCTACTCCGATAGTGCCAACGCTATCTCTTGGATTAGACAGCGGAAGTGTAAGACAAAATTGGAGAAGACGGCGAAGAACGAACGGATCTTCGAATTAATCGCGCGTGCGGAAAAATGGCTGAAGGAAAACACGTATACAACTCAGATAAGGAAGTGGGAAACCCATTTGTGGGGCGAAATTCCCGCTGATTTTGGTAGAAAATAATTATTGTTGATTATGTCCATAACGGTAGAACATTTATATAAGAGCTACGGCAAACAATTGGTGCTCAATGATATAAGCTTCTCCATCAAGAGTGGTGAGATCGTTGGGTTCCTCGGGAACAACGGTGCCGGCAAGTCTACGACCATGAAGATCATCACGGGTTACTTGAACGCTGATAGCGGTCATGTGGATGTCTGTGGTGTGGATGTGGCGAAGGATACGCTTGAGGCGCACCGCCGAATAGGTTATTTGCCGGAGCATAACCCGATTTATCCCGACATGTATGTGCGCGAGTATCTGCGCTTCGTGGCGGGTTTGTATAAGTTGGGCAAGAATGCTTCCGCCCGTGTGGACGAGATGATAGAACGGACGGGTCTCACACGTGAGTACAAAAAGAAGATCGGCATGCTCTCGAAGGGGTATCGCCAGCGTGTGGGATTGGCCCAGGCACTAATCCCTAATCCGGAAGTCTTGATTCTCGATGAGCCGACGACCGGGTTGGATCCAAACCAGATTGATGAGGTGCGAACGCTGATCAAGGAGGTGGGGCGTGAGAAGACGGTGATGCTTTCCACCCATATCATGCAGGAGGTGTCCGCTATTTGCGATCGTGTGATTATCATCAACAAAGGTAAGATTGCGGTGGACGATAAGGAACGCGCCGTTGTCTCTTCCGACGCCGAATCGGGCTTCTCCATCATGGCCGAGTTCTCCGCTCCTCAATCGCTGGATGCGCTGAAGGGGTTGGAGAATGTCCTTTCAGTTACCGAATCGGGTGTCAATACTTACTTGCTCCATTGTTCGGATGACGAACGTGAGCGCATATTCAATTACGCGGTGGCGAGCAAGGTCTCTCTCCTGACGCTTAAGCTTCAGGAAAAATCTATGGAGGATGTGTTCCGTAACTATACTAAACAGACTGGAAATGGCGGAGAAAATACAAAAGACGAATGCGGCGAGGTTGCTCGACAGCAAGAAGATAAAATATGAACTGATTCCTTATGTGGTGGACGAGTCCGATTTGAGCGCCATCCATGTGGCTGCCCAGTTGAACGAACCGATTGAATTGGTTTTTAAGACATTGGTGCTGCGCGGAGACAAAACGGGTGTTTTCGTATGTGTTATCCCGGGTGCGGAGGAGGTCGACCTCAAATTGGCGGCCAAGGTCTCCGGAAATAAGAATTGTGCCTTGGTGCCCATGAAGGAGATTTTAGGCTTGACAGGCTATATCCGTGGTGGATGTTCCCCGCTGGGAATGAAGAAGAATTACCCTACGTTCATCCATACTACCGCTCCTGACTATGATTACATTTACGTGAGCGCCGGTGTGCGCGGCTTGCAGATAAAGATTAATCCTAAGGAATTGGTCGCCTGCTGTAATATGACGGTGGCGGACTTGATTTTAATACATTAACGGTGGATGCATGAAAAGAAAGGCCATTAGTGAACAAATCATTAATGGCCTTCCTTTTTTCGTAAATATTCGTTCAGCAAATCTTACCGTAGCCAACCCCTATGTTGTTCCCGTTTATCTTCTCTTCCAAATAGGTCTGTACGTGGCGGATGCGTTTCTCCTCGAAAATCTCCTCGATGGTGATCATGAGCCCAGTCTCCAGAACGTCGTTGAATTCGTCGTTGATGCATGACCCGAAGGTGCGCATGGTGGGGGAGAGCGCCATATAGGCGTTGATGAGCGGAGGAATATTGTGCCCTAACAATTTGATTTGTTTCTTTAGGATGCTATAGTCGTCCTTGTAGGATTCTCCTATGTAAGTCTTCTTCATCTCTTCCAAGTCCCCTTCGAAGCGTACCGGGTATTTCGGGGTGACCAGCTTGTCTCTGTCCGGGAAGTATTTGTTCATGAAGTACATGATGTGCGCCCTCGCCTCTCCCCTGAAGGATGGGTAGATGGTCGCTTTCCCGAAGAAATATTTCGATTGCGGGATGGATATCATCAGTGCGCCCAATCCGTCCCAAAGGTTATCCAACGCGTAAAGGCTTTTTGCGCCCATGCGGGAAGATTGGTATTCAGGGCGGACGAACGATCGTCCTAGTTCGATGGTATAGGGAAGAAAATCTTTGATGAATTTATCTGAATAAGCGAAGAGATGAGAAGAGGTGAGCTTAGGCGTGCCGTCTTCGAAGAAACTTGCTTCCGAACCATGGATGTAGCGATACCCTCCAATGATTTCCTTTTCCTCCGGGTTCCATACGATGAGTTGGTGGTATGGATTCTCCATCGTGTCGTACTCGTCGATGTCGCACGACAACCCGACACCTCCACCGGCGGTACGGAAAGAGATTTCCCGTAGTCTGCCAATCTCCTTCATCACGTTGGGCGAATCATGGTGGGTGACGACGTAGATTTCGTTGTTGCACTTGTTCGTCTTGCGTAACAACTTATCCTTCGTTAGTTCTTTGACTAACAGATCTGAATGGATCGGTTCGATAATGTCTTCCATGTATGTCCGTTTTGGTTGTTTGAGGGTAATGAATTGATGACTATAAATTGTAAGCTTGCTGTTTAACCCAATCCGCCCATTCCGCTTCCGTCTTTTCGTTGGTGAATGTATCGTATGGAATGGGTTTGCCTATTTTTACCGTGAATGTCTTGTTCTTTTGCTTAAACAGCTCATTAGAGAGGTACAACATCTCTATGTTGACTTTAATCCCTAGTTTGGATCGGTAATAGGCTAAATTGTAAAAGAACTTGGAATTCTTACCCTCGAAATACAAAGGTATAATATTTCGTTGATATTGTATCGCCTTTTTTATGAAAGTTTTTTTCCATTCGTTGTCTTTGATGGTTCCGTCTTTCTGCCTCCTGGAGCATTGCCCTGCCGGGAAGAAGAGGATGGCGGCGTCCGATTCGCAGGCTTCGTTGATTAATGCGCCCGTGTTTTTGTTCTGCCCGCCGATTTTGCTGATCGGGATGAAGAATTCCTTGAGGTTGTCTACGTACATGAGGAAATCGTTGACGGGCACTTTCAGGTGCTCGTAGTAACCGCTTAACACTTGGATGAGCGCTATGCCGTCCGCCCCGCCGAGCGGGTGGTTGGATGCGAAAATGACGTGCGGGTCTTGGGGGATGTTCTCCGCTCCGATGATGTTGAACTTGATGTTGAAAAAGTCTCTTAGCACCGTTTCCGCGAAATCGTGCCCCCATAGGTGTCCGTATGTCCTGAATATATAGTTGATGTCGTCCTCGTGGAGTATTTTTTTTAAGTAGTTGATGAGAAACTTTGGAATTTTTTTCTTGATTTTTGGTAATTTTTTCTCTAATATTTTTTCAATATTTATTTTATCTTTTGAAATATTGTCATTCTCCATGGTTGCTTATTTCTTCAAAATTTATTGCAAATATAATGATTTCTTTCTTAAACCCGCCATTTCTGTGGGGTTTCTGTGGTGTTTGTAAGTTGTTGAAAAATAGTGAATGTAGAGTGGAAAAAAAGTGAAGTGGGGCATTGTGGGGGAAAAGTAAATTGCTTATCTTTGTAAATGTGAATTAATAGGTGGCAGTATGCAGCAGTTTTTAGGTAACATAGAAGCTAAGTTGGATGTGAAGGGGCGCGTGTTCGTCCCCGCAGCCTACAGGCGTGCCCTTGAGAAAGAGGGCGACGCTGCTCTGTTCCTTCGCCTGGACCCTGTCACCAAATGCGTGAAGCTTTATCCTGCTTCGGAGTGGGCGAAACTGAACGAGGAGTTCGTCTCCCAACTGAATTTGTGGAATAAGGATGACCTTCGTCTCTATCGCCAATTCACCGCCGGCATCGAGCAGGTGGAACTGGACGCTAGCGGACGCATCCTTCTCCAAAAGAAACATATCGACGCCATCGAGGTCTCTTCTGATGTCCTCTTCGTTGGCGTGGGTAATTATTTCGAGGTTTGGAACAAGGCTAACTTCGAGGCGGACCTCTATGGGGTGGATGACTTCTCGGAGGCTTTGCAGGCTAAAATGGGTAATGTTTCATTCTGATGTCTATGGAGGAGATTGTTTATCATACACCGGCGCTTTTGATTCCTTGTATGGAGGGGTTGGATATCCGTCCTGAGGGAACTTATGTGGATGTGACTTTCGGTGGAGGCGGACATTCCCGCGAAATTCTCAACAGACTTTCCCCGAAAGGTCGTCTCCTCTCTTTCGACCAGGATTTGGATGCCGCTAAGAACGCTTTCGATGACTCCCGCTTCACTTTCGTGAGGGGCAATTTCAAGCATCTCTCCAATTTCCTGAAATATTACGGTGCGGAGAAGGTGGATGGAATCTTGGCTGATCTTGGCGTCTCTTTCCACCATTTCGATGATCCGACGAGAGGTTTCTCTTTCCGTTTCGACGGCGATTTGGACATGAGGATGAACCAACAGGCCCGGTTGAGCGCGGCTGACGTGCTTAACGATTATGATGAGGAGAGACTGACTAATATGTTCCGCTTATATGGCGAATTGGATTCCGCTAAACGTTTGGCTTCCGCCATTGTGAAGGCTAGGGCGTCGAAAAAATTCGCGAAGGTGGCTGATTTGCTGGAGGTGGCTGACCCGTTGGTGGGCAAGGACCGCCAAAAGAAGGATATGGCGAAAGTGTTCCAGGCTATCCGTATCGAGGTGAACGGTGAAATGGACGTGCTCAAACGCTTCCTCCTCCAAACTACTTCTTGCTTGAATCCTGGCGGACGTTTGGTTGTGCTTACATACCACTCCTTGGAGGATCGCCTAGTGAAGAATTTCATGAAGGCGGGTAACTTGGAGGGGAAGGTGAACCAGGATTTCTTCGGCAACAAATTGTCTCCTTTCCGCTTGGTGAACAACAAACCGATTGTTCCGGACGATGCTGAAATCGAGGCAAACCCTAGATCCCGCAGCGCTAAATTGCGTATCGCGGAGTTGTTGCCTAGTGATTGATTTTAGTTTCGTGTGTTATGATATTTAGACGACAATTGGATAATCTGAAGGGGTTCGCCTCTATGGCGGGTGGATCTATCAAGGATGTCGTTTCGGGAAGGATCTTCATGAAGGACTTCATCAAACGCCAGGCTTTGGTCATTGTCTTGTGTGTCGTGTTGCTCTTTTGTCACATCGGCTTGCGTTTCAGTTGCGAGAATCAGGTGAAACAGATTGATTTGCTGCAGAAACAACTGAAGGACGTCCGCTTGGAGTATTTGTCCCGCTCCGCAGATTTGCAGGGCATGGGTAAACAATCCCAAATCAAACGGATGGTCGCCGAGCGTGATTCCTCTCTCCTCCCTTCCGTGACGCCTCCGTACAAAATTTCTAAATGATGTTTGGCTATGGCGATTACGAAAGAAATGAAGAAGAAGATCAAGAACCGTTCCATCGCGGTGTTCTTGCTGATGTCGCTTTTCTTGGCTCCTTTTTGCTTTTATATGTACCTCACGATGGTAAGGGATGGGGATGAGTGGAAAAAGCGTTCGAAGAAAATCGCGGCGGATAGCTTGATGGTGTTGCCGGTGCGCGGAAACATTTTGGCGGACGATGGCCAACTGATGGCGAGCTCCATCCCTGTTTATGTCCTCTTTATGGATTTTAGGGCCGAGTCTTTGAAAAGGGATACGTTCTTTGCTTATGTGGATAGCCTTTCCTACTCGTTATCCACTATTTATAAGGATAAGACCCCGGCGCAGATGAAACAGCACTTGATGAAAGGTTTTAACAAAGGTAGCCGTTGGTACTGTGTGGGTAAAAGGAACTTGTCCTATGTGGAGATGAAGGAGGTGAAGACTTTCCCTTTGTTGAACAAGGTGAAATGTTACGCTTTCAATGAGCGTGTGAACCGTAAATTGCCTTATGGAGATATGGCTTCCCGTACGATCGGTGGCCTTTACGCCGAGGTGGACAAGGGCGGTAAGAGCGGAATCGAGAAGTATTGCGATTCGTTGTTGAAGGGGCGTCCGGGATTGGCTTCCCGCGTGAAGATAGCCGGCGCTTACAGAAACATCAATGATATTGACGCTGAAAATGGGACCGACGTCATGATGACGATTGATGTGGTCATCCAAGATATCGTGGATAGCGATCTGCGAAATAGATTGGCAAAGTCTGAGGCTGAGTTCGGTTGCGCCGCCGTCATGGAGGTGGAGACGGGCGAAATCAAGGCGATGTCGAATTTGAAAAGATTGCCGGATGGTTCTTACGTCGAGGGCGAAAACTATGTCACTAACGGTCATTTCAAGTGTGAACCGGGTTCCACGTTTAAGATCGCTAGCGCTGTGGTGGCCTTGGAGGCTGGGGTGGTGGACACTTCCACCATCATAGATACGGGTAACGGAACTTGGAACTTCTACGGAAAGAGAATGTCGGATTCCCATAACAATGGGGTCCTCTCCTTCAATAGGGCGATCCAACAGTCTTCGAACATCGCGATGGCTAAGGTTATCGATAATGCCTTCCACGATAAGCCGGAGAAGTATATCGAGGCGCTCTATGATTTGGGCTTGAATATGCCGCTCGGTCTGGAGATTCCAGGGGCTAAACCTCCTCATATCAAGAACCCGAGCGACAAGAATAATTGGTACAAGACCTCCTTGCCTTGGATCGCGCATGGCTATGAGACGGACATGCCACCTATCCAGATCTTGACATTCTACAATGCCTTGGCTAACGGTGGCAAAATGGTTCGCCCTCATTTGATTAAGGCTGAGTTGATGAATGGACGTGTCGTGAAGGAACATAAAACGGAAGTCCTGAAGTCTAGCATCTGTAGCAAGGGTACGTTGGGAAAGGTGAAGCAGATGATGGTCGATGTGGTGGAATATGGTACCGCTACGGCTGCCAAGTCCAAGTACTTCAAGATCGCCGGGAAAACAGGTACCGCTAACCAGGTCTATAAGTCGAGCGGAAAGCAACAACTTACCTTTTGCGGTTTCTTCCCTGCGGATAACCCGAAGTATAGCATTATTGTCGTCTCTTGGTATCCTCATCGAAAACCTACGGGCGCAGGTTCCCTTTCGGGCGCCACGTTCAAGGATATTGCGGAGCATATCTACGCTCAGAGCCCTTTGATGCAGATCCCTCCTACGATGATGCAGGATACGACTAGGTTGTTCGCTCCGGTTACGAAGGATGGCGACCGCAAGAGGTTGGAGATGGTTTTGGATGAGATGGATGTCGCTTACCGTAAGAGCGACGCTTCCGGCGAGTGGGTACGCACCCACGTCTCGGAACGGGGCATCCAGGAACAGGTGGTCTCCAAATATGCGAAAGACCGTGTCCCGAATGTGATCGGAATGGGTTTGAAGGACGCCGTCTTCTTGCTTGAGAACAGGGGCTTGAAAGTCTCTATTGAGGGCGCCGGCGCTGTGGTGAGCCAATCTATCGAAGCTGACCACTTTATTAAAAAAGGAGATCGTATTAAATTGGTTTTAAGGTAATTAAATAAAAAATATGAATGGATTAATCGACATATTGGCTACGGTTGACGTGCTGGAGACTATAGGGAATGCGGATATTGAGATATCCTCCCTTCAGTTCGATTCCCGTAAAGTGGAGAAAGGCTCTTTGTTCGTCGCCACTCGTGGCACGCAGGTGGATGGTCACACATTCATCGATACGGCTATCGAAAAGGGTGCGGTGGCTATTGTATGCGAGAATTTGCCTGATGCCCGCAACAATGACGTGGCATATATCCGTGTGGCTGATTCCAACGAGGCGTTGGGCCGCATGGCTTCCGCATGGTTCGATTATCCTTCTTCTTCGTTGTGCTTAGTCGGTGTGACGGGCACGAACGGCAAAACTACCATCGCGACTTTGCTCTACCATCTGTTCCGTAGGGCGGGGCATAAGTGCGGCTTGCTTTCCACTGTTTGCAACTATGTGGATGGCGAGGCTGTCCCTTCGACGCATACCACTCCTGACCAATTGGAGTTGAATGGTTTGTTGGCACGTATGGTGGACGCTGGTTGCGACTATGCCTTCATGGAGGTGAGCTCCCATTCTGTTGACCAACGCCGTATCGCCGGTTTGTCGTTTGATGGCGGTGTTTTCACGAACTTGACCCGCGACCATTTGGATTACCATCTTACCATGGAGAATTACTTAAAGGCGAAGAAGCGTTTCTTCGACGATTTGTCTGACGAGGCTTTCGCTCTGACGAACTTGGACGACAAGAATGGTATGGTGATGCTCCAGAACACGAAGGCGCGTAAGCTCACTTATTCTGTAAGGACGCTCGCCGATTTCAAAACTAAGATTGTGGAGGATTCCTTCGAGGGAATGTCCCTGAATATAAATGGCAAAGACCTCTTCGTCTCCTTTGTCGGCAAGTTTAACGCTTGCAACTTGACTGCCGTCTTCGGTGCGGCTGTCGCCTTGGGCATGGAAGAGGAGGAGGCGTTGCTCCACCTTAGCGCGATGCGCCCGGTCTCGGGTCGTTTCGAGTGCATCTCCGCACCTTCCGGTTATAAGGTCATAGTCGATTACGCACACACGCCTGATGCTTTGGCTAATGTAATCAATACGATTAACGATGTGCGTTGTGGCGAAGGCAAACTGATTACGGTGGTCGGATGTGGGGGAAACCGCGATAAGGGCAAACGTCCGATCATGGCGCAAGAGGCTGTGAATGGTAGCGAACAGGTGATCATCACGTCGGATAACCCGAGGAACGAGGATCCTATGGCTATCATCCACGACATGGTGGATGGTCTTGATTCTTTGACGATGAGGAAGGTGGTTACGGTCCCGGACCGTTACCAAGCCATCAAAACGGCTTGCTTGTTGGCTCAGTCGGGGGATGTCATCTTGGTGGCGGGGAAAGGCCATGAGGATTATCAGGAAATTAATGGAGTGAAACATCATTTCGACGACCATGAGGTGGTCCGTGAAGTGATGGGTTGAATTAGATAACAATAAAATTGGGAATAAGTTATGTTGTATTATTTGTTTAACTATTTGTCCAAATTGAGCGTGCCCGGTGCGGGAGTCTTTAAGTACATATCTTTCCGTTCGGCGCTGGCTTTCATTTTTGCGTTGCTGATCGCCACTTTCATCGGTAAGAGGATTATCGGCTTACTGCAGAAGAAACAAATCGGTGAAACAATCCGCGACTTGGATCTAGCCGGACAGATGGCTAAGAAGGGTACGCCTACGATGGGTGGTATCATCATCATTATTTCCATTCTTGTGCCTGTCCTTTTCCTTGGACGGTTGGACAACGTCTATATCCTTCTCATGATCGTCACTACGTTGTGGCTGGGCGCCATGGGGTTCCTTGACGATTTCATCAAGGTGTTCAAGAAGGATAAGGAGGGCCTCCATGGTAAGTTTAAGGTGTTGGGTCAAATCGGTTTGGGCTTGATTGTCGGTCTAACGCTCTATATGAACGATAATGTGGTGATCTATGAGAATACGACAACTATTTCCCAAAACACGGAGGTTGTGGAGTATGCTAAGGTGCCGGAGAAATCGACGAAGACGACCATCCCGTTTGTGAAGAATCCTAATTTCGATTATGCCGATTTGTTCGGTTGGGCTGGGGATTACGCTCAGACCTTAGGCTGGATTTTCTTCGTCTTGGTGGTCATCTTCATTGTGACCGCGGTCTCGAATGGTGCCAATCTGACGGATGGACTGGACGGACTTTCCACTGGTGTGTCGGCCATTGTGGGCGCGACGTTGGGTATTTTGGCGTATTTGTCCAGCCACGCCGAGTTCGCTAGCTATTTGAACATCATGTATATACCATATTCGGAGGAGTTGGTGATCTTCATCTGCGCTTTTGTCGGTGCGTTGATCGGATTCCTTTGGTATAACGCATATCCTGCGCAAGTATTCATGGGTGACACTGGAAGCTTGATGATCGGCGGTGTGATCGCCGTCAGTTCCATCATCATACGCAAGGAGTTGCTCTTGCCTGTCTTGTGCGGTATCTTCTTTATGGAAAGCCTTTCCGTTATTATCCAAACTTCTTATTTCAAATATACGAAGAAGAAGTATGGCGAGGGAAGGCGCGTGTTTAAAATGGCGCCTTTGCACCACCACTACCAGAAGATGAATATCCCTGAGCCTAAGATCGTGGCTCGTTTCTGGATCGTGGGCTTGCTTTTGGCTATGTTCACCATCGTTACTTTAAAGATTAGATAGTTAGGACAATTCATATAGATTTCATGAAAAAAATAGTTGTATTGGGTGCGGGAGAAAGTGGCGTAGGTGCCGCTATCCTTGCGAAACAAAAAGGTTTTGAGGTGTTCGTTTCCGATAAGTCGGAGATTAAACCTAAATACAAAGAGGAATTGACCTCTTTCGGCATTGAATGGGAGGAGGGCGCCCATACGGAAGCCCGTATCTTGGATGCCGACGAGATTGTCAAAAGCCCAGGTATCCCTGAAAAGGCTCCTTTGATTAAAGCCTTGAGGGCTCAAAACACCCATATCATCTCCGAAATCGAATTCGCCGCACGTTACACGAATTCCAAGATGATTTGTATCACTGGCAGTAACGGTAAGACTACCACCACGATGTTGATCCATCATATCTTGAAGAATGCGGGATTGAATGTCGGTTTGGCGGGGAACGTGGGTTTCAGCTTGGCTAGGCAGGTGGCCTTGGAGAACCACGACTACTATGTGATCGAATTGAGTAGTTTCCAGTTGGATGGAATGTATGAGTTTAAGGCTGATGTGGCCATCCTTTTGAACATTACTCCTGATCATTTGGACCGTTATGAATATAAGTTCCAAAACTATATCAATTCGAAGTTCAGAATTGTCCAAAACATGAAGCCTTCGGATTACTTCGTTTATTGGAACGACGATCCCGTTATCCAAAAGGAGTTGAACGAGCGTTCAATCGACGCTACTTCTTGTCCGTTCTCCTTGAACAAGGCGGCTGGCTTGGCTGCTTACATCGAGGACGAACTCCTGAAGATCCATACGCCGAAGCGTTCTTTCGAAATGGCTGTCTCGGATCTCTCTTTGAGGGGACAACATAATATGTACAATTCGATGGCGGCTGGTATCACCGCTATCTTGTCTGACGTTAGTGACGAATCTCTTCGTGAGTCTTTGAAGTCTTTCCGTAGTGTCGAACACCGCTTGGAATCTGTCGCTTCGGTGCGTGGCGTGCATTTCATTAACGATTCCAAGGCTACGAACGTTAACTCTTGTTGGTACGCTTTGCAGTGCATGACGACGCCTGTGGTCTTGATATTGGGTGGTACGGATAAGGGGAATGACTACTCCGAGATTGAGGACTTGGTAAGGGAGAAGGTCCATGCCATCGTCTATTTGGGTGTGGATAATAAGAAACTTCATGACTTCTTTGATGGTAAGGTGGCTCGTACGGATGACGCCCTTTCCATGAAGGAGGCTATCGATAAATGCTTCGCCATGGCTAACCCTGGCGATACGGTCCTCCTTTCCCCTTGCTGCGCTAGCTTCGACTTGTTTAAGAGCTACGAGGATAGGGGAACACAGTTCAAGGAGTGTGTGAGAAACTTGTGATTTATTCATCGTTAAAGTTGTAGAGGTTATGCGTGAATTTCTAGCGAAACATTTTAAAGGCGATGCGATCATCTGGGTGGTGTTCGTGTTGCTGATTACTATCTCTTCGCTTGAAATGTTCAGTGCATCGAGTATGTTGGTTTACGACCGCCGTTTCCATGGCGCTCTGTTTAAACCGATTTTCTCGCACCTCGTTTTTTTGGGCTTGGGCTTCTTGGTGGCTTACGGTATCCATTTGGTCTCTCCTAAGAAGATATTCTTTTGGGGCGGTTTTGTCGGATATGGCCTTAGCATTGTGATGCTCATTCTCGCATTGCTTTTTGGCGCCGCTGCGAATGGAGCTTCCCGTTGGATTCACGTGCCTGGTATCGGTGTCAATTTGCAGCCGTCCGAATTCGCCAAGATTTCTGTTGTCTTGCTGCTCTCTTCTTTGATGGCTTATTATCATAGAAAGAAAAGTGTTGATGATGGTTTCTTTTGGTATATCGCATGCTTGCTCCTTCCGGCTGTACTGATTATGGTCGAAAACTTGTCCACCTTCTTGCTCCTCTCCTTCGTCTCCTTTCTGTTGATGTATGTCGGAGGTGTCTCCTTGAAAAAGTTGGGGAAGATTGTGGCGATTGTCATTGGTTCTTTAGGATTAGTGATCCTTCTCACGTTTGTAGAGAGTTGGATTGCTCCGGAGAAGTCCGGATTGAAGGTGGAGGGAGTTGAACAGAAAGATGAACGGACTATCTTGTCTCCGATCACGCACCGTGTGGGTACTTGGATTAACCGTGTGAAGCGTCATTCTGGTGCTGGTCTCACCGAAGAGGAGAAAATGAATATTAAGTTTGATGTGGAGAGTGATGATAAGATTCAGACTGGTCATTCCCATATCGCGGTGGCGAACGGGAAGTGGTTCGGTAGGGGTATCGGAAATAGCGAGGAACGTGATTTCATCCCTCAGAGTTTCTCCGACTTCATTTTCGCTATCATTGTGGAGGAGGTAGGTGTGTTTAGCATCTTAATCGTGTTCCTCTATTTGGCTTTGCTTTATCGCGCATGCATCATTTTGCGTAAAAGTGATAGTTACAAGAATTCCTTCGCCGTCATTGGCTTGTCTTGTATGATCGTGTTGCAGGCTTTCATGCATATCTCCGTCGTTTTGGGCTTTATGCCGGTGACGGGTCAGCCTCTTCCGATTATTAGCCGTGGTGGTACTTCCATCTTGACGACCAGCGCCTATTTTGGTATCATTTTGGCTCTGAGCCGTACTGTGACTGAAGGGAATGTCTCCAATAAGGGGAAAAAGAGTTCTTCCGAAAGCAAGGATGACGAGAAGTCTATCGTCGACCAAGCTAAGGATGTTGTTGCTGAATTAAGTGTTTAAATCAAGGATATTTAGGTTATGGCAAATCAAAAATTTATTATAAGTGGCGGTGGTACGGGAGGTCATATCTTCCCGGCCATATCCATCGCCAATGCACTTAAGAAAAAGCGCCCCGACGCTAAGTTCTTGTTCGTCGGGGCTGAGGGACGTATGGAAATGGAGAAGGTCCCTAACGCCGGCTATGAAATCGTGGGCTTGCCCGTGAGCGGTTTCAACCGTAGCAATATCTTGAAGAACTTCAAGGTGTTGTTCCGCTTGTTTAAAAGTTTGTGGATGGCTAGGAAGGTGGTGAAGGATTTCGCCCCGGATGTCGCTGTGGGTGTGGGGGGCTACGCAAGTGGGCCAACACTCTTCATGGCGCATCGGCAGGGTGTCCCTACCGTTTTGCAGGAGCAGAACTCTTATGCGGGTGTGACGAATAAGTTGCTCGCTAAGAAGGCGGCTAAAATCTGCGTGGCTTATGATGGCATGGACCGCTTTTTCCCGAAGGAGAAGATTTATTTGACGGGTAACCCTGTGCGCCAGGATTTCCTCAATGTGGCTCCTAAGGCTCAGGAGGCGTATGACTTTTTCCACTTCGACTCTTCTAAGAAGACTTTGCTGATTGTTGGTGGTAGCCTCGGCGCGAGAACCATCAACCAAAGCGTGATCGCTGGCCTTCAGAAGTTGAAGGAGGCTGGCATTCAGGTGCTTTGGCAGACTGGCAAGTACTATTTCGAGGATGCGAAAAAGGCTTACGAGCCTTTCCGGACAGATGATATTGTGGTGACTGATTTCGTGAAACGGATGGATTACGCTTATTCAATCGCTGATTTGGTCGTCTCCCGCGCGGGCGCAAGCTCCATCTCTGAATTGTGCTTGTTGGGTAAACCGACTGTCTTGGTCCCTTCCCCTAATGTGGCGGAGGACCATCAAACGAAGAATGCCCAGGCTCTCGCTTCTCGTGACGCCGCTGTCATGGTGACTGACCTTGAGGCTAAGTCTAAATTGGTGGATGAGGCGCTTCGTCTCATCTCTGATGACGAAAAACTCCGTTCTTTGAGCGAAAATGTGAAATGTTTGGCTCAGCTGGATTCGGCGGATAGAATTGCGGATGAGATCTTAAAACTGATTGAGAAATGAAAAAGAATATTTTTTTCTTGGGTATCGGTGGTATCGGCATGAGTGCCTTGGCTCGCTACTTTAAGGCGAAGGGTTTTGCCGTGGCTGGTTACGATAGGACTCGTTCCGCCCTGACTGCTGAATTGGAGAAGGAGGATATCCCCGTCCATTACGAGGATAATGTGGACCTAATCCCTTCCTCTTTCCGTGACGCCCATGAAACACTGGTTGTGTTTACGCCGGCTGTCCCCGCTTCCATGGGCGAGTTCTCTTGGTTCAAGGAGGGCGGTTTCCAAATCATGAAACGCTCGCAGGTGTTGGGCGAGGTGACTCGTATGCAACGCGCCATCTGTGTGTCGGGAACCCATGGTAAGACGACTACCTCCACCATGATCGCGCATCTTTTGCATAACTCAGAAGTGAAATGCAATGCTTTCTTGGGTGGAATTTCTAAGAATTTCGATCGTAACTTGCTCCTTTCAGATAAGAGCGATTTGGTCGTCGTGGAGGCTGATGAGTTTGACCACTCTTTCTTGACGTTGTCTCCTTACATGGCTGTCGTGACTGCTGTGGATGCGGACCATTTGGATATTTATGGGACGGAAGAGAACTATCGTAGGGGATTCGAGGATTTCACATCCCTGATTGTCCCTGGAGGCGTCCTCCTGATGAAGAAGGGTTTGCCTATTTCTCCTCGCTTAGGGAAGGATGTCAGACTCTTTTCCTATTCGGTGGACGAAGGTGATTTCCATGCGTCCAATATCCGTATCGGTGGCGGCGAAATCATCTTCGATTTCGTGACGCCGGGGAAGACCATCTGCGATATCCAACTGGGTGTCCCTGTCTATGTCAATATCGAAAATGGTGTGGCCGCTATGGCTATGGCTTACTTGAATGGTGCTTCCGATCAAGAAATCCGTTCGGCCATGAAGAGTTTCTCAGGGGTGAAGCGCCGTTTCGATTTCCATATCAAGACGAAGGATTTCGCCTTCTTGGATGATTATGCTCACCATCCACAGGAACTCAAGTCTAGTATCGAGTCTGTGCGTGCTTTGTATCCGGGAAAACGTATTTGCGGCGTTTTCCAACCTCACTTATATACGCGCACAAGGGATTTCGCCGACGATTTCGCCCGTAGCTTGTCTATGTTGGATGAATTGGTGCTCTTGGATATCTATCCCGCTAGGGAAAAGCCTATCGAGGGCGTGGATTCCCAAATGTTGTTGGATAAGGTTGCGATTAAGGACAAGTCAATCTCTTCGAAACAAGGATTGGTGGATTGCTTGCTGAAGAAGGAGTTTGATGTCCTCCTGATGGTGGGCGCCGGTGATTTGGACCTCTTGATCCCTGATGTGGAGAAAGCTCTTTTGTCTAAGATAAAGAAATAGGAATTACGTTATGTTGCATAACCGTTGGGTGAAAATATCGTTGGTTGTCTTGGTGGTCGGCTATCTGTCGTTCGCCGTGAAAACGTTCGCTTATAAGTCGGACGAGACGATATGCCCACGAATCCGTGTGACGGTATGCGATAGCAAAAGCTTGCGTTTCGTGAGCGAACAGGATGTGCAGGAGTTGCTGAAGGATAAATCCGTTTGCCCGATCGGTGTACGTTTGGACCATATTGATACGGACCATATGGAGAATTTCCTGAAGGGTAAGTCACGTATCAAGACTGCTGAGTGCTACAAGACTCCGAATGGAGAGCTCCAGGTGAAGGTTACCCAAAGGGAACCGATTTTGCGCGTGATGTGTCCGCATGGAGACTACTATGTGGATAGCGAGCGTAAGGTTATGCCGGTCTCTTCCCTTTTCACGGCTTATGTGCCTATTACGACGGGCCATGTCTCTAAGGATTTCGCCTTGGGTGAACTTTGTGATTTCGCCCTCTTTTTGCGGGACCATCCGTTCTGGAATGCTCAAATCGAGCAAATAGACGTCGCTGGGAATGGTGAGGTGACTTTGGTGCCCCGTGTCGGTAACCAACTGATCCAGATGGGTACCTTAGCGGATTATCAGGAGAAATTGGATAGGCTTTACGCTTTGTATACGCAAGGTTTTAATAAAATTGGTTGGAATAAATATAAACAGATCACTTTGAAGTATAACGGGCAGGTGGTTTGTACTAAAAAATAGGAGATGTAATTATGGACGAGATTAAGTATTCTGATGTTGTTGTCGCGGTGGATTTGGGAAGCCGCAATATCCGTGGCGTGATTGGCCACAAGAACGAGAAGGGTAAATTGGATATCCTTTGGGCGACTTCCGTCTCTTCTGAGGGCGGTGTCGTGAATGGTGTTGTCATTAATATCGACAATGTGGCTTTCCGCATTAAACAATTGATCATTATGCTTAGGAACAAACTGAATGGTTTGTTGAACGCCTCTTCGGAGGATCCGTCTTTGCGTATCTCGTATGACATCTCTGATGTTTATGTGGGACTCCATGGTAAATCAATCCGTGGTGAAGTGAACGAACTCTCCCGCTTATTGAGCTCGGAAACCGTTTCTGAGGAGGTCGTCCGTTCCATGGAGGAAGAGAACCTCCGCATGAAAATCGGCGCTTCCCGCAAGATCGTCGATGTCATCCCGTTTGAATATGTCGTGGACGGCATGGTCATGGATGACCCTGTCGGATGTGTCTGCGATAATCTCCGTGCCCGTTTCTTGAATGTCCATGGCGAAAGTGCGGTGGAGGATAATCTCCGCAAATGTTTCGACCGCATCAACGAAAGTACGAATGCGGATGCCGCGTCCAACGTCAAGATTACTCCTCATTTCGTGCTGCTCTCCCGCCATTTGTCAGACGCTGTCTTGTCTCCTGAACAGAAGGAGGTTGGTTGTATGCTACTCGATTTCGGAGCGCAGACGACTTCATTGTCCATTTATCATGAGAAGAAGCTCCGTTTCTTGCATGTGTTCAATTTCGGTAGCGATTTGATCACGAGTGATATCGCTTCCTTGAAGTTCCCTTGGAACGTAGCGGAGAAGCTGAAGGTGGATTTCGGCCATGCGATGCAGTCTATGGTGACTAACCCTGTCATCGTGGAATTGGGTGGGGGTAGGGAAGTGGATACTGTCTACTTGTCCGGCATCATCGAGTCGCGTGTCTCTGATTTCCTTGATCGTATCAATGCCGCGATGACCGTTTCCGGCTATCACGCTTGCTTGGATTCAATCGTGGTTGTGGGTGGCGGCGCCAAACTTCGCAACTTGATTGAGAAGATTGAGGCTGGGACGGGATTGCCTACCCGTTTTGGAGATATCCGAGTGCTTTCTAACCATACGGAGGCTGAAAAATATGCGGATGTGACTTACGCTTCCGCAATGGGTATCCTAATGGCTGCCGATAAGGGCTCTGTCACTGTCCGTGAAACCTCCGATTCCAGAACTAAAAAAACTAAGAAGGATAAGAAGGAGGGCTCTATATTGCCTACCCTTTGGGGAAAGGTGTTCGGTAAGGTGGACGATTTCTTCGATGAATGATAATGGTTCATGCCTTCGTTTCTTCTTTTTTTCGAATAATAAAATATCAATAATATGATCGAGAACCAATTTTCTGAAGATGACCTCAATGAGGAGGTCGAAGATTTAGACCAACCTATCATCAAGGTGATAGGTGTAGGTGGTTGCGGCGGAAACGCTGTCAACTATATGTACAACATGGGAGTCAAGAACGTGGACTTCGTTGTCTGCAATACGGATAAACAGGATTTGCGTAAATCTCCCATCCCTACGAAAATCCAATTGGGTGAAAAAGGTTTGGGCGCAGGTTGTAAGCCTGAGGTCGGACTTCAGGAGGCTCAAAAATCCATCGACGAGATTAACGCTGTCTTGGACGACCACACCGAAATGGTCTTCATCACGGCCGGAATGGGTGGTGGTACCGGTACGGGTGCCGCTCCTCTCATCGCTAAGACTGCGAAGGACAAGGGTATCCTTACTGTCGCTATCGTGACTATCCCGGCGCTCTTCGAGGGCGACGAGAAGGTTAACCAGGCTTTAGCTGGCGTCGAGGAGATGAAGAAGAATGTAGATGCCATCCTAATCATCAATTCACAAAAAATTCTTGATATGTATGGTGATATGTTCTTGGAAGATGCTTATTCTAAGGGCGACGAAATCTTGGCGACCGCCGCTAAGGGTATCGCCGAAATCATCACGCTCTCCGGACGTATGAACATAGATATGGCGGATGTGAGGACTGTCATGACTGATAGTGGTGACGCTATCATGGGGGCCGCTAAGGCTAACGGACAGGACCGCGCCATCTCCGCTATCCAACAGGCTTTGGATTCTCCGTTGCTCGTCAGCACGAATTTGGCGGGCGCGAAGAATATTCTCTTGAACATCACTCATAGCAAGGAGTGCAGAATCACGACTAACGAGGTGACTATCATCCGTGATTACTTGAGCAAGCAGATCGATGGTAGCACGAAGATTATTTGGGGTGTTATGCAGGATGATACGTTGGGCGACAACTTGGGTGTCACCATCGTGGCTACGGGCTTCGATTTCTCTAAGCAACGCGCCGCTTCCCAACAACAGCAGCAGCCTTCCCGCACTTCCGCGAACCCTTCGCAACATGTCTCTTTGAATGGTGACATGTTGGGTAATGGCAATAGAATGAATGGAATGGGTGGCATGAACAACCAACCGTATATGAACCAACAACAGGATATTACCTTCACAACTTCTCGTCCTCAACCACAACCTCAGAGAAACGATGCGATGTCTCAACGTCCGCAGGCACAGCAACAGGACCCTTATGGCTTCTATTACCAAAATGGCGGTGCCCAGGAGATGAAACCTGCGGATAACGGGTACGGACGTTTTAATATCCAACAACAAGGCGGTCAACAGATGCCTCGCGTCTCCTTGGATATGGACGAGAGCGATATGAGCATGCCTTCTTACCAAAGGAATAGCATGCAATATGACACGCAACTGAAACCTACCCATATTTCTGTTATGGATATGGATGAGGAGAATGACGGCGTCTCTAACAAACGTAATGGTTTCTTGTATAACAACGTAGATTGATTTTCAGCTAATGGATCCGATGATTTCTTTTGATGATGATGTTTTCATCCAGCCTGTCATAATGGACTTGCAGCCGATTGTGAAGATGGTCGGCGTGGGCGGTTGTGGCGGTAATGTGGTGCAGCATGTCTATAATCAGGAGGTCGACGGAGTCTCGTACGCGATTTGCAATACTGATCGGAAGGCTCTCTTCCGTTCCACTATCCCTATTAAAATCCAACTTGGTGACGGTTTGGGGGCCGGCGGTAATCCTGAAGTTGGGAAAAAGGAGGCGGAGGCTTCCGCTTCGCAGCTGCGTGACCTCTTTGATGATGGCACCCAAATGGCTTTCATCACCGCTGGTATGGGCAAAGGTACTGGTACTGGTGCCGCCCCTTTCGTCGCTGGATTGGCTAAGACCAATGGCATCTTGACGGTTGCCTTTGTTTGTCTCCCCCCTGATTTCGACGGGGAAGAGAAACGCTCTATCGCCCTCCAGGGGGTGGAGAACATGCGTAAGAATGTTGACGCTATTTTGGTCGTCGACACGCAACGCATCTTCGACCTTTATCAGGGCATGCCTATTGACGACGCTTTCGACCGCGCCAATGATATCATGGCCGATGCGGCAAAGGCTATCGCCGATATCGTCAACTATTGCGGAACAATTGATGTCGATATGGAGGATGTCCGTACGGTCTTGAAGGATAGCGGTGACGTGGTCATGGGTTTGGGGCGTGCCTCTGGTGACAATCGTGCGGTCGAGGCAGTGGTGAACGCTTTGGATTCTCCGCTCTTGCTACAATCCGAACTCTCCGGGGCGAAGGCGATGTTGCTCAATGTCATGTATTCTTCCAAAAAGAAATTGATGACGGATGAACTGAATAGCATCTTCTCTTTCTTGAGGATGAAGAAAGGAGTGGATAAATCGACTAAAATCATCTATGGCTTGATGACGAACGACTCCTTGGAAGATGATTTATGTGTGACTATTCTCGCGACGGGCTTGAAACCTGAATTGCAAAGGAAACGTGTCTTCGTTTCAGAGGAGGAGCCTGAGGCTAACCATGAACGTGTTTTCTCTTTGGATGATTATGATATGACTGAGGAGGAGGCGAACACTCCTGCTTATATGTACAAAGGATATTATTAATAAAAATATTATGGCATTATTTGATCAAATTAGCGAGGACATCAAAAAAGCGATGCTCGCTCGCGATAAAGTGAAATTGGAGGCTCTCCGCGGTATCAAGAAGGAGTTCCTTGAGGCAAAAACCGCTAAAAGCGCGGATGGCGAGTTGTCTGACGAAACCGCTGTGAAAATCCTCCAAAAAATGGTGAAACAAAGAAAGGATTCCGCTGCGATCTTTACAGAGCAAAACCGTCCTGAACTCGCGGAGGGCGAATTGGCTGAGGCTGCTGTAATCGAAACTTATTTGCCTAAACAAATGAGCGATGACGAACTAACTGCCGCTGTGAAGGAGATAATCGCCGAGGTGGGGGCTACCTCCGCTAAGGATATGGGCAAGGTTATGGGCGTAGCCTCTAAAAAGCTTGCCGGTAAAACAGAAGGAAGACTTATTTCTGAAAAAGTAAAATCACTTTTGGCTTAAACCTTCCAAATAGTGAACGTATGGTTGTCTTGCGATTCCCAACCATACCAATTGCCATCGGAGAAAACCTGTCTCCGATGGCTTTTTTTTCATAACATTCTTGATTTATATTTTTTTGTATTGATTTTTTACTTTTTCATATGATTTTTCTGCTTTTGTAATTTGATTTTTATTAAAATTTATTATATCTTTATAGAGTGAACGGTTAGGGATGGAGTTCCTTAACTAGCGTTGGAAAAGTATGGAACTGTTGTGTTTAAACGTTGAAGATCATGATGTTATAGATAGATGTTTATTGCGATTTGTATGTTTTGAAATATGGATTTTTAAAAATTATAATTTGCTATTTCATGATTTGATTTTCTTCTAAAAAACACGACTTTTTATCATCGTTATTCAAATGCGTAATTTGATTTTTTTTGAGGATTTGTATGATTTTAAGGCTATTTTTGTGTTAAAAACATATTTCCTTGGGAGGATTTTTATGCGTTTGTTTGTGCTTTTTGGGATTACTTTTCCATATTTCGTTGATATTTGCTAAAATGTTGCCCATTATGAATTTTTTGTGCATTTTTTTTGCTAAAATGATTCGTGATTTATTTATAAAAAAGTACATTTGCAATGTTAGCGTCTCCTATATCTAGTATTTGTAATGTTTCATTGGCAACTAATGGATGTGGGATGTTGGAATGAAAACAATATAATATAGTCAAGGCTGAATTAATTTTCGCCTTTGCTTGCCCCAAAATGGTAATTGTCCGATTCCTTTTTTATAGACTTTTTAATTCATTTGGAATGATATTGAAAATATAATAAAAACACCTTTTATTTGTAAACTAGCTCACGACATTGATTGTCTTTTGAGCATCGGCATGGTTGATTGTGATTTTTAGCTATGCCTAAAACCACCGGTGGTTAAGTTCGTCCGGTGGTTTTCTCTTTTTGTAACCTATTGTAATTCATCGATTTATCCTATCCCCCCCTTGCTTGGTGGATTTTCTTCAAAATTCTATTTGGGAATCATTGGTGTCTGCTAAACATTAATATCGGCAACTATACATTCCAGAATACCAGTAAACACAATGTTGCGGATTCGCTTTTTGAAAAGAATTCATTGTCGATTTTATAAATGCGCCACGGGCTGAAAGCCCAACAGTTCTTAGCCTTGGGCAACGCCCAAGGGAAATGAATGGCCGCCATCATACGCCCTGAAAGGGCAAAACAACCATACGGCAAAGCGCTTTTGCCCCTTCAGGGCGGAATTACCACCATCGTATTTTCACCTAGGGTTGTTGACCTAGGCTGTGGAAAGACTGCCCTTTCAGGGCGTGGACTGTTCCATATACGGACACGGATTCCATAACATTTCAAGAAAGACTTGGATTACTTCATGGAGAAATTAAAAGAGGTCGTGATAGTCGCGTTTCGAGCAAGGGGTTGTCTCAAGATTTCATATCCGTACTCACTATCTTTCAACGTGTTATAGATTTGTTTTCACGTTTAGCGGACACTAATAATTTTGAAAAAGTTGGAATGGTGAAAATGAGTTACATCTTTTCAAGAAGCATGCGGTAATCCGAACATATAATTAACAGGTTGACCTTCAAAAACGATCCTTATGTTGTTTTTTTTTGGGGGGGGATGATGCTACATAAAAAGGGGTTGAAATGGCTTATGAAACATTGTCAGAGAAATACAATCCGATAAACATTCAAGATAAAATCTCTTAGGGTCTGCTGTTTTTACTAAGAGATGGTGCGTGTCTACTGTCATTCCTTATGTATTTCAGATGTCTTCAATCAGTAAAAGAAGTATGCAGGCATATCGGCAGAAATCTCCCAATAGGGGAGACTCTCCATGACTCTGATTGTAAGGTACCCAAGTCTTGAATTTTAGTTTCCCTTTTTCTACAAAAGCAATAATGTCCCAAAAATGTCCATTATTGGGATGCCTAAAAATTTCAACCTCGTTTAAGCGGGAGAACACATCTTTATTAAAGTAAATTGATGTGTATGTGGAATCTTTTTTTAGTGAATAATAGTCAGGGTCGACCTCTTGTGTGACCACGATTTCATCGGTTGTTTTTATCGCATCGTAGACTTTTAGAGCTTCTAGTGTGTCGTTTACACGCTCATATTCGTTTGTTATAATTAGGTAATGAGTTCCTGTAAGTGTATATATCAACAACGAATCATATTTTGGGCCGAGAGCTTCTGTTATTTTGTCTACGCAATAATCTACGTTTTCGTGAACAGTAGTTCTCTTTTTCGCTTCTGCGGAAAAGAGAGATGCGAGAAAGACAAGGATGAGAGTAAAGCGTAGCATAGATAATCTACAATTATAAATTTTATGTTCGCGATAAAGATAAGGGGCAAGTCGGGTTTCAAATTGGATGCTTACGGATTCCTTCATAAAAAAAGTGCGACGTACATTGGTGCGTCGCACTTTAAAAAATGTTTATTTAGATTATTTGTTGACTCTGAACTTCTCGTTTCCGTTCTTGATGAAGTCTACGATTTGCTTAGCTGCTGCGATTCCTGCGTTGGTGTTAGCCTCTGTGGTTTGAGCGCCCATCTTCTTAGGGGTAGAGAAGTAACGGCCCTCGAATTTAGCGAACTCGTCGTTAGCCGCTGGCATGATATCGGTGATGTATTTCAAGTCTGTACGTTCACCCATCAATTTGATTAAACCAGCCTCGTCGATAACTTCCTTACGAGCTGTATTGATCAAGATAGCGTCTTTCTTCATTTGTCCTACCATGTCGTAGTTGATGCTGTTCTTGGTCTCTGGAGTCGCAGGAATGTGTAAAGAGACGATGTCGCAAGTCTTGAACAATTCGTTTTGGTTTGCTACCGGTTTCACGCCGGCTGCTTCGATTGCGGAAGCTGGGCAGAATGCGTCATATGCGTAAACGTCCATTCCGAAGCCCTTTGCGATGCGTGCCACGTTGCGGCCAACGTTTCCGAATGCCAACAAACCGAGTTTCTTGCCCATCAATTCTGATCCGGACTTTCCGTTGTAGAAGTTACGTACGGCGAATACCAACAGACCGAATACTAATTCGGCAACTGCGTTGGCGTTTTGTCCTGGAGTGTTCATGACGCATACGTTGTGGGCTGTTGCTGCGGCTAAGTCCACGTTGTCGTAACCTGCACCTGCACGAACGACGATTTTGAGCTTCTTGGCTGCGTCGAACACCTCGGCGTCGATCACATCGCTACGGATGATGATAGCCTCAGCGTCTGCTGCCGCATCCAATAATTGTTTCTTTTCTGTATATTTCTCTAAAAGGACCATGTCGAATCCGGCAGCGTCCAATTCTTTCTTGATTCCGTCGATAGCGACTTTAGCGAATGGTTTTTCTGTTGCGACTAAAACTTTCATAATATATCTTTTTTAAAAATGATGTAGAGACGATGCGGGCACCGTCTCTACGATCAAGATTAGTATCTTAAATTATTTGAATTTTGCTTCGTACTCGTCGATGCAGTCGACCAAAGCCTTAACGCTCTCAAGTGGCAATGCGTTGTAGCAAGAAGCGCGGAAACCACCTACTGAACGGTGTCCCTTGATTCCTACCATGCCTCTTTCTGTCGCGAATGCCATGAAGTCTTTCTCGATTTCCTCTTGTCTGCCGAGAAGCTCGTCCTTCAAAACGAAGCAGATGTTCATGAAAGAACGGTCGTTTTTGTCTGCGATGGTTGGTTTGAAGATCTTGCTGTTGTCGATTTTGCTGTAGAGCAAATTCGCGCGTTCTTCAGCACGACGTTGCATCTCCTTTACACCACCTTGCTTCTTGATCCAACGGAGGTTCAACAATGCGGTGTACACTGGCAATACCGGAGGAGTGTTGAACATTGATCCGTTTGCTACGTGTGTGCGGTAGTCCAACATGGTTGGGATTGATCCCTCTTCTTTCGTGAGTGCGTCCTCTTTGACGATTACGAAAGTTACACCTGCAGGCGCCAAGTTCTTTTGTGCGCCGCCATAGATACAATCGTATTTAGCGACGTCGATTGGACGAGAGAAGATGTCGGATGACATATCTGCGATCAAACGTACTGGTACGTTAGGATCTGCGTGTAATTCTGTTCCGTAAATGGTATTGTTTGTCGTGATGTGGAGATAATCCAAGTCAGCTGGCACGCTGTATCCTTTTGGAAGGTAGTTGTATGTGGTGTCTGCGCTGGATGCGACTTCGACAACTTCGCCGAAACGTTTTGCCTCTTTCATCGCCTTCTTTGCCCATACGCCGGTGTTCACATATCCTGCTTTCTTGTGGAGGAAGTTATATGGAACCATGCAGAATTCCAAGCTTGCACCACCGCCAAGGAAAAGGACTTTGTATCCGTCAGGTATGTTCAACAACTCCTTGAAAAGTGCCTCTGCCTCATCGACAACAGGTTGGAAGTACTTGGCACGGTGGCTGATTTCTAGGATGGAAAGTCCGTGTCCTTCGAAATCCAAAACTGCCTTTGCGGTTTCCTCGATCACTTCGCGTGGAAGAATGGAAGGTCCAGCGTTAAAATTGTGCATTTTCATATTCTGTAATATTAGTTATATGATGTTTTTTATTGTTGTTATAAATAATTCTCTTTTAAAATTACGCCGCAAAGGTAACAATTTTCCTTTATAGATAAACATCTAAACGTCTTTTTTTGCTAACAAAATGAATATTTTTTATTTATAATCTGTTAAAAATGATAGTTTTAGATGACGTTTTGTATAAAAAATGATACTTTTTCTATCATTTTGTTATTTTTATGGTTTATTATAGCGTATTGCCTTACAATTTGCTTGAAAAAACATGCAAAAAAAAACATTTGGGGTTTTCGATTCTTTTTGGTTTAGAATGCAGAATGCTCTATTTTTTTTAATATATTATCGTAAAACACTGACATTTAAGCTAATATAGTACTGTTTGCGCGCGTTTAGTCTCGTCTCGTCGCACCTTTATATGTTGGGCTACGCTACATTTAATTATGTCCGTTCCTTAATCCCTTAAAGTGTGATATGGAATTTTCCTCCCCATGTCGATTTTTGAATGTAAAAAAAGGAGATGACTGCTTTGGGGTCATCTCCTTTCACTTACTCCTTTATCTTTTCTTTTTTTCTATTCCGTACGATAGTATGAGTTCGTGTGTGTTGGAGGATACTTTCCTGTTCGATCCTAGTCCTAAGTCATAGGCGTAGCCGAATCTGAATTTTTCCCATTCCATTCCAAGCGTGAGAGCCATGATGGCGTTGCTCTTGGCGTTCAGGTCGGGACGGTAGGTGATGCCTCCCCAGTACATTCTGCGGAAATATGCGAGCGAACCTATCTCCAATAGGTTGGTCTTCTCGTGGTGTACGTACGCCAAGGTCGGACCTAATATCCATTGTTCACAGAGATGGATTAGCCCCGTTCCGTAAAGGTATAGGTGACGTCCTGACTTGAACGTCGTCGACTCTTTGTTGGTCAGGTGTGTCATGGATATACCTGCGGTCCATATTGGGTTGTTGATCTCGAATCCTAGGTCGAAGTCGGGTGTCGTCTTCACTTCCTTTTCGTAAGGGTATGTGTCGCATCCATATTCGTTGATGTCTATCATCGTATTGGCTGTGTAGTCGAATCCTCCGATGTTTAAGCCTGCTCCGAGACCCATGGAGAGCACATAGCGTTCGCTTAAGTCGATTTGGTAGGCGTATACCAATTTCATGTTTGTGGTGTTGTGCCCTATTCCTATGTGGTCGTATGAGAAGGTGAAACCGAAGCCGGATTTCCACTTGTCGACGTAGTTCGTGACGTTCAGGACGGTCGTTTTAGGACTATTGTCTATGTCTGCCCATTGTATCCTGCCGTGGAGGAATATGTCCACGTCACCTGTGTTTCCTGTTGCGGCCGGGTTTTTGTTCACGCGCGAGAATATTTCCTGCGACAGCATAAGGTCTTGTTGGGCGATGCATGGCATGCTGGTTGCTGCCATAACTATCGCCATTAGTATTAGTATATGTCTCTTCTTGTTCATTTTTTGTCGTTTTTAGATGTTTCTTGTTTTTCGATTTCCACGCGGCGGTTCTTAAGGTGCTCTTCTCCTGTCTTTGCGTTTTTTAACGCAGGATTTCTCTTTCCTTCGCCTTTGTAGGTTAGTCGACTCTTCTCTATGCCCATTTTGATGAGCTTGTCGTATACCGCTTTGGCGCGTCCTTGGGACAACCGGATGTTGTATTCGTCTGATCCCCTTTCGTCCGTATGCCCAGTGATGATGATGGACGATGTGGTGTTCTCGTTGATGAATTCATATAGGTATTTGAATTCCGCATCGTAGTTTTCTACCATGGTGGTCTTGTCGAAATCGAAATAGAATATGACTGTGCGTAGGTCTTTCCTCTCCGCTTTGAGTGGCGTCGTGTCCACTGTCGTCGTGTCCACTGGAGGTGTTTCGACGATTGGCGTAGGGATGATTGCTGGTCTGTATATGTCGTCCCCTCCTGCTCTGTCGGAAATGAGGAATGGGATGTTCCCCGCTACGGTGAAGTTCTTGTCGTTTGCGTTGCTGTTGAAATCTGCTGCGATTATGCGGGCTTCCCCTCCTTCCCTCAAGAAGGTCTTGTATATGTTGAATCCTCCGAGTGTGTCTTTCCTGTCGGAAGAGAAGTAGAATGTGGTGTCTCCCGACACATTAGGAAAATCTTCGTCATTTTCCGAGTTGACTTTTTCCATGTTCCGAGGTGCGGACCATGTCTTGTTGTCTGGGTTGCGGTCTATGTACCATATATCCAATCCTCCTTTCCCGTCGGGTAGGTTCCCTGCGAAGTAAATTCTTTTCCCTTGTTTGGAGACCGCAGGGTTGTACATCCCTTTTATTGACTCTTTCTTGTAGGTCCATCTGCGCGAGATGAAGGTGGTTCCTTCTTCTTGTACGCGTGTTGTCCCGAATCCGTCGATGCGGAGTTTCTGGGGGTTACCCCATTGTTCCCCTTCCAGTTTGGCGCAATATAGCTCCCCGTTGGAGGAGAAGTATAGTTGGTCTTCGAATTGTGCGAATTGCCCTTCTATCGCCAATGCGCTGAGGTCGCTCCTTTCTTCCGCTTCTTGGATGTCCAAGCTGTCGTTCAGTTTGGCTACATATATTTTACCTCTTTTGGAGAAGGCTAGCTTCTCTTGGAACAGGGAAAGACCACCTTCGCTTTCGCTTGTGTTGATGGCGGATGGCTCGATGTCGTAGCCCTCCATAAAGTTGCGCTCGATGGCGTAACTTGCCATACTTGATATGCTGAATAGCGCTATGAGTATTTTTTTCATGATGACTGTTATTTTGCTTTTACGATTTCGATTGTGCCTTTTTCCTCTTTCCTGCCGTTCTCATCTTCGACGATTAGTACGTATACGTATACTCCTGGTGTGGCGGGTTCTCCTTTGTAATTTCCGTCCCATCCGTTGGTTGAGTGGGTGATGAGGTTTCCGTAGCGGTCGTAGATGTAGACTTCATGTCCTTCCATGAAGATGTCGTTCATGCCGTCGTTGGAATATGGCGTAAATGCGGTTGGTATCACCAATTCGGCAGGCTCTTTCCTGACGGTGAGGTTGAGCGTCACGATGCTGTCGCAGCCCTCATGCGATTGAAGTCGTAGAATGTGCTGGAATGTCCCAACGGAGTCGCTCCCATCGATGTTGAATCCGTTGAAGCGGTATGGATGTCCGATGAACACATGGTCGTTTAATGTCTCTGTTTTCGGTTTTATCACGGCTAATCTAATAGTGACGGTGCTGTCTGCGTTTTGTCCGTCGGAACAGATTCTTGTGAATGTCTTGGTGTAATCCCCTTCCTTCGTTAATTGATCTTCGTCGAATGGGAAGGTTTCTCCTTCACAGATGTTTTCGTATATTATGGTATCTATGGCAACGCATCCTTGGACTGGGTTGGAGCCTGTTTTCTCCACTACTTTCAGTTTGAGCGTGACGATGCTGTCGCACCCGTTGGCCGCTTGTAGTTTTTGGGTGTGATATTCTATGTTGATTTCATTGGATGCTGTGATGTTGAAACCGTATTTGTTGTAGTTCTCTCCTATGGCGACGCTGTCGAACAGAGACGTTTTGGAGGAAGCAAGCACTGATAATTTAAGGTAGACGGTGCTGTCTGCCGTTTGCCCGTCTTGGCATATTTTGGTGTATTTCTTGGAGTAAGTTCCTTCCCTAGAATATGTGTCTCCTCCGAATGAGTAACTCTCCCCTTCGCAGATGGTCTCTGTTAGAATCGTGTCTGTAGCGTTGCATTCGATGGGTGCCAAGACAGTAAGGTATAGCGTTACGATACTGTCGCATCCCTGCTTGTTCACCAAATCTTGTTGGTATTCCTTTTCTCCCGTTTCAGAACCTATGATTGAGAACCCATTCTTAATGTAGGTGTCTCCTTGGTTGATTGTGTCACGCAAAGTTATCCGGTCTTTTTGGCAAGCCGATCCGCAGTCTTTGACGTTTAATTCTATGATATTGGAGGCTGCGTTGCACGTTGTGTTAATGTCGGTTGTCCCGTTGCTGCCAATCCAGACTTTGTAATAACCGGCATCTGTTTCCTTTAGATTGCTGAAGTTTAGTTCTTTACCATACGATACGAATTCCCAGTCTGAAATGTCATAGGTTGCCTTGTCGGAATGGTACCAGGCATAGACAAGTGGCTCTTGATAGGTGCCGTCGTTTTCGAATGTGGCGCTGAGTGAATAGTTTTCTCCGACGCATAATGTGTCTTTTATGTCTGGAACATTAACAGCGGGTGTGCTTATTTTCACTTCAATGTCGTCTATCATGAAATCGTTACCAGATGAGCTGGAACTTGAGTTCTTGATTTTGTAGATGATTGAGGTCTCGTCTTGGGGCGTGACATAATAAAGTCCGAATTGCTCCCAGTATCCTTTCTGGTTTTCGAGTACGATTTCCTTACTGGCTAGAATATTGCCGTGAAGATCTTCGACTATGAGTTCTAGTTCCGCATCGTTCCATCCTGACGTCTTGGTAGAACTCATCCCCCATATGGATAGGTATAGTTCCATGTTTGCGCATAGTCCATCGATTTGTGTCTGGTAGAAGACGCCATTGTCTCCTGCTCCGTCCACTTGCATCAGGTAGCCTCTTTCCCCGTCATCCGGATACGTATGGTCGTAGATTGGGTAGTACCATTGGTTATGGTCCCATCCCACTTTCCTTATCGCATAGTTTCCTCCTCCTTTAGGATTTACGTTGTAGTTGTAGGAACATTGAGGTATGCCTTCCGTTTTCGCTATCGGGTCGTTTACCGAGTTCCCTCCGAAGTCTTCCTTGAATAGTATGGTGCCATTGTTTGGGTCTTTCGCTTTCTTTGTTGTTAGCGCCAAGCATACTACGCTGTCGCATCCCGCTTTATTTTCTAGGTCCAAAAAGTAATAATGGGTGCCGACTTCCGTGTCTGTGATGTTGAACCCGTTCTTTTGGTAGCTTTCACCTTCTTTGTTCGTGTCGGATATGAATGTTGTGTCTGATGGGGGGAGGACAACGAGGTCCAATGTGTAGATTTCTTCCTTTCCGTTCTCGATCACGGTGTCTTGGTAGACTCCCGTTTCCTTGTATTTCTTTCCTCCAAACACGTATTGGTAACCTTCACACAACGTGTCTTTCACGTATTTCTCGGAGCCGCCTCCCCTTAGTATGTTCCTTGTGACATCATGTTTCCCGTGGCGTGTAGGGGCGGTGTCTGTGGCAACTGCGTTTGCCGCTATGAGACAGCATAGGGAAAACGTTGTGATTGCCTTAAAAAAATGGTCGATGTTTTTATTACACATGTTTTTTTTGTTTTGTAAGTCTTTGGGACACAATATTATTATTAATCTAAGATATTCATTATTTTTGAAAGAACCTTTTGTGACATGCTTGCTTTTGTGTGTGGGAGTTATTTATTGATATTTGTTAATATTATTGGATCCACGATTGGTGTCTATCCATTTTTTTTCATAATGGGTTTATCTTGCTTTTAGTTATAATCGTATACCGAATACTTTGGACTCTTTCAAAAGTGGTTAAGAAAAAAGCCATGTCGCATTTAACGGCATGGCTTAAAATTGTGTTGTTCTTTCATTTCCCAAAGTAAGGAAACCTAATTACATGGTATTGTTTTGTTACATTTCAAAGGTATGGTAATCCTCTTGTTTTTACTTGGAATAATTTCTTTTTGTCTTGTGTTTTTTTGTCATCTGATGTGAATAATTCTTCAATAGGGAGACTTTTTTATGATTTTTTTCGCAATCAGTGGGGGCTATTACCTGCCGGTAAATATTGGAGGTCTCTGTTTCGGAAATCGCCCGTATATCTCATTTATTATTAGTAGGCATGGAGGTTTGTGGATAATTTTTCGTAATATTGCGTATGATTTAAATGAAAATGATGATGAATAATCAATTTGATTTCAAAGCCTACCGGCATTTCTTTTTCGTGGGTATAGCAGGTACGGGTATGAGTGCTATCGCACAATATTTGGCTGGCGTCGGGAAAAGTGTTTCCGGTAGCGACCGCCTTTTTAATAAGGAGCATAAGTCTTTGATTCAGGAACAATTTGAGAAACTTGGCATCAATTGCTTCTTCCAGGATGCTTCCGGATTGACGAATGATGTTGACGTGCTGGTTGTCTCTACGGCGATTGAGGAGTCTAATGTGGAGTATCAAAAGGCTTTGTCGTTAAATATTCCTATTATTAAGAGGTCGGAACTTTTAGCCTCTATTTCAAGGACGAAAAGGACAATCGCTGTGGGCGGAACTTCCGGAAAGTCTACCACGACGGCCATGATTTTCCATGTTTTGGAGGAGTGCGGGTTCTCGCCTTCCATCATGAGTGGCGCTGGACTGACCTCTTTGCAGGAGAAAGGTTTGCCTGGCAATGCTTGGGTTGGCAAGAGTGATTGGCTGGTCATCGAGGCGGATGAGTCGGATGGTTCCATTGTCAATTATACGTCCGAAGTGGCTTTGTTGCTGAATATGGATCGTGACCATAAGGATTATAATGAACTGGAGGAGCTTTTTGAAACGTTCAGAAGCCATACGACGAAAAGGTTCATCGTGAATCAAGGCCATCCTAGGTCGAAGGCGCTTTCGGTTAACAAGGATTATGATTTCGGTGTGGAGACTGAATGCGGGTTTAATGGAGAGAATTTCTGCCAGTCTGGCTTCTCTATCTCTTTTGAATGTAATGGACGTAAGGTGGATATTCCTGTGATCGGTCGTCACAATATGGAAAATGCTTTGGCTGCGATCGCTTGTTGCTCCGCTGTCGGTGCTGACATGGCGTCGATCATCGAGGCGCTCTCTTCTTATAGGGGTATATATAGGCGTACGCAGCTGACTGGTAAGAAGAACGGAGTCTATGTCATCGATGACTTCGCGCATAATCCGGCGGAGGTGGTGTGCGCAATTCGGGCGTGTCAGTCAGTGGGGAAACGGGTGTTCGCATGGTTCCAACCGCATGGCTTCGGTCCGCTGAAGTTTATGCATGCGGAGTTGGAGAGTGAGGTGTTGCAACCTCTTCGTCCGGACGATAAGTTTATTCTTTCTGATGTATACTATGCGGGAGGTACGGTCTCTCGTGAGGTTACTTCCGCTGATGTGGCTGGAAAAATGAAGGCGGATAGTGCTCAAGTTGAATACTTCCCTGACAGAAAAGAGCTGATACCTTACTTGAAAGGGAACGTGACGGATGGTGATGTGGTTTTGATTATGGGCGCCCGTGATACTACTTTGTCTGATTTTGCCGCGGAAATATTGAAAAGTTTATAAGTATAGATTCGGGTACGATGAATTTGTCTGTTCATTGTATCAGTTTCTTTTTCCGTATTTTCAAGGTGAATTCTAAATTCCTCTTTGCTTTTGTTTGAGTGTATGAAAAAAATATATTCAAAAAAATATTGTTTTTCGTAAATGTTAGTTTCGAATAATTCTACGGATTGACAAAATAATACATGTGCGTGGGAATGAAAAGACGGCGATTACACCGTCTCTTCTGCTTTTTAGACATGTGTAATAGGGTGTTTTTGTGATTTTAGATATTTCAAACTCATACTTTGTGAAATTTTTCTCGCTGGTAGATAGTGAGTTAGCGAGAAAGGCAAAAAAAATATGCGAGAATATTTGGATGGTAAAGCGGGATGCACTACTTTTGCACCCGCTTTCGAGAACGAAAGGCACGGACAACGGTCCGGGCGGTGCTCGAAAAAAAGATTGAAAAAACTTCGAAAAAAGTTTGGAG
>JAZLJL010000065.1:0-6864 GCA_045617845.1 Paludibacteraceae bacterium | reverse complement strand
CCTCGCGTGTCATGAAAGGATGCAGCTCCCACCCTTTCTCAGCGTTGATGACGAAACGTCCTGTCTTTAAGTCCAACATAAGCCTTGTCTTTTATTGGTTTATTATTCGGTTAATTGATAGGACAAATATAAGGAAGATTTCTTGCGAATGCAAACTTTTGTGTAGTTTTTACATTTATATAATAAAAAATCTCCGTCAGGCAAATCACTCACCTGGCGGAGACATAAAGATTAGAGACGCTAATCACGCATCTCCTCAAACGAATCCTTCGCTACCCCGCAATCAGGGCAGCGCCAACTCGCAGGAAGGTCTGAAAACGATATCCCAGGCGAGACATTCCCTTCGGAATCCCCTTCTGTCGGGTCGTACACATAACCACATACCGTACAAACATACTTCGTCGTATCGGTTCCATAGCCATAATCGGCATCAAAATCTATCGTTCCTTCCATAAACAATAAAAATTAAAGTTAATAAACAGCTTCCTTGTCTAAGTGTCAAAAAAAATACCACATTCTTCACACAATGCGAATCTATGCACAAAAGGGACAAGTACCAACAGACAAGGCGAAACCCATCATTGAAAGAAACTATAGCGGTGGAACCATCAAGAAAAAAAACCGCCGCCCATCACGGACAACGGTTTAAAAAAACACATATTACGCTAAAAACCGAATTACAGCCACATCACGTTTTACGCCTTCCACAGGTTCTATCAACGTAAGGGCGTTTCCGCCAATACCGTAATCGATTTTATGGATGAAAAACTTTTTATCATTCTACTCCCATGCCATCAGAAGACAGCAATCTAAAATCGCTCTAATCGATGGCGCCCCCACCTTGAAGGGGGCAAACCATGAATAATGACAAAGGGGGGAAACCCTAAACAATGTCAATGACAAAGCGATTATTGATATCGCAAAAGTAGACTAGAACGCAATCATAGATAATGAAATTCGACTCATATTTTGGTAAATAAGAATCAAAAGATTGACGCACGCCTAATAGACGGGCATTTACTTGGGATTAAGCACACCCATCAAATAGTATCCGAAGAGAATACATGTACCTGGGTTCGACACTATTTTCCAAGAAAATTAACGGTATTTCCAAACCAGCTCAAACGATAATCCATAATTTAGCGACGTCAATTAATAAAATATAGCAACATGAAAAACACAAGAGTAGCACTATTGACGCTCCTACTAGCATGGTTTGGAGCGAGCATCGCGGCATACGCCGAACCTGATCCGAACTTCCACATCTATCTATGTTTCGGTCAATCGAACATGGAGGGCGCGGCTCGACCTGAAAGCCAAGACCAATCATGCGACAGCCGTTTCCAAATGATGTCCACCACCACATGCGGCAACCGGGAATTAGGGCAATGGTACACAGCCACACCTCCGTTGGCACACTGCAACGCAGGACTCGGTCCGACGGACTACTTCGGACGCACACTAATCGAGAAATTAAACAAGAACATCAAAGTCGGTGTCATCGTAGTGGCTGTCGGCGGATGCGACATAAAATTTTTCGAGGAAGAAAATGCTGAAAACTATATCAGCGGAGAGCAGAACTAGTTGCGAGGCATCGCAGCCAACTACAACAACAACGGGTACAAAAGATTGCTCGAATGCGCCAA
This sequence comes from Paludibacteraceae bacterium, assembly GCA_045617845.1. Taxonomy (GTDB): domain Bacteria; phylum Bacteroidota; class Bacteroidia; order Bacteroidales; family Paludibacteraceae; genus UBA1181. The sequence continues at coordinate 5,218 of JAZLJL010000065.1, read as the reverse complement.
GATGGCGCAGAAAGACGGAGTAATCAAGGGCATGTTGCTCCACCAAGGAGAGACCAACAACATGCAACAGACATGGCCGAACCGCGTCAAGACAATTTACGACAAACTACTGAATGAACTAGGTCTAAAAGCCCAAGACGTTCCTCTTCTAGTAGGGGAAACACGTCGAGACGGAGCATGCTACGGACACAACAATGTCATCGCGCAAATGCCTAGCGTCATCAGCAACTCCTACGTAATCTCGTCCCAAGGATTGCAGAAAGCCAACGACGAATTCCACTTCTCCGCACAAGGCTACAGGGATTTCGGCAAGCGATACGCGGAACAGATGTTAAAACTCCTTCCCGCATCCGATCAGGACGGAAGCGGGAATAACCAGACCAGCGACCAAGGGAACAGCCCAAGCCAGAACAACAACCAAGACCTGGAGAACCAACCCGTCACGGGTGCGAAAGGCGGGACGAACTATTACATCAACAACCGCCAAGTTTATGTCTATGCGCCACAAAACATCAAATCAAACAGGCCTCTGCTGATCTCCATGCACGGAATGAACCAAGACATCAACTACCAAAAAAACCAAGCGAAATGGGAGTCTGTCGCCGACACGGCGAACATTGTCGTCGCATACCCTTCAGGAGAGAACAAATCATGGGACATCAGCGGAGACAAGGACACGAAATACCTCATCAGCATCATCAATAAGATGTATGAGGATTATAAAATAGACAAAAGCCGAGTATACTTAAGCGGATTCTCCATGGGCGGTATGATGACCTACCACGCAATGAATAAGATTCCGGACTATTTCGCGGCTTTCGCCCCTGTATCCGGATATCTCTTCGGCAACACCCAGCCTAGCAGCAGCACACGTGCCGTACCGCTATTCCATACCCATGGAACAGCCGACGACGTCGTGAACTTCAACGGTGTAGGGTCTGTCATCGACAGTTGGCAAAAGCACAACAAATGCAAGACCAAGAGCGAAACGAACGTGAACGGTGCGACCAGAACGGCCTACACGGGCGGCGACTGCGACGCGGACGTAGTGCTTAACGCTATACCAGGCAAAGGGCATTGGCACTCGAACGACGCCTACAACACCACACGGGAAATCTGGAAATTCGTCAGCCGCTACACCAACGAATGTGGCGTGCACAGACAAATCGTCATAGTTCCCCAAACACCTTTCCATGGAACGCCAGCCGAACTTCCAGGCAGGATAGAAGCGGAGGAGTTCGATTATGGAGGACAAGACGTGGCATATAACGACAATGACGAGGAAAACCGAAACGGCGGCGACCGTAACGAAGGGGTTGACATGAGCAACACCGCAATCGGTTACTCGCAAAAAGGGGAATGGATAAAATACACCATTCAAGTCATGGAGAGCGGCGACTACACCATGGAGGCTTATGTCGCTTCGGGAGCTGACGGTTCTTCGTTCCAATTACAAATGGACAACAAGAATATCACAGACATCATCGACGTGCCAAACACGGGAGATTGGCAAACATACACAACCGTAAAAGCGAACGTAGGAAAGCTGGAGGAAGGCAAGCACGAGCTCAAACTTGTGATCACCGGCGACTGGGTGGACATGGACTACATGGAATTCAAAGCGGCGAACAGGACGGGATTGGAGAATCTGGCAAGTAACATTTACCCTTGCGACGGCCACTACACCGTCTACGACCTGCTTGGCAGGAGAATGGGAGAAACGGAACTGGAAGAGGGAGAACTTATCGGATTCACGAAAGGCATGTACGTATTAAAGAACGAACAAAACGGCAAAGTATTCAAAGTAATCGTCACTACAAAATAAATAAACATGAAGGAAAGGGCTGACTTCCCAAGAGAAGCCAGCCCTTTATCGTTTCAACAAATCCATAAAAATAAGAGATTATTTTTCCTGAGCGTCAAGCCTTGCCTTGAGAAGTTCATTTTCCTTCTCGACACGAATCAGATGCAAGGTCAATTCCTCCACTTTCTCCAATAACAGATTACACATGTCGGAAAGATTGACACCCTCTTCCTTCATTTGGGAAGCGGAAGGAACGCCAGGAAGGTGTTTATTCTCCTTCACATAAGACTCAACCTCCTTTAGCGGCTTCAATTGATAATCCTCCTCGAATACATAGTCTGCGGCATTACCCATATCCACGGTAATATCCTTCGCGCGCAACTGGTCGGCTTCAACCGATACCACTTTCATCTGATCCTTACAAACTATTGAGCCATCGACAGTCATTGGACCGGACACCAACAAAGCATTAGTATTGACATTCAAAGACACAGGAGTGTCATTAACATAAGAACCTAATGACCAAGTGTTTACACCAGCAACATCATCTAACGTAATTCTAAAATAAGCACCATGATAATTAGCGCTATGCGACGGCCTCAAATCCAGTAATGCGCCAGAAACGGTACCCGACGCCCCATCCAAATAAACCATATCCTCACCGATGGAATTTTTTAAGAACAAGCTGTTTTTAATGGAAACTGATCCGGAGAATTCACTTGCGCCATTCACACCCAAATTATTGTCCAAGGTCACATCACCTTTCTTAAACTGGAATTTATCGGCAAGCAATGACAACGGAAGGAATTTGTTTGAGGCTCCTCCCGGAACAGAATATTCGGTACTTAGCAATGCGTTTTCCTCGCCAGTAGTACTACCTTCCACGTCCTCAAAGCCAAGAGACACACGCAATAAACTATTCTTTGAGGAGCGTGAGACTACGTCACCATATATCTGTATTTGGTTAGGGTCCATATAACTACTACCTACTTCCAATTTCTTCCTAACAAATGCACTCCCATTCACAGTCAAATTATTGTCAACGGTCAAATCTTCCTCTGTCTGAGCAAAGGCATTGTTCAAAGAGAATCCACCGCATAAAAGGATGGCAAAAAATTTCTTATTCATAATATATTAAGGAACAAATAAAGTGTAATAAAATACTTCTAAATGACATAAAACCTATGGCGCATAGGCAATTAAAGCCAATTGCTCACATACGGACGTGTACCTAAACGATGCCAAACAACTATTCCAAAAAGAGTTTAACAACCGGACCCACAAAGCTTCATAAAAGGGAAACGCAAGCGTATGTGTTTCTAGTGGCAAAAATAGAAAAAAGACAAATAGGTAAAGAAGACAAAGAATAAAAAAAGTGTTTGCCCAACGAAGGACAAACACTTTTCTATATTATAAAACCTAAATTATTTATTTCTTCAAAGACTCAACCTCAGCCTTCAAAGCTTGGTTCTCTTTCTCGACACGAATCAAGTGAAGAGTCAATTCCTCAATCTTCTCCAAGAGCAAGTTGCTCATCTCAGAAACGTTCATACCGTTATCTTTGATTTCAGAAGCTGAAGGAATGCCAGGGAGGTGTTTGTTAGCCTTAACGTAAGCCTCAACCTCACCGAGGGACTTCAACTCGTAGTTCTCGTCGAACACATAGTCAGCCGCATTGTTCAAGTCAACCGTGATGTCTTTAGCACGCAAAGTACCAGTCTCAACCTCAGCTACCTTGAATTGGTCCTTACAAGTAAGTTTGCCGTTTACGACCATATCACCGCCATTGAAGTTGAAAGCGGAAGCTTCGAAATTAAGATCGTTCTTTACAACGCCACCACCAGGAGTCGTGTATGCGGTAGAGATATCCCAACTATTCAAGATATTTTCCTCATCATAACCTGCTTGAACATTAAATGCAGGGTGAACAGGTTGACAAGTTGCCTTTTTCTCGAAAAGAGTAAACCTCTTACTTGCCTCGATTTCACCATCACCAGTAATCGCGAAAACCTCAGCAACAGAGTTTGAAGCGCAACCAGTTCCCATCACTGCGATTCTGTTTGATTTCAACTCATCAACAGCCATATTACCTTTAACAGAAAGTTCACCAGCGACATCCACGTCATCGAACGATGCCTTACCCGCAACATTCAAGCCATTCTCAACTTTCACATCACCATTAGCGAACGAGAACTCCTTAGCGGAGAAATTGAGTGGATAATAAACTGCTTGAGTAGGATAGCTCTGTTTAGCCTCGATGTTCCAACCCTGGAACACAGATGATTCATTAAATTCAGAACCAATTCCCATTCTTCCGACAATAGCGCCTTCAACATCTTTAGCATACATAACAATTGGCGCATAAGAGAAGATAGAATTGTTGAATTCAGAACTTCCACCCACAGTTAAATTTCCTGTAAGATTAGCATAGCCTGCTGAAACCGCCTCGGTAGAGACCCCGTCGAAAGCGAGGTTCGCAGCTTTCAAAGTGCCAGTAACAGTCAAGTCTCCATCAATGGTGGTGTTGCCGCCAACGCTCATCGTGCTTTGTACGTCAAAATTGCTGGATTGCACAACAACTGGATGCAATGTTTTGGTCTGCGCTCCCGACTCATTTTTCAAAACAGCATTGTCATCCTCATCCATTATGAAAAAGAACTTAGGAGCTTCCGTAGCTTGTGACGCTTGGCTTTTAATATAAAAAGGTCTCCCAAATACCGTATACCCACCGGCTAGGTGATTGGTGGTCAAAGCATCACTAACGATATCGCCACCCTTGATAAACAAATCATCGTAGAAAACAGATCTCCCATTTACAGAAAGTAAACTATTCATAGTCACCTTTTCTTCAAACGTAGTCTGTCCGCCATTGAATGCGAAACTCCCTGCATTGAACACAAGTGGCAACAAATAAGATCCTCCTCGATTTTCGCCTCCACAACTAATATTCCATACAGGGTCTGTTCCATCCGACTCCGTCTTAAACCTCAAATAAGGATAATCACTATTGGAGTTTTGCTCTTGAGAATGAAGAGTAATATTATGCGCATCAACATATGAAACATTCAAAGTAGTCGAACTAAGCGTTGCAACATCTGGATAAATATCATCAGACACCTTCAAACTAGAAGTTTCTACTTTATCAAAAGTACCAACGGCATTTTGGGCGAATGCGCCACTCAAAGAAAAGCTACCTACCATTAAGGCAGCAAACGTTTTTTTATTCATAACTGTTTTTTTAAATAAAATTTTTACTATTTACTTTTCAAATAATCCTAAGTTCAAATTAGAAGTGCAAATACAAATGCAAAAAAAAGGAGGAGATTCATCGTCCCCTCCCGAAAGTAAACTACATTTGTATTGCTTATGTACAAACAGTTAACTCGGGAGCAAAGATACACATTAGATCTGTTG
>JAZLJL010000064.1:0-22676 GCA_045617845.1 Paludibacteraceae bacterium | reverse complement strand
GTTCTGCGAGAAAAAGCCTCCTATTCAGCTCTCGTTGTTCGATTAGGGGGCTTGGTTTTCAAAAAAGAATCCGCAGCACCGTATTTACTGGCATTGCGGACTATTTTGCTATGTCTTTTCAAGTTTAGCGGACACTAATAATAAATAACATCCTGATATCTTCTATCGACCTATATATTCGTTCATTCTCTTTTCCTATTACTAATTGTTTGTTTTCAAGTGATAATTGACACGCAGAGGTTATGTATATAACTTGTTTTGACATAGCATTTGTATCTACAACAAAGGGTAGCCCGATTATTTCGGACTACCCTGATATTTAAGTTTTCTTGTAAGCGTGAATTACTTCACCTCCCAAGTATCGTTAGTCATCAAGAGCTCTTGGAAGTTGTGGTACTTCTTCTTGCTCTTAACGTCCTCGATTTGCTCCTCGACAGCCTCGTTGTAGGTAGGAGCCTCCACGTCGCGGATGACACCCAAAGCGACTGGGAAGTCAGGACCTTCCATCAAAGCGAGCTTCAATTGGAGGGTAGCGTCCTCGCAGTGAGCGTCGTGAACCAAGATATCCTTCTCAGTGATACCGTTCTCGCCGATCTTCACCACCTTGATTCCGAAACCGTCCTGCATCAGACCGAACTCGTTGTTCTCGCCGAAGATCATCGGTTTGCCGTGCTCCAAGTAGATAGCGTCCTTCTTACGACCCTCAGGCGTGTAGATGCTACCATGGATACCATCGTTGAACACAACGCAGTTTTGGAGGATTTCGCAGACGGAAGCTCCCTTGTGGGCTTGAGCCGCCTTCAACACCTCGATCGTACCGCGGGCGTCAGTCGCGACGGCGCGGGCGAAGAAATGTCCGCGTGCGCCGAAACAGAGTTCAGCGGGACGGAAAGGATCCTCAACAGTTCCGTAAGGGGAAGACTTGCTGACGAATCCGCGAGGGGAAGTAGGAGAATATTGACCCTTCGTCAAACCGTAGATACGGTTGTTCAAGAGGATCATGTTGAGGTCGATGTTACGGCGGTTAGCGTGGATGAAGTGGTTACCACCGATAGCCAATCCGTCACCATCACCAGAAATCTGCCAAACGGTCAAGTTCGGGTTAGCGATTTTAGCGCCGGTAGCGATAGCCGCCGCACGACCGTGGATCGTGTTCATACCGTAAGTCGCCATATAGTGAGGCAAACGGCTAGAACAACCGATACCGGAAATCACTGCCGTATCATGAGGAGCGATTCCTATTTCAGCCATTGCCTTTTGGAGTGAAGACAAGAAAAAGTGGTCTCCACAACCTGGACACCAACGAGGTTGTCCTTTCTTAAAATCTGCTGCTGTATATTCCATAATAAACTAATTAATAATTAAGAGTTAAGAGTTCGTTTTGTTGTTTTGACGCTAGCTGCGAGAATTACATTAGTCGCAATCAATACGTATGGAACCATATACGCCACTCTCTATGTAGCTGCTATCGTGGAGCAAATCCAACCAATATAAGGTTTCGTTCGCTTCTCAACGATTGCTTAGAGAGAACAAACTCTTTTTTCTCCTCAGTTAAAATATTTATAAGCTTTTACTATTCGAAGAGCGAAAGAATAAGATTTAGTCGTAATCACATTTTCTGTCATAATTCTTAAATCTTAAATCTTAACTCTTAATTATTATTTATCGTAAATTTTAGTAAAGCTATCCACAAGGTCCGCAACCATGAATGGTTGGCCTTTTACTTCGTTGAATTGGTATGGAACGAAGCCATCCACCTTCATGCGCAACCAGCCAGCTAATTGACCCATGTTTTGTTCAGCGACAACCACTTTCTTGTACTTCTTCAAGACGGAAGCGGTGTTTTTAGGAAGCGGGTTGATGAATTTGAAGTGAGCCATAGCCACTTTTTTGCCAGCGGCTCTCATCTCGTCCATTGCTGCGTGCAAGTGGCCGTAAGTACCACCGAAACCTACGATAAGGAGTTCAGCATCTTTCTCGTCGCCCTCAACCACCAAATCAGGCACCTCGATCTTGTCAACCTTAGCTTGACGGAGACGGGTCATCAAATCGTGGTTATCAGGAGCCGTGGAGATGGCTCCAGTCTTATTATCCTTCTCAAGACCGCCTAAGATATGTTGGAAACCTTCACGACCAGGGACAGCCCAGTAGCGTGAACCTTGTTCGTTACGCATGTAAGGAGTCCAAGTACCCTTCAAGTTCTCAGGGACGTAAGGAGGGTTGATAGCAGGATATTCGTCGAGGTTAGGCAACTTGAACGCGCCGGAACCGTTAGCGACGTAAGCGTCCGTCATCAAAACGACAGGAGTCATATGTTCCAAAGCGATCTTACAAGCCATGTAAGCCGCATCGAAGCAGTCGGTAGGGGAAGTAGCGGCGATCACCGGCATAGGAGACTCACCATTACGGCCGAAGAGACATTGGAGGAGGTCGGTTTGCTCAGACTTCGTTGGAAGACCTGTAGCTGGACCACCACGTTGAACGTCCAAAACGACCAAAGGCAACTCCATGATCACAGCCAAGTTCATCGCCTCAGACTTCAAACAGATACCAGGACCTGAAGTGGAAGTACAAGCCAACGCACCGGCGAAAGAGGCGCCGACAGCGGAAGCGCAGCCAGCGATCTCATCCTCACATTGAACAGTCGTCACACCCAAAGATTTGTGTTTGGAAAGTTCATGGAGAACGTCAGTGGCAGGAGTGATAGGATAAGAACCCAAGTAAAGCTTCAAGCCAGCCTTTTCAGCGGCGGCGATCAAACCGTAAGAAGTAGCCTTGTTACCGTTGATATCCATGTAGATACCCTTCTTAGCGCACTTCGTCTCGACAGTATAAGTATGCTCGACGGAAGAGTGGGTATTATGTCCGTAATCGTAACCCGCTTGGATCACCTTGATGTTAGACTCAGCCACGCCCGGTTTCTTAGCGAACTTCTCCTTCAACATATTGAAGGCGATGTTGGTGTCGCGGTTGAACAACCAGCAAACCAAACCGAGGGCGAACATATTACGGCATTTGAGGATAGCCTTAGGGTCCATGCCCGAATCAGCCAAACAATCCTTCACCATTTGGGTGATAGGAGCGGCGATCACGTCGTTCTTGATGCCCATTTCGGCGATAGCGTCCAAAGTCTCGAAGTTAGCCTTCTTCAAATCAGCCTCCTTGAAAGAGTCGGTATCGATGATGATGGAAGAAGTAGGCTTGCAGAACTTATATTGAGTCTTCAAAGCGGCTGGGTTCATAGCGACGAGGACGTCACACTTATCACCAGGCGTGAAAACCTTGTTAGCACCGATGTGAACTTGGAAGCCAGAAACTCCCGTTAAAGATCCCTGTGGGGCGCGGATGTCAGCCGGATAATCAGGGAAAGTACAGATGTCATTACCAACTGTAGCGGAAATCGTAGAGAAAATATTTCCGGCCAATTGCATTCCGTCACCGGAGTCGCCAGAAAAACGAACCACCACTTGGTCCAAATCTTCAACTTTTGCCATAACTAATACTGGTCTTATTTAATATTTGTAATTTGAATTTAAATTCGAATAAATAGCATGCAAAATTATGAAAAATATGCGGAAAACGATAAACGGACTGTATTTATTTTCAATAAATAGCATATACGTCCGCAAAAGAATTCAGTATACCGTATCTTTATGCATAATATTGCATATAAAACGAGCGCATCAAGAAAATATCACTGATTTTGAATCAGAGTTCCGTTTTTCCAGATACCCTTTGCTAAGACATTACCCAACGTATCGGAATAGGTGCCATAACCATTAGGTTTTCCGTCACGGTATTCTCCGTCGTATCTTTTGCCGTCATATATAGCATACCCCTTCCCTGTCGCGTAATTTCCATTTTCCCATGTGCCTTGGAATATAATTCCTCCATTTTTATCATAAAGAATTCCTTCGCCATGAATCAAATCGTTCTTGTAATTACCGACATATTTGCGTCCGTCTTGGAAGAAATAAGATCCTTGACCCTCTTTTTTGCCGTTCACCAGATTACCATGATACCCCCATTCAGGATTATACTCGATGACATAAACTGGGTTCGTTTTATTGACGGTGTCCACCTTCCCGATAGTGTGGATAGCCTTGAATTTTTCGGGGTATTTCTTTACCGCGGGATATAATGTGACATAAGCATGCTTGAACCAGTTGTCCAAGATAATATTGGTCGCCTTCATTTTGTCCAAGTAACTCATGATTGAATCAGGAGCGGCGTAATAAGGGAAAGAGACCGATTTCTTGAATCCTGAATATATATAATATAACTCCGGCTTACGGCAAACCATTCTAGAACTATCGGACAAATTATGCTTACACCAATCCAACGCTTCATAAAAATTCAAGCAGTTTTGGTCCGCCACGATTTTCTTGTAAGGCAATCTCGCCAAGTCACGGTATGTCGCTTGGGCATCCTGCTGCAAAGGGAAGAGCCAAAAGAAACAAAGCAATATGACCGAAAGGGACGCCACATGGCAAGAGTGCTCTTTCGCCCAACTGACCCGGATCTTTCCGACAAGGAAAGAAACCACGTTCCAGATGCCGTTGAGGAAAAGGAACAGAATCAACGGAATGACCGTCACATAATAACGGACACTGGTATATTGTTCAGGCCAAAACAACAAAACTCCAAAAGTAACCGCCAAATAACTAAATAGGAGGAACCCGCTCCAACCCGTGCGCCAAAAGCCTATCATCACCATAATAAAGACGAAAAGGCCTATCACGATATCGCTTCCGGTGACCGGATCCTTCTTTTCGAATTGTTTCGCCAACACCGTTTCCGGCATCATCTGAACTAAATATGACTTGGCGTTTTTGTAGACACGCTCCGACCAATCGGACCATGTCGCCATAACCTCACCTTTACCCCCCTTTTTCTTGAAGTCCGAAATGTAGTCGGACTGAACATGCCCAATGGACTGGTTCCTGAGACCCCAGGCGAATTTAGCCGCCATGAAAGGAATGACCACCAAAGCCATGAGGCACCCGAGATAGATAATCCTATTCCGACATGGAGCAATTGTGTCAGGTTGCTGCTCCTTTTTCGCCCGCATGAACTTGTAGCCTTGCCAAAGCGCCATGCAACCGAGCCACCCCAATAATCCGACAATCAAGGAAATACCCATCGTGCGGACAAAATAGATATACGCGATGGATAATGCGAAAACGACGGCAACCACATAGTCCCATTTGGACAAATCCCGCAATGATTTTTTCTTCACCAAATGCAAAATGGCGGAGATGGCAACCATGGTAAGAAAAAGGAAAAGCATTTCGCTCATCATGATGGTGGACCATCGCAAAAGGTCTTTCTGAACACAAATCAGCATCGCGGCACAAAAAGCCAACACGACATTATTATTGGAGACTTTTTTCACCAAATAAAACAAGGATATGATGGAGACAAACAAAAAGAATCCATTCGCTTTCTTAATAGGCAGGAACCCATTACCATTTGAAAAATTCAACATCACTGAGATGAATGCGGGGTACCCTGGAGGGAAGTGGGTATGAGGCTTGACCTCGAAACCCATGACATCGGAATAACCAGTCCCATTATTCAACGACCGTCCTAAAGAATAATATTGGATATTATCGCCATTCATATCCAATTTCTTATCGAACATCGCATCGTAGTTCACGTAAAAAACAAACGAAACAACTACTAATAGGAATATGTGGAAAATCTTGTTGGACTTTATAGCATTCCAGTAAGAGAAAATGGATTTTTTCTCGCTTTCGTTCTCATTCTGTCGAGGAGATATATGTTTTGCTTGTTTCATAAAGGGGAAAAACTAATTGAAAAAGACAGTGGTTATATCAATGGTTGCATTCATAGGAATTAAGAAAACCTACGACTTACCAATAATTTTAAATGCCTGAAGCCGTCATGCCAAGTCCGAAGATGAGGCTCTCCGCTCCTGCCATCCTTCGATAAAGTAATAGGGACTTCCGCTATTTTATATTTATGCTTAGCGCATTCGACGATCATTTCGGAGGCGAATTCCATACCTGGGCAAGAGAGGTGCAAGTCAAGGATTTTCTCCCTGTCGAATCCGCGCATTCCACAATTGAAATCACCCACCCCTTTAATGTTGAACAATAACTTCCCGATTAAAGTAATGGCTGGAGTACCGATATACTGATGGAGGAAGGGCATCGCACCCTCCTGAATTCCCCCTTTATACCTATTCCCAATCACGAAATCATAACCTTCACGAAGTTTCTCGACAAACTGCGCAAGTCCCAGGAAATCATAGCTGTCGTCAGCGTCACCCATGATACAATACTTCCCTTTTGCGCTTTTTATTCCTCCAATCAGTGCGGATCCGTATCCTTTGACGTCGATATGGGCGACACGGGCCCCACATCTTTCGGCTATTTTTATGGATTTATCAGTACTGCCATTGTCCGCTACAACTACTTCCCCGACTATATCGTTATCATGCATACATTTCAACGCTTTATTGATAACAATCTCCAATGTTTCCTCTTCGTTCAAACACGGAATAACAACACTAAGTTCAACATTATCCATAAGATAAAATATTTCATTCTATTGCCTCAACCTGAAATTACAAATGGATTGTAATATCTTTTAAGATTTAAAAGACAAAAATATGAAATAAATAAAAAAGACGAAAAAATTTCTTCATTTAGTTCAAAAGCCTACCTTGGTTAATTTAGATTAATAAAACAAAAAATATTCCACACAAATATTTTACGGAGAGAATAAATTAATTACTTTCGCAGAGGAATTATATTAAAATAGATTAACGATACGTGATGAGAATAATTAACATGGGTAGGAAGAGAACCCTGTTTATATAATTAGGGGATTTTCGTTATTTCTGAATTGAGTGATTTCTTGATAAGAATGTTATATAGGGGATTTCTATAAATTGCTTTGTAGCGATTTTGAAAGTTTTGTCAGACAGATTGTTGATTTGAGCGAAGGAGCAGTGCGGGCACTGTGACTGAGTGAAAATCAACAAGATGGCGACAAAAGTTCAAAAGCGCACAAAAGATTAAAGAATAACCTACATAAAAAATATTTAATAATCGGGGGAATTTATAGAAGTCCCCTATATTTAAAGATAAATCGTAATATAATTTTATGTGTTTCAAAAAATTAACGTTACTAATCTTGTTGCTATTCTCTTTCATGTGGGAGAATTCATATGCACAAAACACACAGGGAACCGATTTCTGGTTAGCATACTTACAGAATTGCGATACTAACAATGAACCAAATCTAGATTTCTATATTCTGGAGATGACAGTTTCCGCCCAAAGAGCATGTGAAGTGGTCATCGAAAATGACTCTCTAGGATTCTCCAAGACAATCAGCATGGAGGCTAATAGCACACAAGTGATCGAGATCCCTTTTGACATGTTTAACTTGAATGTATACGACAAGGCGGTCAACAAGACTCTCCATGTCACCTCGACGGATTCCGTCTCGGTATACATCTCCAATTCCCAGCATTGCTCCATGGAGTGTACATTGGCCCTTCCTACACAATCTTGGGGCTCGTACTACATCACTCAAATGGGTAAGATCCGTGTCCCATCCTCATACTATGAATTTTTCCCCGCCGTCTTCGCGATAATCGCTTCCGAGGATGGTACGGAGGTGGAAATCACCCCATCTTTGGATACTGGCGGAGGACATCCCGCCGGCCAACCATATACCGTAACCCTAAACAAAGGTGAAGTATATGCGGTTGAGAGTACTAGCGCTGACCCAGGAAAAGATTTCTCCGGTTCCATCATCCGTGTGAAGGACGACAAGACAGTGGCTGTCTACATGGGCAACCGTTCGGCCAACGTGCCCGAACCTAACCCCGCCGGTGATGCGGATAACCTTATGGAGGTCTGCTACCCTGTCTCTTCATGGGGACAACAGTTTGTGGTGGTCCCTATGAAAACGTCCAAGAACGAACTTATCAAATGTACAGCTTCCGAAAAAGGGGCGACCATATACAAAGATGGAGAGAAAATCGCGGAGTTGGCGCCTTACGAATCCTATGAATTCATCACCAACGAACTTGACGGAGCGTTCGTACTGGAGAGCTCCGAACCTGTCGAGGTATATCAGTATTTTACGAGCAGCAAATACCCTACGGTGCCTAGAACCGATGGCGGCCCTTCTTTCCAATACGTTGCCCCAGTTGAACAGTCTAGCAAAAACATCACCTTTTCCACCTTTAATACCACAGGCGTGGATAATCACTTCCTGAACGTCATCATCAAAAAGGAGGATAAAGACTTAGTCACTTTGGATGGTAAGACTAATTTCGTGGAATTCAAAGAGTTGGAAACCATGCCAGACCTCCTTTACGCCTCTCTTTCCATCGAGCCGGGAACACACGTGTTGGAGGCTCCTAACGGCGTTGTGGCCAATATGTATGGGACAGGTTACAATATCTCCTACGCCTATTCCGCAGGTTCCAACATGAGCGTGATCAATCCTCAGACAGGCGCCTATAAGGTCAAATATGACGGGAATGGCGCCACCGATGGCAAAATGGCGGACCATGTCTATGAAATCGGAGCGGATGAGACTACTCAATTGGATGGGAACAAATACGAGAAAATCCATAAGGTGACATTCGACACCCAAGGCGGCAATGACATTGACGACATCGAAAGCCCATGTGATTTCGAAGGCTGGCTGCAAGACGAGTTCCTGACGAAAACCACCAATGATTGGGCGACCAACTGGACGAACGCATTCCCGGAATACACGAAACTGACCAAAGACGACAGCATAAACGTGGTCAATGTCTCCACCCAAGACGCAACATGGGAACGTCTCTACTCCAAGGCCGTCTATATGCCGAAGGGAAACCACACCCTGAAATTCTCAATCTGTTCACCAACAGGTTACGAGGACTTGACAGCTGGCAGCGAAATCCTCCAAATGGCGGTATGCAGCACGCCCCAAACCGGGAATAGCGGCGAAAGGAATTACCTGACGAATGGCACGAACAAAAGCTCCGTCTACATCGAAGAATATGACCCGTCCTCCAAAATGGTGGACAAAGAGCTCACTGTCTATTCGACGGGTGAGGCCTCTTATTTCTCCTTTAACTGCGGTAACATCAAAGATTATACGGAGAATGAATTCAGAATTTCTCCTTTCGTCCTATATGTCAACGGGGAATCTTCCATTGTACTTGACGACAAGGCGAACACGGTCGACCTCGTGCGCGAAGAGAGCGGAACCATAACGTTGAAGGCGCAATGGGAATGCAATAAGGTGGAACTCCCTCTTCCCGAAAAGGAGGGTTATACCTTCAAGGGTTGGAACACGGAGTCGGACGGAACAGGTGATTCATATAGCGCAGGTGATGAGATACTTGTCGACACGGATATTGAACTGTTCGCCATGTGGGAAAAAATTGAGATCGATTGCTCTGACGGAACAATCCTTTTCCGCGAGGACTTTGGTGGTAACAGCGTGAACGATCCTTTATATGGTCCCGCATTACCTGACACAGTGGTGACCCTAACTTACTCTAACCATAGTTGGAACTTAGGATTGAATGGCTATGGCCTACGCAAGGAAGCCGTGAAAAGAAATGACGTCGATAACCCGTCCCATATATATCGAGGTTGGTATGCGGAATTTGGAGACCACACCCATAACAATGACTTGACAAGAGGTTACTTCATGCAAATCGACTTGGATTACAAAGAAGCGACTTTCTATAGGACCAGAATCGATGATTTATGCGAAAACACAAATTTGACATTCTCTTTCTGGGGATTCCCTGTCAATGCTGATGTCGATGCTCCTGTAACTATCACCATCGAAGATTTGAAAGGTAATGTATTGAACCAAGAGAAATTCTTTATCGACCATACCAAATACGAGTGGCAAAACTTTGAACTCCCGTTCGTTGTTCCGAACGGACAATCATCAATCATATATAAAGTCTATTCCGGAGCGGGCGGCAATGGCGGAGATTTCGGATTGGATGACATCGAAGTACGTTTGTGCAAACCAGGAGTGGAAGTGAATAAACCGGAAGACTCCTTATGCGTTGGCTCAGATTTTACAATCAGAGCGAAATTCACGAATGATAAGAACGATTATATTGAACCAATCAATTACACATGGTTTAAAAATAAACAGAGCGGATACCAAACCGATGGCTGGGAAAAAGTGGGCACAAGCCAATCATTGGAGTTGAAAAACCTACAACCCGCCGATACCGGATACTATAAAGTCATTATCTCCTCCGCAGGCGTGGAAGGGGTAATGAATAAATGCAATTCAGCTTCAGAAGCTGTACCTATTTTTGTGAAAGAGTGTAGTGCCCTCATGAAGGATACAATCTGTAAGGGAGAAGATTATTCATTTGGCGGGAAAACACTCACTGAAAGCGGCACATATGTGGATTCCCTTCAAGACAATCTAGGTCGGGATAGCGTCATATACCTCGATTTACTCGTATTGTCCCCTGACACAATCACCATAAATGACACCGTCCTAGCGGGTGAACCCTACAATAAATATGGATTTGAAATCTCTGAAGTAACGTCTGATAAGACAGAATACGTGGATTCCCTGCTAAATGTGAATGGTTGCGATAGTATCATTACTCTTCAACTTGAGGTCATCGACCTTTCATTATCACAGAACGGACCAATCTGTGAGGGAGAGGATATCATATTAACTATTAACGGCACATTCCCTGACGGTAAAATACAATGGAGATGCCCTGACGACCGCATCTTCAATACCGATGAACAATTCAAAATCACTAATGCCAAACTTGCGGATGCAGGTGTTTATACGTTGGAATTAGTTCGAGAAGACGATAATGTGACTATCGGTGACATATCCGTCGAGGTCTTCCCTAAATTTGAAATCGACACGACCATCTCAATCATCAAAGGTGAGTACTACTCGTTCGGTTCCAAAAACTTGTCGGAAGCTGGTAACTACTCCAACACGTTCAAAACAGTCAATGGTTGCGATAGCATCGTTAACCTTAAATTGGTCGTTAGGGAATATGGCCTTATTCAGAACGGACCATTATGCGAAGGTGAAGACCTGCTGTTGGAGGTAACCGGTCTGATGAACGGGGAAATCGCTCAATGGAGAGGTCCGAATGATGAATTGTTCCCGGCAAATGGTCGAATTAGAGTCAATAACGTCACCACACAAATGGCGGGTGACTATGTCTTTGAAATCATCAATGAGGACGAAATTGTCGTAGTCGATAAAGTCTCCGTCGAGGTCTTCCCTAAATTTGAAATCGACACGACCATCACCATTTTGGAAGGTGAGACCTTCATTTTCGACTCCAGCACATTAAAGGATTCAGGTCTATATACCGCTAATTTTAAAACTGTGAACGGATGTGACAGTATTGTTAACCTCACGTTAATCGTGGACAGCATCGAAGTCAATGTCACTACCGAAAACAATGGACCGGTTTGTGAAGGTGAGACGTTAATTCTTGACGCCCATAACATTCCAAACAAAGCGAAAATACGTTGGACAGGACCTAACGGCTTTACTTCTGAGGATTCAACAGTCACTCTCAACCACGTGTCGCTTCCGGAAAGCGGAGAATACAAACTAGAGGTGATTTTGAGTACGAGAACAATAGAGGCGCCGTCTACTTTTGTGGAAATCTATACCGCTGATAATGTGACAGTGTATGAGAAGATGGCTGACACTGTAATTTACTACAACGACCTCGCCATATCCGAACCGGGTGAATATACTTTCAACCTTAAGAATGAACATGGTTGTGACAGCATCGTCACCTTGTATGTGCAGTTGGACTGGGAATCGTTCGACATCATTCCAGACCCATATTTCACCCCGGATGGAGACGGAATCCATGAACGTTGGTATATCGAAGGTGTAGAGAAGACTCCTACCATCGTGAAGATTTTTGATAGGTTCGGTAAATTAATTAGAATCTATGACCCTTATACTAATAATGAGGGTTGGGACGGAAAAGACAGCAAGGGTTATGATATGCCATCCGCCGATTATTGGTATCTCATCGCTAACCATACAATCGACAAATATTTTGTAGGACATGTCACTCTGTTGAGAAGGTGATGTGAAAATAAATAATCAAAGGAGTCTTGTTAGTCTCCCCTAATACAATTGAAAAATGGTTGTGAAAAATAATTTTCACAACCATTTTTCATAATCATACATTAATTGAACAATCAAAATGAGGATATCTTATTTTCTTGTTAATTTTTGTTAACTAATGTCATTTAGCTGATATAGAACTTCCCTAACATGCATATAATGTTTAAATTCGCAGAAAATTTCATACACATTTCCTAATGTGTAATTGATGGATATAATGGGAAATAGGATGTGTAACGCCTATTTTAGAATGGGGATTTTATTTATTAATAGTTCATGTAATATTATTATTACTGAAAAGAATTGAATTATATGTTATATATAAAAAAGTTAACGCTACTCATACTCTTTTTGTTGGAGTTACATTTTGTTGGAGTTGCCCAAAACACGCAACCTCAAGCTCCCACTTCGTCTTCGGCGGGCACCTATACGATTGTATACGACGGTAATGGCGCAACCGATGGCCAAATGGATTTCAAAACCTATAGTATTGGTCAAAATGAGACCACGAAGTTGGAAAAAAACGAATACAAAAAAGAGTTTAAAGTGTCATTCGACACACAGGGCGGAAATAGCTTACCTGATATGAAAAGCCAGTGTGATTTCACCGGATGGCTCCAGGATGAATTCCTAACGAGTATTACCAATGATTGGGAAAGTAATTGGACAAACGTATATCCTGACCTTGCGATACTCTCAAAAGACGATGACGTGAACGTGGTTGAGTTTTTAACCGATGCCTATAAATGGGAACGTACATATTCCCAACCTGTTTATATGCCCGAGGGCGACCATGTCCTAAAATTCTCTATTTGCTCGCCTACAGGTTACGATGATCTGAATTTCAGCCCGACACAACGAATGAAAGTGGCGGTGTGCAGTACACCCCAAACATTAGAGGACGAAGATCAGGATATGCTGTCTAAAGGAACGGATACTAGTTATGTTTTTATTAAACAAAACGTAGCTTCCACCCAAATGACGGAAATGAGCATTATGGTTTACTCGACTGGAGGACCCGCATATATCACCTTTAATGGTGGACATATACGTGATTATTTGGATGTTACATTCAGGGTTTCCCCATTTGCCCTTTACATTAATGACCAAACATCCGCTATCTATCCGGACAACGCTAACACTACTGACCTGGTCCGAGAAGAGACTGGCGTCATCACGTTGAAAGCTCAATGGGAATGCAATGACTCCATCGCTCTCCCACTCCCCGAAAAAGAAGGCTCCCAATTCAAGGAATGGAACACCCAACCTGATGGAACTGGCGTCAGTTATGCCGCCGATGATAGTATTCTCGTCATCTCCGACATGACGCTTTACGCCTTGTGGATTCCGAATATTTACACCAATTTGAAAGATTCTATTTGCGATGGATCAAGTTATTCCTTTGGCAACAAACAACTTACTATCGATGGGACCTATGTAGACTCGTTCCCATCAGCCTCCGGCTCGGATAGTATTGTGACTCTCGAACTAACAGTCCTATCTCCTGATACTGTCCTGCTTTTTGATACCATCCAAACAGGTGAACCATACCAAAAATGGGGCTTCAACATCGACATGCCGACCACGGGAAAGATGGAGTTCGTGGATTCTTTACTAAATGTGAATGGTTGCGATAGTCTTGTCCATCTATATCTTGAAGTAGAAAAACTTACAGCCCAACAGAACGGACCAATCTGCGAAGGAGAAGAAATCGTGTTGACCGTCAATGGCTTGCTGCCAGGTAGAAAAATCCAATGGCATTGCCCTGATGACCGTCTGCTTGACGCTGACACCCTTTTCAAAATACCTAACGCCAAACCCACTGATGCGGGTGTTTACACATTGGAACTGGTTCTACCGGACAGCAATGTGGTAGTTGGTGACGTTACCATCGAAGTATCCCAAAAATCTAAGATGGATACAACTATCACCATCCAACAAAGCGAAGTTTTTGTATACGATTCTCTAGAATTGACGACCTCCGGCAAATACACGTTTAATCGCTTAAACAGTAAAGGTTGCGATAGCATCATTAACATTAACCTTGAGGTGAAAGAACTTTCTTTTACGTATGGCGGACCAATTTGCGAAGGAGAGGATTATCAGATTACCATAAATGGGTTACTGCCTAACCGCAAAATTCAATTGACTTATCCAAACGGTGAAAAAGTGTTCGTGGACGATGAAATTCTGTTCGAAAACACTAAACCTGAGGATTCTGGCCTATACACGCTGGAATTATTCCAAGACAATGGAAATGTGAAACTTGATGAAGTCAACTTGATTGTTTACCCTAAAAGCGAGACTGACACGACCATCAAAATCCAAAAAGGGGAAAGCTATTCCATTGATTCACAAAACTTAACTGAGAATGGCAATTATTCCTTCCATTTCCAAAACATACATGGTTGCGATAGCATCGTCAACCTTAATCTGTTAGTACAAGAACTAGAACTATCGCAGAACGGACCACTTTGCGAAGGGGAAGACCTCCAACTAAATGTGACAGGACTGCTGCCTAACCGTAAATTACAATGGAGATGTCCCGGAAATCGGGTGCTCCCCGCAGAAGAACAATTTACTCTCCCTAATGTCACCCCTTCGGACGCAGGTAATTACTGGCTAGATTTAGTTTTGGATTCAGGTAACGTCGCTGTTGGTATGCTTCCCGTCGAAATCTTCCCTAAATATGAATTCGACACGACAGTGATTATTCAACAAGGCGAGAAATTCGTTCATGACTCACAGGAGTTCACAACACCCGGTAAGTATCCGTTCCATTACAAAACCCAAAATGGGTGTGACAGTATCGTAAATGTGATTCTCCAAGTTCAGGAACTTTCCATCTCACAAAATAGTCCTATTTGTGAAAACGAAGAACTCACTCTTGGTGTAACCGGATTATTGCCTGACAGGAAAATACAATGGAGATGTCCGGATGACCGTATACTCGATGTTGACGATCAGAACCAATTGAGAATCCCTTCCACAAAACGGACGGACGCAGGCGTTTATACGCTGGAACTAATTCAAGCGGACGAATCTGTGAAAATTGATGACATAACCGTTGTGGTCTTTCCTAGATTCGAGTCGGATACGATGGCCACTATCCAACAAGGCGAAACATTCATATTTGATTCACAAATATTCACTGAATCCGGAGAATATCAATTTAGTTACAAAACCCAAAACGGATGTGACAGTATCGTAAATGTGAATTTAGATGTGAAAAAGGTTAGCTTATCTCAAAACGGGCCTATTTGCGAAGGAGAGGAACTCCAACTGAACGTCACCGGTTTGTTACCTAACCGTAGGATACAATGGAGATGTCCGAATGACCGGGTATTGGAAACTGACACTCAATTACGGATGCCGGATGCCACCCCATCGGATGCCGGTGAATATCTGTTGGAATTAATTCAAGGGGATAGCAGTGTGGTAATAGCCGCAATCAACGTTGTGGTCTTCCCTAGATATGAAATAGACACGACTGTCACTATCCAAAAATTTGAGACTTACACGTTCGATTCCAAGGAATTCACAGAACCAGGAGATTATTCGTTTAGTTATAAAAGCCAAAATGGCTGTGACAGCATCGTCAACCTTCACCTCCAAGCACAAGAGCTGCTTCTATCCCAAAATGGACCTTTCTGCGAAGGGAAAGATATTTGGCTAACCGTAGATGGATTATTACCTGGAAGAAAAATTCAATGGCGATGCCCGGACGGGAAAGCGCTGAAAGCGGATAGCCTTTTGAGGATTATGAATGCCACTCCATCAAATGCCGGCGTCTATACGCTGGAGTTTATGGCTGGAAATGATTACATCACTATCGGGGATGTAACCGTAGAGATTTACCCTATACAAAAAGTCGACACGATCATCAAAATCCAAGAAGGCGAGTCCTACCCATTCGCCAACCAACAATTGACGAGATCCGGACATTATACCTACGTTTACCAATCCAAAGATGGTTGTGATAGCATTGTCAGCCTAGACCTTGTTGTCAGCGATCTAGGTCTTACGCATAATGGCCCGTACTGCGAAGGTGAAGATATCCTTATGGAAATCACTGGCTTATTGCCTGACCGTAAAGTACAATTGAGATGCCCGGACAATCATGTAATTGAAGTTGAAAAACAAATGAAAATACCTAATGCAAAACCGTCAGACTCTGGCGTCTATACTTTGGAAGCGGTACATGAGGATGGAAATGTGAAAGTGGACGAAGTCACCATTGATGTTTTCCCATCATACGAAATCGACATGGAAATCACCATCCAAGAAGGTGAAACATATAGATTCAACTCAAAAAAGCTGACTGCCCCGGGACAATACAATGCACAACTTAAAACAATGAATGGATGTGACAGCATCGTCAATTTACAACTGGATGTAAAAGACCTACAGATATCCTACAACGGACCGGTCTGTGAAGGGGAAGATATCCTTCTGGATGTGACAGGCTTGCTACCAAACCGAAAAATCCAATGGGTTTTTCCCGACGACCATGTATCTGATAATGGTAACCAATTACACATTCCCCATGCGAAACCTTCGGATTCAGGTGTTTATTCCTTGGAGTTAGTACAAGAGAATGGTGCTGTCGTCATTGAAAAAATCAACGTCGAGGTATTCCCTAAATATCAAATCGATACGACCATCACCATCCAAAAGGGAGAATTCTACACATTCGACTCCAAACAACTGACGGAATCCGGTCAATATTCGTTCACAAAAACAACCGTGAACGGTTGCGACAGTATCGAAAACCTGAAACTTGTTGTCAAAGAAATAGAACTATCCCAAAATGGACCATTGTGCGAAGGAGAAGATATCATATTGAAAGCCGCCGGCATGTTGCCTAACCGTATTTTCCAATGGAGATTCCCTGATAATAGTGTTGTGGAAGCGGAAAGATTACTCAACATTCCTAACGCTAAACTTTCAGATGCTGGAGTATACACATTAGAATTGATACGGGAAGACGAGGTCGTCATGATTGGACAAATCTCCGTAACGATTTACCCTAAGTATGAGGTCGACACAACTATCACCTTGCAGGAAGGCGATTATTATTCATTCGGTTCCAAACTACTGAACGCTCCTGGCCTATACACCGCCCGCCTTCAATCCGAAAATGGCTGTGATAGCGTCGTCAATCTGACCATCTCTATCGATAGCGTCCAAGTCAACGTGTCGACAGAAAACAACGGACCTGTCTGCGAAGGTGAGAATCTGGTGCTCAGTGCCCATAATATCCCTAGCAACGCGAAACTGCTTTGGACCGGACCTAACGATTTCCATTCCCAGGATTCTGTTGTGACCATTAAACGTGTCTCAACATTAGACAGTGGAGAATACCACCTAGAAGTGATTCTGAATACCAGAAAAGTTCGTGCTCCTTCCACCTTTGTGGACATCTTCGCCAGCGACAAGGTGGAGGTTTTTGAGAACATGACAAGTAATGAATTTATCTATAATGACCAAGTATTCACACGACCAGGGGAATATATCTTCCACCTTAAAAATGAACATGGTTGCGATAGTGTGGTGACGCTAAACCTACAACTGATGTGGGATTTTGTCGATATCATTCCGGAACCTTATTTCTCCCCAAATGGTGATGGTGTCAGAGACCGCTGGTTTATCCAAGGTGCGGATGATACACCGACCACCGTTAAGATTTTTGACCGGTTCGGTAAATTCCTCATCTCGTTCGACACTTATTCCAACGAGAACGGCTGGGATGGGAAAGACACCAATGGCTACGATTTGCCTTCCGCCGATTACTGGTATAGTATTGTAAATATTAAATCGGAAAAGTATTATGTGGGACACGTTACCCTCATAAGGTGATGGAGTCTTCACTTACTCTCATACAGGTTTGAATATCTAAGCCATGTGACAATATTTGTAAAATGAAAAGGAGACACTTAAAAAGCGTCTCCTTTTTGCTTATATGAAATCATTCGATTCCCGTTTCCTTTCACTTCCCGTTCAACACAGATTTGATTTGCTGGATTACTATCGGTGTATAAACAGTGGTACCCTCTTTGCTGATATGCGTAGGATCATAGAAATAGTTTGTGTTATGCTGGAACTCCTCCAAATGTCTGTTGTCGAAGACCGGTACCCCATATTGCTCGCAGATGCCTTTTAGGGTAAGTTCGGATGCCTTGTTTTGGTCAGGATTTTCCAATTCGTGTATAGGGGAATCAAACAATATCACTGTCGTTCCCTTTTCCTTCAAACGTTTGATTGTACTAGTGAATATCTCCACTTTTACAGGATCCACCGTGTCTGCTATCACTTCGGGTGCCTTAAGCAATGTATCAGCACCTTTTAATTTACCTGAGAACGGAAGAAATCCTTGCAAGGTGTCTTTGCGGTTCGCCCGTGACATTCTTTGCAAGATAATGTTGGAAGCGACTCCATTGTAACGATAAGTATTCAAACGCATCTTCACCGCCATGGTCGGTCCCTCCTTTTTGTCTATGATGTCATGCAACGCCTCACACTCGTAGTAATATGGATGGAGACTATGGACAGCGTCGCGCTCTTTGGAGAACAACGTGTTCATGCTACATTCCCACAACACGATTTTAGGTGTATATCTGTCCAACACGGCATTCAACACGCAACTTTGGTAAGAAACGAAATGCGCATCCCTCGCGATAGTATATGCGGGCATCCCAAGCGAATCCTGGATTTGCCTCGTATTGTAATGATGTCTCGCCCGTGACGATCCAATGATGATGATAGGCGTCTCCACCTTCTTGATGGATAGATGCGTCAAACCCACTTCGCTTTGGTCCGGCACATCATTAATCATCTTGTCAAGCCCTCGTCCGATAAGAAAATCTACCGCCAAAAGGGCAACGAACAAACCGAGCAATATGAGGAAAAACTTGAATATTGGTTTCATATCATTTTAGAATTGGAAATAAATAAACAAATTACCATCCAACTCGCCATAGAGCAGGATATAACAAATTAAGAACAAACTGGTCAAAAAACGAATCGCGAAATGGTCGTTATGCAAAAGCTTGACTCTCCATCCATACTCATCCGCTAAATCCTTCACCCACATGATGGCGAGGGCAATGAAAGCCGGCACGAACATCTGCGTATTGATGTATGGCTTGCCAAAACTTGTGAACATGGTACGGATCACATACAAGGCATCCGTCACCGTGTTTTGCCTAAAGAATATCCATGCGATGGATACCAGATTGAAAGTGATTACCATACGGATCAAATTAGGTAAGGTGAACTTTGAAGTCAGTTCCTTGATTTTCTCTCCATACAACTGACGCTCTATCACCATAATCACACCATGCAGACCACCCCATATAAGGAACGTATAGGCCGCTCCGTGCCATAATCCGCTGATGACGAAGACAACCACAGTGTTGAACATCCAACGAAGCTTCGTCACACGGTTTCCTCCCAACGGGAAATAGATGTAATCACGGAACCATGTGGTCAGGGATATGTGCCAACGACGCCAAAATTCCGTAACCGTTTTCGCGAAATACGGACGATTGAAGTTGTCCAGTAATTGAATGCCTAATAGCTTTCCGGAACCGATGGCCATCAAGGAATATCCGGCGAAATCAGCGTAAATCTGCACAGTATATAGAAGCTGCGCCAGGAAAAGCGTGGTACCATTGTGTTTGTTCATCACACCAAAAATCGTGTCGACATAGACCGCTAACGTGTCCGCCACACATAACTTGATGAATGCTCCCCATAAAATCATACGCGAAGCCTCAACAACTGAATCGAAGGAGAAATCCCTTTTCTCGAAATACTGCGGCAACTGCTTGGTAGCACGACTAATCGGACCGCTCAATAAAGATGGAAAGAAGGTCACGAATGTAAAATATGCCAACCAATCTTTTGTAGGCTCAATCTTCTTTTGGTAAATGTCTATCACATAACTCAACGCCGCAAAGGTGTAGAAACTAATGCCTACAGGCAAGACGATTTTTAAGGTGGAGACATTCAAATTGATGCCCGCCAACGCAAACATATCCACAAATGATTGGATGAAAAAATCCAAATACTTGAAATAGACAAGTATCCCTAAATTTAACAATAGGGCGGCTAGTAACAGCCCTTTACGTCTCTTCCCCTCCGCACTTGCGGAGATTAGACGCCCAAGCACATATGTGGAGGCTGTCGTGAACAATAATAACCCTAGGAACCGCCAATCCCACCATCCATAAAAAACTAGACTCGCTACAAGCAAAAAGCCATTTTGCCAATTTTTATCCCGACTAAACAATAACCAATAGAGAAAGAAAACTATCGGTAGGAATAATAAATACCCAAATGAGGTAAGTGTCATAATAAATTAAACTCGTTACTGATTCATATATGGATGAATATTTCCTCGAAAGGAAAATACATCAATCAATTTTACTACAAAGGAAATAAAATGGTGCGACATTGACAATAATGCATGTTATTTTTTAAATAACATGCGCATGGAAACCATCACAAACCATATTCTTAACTTTATGATACATTAAAAATAAATCGTATAATATTTGTAAATTTATATGCGAATAGTATGCTATTATGGTTCATTTAATGCAATTCGCATTCGATGGGCGATTAAAACGCACTTTCCAATGCAATACCAGTTTACAAACAATACAAATCCAAACTACTTTTTTGGCTGATCTTACAAACTTGATGACAACCGATGATAATCTTCATTCGTAAAGATTATCCGCAAAATGACTAACATGCGCCATGTCGTAATTTTTTTAGTATTAGCATGAGCTATTTGATTAGTCCGATTATCTAGCAAGAATAATACGTTCCCAAATTTGTATCAACCTTTCCTATTTCTCCGTATTGGCCATTTTTTCCACGAATTTGGACGATTCAGATGAAAGAAGGACATTCTTATGTTTGAACGAAAAAAAATGGAATATGGGGAAAATTAGTTTTGTCTTTCACTACCCTATTTATGTTATGAATAGCTATACTATTCGATTCCCCCCAAAAAAAAAGCCGGGAAGCAATCGCTCCCGGCTGTTCCTTCTCTTGACAATGCATTATTTCTTGTCGTAAACCATATAGTAATACATCACCGTCTTTGAATTCAACATATTGTCGAACATATTATTTCCTTCAAAACTTTCACTGAATTCTTTAATGAAGCTGTCGCTGTATTTCATGGTGATTATCATGGTGATATAGAGTTTATTGCCACTCTGCGTGATGTCATAATCAGTGATGATATAAGTCATTGGCATTTCAAAACCTTCAAAGCCATAACCACTATCACTCAACTCGCCTCCAATGAATTCCGCAATATCAACGCCTTCCTTGAAAGTGAAGTTCTTTCTATATTTTGTAACATTATTAACAATTCCATATTCGGTTTTGGTAACCAAAACGTCATATGTAGTTGTTAAATCAGTTCCATTTATCGAATATTCACCCTTTGAAACAACAGTGTCAAGAACATAATTCATCGTACCATCGGTAAAGAATTCTATTTCTGTGAGAAATAAGTCATTGACATTATTCGACTCAAAAGATGTTTGCGTTTTCGCACCACCGTTGACACTAGTATATGCTTTTGATTGATTCCAATTAGCCACCCATTTGTTTCCTGAAATCTCCTGAACAGAAGTCGGAGAACCAGTTAAAGCGGAAGAATCAGAACCATTGTTACCACCATTAGATTCATCGTCGTCATCACCACATGAAACAAGACCTATTGAACCTAGACTTAAAGCAGAAATTAAAAAGTAACGAAAGAATTTGTTCATAACTGTATATTTTTAAAATTTTTCTGCGCAAATGTACCAAATTTCTTTATCTTACAATAAATTAATAAATATTTAAAATTTTATTCTTTTAAGTAAATACAGTTCATCACTTCTTTCTTCTGCTTGTCATATAGTTTTAGGTTCTCTTTATTCACTTTAAAGCGTACCACTTCAGGAATCGTTTTAAAAAACGTCTCCTCTATCTTTATCTGGGGACACATCATCCTCGTGGATGCCACATCAATTATAGCTATACTATCACCGATAAATGAATACTTGCCATTATATTGGTTACAACCTGCACCTCCTGATACTTTTCCATCTCGCCTAAAAACGAAATAAGCTACATCTCCTTGGTTGGGATACTGAATCTCCTTCCCTTTTATGGATGTGACCGCCCACATCTTATCCATGAGCAAAGGATGGTCATAGGTCTGTTCCACAATGGGTTTCGATGTATGACACGCCATAAGGCACAAAAGGGGAATCGCTAAAATGTATTTCTTCATACTCTTTTCTATTTTCCCCAAATATACAAATTTTCTGATACGTCATTAACGTTTCTTTTTCTATCCCCATATCGATTTTTTGACTAACAGCTAATTCACAGCGACACACCTCGATTCTTCTGTTTCGGTCTACTATGCGTATGCTGCTCGTGCTGCGTCTGCTTGGGCTGGTGTTCCTGCTTTCTGCTGGGGACAAGCACGTTCAGGTCCTTGTCAACCT
>JAZLJL010000063.1:0-22694 GCA_045617845.1 Paludibacteraceae bacterium | reverse complement strand
GCATTGGGAATTGATAATATAGTAATTGTCCAGAAGTCCGATGGAAAAGTTTATCAATATGCCCCTGGTTACGAATTGGAATTTATCGCCAATTCATTTGGAGAGTATCTTCTTAGTAAAAATGATGCTCGAAACGAGCGTGGCAATTATTGGAAGGGAAGAGCAGAAAATTAATAAATCAATATGAGACGGACATCATTGCGATGTCCGATGAATCGTTGGAATTGCAAGGATTCATCGGCTGGGTAATGATGTTTTCGTTTGTCAAATGGAGCTATCTGTCTTGCCAAGGTAATGCCTTCCAGACACTGATGTGCGCTCTAGTCACGTCTGGCAGCATCTCCTACGTCGATGCACCTGGTTACCTAAGATTTGCCTGGAAGGCAAATCCATGTTTATAGAATATATGGATATCAACACAATTTTAGCCACCTGAACGTTTGTTTCAATATCGTATTAAGTATCTTTGTACGAATCAATTCTAACAGACGATGAATTTAGTCAGAAGGGCGTATCTTTTTTTCGAGGGAAGACGTACTTGGTTGAAAATAATGTTGGGCATGTTGGTTGCCCTGCTGGTTTTGTCCGTAACGAAAATCGGTTTCGTCGAGGATATCAGTAAGTTCCTGCCGCAGAGTTCGACCGATGAGCGGGTGAACTCCGCCTTTCAGCGCTTCAGCGCCTCCAACCGCATCATGGTTTACGTCTCGATGGCGGATTCGCTTCCCGTCGACTTCTCAAAGATGGAGGCGGCTGCGCAGGATTTCGTCGATTTCCTACAAGCGGCGGACACTTCCCGTCTCACTTCCGAGGTCTTCCTGAAAACGGACGGCGAGACGGTGATGAAGACTATGGATTTCGTTTTGGAGAACCTGCCTTACTATCTGCAAGAGTCTGACTACGCCCACATGGATTCTTTGTGGAGCGATTCGCTTTTAGGGGAAATCATGGCGGAGAACCGCAATTCGCTCTATTCGCCTACGGGCGCTTTTACGTCGGGCCTCATCACTCGTGACCCTTTGCATCTCTCTCTCCCTGTGTTTTCAAGGCTGAACGAGCTTCGCCCTTCCGATGGCGACAACATGAGGGATGGTTTCCTGCTTGACAAGGATAGTGCCGCTATCATGGTTCCCGTCTCTTCCGCCTTGCCTTCCAGCGAGACAAGGCTGAACAAGGAGTGGATCGCCTCTATCGACGAGGCGGCGCGTAAGGTGATGGAGAAGTATGAGGGTAGTCTCTCTGTGACCTACATCGGTCCGGCGGTGATCTCCATCACCAATGCGGAGCAGATTAAGTCGGACAGCATTTGGTCTACCGTCATCGCCTTGGCGCTGATTACCGTTTTGCTGCTGCTTTTCTATCGTGACTTGCGTGCCATCGGACTGATTCTCTTCACGATAGCCTTCGGTCTTCTCTTCGCTTTGGCGTTCCTCGCCTTGTTGAAGGGGGACGTCTCGGTCATCGCCATCGGCATCGGTTCCGTCATTGTGGGCATCGCGGTGAACTATCCGCTCCATTTCCTGGCGCATCTCAAGGATGGGCATTCCCGCACGGAGGCAATCAACGATATCGTCGACCCGTTGGTGACGGGCAACATCACTACGGTGGGCGCTTTCCTGAGTCTGCTCTTTATCCGTTCCGACGCTATGCGCGACATGGGTCTGTTCGCTGCGCTTCTGCTGGTGGGCACCATCTTGTTCGTCCTTTTCTTCCTGCCTCATCTTTTCGTCGGAAAACTTTTTAAAGGGAACACTTCCCACAAACTGATGTTCGGCAAAATCGCCGAATTCCAGTTCGAGAAGAATAGGGTGGCGGTGGCGCTTATTGTCCTCTTGACGGTTCCGCTCATCTATTTCAGCATGGAGCCTACGTTCGAGACGGATATGTCCGCCATCAATTATATGACGCCCGGCCAGCGTCTCCGCATGGCTAAGCTGACCTCCGAGACGGAGTCGGGACTGGTGAAGACCTTCTGTGTCGTGGAGGGCGAGACGATGGATGACGCTTTGCGTAACTATGAAAAGGCTCAGGGTGTCGTGGAAGGCTTACGGAGTTCCGGTACGATCACCAAGGCTTCTGGCATCGGCTCTTTCCTTCCTTCGAAGGAACAACAAAAGGAGCGGACGGATAGGTGGAACGCATACTGGACGGCTCATTCCGACGCCGCTGAAAAAATACGTGCCTATGCGGTGGCTAATGGTTTTACGGTTGAGGCGTTCGATTCATTTCTGCAGTTGGTCGGGAAACGCTTTGAGGTTGCGCCTGATGACCATTTCGATTGGATGTTCAACACCTTAGGCAAGAACTATGTGATGCAAGAGGACGATCGTTGGTTCGTCTATTCGATTTTGGAGCATGTGCCCGAATCTTCCGATAAGGTGCTCTCCTTGTTGGAGGGGGCTGACGAACATCTCTTCACGTTCGATGGACGTTCTATGCTGAACAAACTGGTGGATTCTTTGTCGGATGATTTTAATAATGTGTTGTATATCTGCGGATTCATCGTCTTTGTCTTTCTCCTCCTCTCGTTCGGACGTTCCGAGTTGGCACTTCTCTCTTTCATCCCGCTTACGGTGGGCTGGATATGGATCTTGGGAATCATGGGTGTGCTGGATATGCGTTTCAATATCGTGAACATCATCCTCGCCACTTTCATCTTCGGTCAGGGTGACGATTACACGATATTCGTCACGGAGGGGTTGGTCCACGAGTATGCCTATGGTAAGAAGGTGCTCGCCTCATACAAAAATTCGGTCATGCTCTCCGCCTTGATTATGTTCATCGGTATCGGCACGTTGGTCATCGCGAAGCATCCCGCCATGCGTTCCTTGGCGGAGGTCACCATCGTGGGAATGTTCTCCGTCATTTTGATGGCTTACTTCTTCCCTCCGTTGATTTTCAATTGGCTGACAAAGTCGAAAGGAGAGAATCGCCTTATGCCGATTACCCTGAAGAATCTTCTTTTGACCATTGGTAGTTTCTTGGTGTTCTTTGTCGGAACCATCTATATGTCACTCTTGGGCTTCTTCGTATTGACGATCGGAGGTCAGTCTGAGTCTCATAAGGCTTTCTATCACAGACGTCTATGTGGCATTTTCAATGTGCTTGTTAAACTGATGCCGGGCGTGACGCATCATGTGGACAACCGGACGGGTGAGCTGTTCGAGAAACCGGGCATCGTCATCTGTAATCACCAGTCGCATCTGGATTTGCTCTATACGTTGACGCTTAGCCCTAAGATCGTCTGCTTGACGAACAAATGGGTATGGAATTGCCCTTTCTATGGCTGGATTATCCGTTATGCGGATTTCTTGCCCGTCTCCGAAGGCTTGGAGCAACATGAGGCTGAGTTGAAGAGTGCGATCGACCGAGGCTATTCCATCCTCGTTTTCCCGGAAGGCACACGTTCTGTGGATTGTTCCATCCTGCGCTTCCATAAAGGTGCCTTCCATCTGGCGGAGCGCTTCGGCGTGGACATCATACCGCTGGTGATACATGGTATCGGACATTTCTTTCCTAAAAAGGAATTCCTTCTTCGTAAAGGCCATGTCGAAGTGCGTGTGTTGCCAAGAATCTCTCCGGAACATTCTTTCCGTAAGGAGGTTAAGTCGCTGAAGAGCGCACAGCTGACGCAACACTATTACGAAGACGAATATGCGAAGATGGTTGAAGAATTAGAGACGCCCGCCTATTTCAAAGACCTTGTCTTGCATAACTATATCTATAAGGGACGTGCGGTGGAACGGAACGCTCGCCGTGCATTGGAGCACATTGACGAAATGGCTGCCCGCATCGCCTCTTTGCCCGATGAGGGAGAGTGTGTTATCCAAGAGACGGGGCAAGGCGAGTTTTCTCTGCTCGCCGCTTTGACGAAGAAACGTTTGCGGATTGTCGCCCGAATCGATGATGAGGAACGTTTCCTTTTGGCGGACCATTGCGCTTCCAAGCCTATGAATTTGCGTTATGAATTTGTGGCTTCTAATGCTATGGTGGATGAGATGTGATTTTTGAGGATGATCGCATTGTCTTGGATTTCGTTGTAATCCGTTCATTTTATGGGTAATAAACGTATAGCTTACCCTACGGCATTATTTTTGTGTGATATTCGTGGATAAAAAAACGAAATAAAGTTTGTGAAATAGAAAATTTAGTCTAAATTTGCACTCGCAAAAGCAAGGTTCCTTGGCCGAGTGGTTAGGTACCGGTCTGCAAAACCGTTTACAGCAGTTCGAATCTGCTAGGAACCTCAAATCAAGCGTAGCCTTTTAGGTTGCGCTTTTTTATTTCCCTTTTAATATGAATGAACATCACCACATGAGAGAGATGGGGCATACGGGCCGTCCGGATATGGAGCCATTCTCCATCCGCAGGTTGGACGCCTCTTGCCAAAAAATGGTCTTCCCTGCGACAATCTGCTCTGTGGTGAACTGCTTCGCCTATGTGATGCAAGGGGAAATTTTCGTTGAATCGAACGATAAAAGCCTATTGATTTCCGACGGTGATTTGCTGCTTATTCCGCAAGGTGTCCCTTTCTCCATCAAACATTATAAGAATTGCGAGGGGTTTATGGGCGGTTTCCATAGTAGCTTTGTCGGAAGCGGTGTGTTCTGCCAAACGGAGCTCCGTCAGGTGAAACTCCTCCAAACCCGTACGATGATGAAATATTCGTTTGGAGAGGAACAAAGCTATTTCATCACTTCCATATTCATGAGGATGAGTGCCGAGTATGCGAAGCCTAATTCGAACGTGGATTTAATCAAGTGCCTGGTTATGAGTGTGCTGGCGGAGGCGAACACGTTGAGCAACGGTTCCGATAACCTTTTCTTGGAGAGTTGCGCAGACCTTTTTCTGCGGGACCTGTTCGACGAGTCCATGCCTATCCGCACCATTCCCGAATATGCCGAAGCGTTGAAAATCACACCGAACCATCTGAATAGGATGGTGAAGCGGGAGACGGGAAAACCGGTCTCTCAGTGGATCGACGATTCGCTCATCATCCGCGCCAAGGCGTTGCTCTGCGAGACGGACCTCCCTGTCTCCGAGGTGGCGGAACGCCTCAACATCCTTGACTCTTCCTATTTTACCCGTAAGTTCAAAAAATATACGTTGCTGACGCCTCTGGAGTTCAGGAAGAGGTTCGCCAAGGGTGAACAATAATCTGCCTAGGCATAAATAATCCTATTTTTCTTCTTACTTATCCTATTCTTTCCATTCCTCTGTTTGTAACTTCGCGCCGTAAATTTGAGGCATATGCTAGTGAAAAAGTTTCTCTTTTTACTTGTTACGTTTCTTCCTTCCCCTAGTCTCTCTTGGGGCGAGACGGAGGAGATGGATATGGAGTATCTGGAAGTTATTGAAGTGGCTGCTGATGTGAAGGAAAAGAAATCTGTCGACGAACTCCCTGTTTCCGCTAATGTTTTTTCTATTCAGAAACTTGAAACGAACTGCGTCTCTTCCACAAAGGACATCTCTGTTTTTGTTCCTAATTTCCACTTGCCTGATTACGGCTCCCAAATGACTTCTTCGGTTTATGTCAGGGGGTTCGGCGCCCGTATCGAACAGCCTGTTGTGGGTGTGGTCTTGGACAATATGCCCATCCTGAACAAGAATTGCTTTGACATGGATCTCTTCGACCTTCAGCGCATGGAATTCCTTCGGGGACCGCAAGGAACACTCTATGGAAGGAATACGATGTGCGGTTTGTTGAACATGAAGACGCTTTCTCCTTTTAGTTATCAGGGAACCCGAGTTTCCGCAGACTATTCGACGGGAAATAGTGTGCAGTTGAAGGCTTCCACCTACCATAACCCATCCTCGAAGTTCGCTTTTTCTATCGCTGCGAACGCTAAGCATACGGATGGCTTCTTCGAAAATGAATATACCGATGAGTTGTGTGACCCCTCCAATAGTTTGACCTTGCGGAATAGACTGATGTGGAGACCGAATAACATACTATCTTTCGAGAACACACTCTCTCTGGGTGTGTTGAGGCAAGGTGGTTACGCTTATGCTAAGATTGATGGACCGGATCGTCTCCCTGTCGCTTATAATGACGATTGCCGTTATGAACGATTCAACTTGAGCGACGGCTTCGTGCTGACACGTAGTGCGGAACGATGGGAGTTCTCTTCGGTATCCAGTTATCAATATTTGGATGATGATATGATGCTTGACCAGGACTTCTCACCCGAGCCCGTTTTCACCCTTAACCAGAAACAGAGGGAACATGCTGCGACGGAGGAGGTTATATTCCAATCCGTCGGTAAGGATAGAAGGTGGAATTGGAAGTCGGGTGCGTTCGCCTTCCTGAAGCACAATAACATGGATGCTCCCGTGACTTTCAAACGTGGTGGTATCGAGCAACTCATTTTGGCGAACGCTAACGAAGGTATCAGCCATGTCTTTTCCGACGAACGCTTGGATATCGAGGAGGACCATTTCGTCGTGGGGAGCGAATTCGATTTGCCTACATGCGGTCTGGCGGCTTATCACCAGTCGGAACTCAACTTCGGAAAGTGGACCTTCACGTTAGGCTTGCGCCTCGATTACGAAAAGACCAAGATGGAGTATGTGAACGGCGCTAGCGTCCATTACATCTTTACCGCTTTTATGGATGATTATAAACCGCTGGAAACCAAGATGAATGGGACGTTGGAGAAGTCTTTCTTTGAGGTGTTGCCGAAGATTTCCGTTCTTTATAACCTCAACTCCCGCAATAATCTTTATGCCTACGCCGCAAAAGGCTATAAGGCGGGCGGCTTCAATACGCAGATTTTCTCCGACATCCTTCAAAACGCTTTGATGAATGATATGATGGGTGATATGGGGATGCGTTTTGATGGGTTGGGTGTGGCTAACTATGACCCGCAAAAGGCCATCTCGTATGATCCTGAATATTGCTGGACTTATGAAGCGGGTGGACATTTCCGCACGAAGGATAACTCTTTTTCCACTGATGTCTCATTCTTTTTCATTGATGCCCGTGATCAACAGCTCACGGTCTTCCCGTCTGGGAAAAATACGGGGCGTATGATGGCTAATGCCGGAAAGAGCCGTAGTTTCGGGGCGGAACTTTCCTTGAATTATAAGGTGACCCATTGGGATCTCTCCGCCACATATGGCTATACCAACGCCCGCTTTGTGGATTTCTTTGACGGACATGAATCGTATGATGGCAATTATGTGCCGTTCTCTCCGTTGAATACTGCGTCGTTTCAGGCAAGTTATATTTTTTATGTGAACAAGAAATTGTTGGACCGCATGGTTTTGACGGCCGATTGGAAGGGTACGGGCAAAATCTATTGGGATGAAGCCAACCTTGTGGAACAACGTTTCTATTCTTTGTTCGGAGCCTCCTTGTCGTTCAACAAGAAGAAATTTACATGGAAGGTTTGGAGCAAGAACTTAGGTGGAACGGAGTATGACACGTTCTATTTCGTCTCAATGGGGAATCGGTTTTGCCAGGTTGGCAAGCCGAGACAGATTGGTGTCTCTTTAAACTATCAATTTTAAAAAATATTTGTTTAATAATTAATATGTTATAATGATGAAAAAGTTGTTTTTAGTATTGTCGGTTATTGGATTGGTTTCGTTGGGTTTCGTTTCATGTGGTGATGACGATGATGAGAATCCTTCTAATGGCAAAGAACAAAAGAATGGTGAAGACCAGAAGGGTGACACAGTAGCTAACGGATCGGTTAAGTATGTCGGAACGATGAATGTTGCTATTTCTGATAGTTCTTCATTCTCTAACCCTGCTTCGGAATGTGTCGTAGTATGCGATTCGACCTTGTCCCTTATCCTTTTGAACGCAAAATTCGCTGAAAGGATGCCTTCTTTTGATTCGATTAGGGTGGATGGTATCTCTTACTCCACAAATGAGTCAGTTCTCTCGTTCTCTGGTGAAAGTTTGGTTCCGTCTTTGATGGGTAAGCCATTCGCTCAATATACTATTTCTGGCTTGAATGGTTCGGTGAAAGGTGATAGTTTAGTTTTCTCTGGTGTCATGGGTAATTTCCCGATTCAGTACGCCGGCGTTGCGAAATAATTGATTTAGTGGATGATGATAGGGCGCTTTTATGTGCCTTCGTTTGGGAGGAGAAACCGGTGTGATTTTGTCATGCCGGTTTTTTTGATTTTGCGATGAAACCCAATTCCTTTTTGTCTGCCTTGCTCGAAATCATCTCTAAAGGTCTTAAAAAATCGTAAAATGAGCCAATTATGGACATCCGGAAGAGGAGAATGGCTGTTTTTTGTCTTATTAATTGTATCTTCGCGTCTCGAATGAAATGCTTTCGTTGGGCTATGTTATTTGTTCGCATGACAGTCCGGCGTGTTCAGAAAACCGTTATGGGAGTGGGTCCTGTGGGCTATTAGTTTTTCCACATTTCATATCCGCTCATTAGAGGAAAGTTTTGTTATGAGAAGATTATTTTTATTAATGTCCGTGTTCTTCGTGTCGTTAGTTTCGGCGCAGGAGAACGAGCAGGAGTTAGAGCAAGAGCAGTCCCTTCCGGCAGATTCCGTGATGGTGGAGGATGAGACGGTAGAGTCGGATTTGTCGAACGATTCCCTCCGTTTAGATTGGAATTCCGAAAAGTTTGTGTTTAATGATTCCATCCCTTGTGATTCCATGTATCATGGCATTTGGGACGGCTCCCGCGTGAATCCTTACCAGATTTCCATTGATTCAGTACCAGACTCTTTCCTGGTCGATTGCAGAGGTTTTTATCCTCCTAATGTGAATGTGGTGACGTCCGAGTGTGGCGAGCGTTGGGGGCGGTTCCATGCTGGTACGGATATGCGCTTGAAGATTGGCGACACTGTGCGTGCCGCATTTGACGGTAAGGTGCGTATCACTCGTGTGGGCGTGAAGAAAAAAGGTTATGGCTATTTTGTCATGATCCGTCATAACAATGGTCTTGAGACTCTGTACGGCCATTTGTCCAAGGTGCTTGTGCAGCCTAATCAGGTCGTGAAGGCTGGCGAGGCGATTGCCTTGGGCGGAAATACGGGGCGTTCTACCGGACCTCATCTCCACTTCGAGTTCCGTTACCTGGGTAATCCGATCAATCCTAAACGTATCCTCGAAATGAAGGAGGATAGTGTCTATGTCAAGGCAGATACTTATCTGATCGAGCGTAAAACTACTTTCAAGGAGTATTATGATTACCTCCATTCTCCGATTAAGTATTACAAAATCAAGCAAGGGGATAACTTGGGTAGGATTGCCCGTAAACATCATACCACGGTCGCTAGACTCTGTAAGTTGAACCATATCAAGAGCACGACTTTGCTTCGTGTCGGTCGCCGAATCAGAGTCAAATAAAATTTA
The DNA here is from genome assembly GCA_045617845.1 of Paludibacteraceae bacterium. Taxonomy (GTDB): domain Bacteria; phylum Bacteroidota; class Bacteroidia; order Bacteroidales; family Paludibacteraceae; genus UBA1181. The sequence goes on along the minus strand of JAZLJL010000063.1, from coordinate 13,360 downwards.
AAAGTTCATTAAAAAAAGATACGGAAAAAATTTGCAAGTACGAAAAAATAGCGTACCTTTGCATCGCTTTTGAGAAATAAAGCAAATGAGGGAGAGCTAGTAGCTCAGCAGGTAGAGCACATCCCTTTTAAGGATGGGGTCTTGGGTTCGAGCCCCAACTGGCTCACCAAAGCGGTCGAGATTTTCTTGACCGCTTTTTTTATGCCTTGATGTGATTGATTTGCCCCAATAAATCTTTTGTGGAGTCTATGCGGATAATAAGCCGCAAAATTTGCGGTTTATTACTATCGTTAGATATACCGTCGTTGGGTTACCCCTCGTGGGTACTCGCTTTTAATAGGCGCCCACGATATTGCGAATTATGGAAAAATCTTTAATTTAGTATCCCAAAGAATTTTGAAATCTGAAGTTTATGGAAGTAGGCAAGATAATCTGTGAGACGTTGCGTGCTGTTCGTCGTCGGATAGCCGTGGAGAACGGTATCAGTTATACTCCGACCCAATGTAATCATGAGGGTCCGTGCTCTGGCACCTGTCCCGCCTGCGAGCGGGCACGCCTCTATATCGAGGAGCAGCTGTGGCTGAAACACACCGCGGGCAAGGCGCTCAAGGTGGTGGGCGTGGCTGCTGGTATGGCTGCCTTATCTCCTTGTCAGGAGGCGAAAGCGCAGGAGCAGGATAGCGTGGCGACGGAGGTGCAGGTGCCTCAGTTCAAGTGGGAGGCCCATATTTTCGATTTTGGTCAGTGTAGATCTGAGTATCTTGAACAGATTGACGAAATGGCAGCGTTCATTAAGGAATTTCCGGATAGAAAGTTCTTGGTCGGCTGCCATACCGATGAACGGGGAAGCGCGAAATATAATAAGAAGCTCTCTCAGACAAGGGCGGATTATCTCCGCAGTCAATTGGTTGAAAGGGGAGTTTCCCCCGACCAGTTGGTCGCCAAAGGCTTCTCGTTCGAAAGACCTAATTTCCCGAATGCGCAGACGGAGCCGGAGCATGAGATGAACAGAAGGGTCTCTTTGGAGTTCTTGGAACCCGAGGAAGGGGAGAAATAATTTATTGGGACGTCCATGGAGATTATCCCATCGTTGGGGTACCCCTCGTGGGTACCTGCTTTTGATAGACGCTCACGAGGAGCGTCCCTACTGATTGCGAATAATGAAAAAATCTTTAATTTAGTATCCCAAAGAATTTTGAAATCTGAAGTTTATGGAAGTAGGCAAGAAAATCTGTGAGACGTTGCGTGCTGTTCGTCGTCGGATAGCCGTGGAGAACGGTATCGGTTATACTCCGACCCAATGTAATCATGAGGGTCCGTGCTCTGGCACTTGTCCCGCCTGCGAGCGGGAACGCCTCTACATCGAGGAGCAGCTGTGGTTGAAACACACCGCGGGCAAGGCGCTCAAAGTGGTGGGCGTGGCGGCTGGCATGGCTGCCTTGTCTCCTTGTCAGGAGGCGAAAGCGCAGGCACAGGATAGCGTGGTGGCGGAGGTGCAGGTGCCTCAGTTCAAGTGGGAGGCATTCTTTTTCGATTTTGACGGCGATATCAGACCAGAATATCATGAGCAGCTTGATGAGATGGCTGCGTTCGTTAAGAATTTCCCCGATAGGAAGTTCTTGGTCGGTGGCCATACTGATGAACGGGGCAGTGCGAAATATAATAAGAAACTTTCCGAGCGTAGAGCGAATTATGTCCGTAATTTATTGATAGAAAAGGGAGCTTCTCCCGACCAGTTGGTCGCCAAAGGCTTCTCGTTCGAAAGACCTAATTTCCCGAATGCGCAGACGGAGACGGAACATGAGGTGAACAGAAGGGTTTCGTTGGAGTTCTTGGAGCCTGAGAAAGGGGGAAAATAACTCATTGGGAAGCCTAGGGCGATTATCCCATCGTTGGGGTACCCCTCGTGGATACCCGCTTTTAATAGACGCTCACGAGGAGCGTCCCTACGTGACGATAAAAAATTCGCCCCCACGATATTTCCCCTCCGTTCGGATTCGTGTCATTTTTTATTGTACTTTTGTGCTCCATAAATTTAAAGATTATGAAATATCTGATCATATTGGGCGATGGCATGGCTGACGAGCCGATCGCCTCATTAGGCAATAAGACGATACTGCAGGCGGCTAACACGCCTACGATGGATATGTTGGCCCGCAAGGGTCGCAATGGCTTGCTGGCGACGGTCCCTGCCGGTTATCATCCGGGAAGCGAAATCGCCAACCTGACTGTCCTCGGTTACGACGTGAAGAAAGTCTTCGAGGGGCGCGGCTCTTTGGAGGCGGCAAGCATGGGTGTCGATATCGAGCCGGGCGAGATGGCGATGCGTTGCAACATCATCTGTGTGCAGGACGGTAAAATCAAGAACCATTCGGCTGGTCATATCTCCAACGAGGAGGCTTACCAGCTGATCAACTATTTGAACGAGGAGTTGGGCGACGATAAGGTGCGCTTCTTCCCCGGCATTTCTTACCGTCACTTGTTGAAGATCAAAGGCGGCGACAAGCGCGTCTCTTGCACGCCTCCGCACGATGTGCCCGGCACTCCCTACAAGGATGTGCTTGTGAAGGCGGATTGCCCTGAGGCGGAGGCTACCGCCGCACAACTGAACGATTTGATTTTGCGCAGTATGGAGATCCTCCCGAAACATCCGGTCAACGTGAAGCGTGTGGCTGAGGGGAAGGATCCCGCTAATAGCATCTGGCCTTGGTCGGCAGGCTATAAGCCTCAGATGAAGACGTTGATGGAGACTTACGGTCTCAAGAACGGTGCGGTCATCTCGGCGGTCGATCTGATCCGCGGCATCGGTGTCTACGCTGGTCTGAAATCCATCGAGGTGGAGGGCGCAACGGGCTTGTATGATACGAATTATGAAGGAAAGACGCAGGCTACCATCGACGCTTTGAAGGAGAACGACCTTGTCTATCTCCATATCGAGGCGAGCGACGAGGCGGGCCATGAGGGTGATGTGGCACTCAAACTCAAGACGGTGGAGTATCTGGAGAACCGTGTCGTGAAACCGATCTACGACGAGGTTTCCAAGTGGGACGAGCCGGTGGCGATCGCTATCCTTCCGGATCATCCGACGCCTTGCAGACTGAAGACGCATATCTCCGCGCCTATTCCTTTCTTGATTTACTATCCGGGCATCGAGCCGGACGCCGTGCTACGTTACGACGAGGAGTCCGCTAAGGAGGGTGCCTACGGAGTACTTGAAGGTGATGAGTTCATTAAGGCATTGTTAAATAAATAATTAATATTTTTTTGAGTATGAAAAAGCTTTTTGTTTTAGCCATTGTGGCTCTTCTTTTCGCTTCTTGCGGTAATGCGCCATCTGATGTGGCAGAGAAGTTCTCAACCGCCGTCGCACAGGGTAAAGTGGACGAGGCGAAGAAGTATTGCACTGAAGGAACTGGTAAGTTGCTCGACCTCACTGCCTCTTTCGGCGGCATGAAGGTTGAACCTAATTATAAGATGCATGTCTTGCGTGATTCGGTTGTGGACAATGTCGCTTATGTATTCTATACGGAGAACGATAGCGACAAAGAGTGCAAGATGACGCTCTATAAGATTGACGGGGAGTGGAAAGTGAACATGGATCATAAGAAGTAATGGTCCGATTCTTTCGTGCGCTCGTCGTCTGCTTCATAGGCATTGCGTCCGTGCGTTGTGTGGGTCCGTCCGGCGATTTGTCACCAGACGGACTCAGCCGTTTTGAGGTGGATTCTCTTCGAAGCGGAGATTTGGTCTGCCGTTTGGGGAACGGCTTCTTTTCCGGTATTTTCCGCCGCTATTCGGGCGGGGCCGAGCGTTTCTCCCATATTGGCGTCGTCCATCGCGAGGGCGACTCCTGTTTTGTCATCCATGCCGAGGCGAGTGAGTTGACGGGCATTGGTTCCGTGCGGAAAGATCCCTTGACTTTTTTTGCCGACGAATCGTTAGACCTGCAGTTCTATGCTATGAAGGATGACTCGTTGCGGCGTCGCGTAGATTCCTTGGCGCTCCTGTATCTCCTTCGCCCGACGCCTTTCGACCTCAGTTTCGATATGACGAGCGATTCGTCTCTCTACTGCACGGAACTGGTGGCGGTCTGTATCAACCATTCGCTCGGGGACGATGGCTATGTACCGGCCTTCCCGATTCGCGATGGCTTCAGTTATTATCGTATCGACGATATTCTCCATTGTGGTGCCGTGGTCTACGACTCCGCTTATTGCATGAAATATTAGGTGAATTCTTTGACTAAATACATTGAAAGATGAATAAGAAAGAACAATATAAAATAGAGAATGAACAGTTCCTCGCCACATTGCGTGAGGACTCTTCCGTGAAGGAACTCAGTGAGGGCGTGCTCTACAAAATCATCGTCACTGGGACGGGCCGTCCTGTCCCTGACCGCCGCAGTGTGGTCACCTGCCACTACAAGGGTTCGTTGGTGAACGGCAAGGTCTTCGATAACTCTTATGAGCGTTCCTGTCCGGAGGCGTTTCGTGTGAACGACCTTATCCGTGGCTTCCAGATTGCGTTGATGAATATGCGTGTTGGCGACCATTGGGTAGTCTATATCCCCTCGTCATTAGGTTATGGTTCCCGCTCGGATGGGGATATCCCTGGTAATTCCACCCTTGTTTTTGAGATTGAATTGTTAAACGTCATGTGATTTTTCCGTCATGACATTTGTCTTATTGTGAAAAATTATTATGCTGAAAAACATATTTTTAAATGCTCATTATTGAAATTTTTTTAGAAAAGTGTTGTGGCGATTGATTTTTATTTCTATTTTTGCAGCACGATTGTTGAAATGGTATTTGTCTTTCGAATAATACTTATTTATTGATGATTTAGGGAGGAGGATTACGGGAACTGTGGGATTCCGCTCGTTGTCCTTTGGAAATTAGAGAATCCATAAATTTTGCATTTAGTTATGAAGAATTTTTTACAAGGAACAAAGAAATTCGCTTTAGCTTTGTCTATGGTTTCTGCTTTTGCAGGAGGTGCTTTCGCACAATCTAATGCAGGTTCAATGATGTTCTTGGATTACCAAAACAATCCTGAGACTGACAACAGCGAGTACGCTGACATCATCATGAACACATTCACGGTGAATAAGTCTGCAGATTCAGCTTTCTTCTGCGTTATGAACTGGGATTTGATCGGAATTGAGGATTCTACTATTATCAAGGGTGGTTTCTGTGGTGTACGTCAAGCTCAAGGCTATCAGACAAGAACTGGTATCCTTACTTTCTGGGACGCTGCCGCTGATGTTTCTTACGAGCAGGCTTGTGATTCATTCACTTATTCTTATAATCCTGGTGGACAAGAAGATGCTCTCACTACTTCTTTCCACATCGATTACGCAGAGAACTACTGGTATACTAGCGTATCAAGGGTATGGCAAGAGGATGGCTATTCCAAGTTCGGTTTCTGGTTCCTCGACCACACTAACAAATTCTGGGTTCATGGTGTGAACATCGTTTACCCTGGTAAGAGCGTAATGTATCGCAACGACTTGCGTTCTTTCGTTGAGGATTACTCTGCAGCTGGCGACGCTAAAGTGGCTCGCACAATGTCTACTGGTCCTCTCGTTACTAGAACAATCGATGGTAACTGGAACATCAAGGAGTCTGCTATCGCTTACGGTCCTACAGGCAACACTAACTACACCGCTTCTATCAACAAGGGTGCTAACTGCTTGACTTTGGGTGGCGATGCTTACACTGCTGACGGTGCTGACCTCAACACTACTTCTGATAACTTTGTCTCTTTGAGCAAAATCAACAAGAACTTGTTCAACCCATTGACAATCTCTAAGATCGCTTATGATGGTCAAGACCTCGTTTGGGAAATCGCTATCGACAGATTGCCTCAGTTCGCTTATGAGTACGAAGTTACTAACTTGGCTACTAACGAGGTTGTTTTCTCTGGTTCAGCTATTTCATCTGACGTGAGAAACTTACCTATCGAGTTCACTAAGAACGGTACTTATAACTTTACCCTTATCCTTACCGATATCTTCGACAACAAGTGCAAGACTTCTTTCCGTCAAGAGATCACAGACAAGGAGCCAGTTGTTAACGCTAACTCTTGTATCGAGATGTTGAACGGCTTCACCGTACAACCTACTGGTTTGAATGTTGAGGTTCCTGTTGAGATCCACAACTCTACTGTAGAGGTTAAGATCGTTGACAAGGATGGTAACATCGCTTTGGGTGGCGCTTCATTCGGTCCTCAACTCATGAGCGGTCCTCAAAACCACTCTTTGTACTTGAACACTTACGGTCTTCCTTTGGATGGCGAATACTACTTGGTTGCTTCTATCAACGACAAGAACTGTATCTCTAACTTCTCTGCTGCTAGAGGTCTTTATGACGACGCTGATCCAGTTGCTGACAACGTTGAGGGTATCAAATATGTTTACTCTACATTCTATAGCACTTTGATCGGTTTCGAGGCTGCTGAGGATGTTACCGCTACAGTTACTATCTCTTCCGTTTATGGTTGGACAGTTAAGAGCGAGACTATCAACTTGGCTAAGGGCTTGAACTCTTACGTTATCGATGTTAACAGCAGCTTGTCTATCGGACAAACATTCTTGGTTAACATCCAATTCAACGGTAAGAACTACAACGAGAAGTTCATCGTGAAATAATCCACGGTCGATTTCATAAATTAGATAGGGACAGGTTTTTGCCTGTCCCTATTTTTTTTGTCTGAAGCGATGGCTTATTTCGTCCCTCGTTATGTTTGATGTTTGACGAATAAGTATTATTTTTGTGCGTCGCGTGACGAATTGTCCATGAGGGGCGAAACATCATGCGTGATGACATGTTAAGGCGTAACTGTACGCTTGGGTTTTGACGGTCTAAGAATCTCGCAAATTCAATGAAGAAATGTCAAGAACAAAGCAACGGGTGTGCCCTAATGGGATGTATTATCTACACCCTGCTGTGAATGTTTTATATTCACACGCAGGATATTTTATACATCGGCGTGGGGCTTTCAGCGTTGCTCGTTTCGACATTTCAGGCGATGCGAGAGCCTTTAGATCGTGAAGCGGGTAACTGACTTGCTCCACGTTTTTTTTTATGAAGAAACGTGACCTGACAAAAGTAATGTTTCCTTTTTGTGTCTTAATGCAAATTAGAAGATGATGGTGCTCATTCATGCGTATTGTGTGTGCGTTTTGTGTCTGTGTACGATATGCGAACGAATTGATTGAAATGGTATCTGTTGATTCATGGGCGATTGTTGCGGATGCGGGGGAATGCGTAAATTTGAAGAAAACTAAAAATTAGAATTTAAAATATAAATAATATGCCAGTATTTAGAGTAACGACAAAAGCAAGGAAGCAGACCAATGGTATCTTGATAGAGCCAGGTATGTCTGTGCAAGTTCAGAGAGATTTTTTTAGGTCTCTCAAATTAGTTTTGAATTAAATTTAAACAATTTCTAAGCAAGTCGATTTGTCAGATCAAATAATGAAAAAAATTATAGCAAGTGATTTAGTCAAGCCAATACGATAAATCAAATGGTTAATTAAAAGATTTTTTATGAACGATAATAAAGAACAGTTTGAAGAATGGTCAGAAGTTGACTGTGATGCAGTCAACTTCGACGAATTAGAGAGCAAGCTAGAATCTGAGTTGGAAGAACAAATGTCAGATTTAGAAGGGCTTGAAAAAGACAGAGAAAAGATCGGCAGTCCGGACACTATTGGCGAAACTGTTATGGATGTTGTTTGGGAACAATTTATAAATCAGGTGGGTGTTGTCGCTGGTGAAGATTTTATTAAAGAAAATCGAGGATTAAAACTTGATTTGAGCGATGATGCACACATTCAAACAACAGAGAATTTTGCAGATGGTAAAATAGCCACGCACAATGATAAAATTGATTACCAACAAAGATATGATGATTGGCAATTTAATTTTCAGCACGACCAAGATGGCAATGTTGTAACTCATCAAACAAGAACAGGCAAGGAAGAGGCAACGTTGGTATCTGGTGCTCGCAAGCCTTTTGACCAAGGAAGACCTGTTGGTTCCGTTGAACGTGGAACTGATATGGACCACACTGTTTCTGCAGGAGAGATAATCAGAGATCCTGCGGCAAATGCTCACATGACCAAAGAAGAGCAAATAAAATTTGCAAATAGTGATGCCAATCTCAATGAGATGGATGCTGGTCAGAATCGTTCAAAGGGAGATAAATCCATGACAGATTGGTTGGACAATCCAAATAAGAATGGCCAAAAACCCAATGAGATTTTTGATATTAGCGACGAACAAGATAAACAGTATAGAAAGAAGGATGTCGAAGCAAGAGTAGAATACGAGAGACAAGAGAAAGAAGCAGAGCAACGATCTATTGATGCTGGTAAGCAATCCCAAAAGGAAGAGGCAATGCGTATTGGCGACAAGGCTCTACGTTCTGTTATGATGGGGCTTCTCGCTTCTCTGATTAAGGATATTATTCGCAAACTTATAGCCTGGTTCCGTTCAGGGAACCGAAAACTTGGCACTTTCATTGATAGTGTCAAGGAAGCCATTACATCTTTTGTGTCAAATATAAAAGAACATTTACTGAATGCAGGAAACACACTTGTTACAACTATAGCAACAGCTATATTTGGTCCTGTTATTGGCATGATTAAGAAAGCATGGATTTTCTTAAAACAGGGCTATAAGTCTGTCAAGCAAGCAATTAATTTCCTAAAGGATCCTAAAAATAAAAATATGCCATTCAGCCTAAAGATGATGGAAGTTGGCAAAATTGTTATTGTAGGATTGACGGCAGGTGGAGCTATAGTTTTAAGTGAAGTCATAGAAAAAGGATTGATGACAATTCCTGGATTTGCTTTCGAAATACCTTTGTTAGGCAGTGTGGCTAATATTGTAGGTATGTTCTTAGGTGCACTTGTTAGTGGACTTATTGGTGCTCTTGCTCTTAACCTCATTGATAGGGCAATATCTAAGAAACTTAAGAAGCTAAATTTGCAACAACAAATCGAGAAAAAGGGTGACATTATTAAAACCCAAGGTAAACTTCTTGAAGTAACTGGCAAACGAGTAGAACAAACCAGGAATGAGACATTCACAAACATAACTTCTAGACATAAGGAGGCGGCAGATGCAATGACAACTGCAATTGGAAATATTATGGCTAACTCTGAAGAAATAGAGAAACCTCTTTTTGAAAATGCGGAGGTCATTGAAGATGACTGCTCATACATATCGGAGAATGAAGAATCTCTAAATGAAGTAGATGACATACTTAATTCTTTAAAACAGTAGAGATATGCCAAACGAAATAGTTAAACCACATACCTTTGAGGTTGCAAAAAATAAGATACAGACATTAGCTCACAATGTCCCATCTACAGTATCTCTAAAGCAGTTTCCGACTGAAGGTTCTATATTTTCTTGGAATGACCATAACATTACAGGAAATGAGGCAAATAGTCTTCTTGTATCTCCATTGCAAACAACCCTAATTACACAGAATTCAAATATTCGTTCATTGTATAATATTGCAGATGAGGTATACAAAGCATTAGAATCTTTAGACAAAGAATATATATCGGGAATTATTGCTGCGGTTAAATCTGCAGAAATCGCAAGTAATCAAGCGAAAACTGCAAGTTCTAAAGCAGAAAGTGCAAGCGAGCAAGCCCTTGTTGCAAGTAATAGAGCTTTAGATGCTTCTAAAAAGGCCAATAATGCCCAGGCAGACATTAAACGAACTGTTGAAGCATTAAAAACGACTGTTCAAGTCCTAAAGGAATTCAAAGAGAAGGTTACAAAAGAGTTAGACACGATTCAGTCGTTGAACAATCAGATTAATACCGTAAATCAAGTTCTACACATTGAAAATTCTGAAGGAAAAGCTAATGCTCAAATTGAATTTATCTCTGAAGTGAAAAATACTCATGTTGAGATTAAAGAATCATTAAGAAAATTGGAAGAAGTAAATGACACTGCGCACTTAAGCTATGAGAAGCGGATTAAAACGGCCTATTATGTAGGTGGTTCTGCAGTAGGACTATCAATCATCAATTATATTCTTCAGATTTTAGGAATTCTCTAGTTATGAATAAATACGAGAATGAATTAATTAAGAATTGTTCTTTACTTGATGCTATTGCTGACGGCAATGGCATGATTACCAGTTGTGCAAAGTCGATAACTGAGGGCAATAGTGAGGCGGCAAAAAATCTTTGTAGTCTCATTGAAAAAGCAGCTCAACAAAATGACCCTCGAATAACAAAAGTTGCTATTGCATCAAAAGATTCTTTAATAAAATATTATGGGCATAAGCAACTTGTTAGTATCTGTACTCCTAAACAGAAGGACGAGGATGATTACACATTGGAAGAACAAATGTTTCAGTTAAATCAATTAGTTGGATTAGAACGTGTAAAATCTAAGGTCAACGATTTGATTGCTTTCCAGAAGGTCCAAATCCTAAGAAGAGCGAAAGGTTTGAAGTCTCCCAAAAGTACAATGCACTTGGCTTTTACTGGAAATCCAGGCACAGGAAAGACTTCTGTGGCAAGAATAGTTGGACGAATTTATAGAAAACTTGGACTTCTATCAAAAGGTCATTTCATGGAAGTCTCAAGAACGGATCTTATTGCAGGTTATCAGGGACAAACTGCGCACAAGGTAAAAGAAGTTATTGAAAAAGCAAAAGGAGGTGTGCTGTTTATTGATGAAGCATACAGCATCACAGAAAATGATCATAGCGATTCATACGGAAGGGAATGCTTAACCGAATTGACAAAAGCATTAGAGGATTATCGAGAAGATCTTGTTGTTATCGTTGCTGGATATACAGAACCGATGAAACAATTCTTTGAATCGAATCCTGGACTTAAATCTCGTTTCAATACTTTTATTGAGTTTGACGATTATAATATTCAAGAATTATTGGATATCCTAAAGAGTATGAGCCAAGCGGAGGATTATGTCATTTCTGAAAGAGCTGTGGAAATATTGGCTCAACAACTTAAAAGAACCTTAGAGTCTAAAGAAAACGAATTTGCTAATGGTCGCTTTGTTCGTAATATTTTTGAGTCGATGATGATGAATCATGCTCGTCGAGTTGTAAAATTGGAGTCCCCAACATTACAACAACTTAAAGAATTGTCAGAAAATGATATTCCAATGAATCTATAAATGAATGTTGATATAGAACTTGAAGATATAATCTATTATACATCCTAACAAGATTGACAAACAAATAAGCAGACACACTGATTTTCAGTAGAATGCTGTAGTGTAAAATGAACTGTGTCAAGTTGGAAATCCAACTAAATTTCGAGTTTTTCAAATCCGATTTTCAATGCAAAAATAGTTCAAAAAAATTCACAAATCAAGACATAGTCTTAAATTTGTTCGCTATCCGAAGCGTAACGGGGCTCTGCTGGGGAGCAACCCTGCCAGGAATACGATAGCGAAGACAAAAAGCCGAGGGAGGTTGGGAATCTTGTCCTGCCTCCCTTTCCGCTTTTTTATCTTCCCTATGCCAAGAAAAACCCAAAATGAATGCCGGGACGGCATTCCCTCACATCAATGAGAACCTTTCTCCGAACTTTATGGCTAATTGTTGTGAGATTAGTCCCCAATTGGAAAGCGACATAGTCCACTTTTTCCTGATGTTGCGGTATGCCAGATATACAAGCTTTTCCAGTGCATTATCGTTTGTGAAAACACCCTTGTTTTTGGTGACTTTTCGAACCTGCCTGTGATACCCCTCGACTGTATTGGTTGTGTAAATTAGTTTTCTAATAGATGCCGTGTATTGGAAATACTGATAGCAGCGGAATGGATGTGCCACCCGTATCACATTGAAATGTTCCAGTCATAGCGGAATGAAATGTACCGTCTGTGACAGTTTGAAATGTACCGGGCGTATCAGTTTCAAATGTACCACCCGCCGCAGTTTAACCAGTGTCAGTTGAAGGCGGCATCAGAATGGTTGCTTTGAGTTAACCGAAGTACCTTTGTGGAGAAGAAAAAAATCCGCAAAGATATGGCAAACAGAAAAATAACAATGACCCACCTAAGAGCGTAACCCTACGGTAAACTACGTGTTTGAAGTCAAAGAAAATAGTAGTAGTTCTCGTGTCTAGTATGAGTCTTTGACTATAAAACGTTAGTAAGGTCTTACTAAGGCCTTAGTAAGGATTTCTAGTTACGAGGAACCAAGTTCTTCCAGTTTCTCGGTCCTTGCTGTCTTGCGAGTAGAGCTTGATGTTTATGAGTTTGTTCTCCAACTCTTCGGTCATAAGTCCCTGTTTTCTACTTAATTAAAAATGACTGGCAGTTATTCAAGACCCCATTTTTTTATTGTGTTTTGCAAGTCATCCATTCTATTCAATAGTGCATTGAAATCAAGAGACTTTCCATAAATGAAGAAACGTTGCATATCTGCATAATCTTGCATCCAGGCATCACGTTCTTGCTCAGGAATCAAAAAGTTGATAGTAGAAGGATTGTGAAGGTCGTAGTTGACGTACTTAAGAGCATAGTACGTTCTGCGGTGTTCCACAATGGCATCATACAGAGCGCGGTCTGCCAATGCTTCCTTGCCATATACAGTGTCCATCAATTTCTCAATATCATAGAGATGACGTGACATGCGAACGTTTCTTGGCTTATCCTTCTGGAACTCCTCTGCCAATAAGAAAAGTTTTTCAAGGAAAGTACGGGTTGGCACAACGGTTCGAATCTTGCAACCTGCGTCAGTGTCCTCACCTTCGAATGTTTCTCCGATGAGTGAACGGATGTCTCGTTCCTCTGATGGTTCATCCATTGAAAGGCAACTAATCTCTATTTTTACACGAGGAGGTATGTAGCTGATTGTCTCTTCTACAATTGAAGGGTAATGCAATAGTATGACTGTTGGATCCTTGTCAGAATCAATACGATGCAGTTTCCCATCTTTGTCTACATGTGTGATATTTTCAATACCGTAGCCTGATACTCCCAACTTCTTCAGATGCTCATCCAGTTGCATTGATAGAGTCTCATGAATATATGTCCGAGACAATCTGCGGAGTTTTTCGCGCTGGTTCTTGCTCGTCTTTTCTATTCCAAAGAAGGAGTGATTGATTGCCAGGTCTATGTCTTCGGAGAAACGTTCGATAATGTTGAATCCTTTAGACAAAGATGTACCACCCTTGAAAAGCAATGAATCTGCGCATTCTGTCTGAAACAATGCTTTGAGCGTGACTGTAACCCACCAGTCCTTCTCTATTGCCACCTGATTAATACCAGGATGGGCAATTTCTGTCTGTTGAAGCATTGCCAAACGGTCAACCAAGTCATTGTTTATCCACAATTTATTCATAATATC
>JAZLJL010000062.1:0-45045 GCA_045617845.1 Paludibacteraceae bacterium | reverse complement strand
TAATGCATCAAGTACGTTGAATAACTTAGTTGAGATAATTCGCTCATGACAATATTATTTTTGAATTGTCGGCGAATTTATAGATCCAATGATTCCCCTGCAATGTGCTTTCGTCGAACGCTTACCTTTACACAAAGTATATTTTTTTCTATTTTATTTCAACATTATCGAAAATCTTTCAAAGTTATTCCCTATATTTGCAGTCGCATTGTGGTAATCTATTCTTTTACTATGAAATTCCCGATGACGAAGAAGGTTTTACCTTTACTTTGATGAATGCGCAACATCTTATTGCGAAAATGGTAGGATTCGAGAAATGGGAAAACCTTATACATGCATCTCCGTCGGAACTTGAACTTGCAGAATTTCTTCTTCGTAGATTCAAAAATTCTCAAGATATCCAAGACTGGGAAGAAACATTGAGTCTTTCTGGAGTTGCTGAATATGGACCAGAAACCGTGCTTGAATATGCGCGTCAGTATTATGAACTGGATGAAAGGGAAAAAATAGTAAATCTATCATCAGATAAGGTTACAATCCTTAGAGGGAAACAGCGACAAGATGCATTAATTCAATTTGATGATGAACACAATCCAGCTGGATCATTAAGATTAGATTCTCTTGTTCATTGTTCATGTTGTTATGATGCTTTCCCTTTCCATAAGTCAAAAGTCATAAAAAACAATGAAAACAATCTTACAATGGTTGTTTGTAAGAATTATCCAAATTGTAAGGGCACATATCTTGATTATAATGTCTACGGATATTCTACATTATCAAACACGACATCAATCCATTGAATAACAATCCCCTAGTCCCAATAACAAAAAAACTCGAGCATTTCTGTTCGAGTTTTTTTGTTCGAGTCGCGTTATCATTTAAAACTATAGTTAAAAGAGATGTTTTGGTAATCGCCTGTATCAAAATTACGGGAGATAGACATGAAAGTAATCAAACCCTCCTTACCGTTGCTAAGTTTAAATTGTTTGGTAAAACCGGTATCCTCCAAGGAAGACTTGCCGTCAAACTCAATAGAATTACCGTTAGCGCTAATTGTCTCGTTGACGCAAACGGACGGAGACACAAGACCTACGCGGTTCTCGACCACCAAAGTCACTTTGGAAGGATTGGCGGAAGCCTCCGTAAAGTCCATAGCGACACCATTTTCCAGATCGATATAAGGCTTATCCAAATCCGTCATGATGCTAGTATATTGAGTCGAGATGCACGAAAAAGGAGAACTCTTCAGCACTTGTCCGTCATTAGACGTAGCGACCACATAGAATGTACCCACTTGGGCAGGCACCATCATAGAACACTGGTTACCATTCTTCTCAATAGACGCTTCAACTTGAGCGCCAGACTCATCGACAATCTTTAACGTCACTTCAGCACTGCTAATATCGTTGAGATAGAAGATTAAATAATCATCATTCGCATAATAGATGGTCCTTCTAGGCATTTGGAAAGAAAAAGTAGCTTCCTTACCCTCGCCGTTTCCGTTATCACTCGGTTCGCCATTATTCTCACCCGGTTCGCCATTGTTATCACCTGGTTCACCATTGTTATCCTTAGGATCATCTTTTTTCTCCCCCTTATCGTCTGTATTCTCTTGAGGATCCTCCTTTTTGACAGGCGTATCATCGTCATCATCACCACATGCATATGACCCGAAGGTCAATGCCGCAATAAGCGTTAAAATCGAAATTTTTCTCATAATATTATTAATATTTAAAATTAGTCACCAACAAAAAAAATCACTATTTCGCCCATGTCTTATATTTGATCCACACATGGAGCCAGATGCGGGCGATGGAATCGATAGCGTCGCAGAATATCATCTTACTATACTCGTCGAAATGCAGTCCCCACTCCGTCTGAGCCATAAACTCCGTGATGGTCTGCGTGTTTTGGAACGTCTGTGGCACAAGGAAGTAAGAAAAGAGATAAGAGTATTGGGCCACACCACTCATATAATCCCAAGTGCTGGAGTTGCCTGTACCCCACCCGTGCACATATTGTCTTTTACCCATCTCCTCCTCCACGTCACGCACCAATTGGGTCGGCGACAACGGAAGCGGATAGCCGTCAGAGCCATAGTAGAAACGATTATTACTCGTATCTATTTTGAACGATTTCTTAATCTGGTCCTCCCATTTTTTCTCGACAGAACCATGCACACCCTTCTCATCAGAGAAAGGACGGTCATCGCAATGGAACGGCATATGGCAGTCAGCCACATAATGGCTGAGGATAAAGAAGCGTAATGCGATGTGGTTATTGGTCGTGGCGATCGGGCACCCGCGTTCCTCCTTGTAAAGCGTCTTGAAGTTATCCACGATACTATGGGCGATAGACTCGCAACGGTCAGCGCAGTTACCCTGGGTGATGTCATAAGGTTTACCGAATAGATCGGATTTTCTCTTCATCATGGCGCCAATGGAGTGAGTGGAAGGCAAGCTTCGGAAATCATTGTATTCCCCAGTCACACAAGGCTTGAATTTGACGATATGGCTAGTGCTCATGTCCTTGAAAACTTCGTCCGGATACCAAGCGCCCTCGATGACGAAATCACGGTAATCCATAAACCATTTCACCAAAGATTTAGCATGTTTTATGACATCTTCGTTCACTCCCTTTATCACTGAATCATTATCCGTGTTAGCGATAGTTTCCAAACGCTTAATAGCCATAAAAGCAATCCATGCATGAGAATATTTCTTCATAACATATCAATAACAAGTTACACAACTTTCCAAATATAGTCAAAACGGACATCAATCCTCATTATTTGGATAAATATTTCTTGGAATCGCCCAAAATAACCGACGGATAGATGCGACGACCCGAATCCAATGAACTAGCAGGGAGTCTTCGTCCGAACAAATCATAGGCATCATGCGGGAAAACACCATCGAGAAGAAGAGCGTCGTCCAAACTCGTAGGGAAAACACCCTTCACCGGATGGAAATCTTGGTCATCGAAGTCGACCGTAATGTCTTCAAAAGACTTCTTCTCAAAGGAGAGGCCCTCATAAAAAGCGGAAAGCGAACCACTCCAACGATCCATCACAGAGAAGGAATACCGTCCTTGTTCGTCAGTCTTCACATAAGTGCCATCGCCCGACCACAAACGGAAAACATAGTGTTCCGCCTCGTCAAGCGCCCAATAATAGCAATTATCGCCATAAGAGACATTCGCATGCTCCATAAAGATGTAATATTGCTTACCAGGAATGACATTCACACATTGAGAGAAAGGAATGGAAATCCATTGCCAAGCGGCGATTTGTTCATACGACAATGGGACGGACACAAGGACCTTCTCCAGCGAATCCATTATACCCACCGTCAACATATCAGGCGTACCCTTATAGGCGAGCACGAGGTCCAAACCATTCAACGAACTGGAAGTAGGAACAAATGGTTGCCTCGTATAATGTCTCGTGAATTCGACGATATAAGCACTGACGAACTGATTCTCGTTGGACGCCTCCAATTTAGGAGAGGTGTGTCCGAAAGTCACGAAAGCATCAGCAATTGGATTGTCTAGACTATCATACACGGCGCCAGAAATATTGAATCTTTTTGCCCTTACGGAAAAAGGATTGGAGCTGAAACTATAGATGTCTTTGTCATCCATATCCGTAATCTTAAATCTCAAATCAGACAAACCGTCCAAATCCGAATCCTCCAGGTTCCAAACAAAAGAACCCTTTTCGGCGGGATAATCCACCGTAAGGTTCTTAAGGAAACAACCATCCTGATAGAGGTCGATGGAGACAGACTCTATGCTCTCACTATCCCACTCCACCGTATAAGAAGAGAAAAGTTCCAATGTATCATCCGGAGCGGAAGGAAACAACATAGTCAATCCCTCGTTCTTCTTTTTCAAAGACTTTGAAACGTCGCCTGTCGTGAACGTACCCATACCATGCGTAGCCTCCCAAAAATTGTAGAGATAAGAATCATCATCACCTATAAGGCAGAATTGGGAAATTTGTTTGTCATACTCTTCCCTTTCCTCACAAGTCAATTCCCTATCGGAAACGATGACGAACAATGCCTTAAAGTCCTTTTGTGAAGTTGAGGAAGAAGGCGCCCGTTCTCCTATTTCACTCAATATCAACTCTTTATTATACTTCGTCACACTATCCGAATAGATACTGATGATATCCGTCTCACCATCGTAGGAGAAGGAATCCACAGCGTTGAAGAGAGAAAATTCAGCCACAGAATCCAAAGGGAGCATACCCATAAGGTAAAGTTCAATATCATTATAGGGAACAGAATTCCCATGGTTCGCGTTTTCGCCGAAATAATTATTAGACACACTATATCGATATGGATGTTCAGGGTCATCCACCATAAGTTTATCCTGTCGGAAGCCCCCCAACTGTCCATTAGTGCTACCGCCGGTCAATCCCCAATGTCCCGTGTAGTCATTTCCGTCCAAATCGATGGTTTGGAAGGCATATTGTCCCCAACGGTGAAGGATTTCATGAAGAAATGGGCCATGGACTATTCCCTTCTCATAACATGGCATATGAATTACCTGTTGGAGTCTTTGCTTGGAACCGAAATACTCGCAAAAATTAAAAATGTCCATACCAATACCAGAGACATCGTTAGACACGCTGAAGCTCTTACCATAGTAATCGAAGTCACCTAAAGTAGGTTCGTTGAGTTGGAAGATGATAAAATCAAAATCATCCTCAAACTTCTCGTAAATCTCTTTCGTATATCTGTCGATCACACCATTATTGGAAATGGCGTCGTTTTTCCAATCCGCATACTCCGGTTTGGGCAAAATCATGGAGACATATTGTCCGGAAAGTGAAATTTCAAAATCCCGAGCGTCAGAAAACCTACAACCTATTATACACAAAAATACTATTAGCAGTACTTTTTTCATACACACAAAATATTTAGTTCGTATTTCGATAAATATAAAGATAAAATTGCGTATTTCAAAGCATACAAAACAAAAAACAA
Organism: Paludibacteraceae bacterium; assembly: GCA_045617845.1. Classification (GTDB taxonomy): domain Bacteria; phylum Bacteroidota; class Bacteroidia; order Bacteroidales; family Paludibacteraceae; genus UBA1181. Next base: position 40,051 of record JAZLJL010000062.1, on the reverse strand, counting down.
CCATTACGAAACAAAAAAGTCCCCGCATAGACGGAGACTTTCGAGGAGATTTGACGCAACTATGACCTATTTATTGCGCCAAGCGGAAACCCGTAGTTGTGAATCTGTTGTTCAAATAGGCTGAAGAACGAGCCGTAACCCTACAATAACGTTTATCGTTGGAGCATGCGCCACCACGTACGACACGATGAGAGGTCTTTTTTGAGCATACAGGATTCTCAGAAGGAGATTCCTCGTAATATTTAGCGTTGTAATAATCGGAACAAAACTCTGACACATTGCCCGACATATCATAGATTCCGAGTTCGTTCGGACGTTTGGTGGCCACTGGACGGACCACATGTTTGGCGTTATCCGAACACCAGCAAACGTTTTTATAGTCATCGCCACCGGCATATAAAGCGTTTCCGCCCCTATTTCCTCCCCTTGCGGCGAATTCCCACTCCGCTTCAGTAGGAAGCCTGAAATTTGCGCCCGTCAACTTGTTCAACTTTTCGATGAATTCTAGGCACTGGTTATCCGTAACATATGCGACAGGAAATTTCGGATCCTTTTCCACGGAAGGATTAGTCGCCATGACAGCCTCCCATAAGGCTTGGGTCACCTCCGTCTCCCCGATTTGGAAAGTGCTTAAAGTTACGCTATGGGCAGGGAATTCATTCTCCTTCGTCTCTTTAGTCGAGGAAGCGGCCCCCATTGTGAAAGTACCGCCTTCTACCGTCACCATCTTGAATGTGACGCCATTGACGGTATAAGAACCATTTGAGGCACTATTCTGATCTTGCGATGTTTGAGACTCCGATTCCGCAACACTTGTCTCTGACGAACCGTCAGACGTAAACACATTCCCTAACGAAGAGGATATTTCTTCAGTAGCATTGTTTTCAGCCACATTTCCTTTTTTAGCATTGTCGCTAAAGCAACTTACCATGAATATGCCGAGCATTCCGGCACCAATCAACACTTTTTTCTTCATTTTAATACAATCTGTTGTGAATATAGTTATACAAATCTTTTTTCATTTACATGAACATGCGTCTAATCACAACACAAATATATCAAAAATTCCTGGGATAAATATCTTACGGCAAAAAAGAACAACAAAAATAAAAGGTAATAATTGTCAGAAAACATCAATCAGGATGCTAAAATAGGCCATAAGGATTCATGTGAAATAAACCGGCAACAACACCAAGCCCTTATTTCTCTGAATAATCTACGATGACGTTTTTACGGGAACAAATCATGACATTGATGGTCCAACTTCCTACGGAAAAGGTCGTGGAGTACTCACATTGCCCACTATTCACCTCATTCAGTTTCTCGAAATCGGAACTAGGCTGTAGGTCGCCATGGAACATCTCTTTCCTAAAAGATGGCTTACCATATAAGGAACAAAAGCGATTCACGATGTCGGTATAAGTCGCAAACAAGCAATTCCATGAATTGCAAATCGGCGTATGTACCTCCAATTTGTTGACCACATCCTTATTGGATGACTTCACAAAAAGGACGCAATTGGAATAATCGGAAAAAACTCCTGACAACGACGCCTTTTGGGAATTGTTGTCCATCGCATCCAAATGAAATCCTTTTTTTATCAAATTGGCGGTGCATTCCTTTAACGTCCCACAAATGGGTATATCCTCAAACTTTAGGCTACTTTGCGCCATTGAAGAGTATGCCATAGCGCATAGCATGAATAATAATAGTGTCCTTTTCATAAATCCTTATCTCCTTTGTAGTTTTAATTATGCAAAAATACGCATAAATTAGGATTTTCGATGATTTCTTCATCAATAACCGCAAATCACCAATCAATCGATTGTGTTTTTTAATAAAAAAGGAAAAGGATATTTATGCATTTTTTTAAATACGAAAAAAAATTGACAAAAAAGCGAATCAAATTAACGATTTTTACTATAAAAAGATTCTATAATTGCCATTACTCATTCTTCGACCGAACCATTACAAGAAAACTATAAGCCTCTTCGATTTGCCGGGAACGTCTCTTTTTCGTTTCCCCATCATTTCCCGACATTTTATCGTCATCATTAATCTTGAGTCCATTGTAAGCAAGGTCCAACTCTTCGTCGCTGCAATCCGGACTTACGCCCATTAACCAATATGCCTCGTTTATTTTGTCTTGATAAGATTTCGACCGCATTCGACCTTCTGCCATATTTTCCTCATGCGCCCACTCGAGCACCGAATAATCCCAACCGTCCACATGAATCAAACCAGCGATATTTTCCAAAAGCTTTCCGCTTTTTTCACTTTGTCGGCCATCCGCATAGGCGACGTCAAAAAGGAAACGCATGACATCCAACCTTTCTTCATAATCCTTATGCGATAAAAGAATAACTTTACAGAGCCCCAAAAAATCAGTCTCCTTATTTTCTTGACATTCCTTTATCCCCGCTTCTCCCCTGGCACTAAAAAAATCATGTACGACCTTCTTTTTCCCTTCTGATTCTCCCCCATTCTCACGCATGACAAGGGAAGCCAACGCGCCAACAGAAGGAAGGTCTTCGTTCCGGCTTTTTTGGAGAATGAACTTCCTCAAAAGATAGTACAATAAGATGGATATCGCCACAGGCACAGCGACCGCGACGATGAGAACAACTAAATCAAATACAAAAGCATCCATCTATTCCCAATTATGAAAAAAGTATGCGAAGATATCTATTTTCCGTATACAAAAACCAACGTCGCGGAAGAAAGATGGCATTTATAACAAAAAAAATCCGTGGGAGACACCCACGGATTTTCACCAACCGTACAACTTCAATCACATCTTCATCAACAAACTTTTATACATCAGTTTGCCATTGACAGCGACGTTGACGACATAGACATCAGCCTTCAATGAAGAGACATTAAGGCAACCTCCATTTTCGACATACTGCTGAAGGACGACACGTCCGCTCATATCAGACAGGGAAGCAAAGCATTTTCCATCCTGCGGATAAGAGAACCAAACATAATCCTCAGCCGGATTAGGATAGAGGTGGAAAGGAATCGCTTCTTCAGACGCGGCGATTGTACGGTCAGGCAAAGCCTGCGCCGGAGCATACTTATTCCGTTTCCCTAAAGTAGTCACCGAAGTGAGGGTCCATGCGCCATCACCCGAATAGGAGAAACGGCTGAATGAAGCGCCATTGTCATGAGGCAAATAACGGACGGAATCTATCACTTCTAACTCATCCCCCACACGACGCGACAAAGAAATCGTCTGTCCTTTCTCCTTTTTCAGTTCAAAATTTGTATGGTTGGCGCCACGTTCATTCAAAGTATCGGCATCAGCCCAAAAGATCAGATAACCCTTGGCAGGAACGATGGTCTTTGATGGTTCCCCAGAAGGTATCTGGTACCTTTTGAGGTCCGTTCGCTTGTCGGACAAGTACATACCGGACAAATCGACAGGCGTTGAGCCGTCATTATAAATCTCGATCCAATCCTTATCTTTGCGATACTCATCGACATATTGCTTATTGGCGGCGCAAACCTCATTGATATAAAGTCTCACGTCATTCTCATTCCAATCCGGATCTTTTTCATAGACAGCGCGCAAGACCAATCCATCCCCCAACTTAGAGGTATACGTGTTATCCTTGGAGGAAGAAATCACCTCCACACCACTCTTCGGGTCCATCAACGAAAGGTCAAAAACAAGGGTACTCGATTTCAACGCATTCCGCAGCTGCACAGCGATAACATTATCTCCTTCAAGCAAATCAGTTTTCTGAATAGAGAAACGCAAGTGCGCATAAGAGTCCATCTCATATATGGCTGGAATCGTATCGTGGACATTACCCTCAGGCACATTGAAACGATAAATCTCCTTTCCGTTCAAGTAGATGATGGCACCATCGTTCACATGTATATCACAAAGAAGCTCATCATCAAAACCAGCGATGTCATCAGCTGAGAAGGAGACCGTTTTCCTCAGATAGGTAAGGTTGTTAAGCCCCTTACCACCACCGAAGAAACCGCCGCCCATATTGCCGGAAGCGATACTAGTCTTCATCAACTGAGAATTGAGTCCTGCACCCAACGGAGCCTCGCCCGTCTTCCAATCAGCGTCATTGAAAGAAAGCTCCCTCCATGAATCGTCAGGTGCGTTGGTTTGGTAAAGATACTTCCATGAATCATTGGCCTTAATCAAATAGTTCTCCTCGCAGATATCCCAATGGTCAAACTTCCATCCATCCGGAGCGAGCGCCTCCACACTCAAGTCATAATTGCGGAAATACTTACTTCTGAAGTCATCCTTACGGACAGTCTCACACCCATTCAAGACATAGCTTGCGCCCTTCACGTCGGAAAAAATTCGAAGAGGGACAGGATTGTCGAGACGATAATTGTTTGCGATATGGCCGAACAAGAACTCAGGACGAACATCCAAGAAATTGCGCACCTTCTCCACTTCGTCGTGCCAAGAATCTTTCTCATGAACTTTTTGCGACTTAAGCATTGCGAAATAGTAATCCGCCTCGTCAACCATGATAGCCTTCATACTATCTATGACCTGGGAAACATACTCCCGCTCAAAGGTCGTCCCCGCATGCGCCACGAACTTAGTGATGAGTCGTCTCTTCAACTCATCATTCCGCATAATCAGAGGGAAGAATTTACAACGTTCCGCATATGTGAAACCATTGGTACTGAGATAATCACTATACAAGGAAGTGGAGAAATCCGTATCGTAAAGAATCCACCTCCATTTACCATTTTCGTTACGGCGCCAAGCCTTAATATTACCAGCGGACCAATCTTGGTTACAATAATAAATCTCAGTCATGAAATAGTTCAGGAACTCATCGACATCGATAAGTTTGTCGATATCATCGAACATGCCGGCGGCGTTCATGTCGGCACTGTTAGCCAAGTCCAAAAACTCCTGATAATTGTCGCACTCCACCACTTTGGAAGGACTCTCCTCGATGCAAAACTCACCTTCGTCCAATCCATAGTTAGAATAGATGAAATCCTTATTGCTTCGTTCCCTAATACCCAGGAAAGCATAATATTCTCCATTAATGAAGACAACGGAAGGTTCATAGGCTTGGTGGTCCAAATCCATTTTGGACGCGGCCAAATATTGCAGGAACCCATCCCTGAAAAGCATCCTACCGAAATCATTACCAGAATTACGCAATATGACGCTTTTCCATTTCAAGTTAGGTTTCTCCGAAAACATCGCATAATCCAAGTGATTGTCACCAGAAACTTTGTTAGCCTTCACCTTGATGGATTTTATCGCCTTGGTACGGGAACATGCGCCGAAAGCGCCCACTTTCACTTCTTGGTTCACTCGGGAAACATTATCCTCGTCAAAAACCTCGAAGTTACAAGGTCTGTCCCAATCGCGCATATAATTGGCCTTCTTCTCATGTCCCGAACATCCCGTAGGGACATCAAGTCCATTGGTTCCGACAGCTATACAACCCAATTGGTCACCGAAAAAATACTCGTTATCCGTCACCAACGACACCACCTTAGTGGATGTTGGTATACCAGGAAGGCCGACGAAATATGTAGCAGTTGTAATATCGCTGGCAACCTCACCATCCACGACAGCGATGGCGCGTAAAGGAGTGACGGTGGAGATTCGAACGGGTGACGTATAGAGTGTGGATTGAGGGGTCGGCTCCGAGCCATCGGTCGTGTAGAAAATTTTGGCGGAAACATCCTCCGTTTCAATTTCTATCATCTGCTCACTAGTAAAGAAACCACCCGTAATCGAGAATATTGGAGCGGAAGTTTGGTAATCGGTCGTCTTTGAATCATTATTGGACGCCTCCATCGTAGGCTGGATAAAGGTCGATAAATCATCTCCGCCATCTGTCACACGGCCAAAGGAAGCGTTTCTAAAAGGTTTAGGATACTTTAATTCATCCAATAAATTTCCGTTTTCATCAGACAAGAAAAGCTCACCGCCATCACTGTCCAACTTGAAACCAGCATGGTTCAATGTGTCCAGTTCATCGAAATAGAAGATAGTGAACGCTTTCGGCTGAAGCACAATATTCTTCTTATTCTGCCAACGATACAAATTTTCCTTCGAATCGGAGAAGAAACAATTACTAAGATCCACCGATTCGCTACCCGAATTATACAATTCCACCCATCCTTCGAAATTGAAATTTTCATTCACCTGATAAGATGCGTTACGCACCATCAGCTCATTAATGCTAACACTCGCATTCAAAGGGATAGAGACGGCTAACAAAGCCATCAAATTAAATTTCCTGTTTTTCATCACATAATACTTTAGTCTGTGTCTTTTAGAAACCAATACATTTATACTTTAATTCATTACCACAAAGATAACTATATATTCCGCACGAAAAACATATTATACTGAATATTAGGCAGAAAACATTACTTTCCCTATTAAAACCGACAATTTTTCAATCTATGTAGAGAAAAGCGGGAAGTCGTTTTGTCCCAATTAAAGCGCTATTGCTTTGAACCTAAAGACACCCCCAACCATGAACAAAGGAGACAGAGCACCAAAGTGCAAAGAATGTATAGGAAAGCGGAACTGTATTTACCACTTTGAAGCAACTGCAAAGACTGGGAAGAAAAAGTCGAATAGGTGGTAAAACCGCCGCAAAGGCCAACCGTAAGGCAAATCAAAAGACTCTCCTTAGTCAACGAAGCGCCCAAGAAACCGAGCAAAAACGAACCCACACAATTCACACAAAAAGTGGATAACGTCGCAGGCATAGATAAATGCGCCACCAAAAGCGTGGCGGCATAACGCAACATGCTACCGACAGCTCCACCCAAGCCTACCAACAAAAAATTCCTCAACATGACTAACATGGTTATCTCATACGCAAAAATACGGATAATAACCGCAATCCCAACAAATCACAGAAAAAAAAGGAACGGATACGCTATAAAAGACGTATCCGTTCCCACATTGTAGATGAATATATGAAATTTCTTTCTACACGATTAGCATTACCAATAAGTGACAGGACAAGGATATTTATCCTTCTTGCTGATAATGTATATCAGATTTATTTCGTGTGACCAAGAACCGTTATGTTCCGAAGAAGTGTTCAAATCAAAGACATAGAACACTTGCAAGCCCTTGAAATGGATTCCCGCCATTAAACCGATAACATTGATGCCTGTAAGGGAATTCTTGTCGCAGACGCCAAAAATGATTGGGTCCCAAGCCAAACCGATACAACCATTCACCATTTGGAACTCGTCCTGACGTTGGTAAGATCCGTTAAGGAAGAGATAATTATCAGAAAGGCTGGATTTTCCCCATAAGCCATTCTTGTACTCCAAATCCTTAAGATAATTAGCATGGAACACAATCTTACGATTAAGCTTGTTATCCTTTAACTCCATAAAACCATTGTTAGGCTCCGCAATATGGTAAAGAGAAGCACCTAGCGTCAATTTGTTCTCAATATTAAAGGCTGCGCCCACAGACACATCGGCGAATAGTCTGGAATCATCTTCGAACGTCTCGAGCGTCTCGAACGAAGGACGTCTCGTGCTATAATCGAACTGGTCGCCATATTTGATTTTGTCCCACCCCAAACGATTGATGAACAAAGAACCCTGAACACCTAAACGAAGAGAAATACCTTCGGCGAACACAAGCCTCTGCGCATAGACAAAATCAAATTCATTGACCGCATAGACTCCATTAGCCATATTGTCATAAGAATAGGCGAACCCCACGTTACAAGCCCTCTGATGGAAACTCATATCGAAAGAGGCACGCACCGTATGGTAATGGTTACCCAAAGCCATCCATTGTTGACGATAATTCAGACCTAATCTGATATCCTTCGCATTACCAGCTAAAGAAGGGTTCAGACTAAACGGAGTCAAGTTATGGTTCACCATCGAAAAGTCTTGTGCGGAAGCGACCCCGCACAGACCTAAAGCAAGTAATAATAACAGTTTCTTCATTTCGTTACAATTGCGTAAGTGTTTGTCACCTAATCAGAGAAACGAAACCTTTACGGTCCCCCTCTTTATTAATACCCATATAATTACTCTTATATTTGCAATACCAGCCGTAGACACCCCACGGACATGGTTCTCCGTCGATGGTTCCATCCCATTCATCCTGGATGCTGGAACCCGTGAAGACGATTTCTCCCAATCGGTTGAAGATGATATATTCAAATTCGTCCATATATTCGCCGCCATAGAATTTGAAAGAATCGTTCATGTCGTCACCATTCGGTGTGAAGCCCTCGGGCGCCCAGAAATCAAGCCAAGTGAATATGGTCTGTTTGCCCGTATACTCACAACCGAACTTATCTATAGCCCTCACCCTTACGACGAAGGAATCCGCAGCGGTAGGATCGTAATAATGCGAAGCATTGTCCCCCTCAAGTTCACGACTGTTATCGTCGGCATCCCAGAACCATTGGCTATTCTTAGGAGAAACACCAGAGAAACGCACATTTGAACTTCCTTCCTCTATGAAAGTAGGATAAACACTGAATCGCATCTCCTCCCTCTCCAACATTTCAATGTCATAATCGGCGTATCCCCTACAACCATAAGCATCTATACCTTCAACCGAGAAATGGGTAGGTTCCGTAATCGTCGCCACAAGATGGGCCGCATAACCATTTCTGGCGACACTCTCGTTATCAGGGATAGCGGACCATTGGTATATGTCAGCGCCCTCAGCGTAAAGATTAATCGTATCAGGCTTGTTTTGGCAACCTGATTGCGCACCCTTCTTGATTTTCAAGACAGGGGCAGGACGCACCTTGACCATTTTCGACGCTGAAGAGCTACAACCACTCTCGTTCGTTCCATAAACTGTATATTCAGAAGCGGAAGTCAACGTATAGGTAATCGATGAAGTCTCATCCCCCGTATTCCATTTGAAGTGATCGGCACCAGAAACAACCAATGTGAACTCATCCCCCAAACATACGGCGGAATCACCCGACAAGAAAAGAGTCGGAGGAGTGACGACACCAATTTGTATATCCAAAGTAGACGGACAATTGGAAACATTGCTACCCGTCAAACGAATTCTAGTATTTCCCGTCGGAGTGAAATTGTAGGAAGGACCCGAAGTCTCAGTCCTACCATCATTCCACGAATAAGTCAAAGCGCCATTACCCTGCAAAGTGACAGATTCGCCCAAACAAACAGTCGTCACACCTTGGAAGGAAAGATTCGGAGGAGTAGTCAACGACACTTCGTGCGTCACGGAATCGACACAGCCAAATGTGTTTTCAACGACAACAGTGAACTTCTCGTTTTGGTTAATCTGCGGAATGATTTTCTTGCCGACAGAACCATTACTCCATTTGAAGTTATAGGAATTGCCGGCGTTAGCATCAAATGCTTCGATTTGCACCATAGAACCTAGGCAAGCCTGATGATCACCCTCCGTATAGACCAAAGGAAGCGGATTGACCGTAACACTAACCGGTTCCGACACCTCACAACCCTGCTCGGAATAGCCATACACCAAATAAGTGCTATTGGCAGTAGGCGTATCTACAAGCGTATCCGACTCCTCTCCGGTACTCCACTTATAGTGATGGGCGCCATGGGCGCGCAAAATAACGGAATCGCCCGGACAAACGCTTGTCTTTCCATCCACATAAATGGAAGGAGTCTCCAAAAGCTTAATCGATATTTCAGCCCTGCTAAGGCACCCATTCGATTGGCCCTCCACCCAATAGGTGGTATCCTGGGTCGGCACACGCGTAATGGTGTTTACGCCTGTTGTTCCGTCATACCATTTCAAGGTGGAAGAGCTGGCGCCCGTAACGGACAATTTCGTCGGGAATCCCTCACAAAGAATCGTATCGCCGGTCATCACCATGCCAGGAACATTCTTTACACGTACCGTATGGGTGGCCGGGGCAGATTGGCAATGCTGCTCATCCACGACGAATACAGAATAAGTCGTAGTAGTGTCAGGACTCTCGTTTCGGCTTTCACCATTAAAGAGATCCTTCCAAACGAATGTGACATCACCCGTGGCATTTTTCGCGGCAGCGGTTATCGTTGCCACTTCACCCTTACAAATACTACCGGTACCGGAAAGCGTAACTTCCGGAAGAGGATTCACCTTAATGGCGAAACTCTCTGTCGTGGAACATCCGTTAGGCAACTTAGCGATAGCTGTATAAAGCATATTGTCATATAAAGGACAAACCTTAATTTGAGGAGCGGAATCATTCGTGTTCCAAATAAACAAGACGTCATCACCGTTAGACAAGTTATCCAAGCGAGTGGAGAGAGTCACAGTATCCTTCAAACAAACCTCTTTGTCTCCGATAATAGTGAACCTGACCACCGGCTTAACGTTGATGAGGATTTTCTTCTCGTATTGGCAACCATACTCATCCGTCACGACTACCTTGAACTCCTCGGAATTCATCAAACTATCGACAGTAACCACTTGGGTAGTCGCACCGTTACTCCATTCATAAGTACTTCTTTGAGAAGCCTCCAAAGCCTTCAACGTGACAGATTCGCCCGCACAGATGGAATCGAAGGCGCTGATTAGCAATTTAGGGAAATAACGCACGTTGATTCTCTCCGTCTTCGTCTTAGAGCATCCCAACTCAGTACCGACAGTCACACTCACATTATATTCTCCAGGATCCATGTAATGAGCCTCCGGATTAGGCATATTCGAGGTCGTTCCATCTCCGAAATCCCATAGATAGGTTATGATATTATCACCTTTGCAGGAAATATCGGCTTTAAAATCGACCAACCCATCGCAACCATCCGTGGAAGTGAAATTGATGTCCACACCCACACTTTGCAATTTAGTGGACAAAGTTATCGAGGCGCAATCCGTCGCACCGTTCGACATGGTACAACAATAAGTCAAGTTATCGTCAATCTGGTTCGCCCTGACAATTGCCCTTCTAGGATTAGTTGGGTCTACCTCCAGTGCGCGTCCATCCTCCTTACGGAACCACTCATATTTGGTAAATCCCTCAGGCGCTTCCAACTCCGCATCTTCCAATCCGCAGTTCTTCACCCTAAGGTTCAACTTCTTCGTCTCCGCCCAGAAATAACCATAAGCGCGGTGTTTACCACCCGTGATGGACCCATTTGTCTTAACGGACAAACAATCATGGTTCAGTACGGTGATAGTCACCTCCTTGCCAATATGCTTCGAAAGGTCGAAGTTTCCATACGTCCACGGACAATATGCGAACTCCCTCAAATTAGTCGCGTTTTCAATAGAACTTCTGCATGATGAGCCCTGATTCCCGACAACGGACAAATCTACCGCACTTTTACTATCACCATTTATCAAGATTTCACCACAAGGCAATTTTGTAGCGACACCCGTCGTAGGATCCACCACATCAACCCTAACCGTAAAAGCGGGGAACTGCTCTCCGGAATGCTCGGTTTGCTGACCACTCAAGTCAGGACAATGGAGAACCGCAGCAAAACGATAGGTCAACAAAGTCGTGTTTTCCGACACAACAAACTTGTATACCATCTTCTCCGCCGTAGCCCACTTCAAACTACCGGTAATCGTAGGATTACTCAAGGAAGAAGACTCCGATAAACGGCTGGACCCCACCCTTGCGGAAGTGATACCATCCGGATTGGTAGGCAAATCCCAACAAGCGATCACAGGGTCTTGCGAACTAGTGTTACCATTCACAATCTCTATCTTATCCGTGTTAGGCTTTTCTACCCAATTGTCATACAAATATGTGTTGCTCTCTTCATCATAGAAATACCTTCCTTCATAAAGCTCCCAACCCTCGAAATTACCATTTTCAAAACTCAAATTTGGAGTGTCGAGATTCGTTTCTTGAGAAAAGATACCCATAGAATTGGACAAAAACAATCCTGCGATAACTACAGCCTTTTCAATCTTGTTTCTTCCAATAACTCGAATTACAGACATAATATTAAATAATTTGTTGCGCATATGTTTTTCACTTAGGTCAATACAATTCGAGAGTCGTGCATTAACTTTTAGATATTCACGTTAATAAATACTAGCGACATACACTCTTCTCTTCTTCATAAACACCAATCAGCTACCATTATATCAACATAATAGTATTTTTAATTACCCTTCTTTACTTCTACAAAGATGGACATTTATTTTCTTTCTTAATACTATTAAAGATACTTTTTATAAACAATTTCAATGAACTAATTCATTTTTTCAGCCAATCCCCTTTCTTGAGTAACCGAAAAAACATAGTCCATTTCACAGATTATAGACTAATCCATAACAAAAATACATAAAAAAATCATCACAATGATTAATCTTCAACAAAACAACATCATTTCTTCGAACAAATAACAATCCACAAGACGACAGGAGCGCCTATCAAAGAAGATAACGCATTGATAGGCAGCACATAACCCGAATGAGGCAATTGGGACAATATATCACAAACAAGCATAAGGTCAGCACCGCATAACAAGCAACATGGCGCCAACAAGACATGACGCGACGTATTGAGCAAACCACGGACCAAATGAGGCACAGCGATTCCTATAAAACCTATCGGACCCGTAAAAGCGGTGGTTGTACCGGTCAACAGCGTGGCGGAAACGATAGTTAACCAACGCGTCCTAGAAACGTCTACTCCCGCGCTTGCCGCATAGTCATCGCCTAACAGCATCGCGTCCAACGGTTTCAAGAGCCAAGGAAGCAGAGACAAACCCAACACTACAAATATGGACATCACACCCAATTTCTCCCACGTGACACCAGACACGGAGCCTAATGTCCAATTGACGAACATCTTCACGGAATCGGGATCGCTGAGATTCTGAAGCAGCGAGATAATCGCCGTCGCCATACTACCGAACATGATACCTGCGATTAAGAGAGAAACCTTGTCCCTCAACTTGAAGGAAACTGTCACCACAAGAAAAAATATGGACGCGGCCCCCAACATGGCGGATATAGCCGTTCCCCAACTCGACAAAAAAGAGAGGGAGATTCCCAAAAGACTAAACAACATCACATACACAGCCACACCCAACGTGGCCCCTGAACTAATGCCTAAAACATAAGGACCAACAAGCGGATTACGGAAGAGCGTCTGCAACCATAAGCCAGAAAGGGAAAGCGAAAGTCCGACCAGAATAGATGTGACCGCCTTGGGAATCCTAATATCCATTAATATGGCACGATGGATAGGATCGCATTCCCCTCTCAACAGCAAGATGAAATCAGACAAGGGGACATCAACGCTTCCCGTTATGATATCCATGACGAAAAGCACGATGGAAAGGATTCCTAATAGAATAAATATCAATTTACGTTTCCCCATGGCACACTCTTTTATTCTTCTCCACATCTTCCAAGATAGAAACTCTTATATTCGGGCAACAATTCCGGATGAAGGACTGATATGACGTCCGCCAAAACAACGTCAGGCCGAGCGACCGCCGTCTCGTAAAAATCAGTGATATTCATACCATCCACCCTCTTTTTCCTCTTTTCGAAATGGAACACCTTCCCTTCTTGGACAGACTTCATATGAAGTAGACGAGGATCTATGTCCTGGAGTCTACCCATTCCGCAATTCATCCAGAAATCGGCCCCGGAGAAATGTTCCAATAACCATTCTATCCCACATGTGACCGTCGGCACGAGCGTGTCGGACAGAAGATACGTACCACCGGCATCCTCATACAATTTAGACATGTACCCTTCCCCACCCGTCAAGTACCAAGTGTCCCCGAAATTACCGGCAGAAAACACAGTAGGCCGGACAGACAACGTATCCGTCATTCCCTTCAAATCCAAATATCGTTGTTCTATCGCGGAGAAGACTGAGTCGCCCTTTGCGTATTCATCGAAGAAAAGGGAAAAAAACTTCACCCACTCAGCGCGGGCAAGGACTGACGACTCCTTCCATTCTAGATTACGCACAAGCGGACAAACATCGGTATGGGGATCGTCCCGCCAATCGGATAACATCAAGACGTCCAAATGGGCAATCAAAACATTCTCTGCATTCATATCGAACGAAGAACCTAATGGAATGATATCGCCCTGAGCGATTCTTTCCCTGATTTCATCGGAAAAGACATACTTGGAATCACAGGTGGCGACCAATCTGTCAGACACACCCAACAGACGAAGGAACTCAAAAAGAGTGCCGGAATTTGTTCCAAGACGACGGATAGGTACATGAATCGCTATCGAAGCATCGCCCGAACGAAACGAATCGTCTCGATATAAATCGTAAACAATGGAATCTGGTTGTGCTTTCCCATTCGGGAAAATAGTCGCTCGGTAACCATACGGTTCTTCTGTCACGTCAAAGAATGAAGCATAACGAAGGTCGATGTTTTCACCATGGACAGACGAACGAGCCTTCTTTCCGTCCACCTCTCCGCAAGCGGAAAAAAACAAGCCGCCTAACCATAATAGAGCAACAAAATGACTAAACCTATGGAAACGTTTCATGACGCGAATTTAAAAAAAATAAGGTTTGTTTTCTTGAATAAAGGAAAATGATGTAACTTTGTATCAATGTTTCTAGGGGAAGAGAACATGCCATTTTTCATGATGGAAGTCATTGTTAAACAAACATAGATGCCGTCTTTAAAAATCCTTTAGAAATATATTTTAGGACTCGGGATTCCATTCAGGTTCTCCGGTAATAACGTTTTTTCGGTTTGAAATATAATATGGGAACGATTAAGACAAGAAATTTATTAATTGATGTGGCAAGAAAATTGTTCGCTGTCAAAGGTGTGGAAAACACGACAATGAACGATATCGCTGTCGCTGCCCAGAAAGGGAGAAGGACATTATACACCTATTTCAAATCAAAGGAAGAAGTCTATTCCGCCGTCATAGAGAACGAATTGTTCCAATTGGCCCACAAATTGCAGGAAGAAATGCAGAAAAGCCAGAATCCAGCGGAAAACCTAATCAATTACATCTACGTAAGGATGAACCTTTTCCAAGAGGCGGTACGCCGCAACGGCAACCTACGCGCCAGTTTTTTCAGCAACATACATTTAGTGGAAAAAGTTCGTCATAAACTAGACCTACAGGAACGTAGGATGCTCGAGAAAATCTTCATAGAAGGCAATGCGAGGAATGTATTCAACGTGAAGAACCCCAAATTCGCCGCCTCCCTTTTCCAATGTGCGTTGAAAGGTTGCGAAGTACCTTTCATGCGCGGTGAATTGGCCCAATTTTCACAGCCGGAAAACAAAAAAGCCTTCACCGATTTCTTGCTGAGCGGTCTCACCGAACTGAACATCATGTCAGAATGACCTCAATTTCCCAAGGGCATTCACATATATAGTCACCTAAAATAATCGATTAGCGTTCGCCATCTTCCACAAGGATGGTCGCCGCGTAGTGCGTTCCACCATCCATATAGGTGAGCGGCAAGAAACCAGACACAATCCTTCCGTTTTCTATCCTTAACGGATGCTCCTCGGAACGACGGGCACAAAACGCGAGAAGGTCATCCGACGATTTATTGGCTAAAACGGAGAATTCACCGACAGAAGAGGGATGCAGGAATCTGTCCGTGATGATCCTGGCGCAAACGCCCATATTCATTCTCAGATTCACCTCTACACACGGATGCAACCAAAACGATCCGTTCCCTTCAGCGATAAGCATATCAACGCCCAAATAACCTTGGTAAGCAGGAGCGACCGTCCGTCCGAAAAAATCCGCGAGACATTGTCGGGTCCTATGAAGGACACTCTTATCCACGAAGCGGGACAACTCATCTTCTATCCTATCGTTCCCCATCATATGGTTGCTTCGGTAAGTACCCGTTTCGTCTGCGAAAAAGAAAGAATAGCCAGCGAAAGTCACTTCTCTGCCATCACTTTGGAATTCCATGGCGAAATCAGCCACTTTCCTATGGGTCAACTCACAGACCACACTCTGTTGTCTCGACAAAACATTAGCGCACCATGCCTCCGTGGCGTCATCCCACTCGCCATGGCACCAACGTAACCCCTTTCCGCTGCATGACCAAGGCGACTTCAATACACAATTGAGGTGTGAATCCACGAAACCACGGATCTCACGCAAGGAACAAGCCTCGACGGGAAGTTCAAAAGTCAGAGGCAACACACCTTTGCCAGACAATTCACGGAGCGTGGATATGGAGAAACGTCGATGGGAAAGATTTCGAAGACGATTAATGTCCACATCAATTTTCTCTTTCGCATATTTGTTCCAATCACGGATAAGAGATTCGTTCCACCCCCATGGCTTCAGGCAATCCCCAGGCTGCTGATGGCGCAGACGCTCTTCAAACGGAGTCCACTCCACATGGACACCCAATTGTTCCAGGATATCAGCCTGCCAATCGGAAGGGACATGGTTTCGCGTCAACACGACATCCCCATCACGCGCGAACCATAGCGGCAGCAGTGACAGGTCATTCGCGAGCGTGACGGCAGACGCGGGCGCATTGTAATGCTTCCCGCCATGAGCCAACGCAAGATCGTTTTCGGGATTGAAATAATGGCAAATCATGATTGCATCAACTATTCACCAAGACAAACTCAGGAAAGACACGGAACTTAAGAGAGACAATGTCCTTGCCATCCACCTCACATAGGATTGTGTTACGTTCCATATCCAAATTCTTTATGATTATCTGTTCCCAATATTCAAGGGAAAGGCCAGGAATTAATTTATAGACAGTCTCCTTAGCGGACCAGCAAAGCAGCAGTTGTATTTTATCGTTTGAATCGATCACTTGTTGTTCCATCTCATTCAAGAACGTATTCTTGACACGGAAAATCCTATTAGATATCTGTTCCACATCAATCCCCACATTCCGATTCGGGCTAAGGAAAATGGAGGCGTACCCCTTCGTATGAGAAATACTGATATGCAAACTTCCCTCATCCGTCAACGATGGCTTCCCCGCCTCATCATGAAGAACTTGGCACTCGTGACCTAACGCATTGAGGAGCAACGCACGGACAGAAAGGTATTCGATCTGCCTCTTTTCGGATTTATAACCGTTCATCTCATCCTCATATTTCGTTCTAAAATCACGGAAAAGCCGAAGCAACTCATCCGTCGACTCCTCGAATTTCCAAATGGAGAGGAGATCACCGTCACTGGATGTCTCTTTTAGATAAAGCATAAGCGGAAAGTTAGTTTTTATCCTTTCTTGTCAACGATTTCCTTTGTGAAGAAAAGGAAGATGACAATCGCGATGACATAATAGATAACGTCACGGCTATCAATCACACCGCGGCTCATCGAGTCATAATGCGCACTGATACCCAAGGAAGCGATAAAGCTTTCGGTCTGTCCATCGGAAGCCATACCCGAGATTATATCGAAACCCAAGTAAGCAAAAAAGCAAAGGACAGCGGCCACGATAAACGAAATGATTTGATTATCAGTCAACGAAGAGGAGAAAAGCCCGATAGCCGTATAAACAGTGGCAAGGAAAAAAAGTCCGATGTAGGACCCCCACGTACCACCCATATCGATATTACCCATCGGATCACCCAACAACCACACGGACAAAAAGAAAATGAGCGTAGGCAAAAGGGAGAACAAGACAAGCGAGACGCCTGCCAAATACTTGGACAAGACGATGCTAAGGCTAGAAATCGGGCGCGTCTTCAGCAACTCCAAAGTACCCGTTCTTCGCTCTTCTGCAAAAAGACGCATGGTAACGGCAGGAACCAGGAACAAGTACAACCATGGCGCAAAATGGAACAACCCGTCTATATTCGCGTAACCGCCATCCAAAACATTGTCCTCTCCCGGAAACACCCAAAGGAAAAGTCCGGTTAGGCATAAGAATACACCTACTACAATATACCCCATCGGAGAGGCGAAAAAATTACAAAATTCCTTTTTGAACAGAGCGAACATAACTTATTATATCTTTTTCGTTATATTTTTATGCGCAAAAATAAGAAAATGTTTTCTAATCCGAAAAATAAACACTACCTTTGCGCCGCTTTTTAAGCAAAAGAAGTTTAAC
This sequence comes from Paludibacteraceae bacterium, assembly GCA_045617845.1. Classification (GTDB taxonomy): domain Bacteria; phylum Bacteroidota; class Bacteroidia; order Bacteroidales; family Paludibacteraceae; genus UBA1181. The sequence goes on along the minus strand of JAZLJL010000062.1, from coordinate 22,073 downwards.
TAATTAATTAAAAAACAAATGGCAACCAAAATCAGATTGCAAAGACACGGCCGCAAGGGGTACGCGTATTACCACATCGTCGTAGCAGATAGCAGGGCACCACGTGATGGTAAGTACATTGAAAGAATTGGAGCATACAATCCAAACACCAATCCTGCTACAGTAGAATTAAACTTCGAAAGAGCTTTATATTGGGTGATGACCGGAGCTCAACCAACCGACACAACAAGAAACTTGTTGAGCGACAAAGGTGTTTACTTGAAGAAACACTTGTTGGGTGGTGTGAAGAAGAACGCATTCTCTGAGGAAGAAGCAGAGAAGAAATTCCAAGCTTGGGTAGATCAAAAAGAGAAGAAGAACCAAGCTGTCATCACAGAGCAAAACTCTAAAAAGATCGCTTCTGCAAAGAAACGTTTGGAAGAGGAGCAAGCTATCAACAAGACTAAAGCTGACGAGCTCGCTAAGAAAAGAGCTGAAGCTGCTGCCGCTCTTGAAGCTGCCGCTAAGGCCGCTGCTGAAGAGGCTGCTGCCGCAACAGCTGAAGTTGAGGCTCCTGCTGAGGAAAAAGCTGCAGAGTAATTACTCCCCAGCCGCCATTGGCACAAAAAGGCATCCGATTATTTTCGGATGCCTTTTTTTCATTTACCTCTTACCTCTTAACTCTTAATTCTTAATTCTTTCCTCTTAACTCTTCGATTTTCTTCCTTGTTTTTGAAAAAAAAACTATCTTTGGGATAGAAAAGGTATGTTTGACTGATTGTTTTTGGGTTTCATATATAGAATATCATACATTTGTATCGTAAACCATAGAACACACTATTTATTACTGATTAAATTATTGCTGTCATGAAAATAAAAAATATTGTTTTCTTAATGTCATTGATGTGCGCAGGGAATTCAATCGCATCGGTTCATATCAATGAAATCATGGTACGAAATACATCGTTTAAGGTAAACGAAGACTTCAATTTCGTAGGATGGGTAGAATTGTATAATTCAGGAAACGAAGAAGTGGATTTGAGGAATTGCTTTTTCTCCAATTCGGAAACGGAATTATATAAGTGGCAGAATCTTTCGAACGACTGTCGTATTCAACCCAAGGGTTACACCATCTTCTATTTCGACGAGGAAAACAAAGGGAACCACGCAAACTTCAAACTCGATAGCGACGGCGGCGTCCTAGTGCTCACCGACGAATCAGGAAAGGTATTGGATAAAATGACATACCCAAAACCTTACAGAAACGCCTCTTATGGTAGGACAGAAGACGGAGGGTCAAAATTGTCTTTCTTCGTCACTCCAACTATGGGAGAGACCAACAACAACTCCCAAGCCACTATGACTCAGACCACCGCGCCTGAATTCAGCTTGAAAGGCGGATTCTACTCCGGGTCACAAAGAGTGGAGATATATGCGGAAGACGCCAGCGCGGCGATCTATTACACAACCGACGGCAAAGAGCCAACCATCAACGCTAACCGTTACTCCTCTCCTATCACGATCAACACGACCACGCCTTTGCGCGCCATCGCTGTGTGGGATGGAGAAATAAGCAGCGAAGTCACTACCGCAACCTATTTCATAGGGGTGAATAATATTCCGATGGACGTCAAAGTGGTCTCTTTGGTGACAGACCGGGACTATGTATACGGTGACGAACTAGGCGCATTGGTGGTCGGAAGGAATGGTAGCACCGTCCCTTCTACGTGCGGTGCCATGGATAGAGTAGCCAACTACATGAATGACTGGGACCGTCCTTGCAACGTCGAATTATTTGACGAAAACAAATCTCCCGAAGTGAACATGGAAGTGAAAATCGGAGCCTTCGGCGCATGCTCCCGTACTAAAGCGATCAAATCAATCGCTGTAAAGGCGAATAAAGCTCACGGAAACAATAAGATTGACTATCCTCTTTTCCGTGAAAAGCCAGCCTTGAAATGGAAAAGCTTCGTACTCCGCAACTCAGGTAACGATTTCGGAAGGATGCTTTTCAGGGACGGCTACATCCAAACTGTGGCTGCTTCGGGCATGGATTTGGACCACCAAGCATACGAACCGGTTGTCGTGTTCATGAACGGTGAATATTACGCCATGTTGGGTATGCGTGAACGTACAAACAAGGATTTCATCTATTCCAACTATGGGTTGGACGAAGAGGATTTCTGCATGGAAGTGATTTCTAAGACATCCGCTTCAAGTTGCGACAGTTACCAAGAGGTCAAGAATCTGGCGAACATGGACATGAATTCGTCCAGCGCTTTCGATAAAATCGACCAAGTCATCGACGTGAACGAATTCCTCAATTACATCATGACGGAGGTTTACATCTTCAACAAAGACTGGGCTGACAATAACAACAAAGCTTGGAAACGTAACGAAAACGGGAAATGGCGCTGGATCCTTTACGACACGGAATACTCCACTTCCCTTTATGAAGAGAACATGAATGGTGATGGATTCTCGAACATGAACAAAGTGAATTATTACAGGACAATCATCAACAATCCGGAAATGAAAAGGCGCTTGATGACCAAATTCGTCGCCCAGACAGGTACGACATTCAGTGCGGAAAACACTGCTTTCGTGCTGGATAGCATGATCAATATTCTCGAAAACGACGCTGACTATTTCAGGAAATTCTTAGCAGAGAAAAACATCAAGGAGTCATCCCTGACTTGGAGGGACGAAGCGATGAAGGTTCGCAACTTCCTCGTGGCTAGACAAAACATAGTATTCCCTCAGTTGTCAAGCAACTTAAGCCTGGGTACTCCTGTTAATCTTCGCATCTACTCCAACATTCCAGGTTCTTCTTATTTATTGAACGGATTGGAGCCAATCAACAAATCGGACTTCAGAAGCCACTACTTCTCTGGATCGGAAATTTCTGTTAAAGCAAACGCCCCTGTAGGATATAAATTCAAGAGCTGGGAAATTTGCCAAGAAAACTATATCATCAAAACGAACGACTCCTGGAAATATTTGTATTTGTCTGATTCCGTCGTGGCTCCGACAAACTGGAAAGAGATTTCGTTCAACGATTCACAATGGCAATCAGGAGAAGCGCCTATTGGCGGTGGTAACTCATATTATGTAAAAACCAACATCACTGGCAACTCCAGCAATACAGGCTGGAATATGGGTGGAGACTGGAATATGGGTGGAGATTGGAACACCGGAAACAATGGGGGCAACAACTGGAACACCGGCAATAACACCGGCAACAACTGGAACACCGGAAATAACATGCAAATCCAACCGGCTCCAGGTGACCAAGGAGCTGGCGGACCAGGCATGGGTGGTGATTGGACTGGTGGAATGCCAGGAATGGGTGGCGAATGGACAGGTGGAATACCAGGCATGGGTGACTGGGGATTCGGTACCACAGCGGCTGCCAAAACGACATATCTCAGAAAAGATTTCACTATCAACAACTTGAACTCCATGAGCAGTGAGATTCAATGTCTCGCCCATATCAACGACGGTGCCATCATTTACTTGAACGGTAAGGAGGTATACCGATTCAATTTGGATAACAACGTAACCGATACGACAAGGGCAATAAACGAAATGGATTCCTACGCTACAATAACCTTCTCCATCAAACGCAGCGACTTACTTGAAGGTAAAAACGTAATTGCGGCGGAACTGCACAGCGCAAAGAACTCGGGTTCAATCGTGTTCGACTTGTCTCTGTTGGACGAAAACACTGGTGTAGTGAAATCCAACTCATCCTCTAATCAAGAATACACCACAAACGTAAACGGAGACCTAGTTCTTCGCGCAGTATACGAAAAGGATAACAATTCGACAAAATACGACAAGCTCTACATCAATGAAGTGTGTGCCGCCAATAAACAATACGTGGATGAGTTCCGCCAGGATGAGGATTGGATCGAAATCTATAACGACGGCGACGCTCCTGTCGATTTAGGCGGTTTATATCTCTCCGATAAGAGAAAGACCCTTGACAGGTTCCTAATCCCTACTGGCAACCCTACGAAAACCACGGTTCCGGCGAAAGGATACCTCGTATTTTGGGCAGATGCGGATTCTTCTTCCCAAGGTCCTCTGCATACTAACTTCGAATTATCAAAAGACAAAGGACAAACGATTTCTTTGTCCCGAAAAGAAAACGGTAACTTGATCGTGGTCGATTCCATCCGCTACCAACCTCACATGAACGGTGAATCATATAGCCGCTTCTCATACACAGGAGACGGAGCGTGGGCAATCACTTCGGTTCCTACTTACGCCAAGAAGAACGCCTTCTATCCATTACTTAAGTCATCCACAAGCGATCTTCCTTTGACAGAAGAGGAAGTAGTCACTCCTACTCTGAATGTCTACCCTAACCCGGTAATGGATTATCTGTGGTTCTCTTTCGAAGGCGAAAAAGCAGATGTGACCATTTCGGACTTGACAGGCCGTATCCTCATCTCCAAGAACGTAAAGAAGGGTGCTAGCCTATACGTAGGCAATTTAGAGAATAATATTTATATGGTTACGGTTTCCGTTAACGGAGTTCCATTCGCGACAAAAATCGTGAAGTTGTAATTCCATAACGGATATAAAAAGACGTCCTCGAACAATCGAGGACGTCTTTTTTTTGCGTTTAAGGGCCGAACGGGCAACGAGACGAAGCTAATACCACCCGCAGGTACGAAAGCTGTTAAATCGCGCAGAAATGGTCCAAACGGTCCATACGCAGGAACACAATAATACAGCTTTATCAAATTAGCAAGCCTGCACGTTTCCTCATATTTTCCTTAATGTTCTCCGCATAGAGCCAAGTGTCGGCGAAGTGTAGGTTTCCCCAAGGAAACGGCTCCTTGATGGTCTCATTAAAACATACTTTAGGATCCACTTCCTTACAAATAAGCAAATGGTCTTGTATCTGCACACTGGTAAAGCAAGGCGTGGTTTTATATCCTTGCGCTTTTTTGTCATAACGGATGATACCCTTATGAGATTCCATAGGAGCGACGGTTCCATCCGTCTTCCAGTTCAACGGATTGATACATACCACCGTATTGGCTAACAGCGGAGATCTCCCCTCTAAACTCGTAGCGGAATTATAGGATATAACAACACCCCTGTCCAATTCTCCTTGCGCCGGTTTTATCCTGTGAGGGAACTTCTCCAACTCCTTGCGGGTGATTTCATAACCCATTAGGTAAGCGGCGACCATTTGTCCGTATTGTTTTTCAGACATACCATGCATGAGCAGTTCCAAGAGCATTTGGGAGCCTTGACTGTGCCCCAACAATATGAACGGTCTTCCGTTGTTGAATTCCCGCATATAATGTTGGAAAGCGCGGATTACATCCGTGGCTGAGAGTTTCGCCCGCAATTTTCTCTCCGTATTGCTCATGACGAAAACCTTCGTTGTCATCTGACGATAGTATGGAGCATAGAAATTGAAATCGTCTCCCGCATAGACCGTCTTATTGTATATCTGGTTTTTCTTAGCGGCATTACGTACTTCAGCTTTGCTGATGTCCGTATAGCAAGGAACGTTTCCTCTATTACAAAGCGGTTTGGAATCGATGGTCGGATAGACATAAAAGATATCAACAGACTTCCCCTTGTCTTGGGAATCGAATTCGAACCAATATTTGGAACTTGAATATTTAGGATGCATTTCAACGTATGTTTATTACACAATCATATAATTAATTACACGACCAAAGGTAATGATTTTTTACGAATCGGACATTCAAGCTAGTGTCAATAGGTGTATTGAAAAAAGGAGCGTCTGACTTCCTTTAGAAATCAAACGCTCTCCTATTCGTCCAAAATTCACTTAATAGATTATTCCATTCCACGAAAAGTTTTTCCGTCCCTCTAGCTATCAAAAAAAAGAGCCGTCAAACAAGTTGACAGCTCTTTCTGAATTATCGTAGATAAATCTTATCCCAAGAAAGAGATCAAGATACCTGCAGCGACGGCGGAACCGATCACACCAGCCACGTTTGAAGACATACAATAGTTCAACACGTGGTTTCTTGAATCATACTTCAAAGCGATCTCGTTAGCGACACGCGAAGCCATAGGCACGGCGCTCAAACCAGTAGCACCGACCAACGGATTGATCTTCTTCTTCGAGAAGAGGTTCATGATCTTCACCAACATGATACCACCAAAGATGGAGAATCCGAACGCGCAGAAACCACCAGCGACGATACCGATTGTCGTCCAGTTCAAGAAGGCGTCCACCGTCATAGTAGCACCGACACACAAGCCCAAGAAGATGGTTGCGGCGTTCATGATACCGTTAGAAGCAGCGTTGAACAAACGGGAAGTGTTGTTACCGATCTCCTTGATCAAGTTACCGAACATCAACATACCTACCAAAGACACCGCATCCGGAACGATGATAGCCACGATAGTAGTTACAGCGATAGGGAAGATAATCTTCAACACGCGCATGTTCTTGAACTCCTGCTTTGAAGGGTAAAGCTTATCCTGCTCCTTCATATTGATCTTCAACTCCTTCTCCGAGCAAGTCAATCTTACAACCAACGGAATAATCACTGGCACCAAAGCCATATAAGAGTAAGCAGCGATAGCGATAGGACCCAACATATGAGGAGCCAACTTCAAAGTCGTGAAAATCGCAGTCGGACCATCGGCACCACCGATGATAGCCAAAGAACCAGCCTCTTGCATCGTGAAGAATTGGCTAGCCACGAGCAATACGGCGAAGATACCGAATTGAGCACCCGCACCGAAGATGGCGAGCTTCAAGTTACGCAACATCGGTCCGAAATCGGTCAACGCACCCACACCCATGAAGATGATTGGTGGAAGCAATCCTGACTTGATCAATGCGTAATAAAGGAAGTTCATAATACCCAAATCGTGAGCGATCTCGGGCAATGACATCTCATAAATATTTTTTGCGACCTCTACGCCATCTTTTGTGAAATGAACGAATCCTTCGCCGTCCGTTGCGATGACTCCCATGCCACCACCCGGTAAGTTTGCGATCAAGACACCGAAAGCGATTGGAACGAGCAACAATGGCTCAAACTCCTTTTTGATACCCAAGTAGAGCAAAAGGAAGCCGAGACCCATCATGATAATGTATTGAGGCTGATTGACGAAATAGTCAAGAGCCGTCATGTCATATATTTTACCTAATATATCTTCCATGGCGCAGATTATTTAATTCTCATCAAAACATCATCTTCAGCTACGGAAGAACCGCTGGTCAAGCAAATCTCAGAGATGACACCGTCGCACTCAGCAGCGATAGCGTTGAATGTCTTCATCGCCTCCACGTAGCAAACGACTTGACCCTTCTTCACTGTGTCTCCGACCTTAACTGCAGGATCACCTGAGTTCTTCACCAAATAGAATTTACCCTCCAACGGAGAAGTAAGTTCAGTGCCTTCGCCAGGAGCGCCGGCTGCAGCTGGTGCGGCTGGAACGTTTGACACAGCGGCACCACCATTGTTTGCGCCGATTGTGACATTATATTTCACGCCGTTCACGTCGACCGTAACGGTTTGAGGCAATTGTACACCACCCTTGCCTGCCGCCTTCTTAGCCTTTCTCTCATCCAAGTCTGCCAAGAAATCAGCCTTAGCCTTACCTGATTTGTAAGCGCGGTATTGTTGTGGGTGCATAGCCAACTCGAACAACTCCTCGTCGTCTTGACCAAAATCCCAACCCTCTTTCTTCATTTCCTCGCGGAAAGTGTCGAGTGCGTCAGGATAGTTGCTTTGAGGATCCTCAGTGTGGAACTCACGACCTTGTTCCTTAGCCTTAGCCACCAATTCAGGAGCCAATGGGCCAGGCAACTTACCGGACTTACCGAGCATCATATCCCAGATATCGTCGGCGATCATAGACCAGCGCTCCTTACCTTTCTCCATCTGCATAACGTTCATCAACGCCATGTTCTTCACATATTGCGAGAATGGAGTAACCAAGCAAGGATAACCCATCATAGGCCATACATATTTCACCTCATCGAACAACTTGATCAAGAGCTCGTCTTGGCTCATCTTAGGCTTGCCGTTCTTCTCTTTCCACTTGTTGATGGAATCGAGGTTCGTCTCCAAGTCAGTCATCAAAGAACCCATCATACCGCCAGGAAGACCCGGACCGATCAACAACGAGTTCATCTTACGGTTACGGTCTGGAATATAGTAACCCAAGAAATCGTCCATCATCTCTTGAATCAACGAACGAGCCTCCATATAAGCCTCCATGTTGATCTCCTTCACCTTGAAGCCAGCGTCCTTCAACATAGCTTGTACAGCGATGATATCGGCGTGACCCGTACCCCAAGACAATGGTTCCATACCAACGTCAACGTAGTCGCAACCTGCCTTACAAACCTCCAAGATGGAAGCCATGTTGAAGCCAGGACCAGCGTGGCTATGGTATTGGATAGTGATATCTTTGATAGCCTTGATATTTCTAGTCAACTCGCCCAAGAAAGCGGGACGACCGATACCGGCCATATCCTTCAAACAGATTTCGTCGCAACCAGCCTCGATCAACTCCTTCGCCATGTTGGTGTAATACTCAACCGTGTGGATAGGAGAATAAGTGATGCAAAGGCAACATTGAGAAATCATACCACCAGCATGCGCGTAACCGATGGAAGGGATGATATTACGGGTATCATTCAAACCGCAGAAAGTACGGGTGATATCCGTTCCTTGTTTCTTCTTAACGACATAGAACAATTTGCGGACGTCAGCAGGAACCGGGCTCATACGGAGTCCGTTCAACGCGCGGTCCAACATATGTGTTTGGATGCCGGCCTCATGGAAAGGTTTTGTCCATTCGCGGACGGCTTTATTAGGATTCTCACCATAAAGAAGGTTCACTTGCTCGAAACCTCCACCGTTTGTTTCCACTCTATCAAAGCATCCCATTTTTACGATTGCGGGAGCCACTTTCACTAATTGGTCAACGCGGGGTACATATTTTCCTGCCGCTTGCCACATGTCCCTGAATACGAGACTGAATTTAACTTCTTTAGCCATTTTTATTTAATGATTATTTATATTTTCTCTATTTTCTCAGCCTTGGATTTTCCACCAGTGATTTGCATGATAGCCAAATTGATAGCTTGTGCCACATTGGAATCTACTGCCGCTGGAGCCGCGCTTGTTTTCGCCTTAGGCGCCTCTTCCTCCGGCGCGTACTTGTTAATCAACTTGACCATCAAATTACCCAACCAAATGATGAGCAGAAGGACAGCGAACACTGTCGCCAAACCAATACCCATCAGCATCAATGATGTCGAAAAATTCGCTGAATTAAATGCTAATAAGACCATAATATTTATTTCTAATTTTTATATTCTTCCACTTTAGGTTTTCAAAAGTAGAAAAAAAAATGGTATGTAGTAGGTTTTCGCACGCATTTTTTCTGTTTTTCGCATATCAAACCATCAATATGAATATTCATGCAAAATTATGAATGGCACAGCCATTTTATTTTAAGGAAATAATAAAGATATTTTTCATAGTAATCGGCAATCATCATAAAGAAACAGGTCTCCTATATCACTATAAGGGACCTGTACTAATTGAATTTTATGTGTAACAAACTAACGTCACGCTTGTGCCTGACTCTTGTAAATAGGGGTCGTCGAAAGGAAATAGTCGGCCAAACCTTCCTTCTTTTCCGGATCGACCGCCATGATTTCAATGGATTTTCCTTTCAAGAACGGAGCCGCTGTTTCTCCAATCGCTTTGGCAATCTCCTGGTTGATTCCATTCGCATGAACGCCGAACACATAACGTGGTTGCTCATTCGAGTCCAAGATTTCCATCAAACCGATATAGACCGCCAATACAGCGGGATAAGCGACAAGCTTCTGATTGAGGACGTCGACCATCTCCTGAGGGAAATCCGAAGGATACCCGACACGCACCCTACGCGGCTGGTTAGCATCCTTCTTTTCGACAGGAACGGCACCATCCGCGCCATTGAGTAGCCACTCAATCTCCTGAGGGAGCATCACTTTGTTAGGTTTCGAGAACGGGTTAAGGACATAGCTCGCTCCCTTTGTGATTTCAAACAGTTTCCTGCATGGTATTGCCATCACAGATTGCTTCTCCTTGATCACGTCATTATCATAAACTTTCTTCTCGGAAGTGAACACCGGAATCTTTCCATCGGAAAGTTGGGCAATCTTCAACCTCTTTTCCTTCACGTCACCTTCCGCCGGGACATCCTCTGAAGTCAAAATAAAGACATTGTCTACCATCAAACGTCTATAAAAATCCGTCCTCAACTGAGTATCGACAAACGCCTTCTCGAACAACTCCTCCAACGACATCAACGTCACACTATTAGCGAACTTCTCAGCCGGATGTTCAGTTGGCTCTTCAACCTTCTGTTCCTGAGGTTCTTCCTTTCTCTCCTCCACTACCGGAGAAGGCTGTACTGGCTGGGGTTCTGTCACTTTAGGTTCTTCAACCTTTTCTTTCTCACTCGTCGTTTTACTCTCTTTACGCTTCAAAAAATCAAAAAGTCCCATGGATTTTAAGTTGTTATTATTGTTTTAATATGTTTATGAATCCTTACAAGAAAATCAATAGCACAATCACATTCACCACACAAATCACGCCAAAACCCAACAACAGATCCCGTAGCAACTTCTTGCCGGAAAAAATGGTGCCGTAGACACATTTCACGGCATTATTACTGATGATGGCCTGGAATGCGGCGAGAATCAGCAAGGAAGCCTCCACCGAATGGTTAGACTGGAACAAGTTGATGATGAAGGGGTTAATATCGGTCACACCCACGATGATGGAGAGCACCCTCAAACCACTATCACCAAAATAGATCAATGCGTAATGGGTCACCAACGTGAAGGCGATGAAGAGCACGGCGAAAAGAAGCGCCACCTTGAACTCCAGCGGATTCTTCTCCTCTTCCTCCTCTACGACCTCCTGTTCTTCCGAGACCGTATATTTCTTCTTTTTCCGCTTGAAGAAATAAAGTGCGACGAGGGCGGACGTTACGATCATCAAAACGAACATGTGCCAATAGGACAGGAACAATGAGAAATTGAATATACCTAAGAGAATCAATATCTTAAAGTACATCATCGTAATGGCGCAAAAGATGGCGGATACATAGTCGGAAAGGTCTCCCTTCTTATCCTTCGCTTTCTTCGCCAAAATGAGACAGGTGGCTGTACTGCTGTATATGCCACCCAAGATACCTGTGACAATCACGCCTCCGTCCTTGAAGATATACTTCTTCACCAAATAGCTGGCATATGAAATGCCGGAAATCACCACCGTCGCCAACCAAATCGTGTAAGGCGTCAGACCCGTACCAGCAATGAGTTCAGTCTTCGGCAAAATCGGCAAGATAACACCCGCAATGATTAAGAATTTCGCCAAGTTGGTGAACTCCTCGTCGTTCATCGTCTTGGTGAAGGCGATGAACTTATCCTTCATCTCAGCGATCAAAAGGACGGCGACCACAATCATAATCGCCAGCCAAGGTTCCTTCGTGTATAAAATTGGCGTTAAACAATAGGTTATCAGAGCGATGACGATCGAAGTGATTCCAGACGATCCCTGTGTGAAAATCTTATGGGCGTAATAGACCACGAATAATAGCGTCAGAGCCGCAGCACCGCAAAGGAAAGGGACAAGACTTCCCTCTCCCACCAAATATAAAATAAATCCGAGCACTCCTATGAGTGTGAACGTACGGTCGGAACCGAACATACGCTTCGAAGCATCGTCCTTTTGGTACAACTTTCTCTGGGATAGTCCTATCACCAATGACATCAACGCCACCACCACAAACCTCACCAAATCCGATGTTATGATATCTGTTGTTTCCATGACTTCAAATTTTTTTCCGTTAATAATATAGAACTACCTTTTAAAGGTAGGGATTATTTACGAACAAAACAAATTGGAAGGCTGAAAAACACTCGTATTATTAGCCTCAACAACATATTTACCATATTTTTTCAAGCACTATCGCCCCGAAGACAGGCATTTAAGCTCCCGATTAAGACGCTTCCCTATTTATTCTCTATCTTCTCCAAAATTTGATGAATGGTTTCCGCACTTCCGTCCTCCCATCTTCTTACCCAAAATCCGATGTTATCGAGTGTCTTGGGAGTGAGTTCGTCGTCATGCGTCAACGCTTTGATTTGGGATGCATAATCGGATAAACTACTATCCATTTTTAAAGAATCATCCTTTTCCAAATAATAATCCCTGTAGTATTCAGAAAACACTTCTTTGTCTTGCTTGAAAATATCATACAAGGCTCTTTGGTTATCTTCGTTTACCAAGTTGTATGACGAGGAGAGTTGGCTGACCGCATTGCTGAGCACATCGTTATTCGCCAATTTTTCATAGTTGAAGTAACATTCCACCGCTTTCGCTTGAACCATGGCAACAAACGCGGTGTCTTGTTTCCTTTCGTTCCAAAGATATTTTATCGCCTCAAGTAGATAGGAGGAGATTGTGGCGCCCGTTATTACACGCATATAATTGAGTCTATTATTCGGGTCGCAATAACATACACATTTGTTCTTCACATCTTCTCCGATTCTGTTTGCCATCGTGTCTATCATTTCGTCAGGATGCTGTAAGGCGTCTGGTATCATACCGACGACATCCTTTCCATCGATTTCTAAGGAAGAGACTTCGCTTTCATGTTTTTTCACATCGACGATGGCATGGACCTCTTTTCCCTCTTCAAACGCTTTCGCGACGAGTCGGTCTATCCAAAAATATTTTTCCTTATCGACTATATAGTATTTTTGTGCGCATACGGATTCTAAGCTTGTGCTCCTACTATATGAACCATAACGACCATAGATGGAGGCCTTACATAAAGAAGGTAACAAACTCACTCCCGAAGGATGGGATATTCCGTTCTCATCTGTACGGAAAGAGACGTAGAAATCCTTATTTATCCATTTGTTAGCAGGTATTGAGTCTTTGTAATATAAATATAAACCAGAATAATTATCCAGAAATGATTTTGTAACGGTAAGTTTGATCGTATGCTCCGCTCCGTTGGTGATTTGACAACGGATAATCCAATATGACGCGAGAAGAAGCGGCAGCGCCAACGCAGCTATCAGTATTTGTTTTTTATCGAATTTCTTCATTTCTAACATTTTTCCTTTTTGCGTGTAAGTAATAATTGATGAGGATGAGGACGACGCCCCATACGATTGAGAAGACACCCATAATTACGGATGATAATTCATGAATTCCCATTGTTTGGAACATATAGGCGTACCATCCGACCAGTGCGATATTGAGTTTGACTAAGTCATGCGATCGGATGCCTGTGTAGGTGAGATATCCTAAGTAGAGCGCTAAGAGTACGGTGGCGGTTATGTGACAGATTTCGGCCATCGAAAAAGATGCGCATATAATGATAGGTATTGTCAGCAGCGCCACCCATTCGTCCATCTCTATGGGTTTTCCTCTCTTTTTTTTATGGTAAAGGGAAACGAGGAATAAAACTATGGCGGATACCAATAAGATGATATTTAAAGCCGTGAATATTTTGATTTCGTCGAGTTTCTCAAACTCATTCGTCATTATTGAAAGTGATAAATATATCGCGACGAAAGAGCTGATTTTAAGCATTGTGGCGTTGCTCGCGATGTTTTGGGAATCCCTTATCCATGTGTGAAGCGAAAAGCTCCAACAGGACATGATTATCGCGCATATCACCATAATCAAATCGCTACTCTTGCTGTCGAACAAATCATCAATGATTTCATAAGATAATACCCATGCTAATAAGATGAGGATGGGAAGGATGGCAGTCCTGAACTTACAGAGAAACGTGTTGCGTTTCTTATAGTAGAAATCGTATAGGAAACAGAGGTCCATAATCCCAATGATGGGAAGAGGTAAACGTGTTAATTCGGTGAATTCATTTATGAGAAAGCATACAATCGCTATAATTAATGATGACGCTATCACAGATTGAAAAATAAAAACGAATGGATAGAAAAGGAAGGCAAACAGGATGAATACAAAAGACGAAGATACTTTGATGTCGTATATTCCGTCGATAATCAAAAATGTAATACATATGGAAAAACATTGGAAGAGGCAAATGCCCTCTTTCCATCCCCTACTCTCCAATTTGTGCCTGTACACATGGTAACATCCTATTGTACTGATGACCAAAGGGAGGAGCGCGATGACGTCTTGCAAGAAAATAGGGATAGCCTTCCAATTGTCCTCTATTAGGAAGATGCTTCCTGTTACAATAAAGATGATGGCTACGATGATAAGGGGCAGCGATGCGTTGCTCATGACGCCTTTTTTATTCTGGTAGTAATGGATGATGTCGTTGGCGACCTCCTCGCTGATGACCTGTTTATCGACCAATTCCTGCGTATCTATTATTCTTTTCATATTTAAGAAACTATTAAAAAGAGACTTTTCTACTTCTCAATTGATTTGGGAAATAACCCACAAAAAGCCTTGTAAAGGTACATATTAGTTGTGGACATGACAAAATCACAATACAAATAATTTGTTTCTAATCATTTATCAACCTTAGCCATTCCAAAATCATTCCAAGACAAGACTCTTATTTTGTGATAATTGATAGGATGACGCCCGGTAGTGACTTTATTGTCCCCATACATAAAAGAAAAAGGAAAGCCCATCTCCTTGGACTTTCCTTTCCATTTTTTTTATTTCTGTCTGACGAATATATTGATTGGTGTTCCAGACAGTTTCCATTGCTCCCTCATCTTGTTCTCCAAGAATCGTTTATAAGGCTCTTTCACATATTGCGGAAGGTTCGCATAGAAAACGAAGGACGGAATCTGTGTGTTAGGCAACTGCGTCACATACTTGATTTTGATGTATTTTCCCTTCGTTGACGGTGGCGGATAGTTCTCTATCAACGGCAAGAAGTATTCGTTCAACTTGCTGGTGGATATCTTCTGTTTCCTATTCTGGTAAACCTCCATAGCAGCTTCTATCACCTTGAAGATTCTTTGTTTCGTCAATGCGGAAGTGAAGATAATCGGAAAATCATCAAACGGGGCGAGTCGCTCCCTAATCGCCTTCTCCATAGTGAGCGTCGATTTGGAATCCTTCTCCTTGATCAAGTCCCACTTGTTCACACAGACCACAATACCCTTCCTATTCTTTTGGATGAGTTGGACAATATTCATATCCTGCGCTTCGATTCCCCTGGTCGCGTCAATCATCAGCACACAGATATCGGAGTCCTCGATGGAACGGATGGAACGGATGACAGAGAAGTACTCGAGATCTTCCGTCACCTTTCCCTTCTTACGGATTCCGGCCGTATCGACCAGATAAAAATCATAACCGAACTTGGAATAACGGGTATGGATACTGTCACGCGTCGTTCCAGCGATATCGGTCACAATATAACGGTCTTCCCCAATAAAAGCGTTAATGATGGATGATTTTCCCGCATTAGGACGTCCGACGATAGCCACGCGCGGCAAATCCTCATCCATATCCTCCTCCTTCTTCTTAGGAAGTTTCTCGAGGATTAAGTCCAAAAGGTCGCCTGTTCCAAAACCGGAGAGGGATGAAATGCACTGAGGGTCGCCCAATCCCAACTTGTAGAATTCGGCCGCATCATATTGCAAGTCGTTATTGTCCACTTTATTGCTGATGAGGATCACAGGTTTCTTGTTTTTCCTAAGAATCTGCCCCACTTGCGTGTCAAGGTCGGTAAGACCGCTGGTGACATCCACTACGAAAAGGATGACATCCGCCTCCTCGATGGCGATCTTCACTTGTTTACGGATCTCCTCCTCGAAGACATCATCAGAATTCACGACCCAACCGCCAGTGTCGACTATGGAAAACTCCACACCGTTCCAATCCACTTTACCATATTGGCGGTCGCGTGTGGTTCCCGCCTCGTCATTCACGATGGCACGGTGGGTTTGCGTCAACCTATTGAACAAAGTTGACTTACCGACATTCGGTCTTCCTACTATAGCTACTAAATTACTCATTTCTCTATCTCTTTTTCTTTGTACATACGAGGCTCAGCCCTATCACTCAGGCTGGTAGCCAAAATCCTTTAGATCTTTGTCCTTGTTGCGCCAATCCTTCTCCACCTTGACGAACAATTCAAGGAACACTTTCTTATCGAAGAACGCCTCGATATCCTTCCGCGCCTCCATACCCACCTTCTTGAGCATCTTTCCACCTTGACCGATGATGATACCCTTTTGGGAATCGCGCTCGACATAGATCACCGCATTGATACGGATTAGTTTGTTATCCTCCTTGAAACTCTCCACGACGACCTCCACAGCGTAAGGCACCTCCTTATCGTAATTGGTGAGGATTTTTTCGCGGATGATTTCGGTGACGAAGAACCTGGCGGGTTTATCCGTAAGGGCATCCTTCTCGAAGAAAGGCGGCGAATCAGGCAACAGATCCTTAATTCTCTTCAAAAGATAATCGAGGTTGAAATTGTTTTGGGCAGATATCGGTATAATCTCGGCATCCGGAAGGATTTCCTTCCACTTTTCCACCAACTCAATGAGCTTAGGCTGGTCCGTCAAATCAATCTTATTGATGATCAAAATGACAGGAGCCTTTTGTTTCTTCACCTTCTCTATGAAATCCGCATTCTTCTCAGCCTTCTCCACGACGTCCGTGACGTAGAGAAGCACATCGGCGTCCGTCAAGGCGCTGGTGGAGAAATTGAGCATGGATTCCTGCAGTTTATAGTTCGGCTTGAGGACACCCGGCGTGTCGGAATAAACGATTTGGAAGTCCTCGCCATTCACAATGCCCAATATTCTATGACGTGTGGTCTGGGCTTTGGAGGTGATGATGGAGATTCTCTCGCCAACCAAAGCGTTCATCAATGTCGATTTGCCGACATTAGGGTTACCCACGATATTTACGAAACCTGATTTGTGCATGAAACTAATTTTTTTGCAAAATTACGATTTTTCCGTCAACAGAAAAATCTTTATGACAGCGAATGAAAAAAAATGTGGGAACACGCAAAGAGCGGTCCCCACATAAATACAAGCCTTTTGTCTGTAAACTAAGCTTTACAATAATGAACTTGCTAATTCGGACAAATAACTACGCTCACCCTTGATCAGGTTCACATGGGCGAAGATGTCCTGGCCCCTCATTTTGTCGATCATGTACACCAAACCATTGGATTGCATATCCAAGTATGGCGTATCAATCTGCTGAACATCACCGCAGAAGACCATCTTACAGCCTTCACCGGCACGGGTGATGATGGTTTTCACTTCATGTGGTGTCAAGTTTTGTGCCTCATCGGCGATAAAGTAAGTGTTGCTTAAACTACGTCCACGAATGAAGGCCAACGCCTCGATTACCAGTTGTTCGCTCTTTTGCATGTCTTCCAAAAGTTTCAGTTCCTTGCTACTAGGACCGAATTGATGTTTGATGACGTTCAAGTTATCGAACAGAGGTTGCATATAAGGGGCCACTTTCTGTTTCTCGTCACCCGGCAAGAACCCTAAATCCTTGTTCGACATGGCGACGATCGGTCGAGCCAAAAGTATTTGTTTGTACTTTTCATGCTGTTGAAGTGCGGCAGCCAAAGCCAAAAGGGTTTTTCCCGTTCCCGCACGTCCCGTGATGGCCACCAGCTTGATGTCATCGTCCAACAATGCGTTCAAGGCGAAAGACTGCTCCGCATTACGGCCTTCGATGCCAAAAGCCTTTTCCTTCTTAACTTTCTCGACCAATTTGGTGTTCGCATTATAGCGAGCCATAACCGTCGAGCGAGTGCTCTTCATGATGAAGCATTCGTTAGCCCCAACTTCACCGTCGAGTTTAAACCCTTCAAGCGGCAATCCGACAGGAGAAGCGTAGAGTTGATCGATCATGTCGGCATCCACATTCTCAAAGACAGCCTGTGCTTTGTCGAACACATCGATGTTAGTCACTTTGTCCGTACTGTAATCCTCAGCCTCCATACCCAAAGACCTAGCCTTCATTCTTAGGTTCACATCCTTGGAAACGAGGATGGTCTTTGTCTTAGGATTCTTGGTAGCGACTAAATCAACCACAGCGAGGATTTTATGGTCTGGGATCTTCTCGGAAAAAGCCTTGGCGATTTTTTCAGGGTAATCGGAATTCGTTACAATAAACAATTTTCCTAACCCAGATCCGAGAGCGACTCCCTTCTGAAAAATATCTTTACCTCCATCTATATTATCCAACTCGCGGACAAACTCACGCGCATTGAAATTGATTTGGTCATTTCCTTTTTTGAACTTGTCCAATTCCTCTAAGACAACAATCGGCAAATAAATGTCGTTGTCCTGGAAATTGTAAATACACTTGTAATCGTGAAGGATAACATTAGTATCCAAAACGAAATTCTTCTTAGCGCCCATGGTCATTCAAATTAAGTGTTAATCAATAAAGAAATTTTTTCTCTGAAGTAATTATTCATTACCTTCGTATTCGTAAAGATACTAAATTTTTGATAAAAACAAAATATTGGAAAGGGAAAAATCATGACATACGCAGAAACGATCGACTATATCTTCAGCCGAATGCCAAGTTTTCAGGCTGTAGGCACCTCTGGATACAAAGCGGGCATCGACAGCATGAAGGAGATGGACGCTTATTTCGGACACCCACACGAATCGTTCAGGACCATCCATGTCGGCGGCACCAACGGAAAGGGATCAGTTTCCCACACTTTGGCCTCCGTCCTTCAGTCCGCAGGTTATAAAGTGGGCTTGTTCACCTCCCCCCACTTAAGGGATTTCAGGGAACGCATCCGTGTGGACGGAGAGATGGTCCCGGAGGAATACGTGATCGATTTCGTGGAGAAACACCGCGCCCTAATCGAAAGGGTTTGCCCATCTTTCTTTGAAGTAAACGTGGCCATGGCATTCGACTACTTCCGTCAGGAACAGGTTGACGTGGCTGTCGTCGAAGTCGGACTGGGTGGTAGATTGGACAGCACCAACATCATCACGCCTGACCTTTCCGTCATCACGAACATCAGCATGGACCACATGAACCTCTTGGGCGACACACTGGAAAAAATCGCATCCGAAAAGGCGGGAATCATCAAGCAGGGCATCCCTGTCGTCATAGGGGAAGCGGAAGGATCCGTCAAAAAAGTGTTCCAAGACAAGGCGGACGAAGTGATTACACCGATTTATTTCGCAGACCAACTTCCTAACGAATTCCTTGGCATGGAGGCTTCCTACAAACAGCCTTTCCAACTATTCCGAATAGGAGAAGAAATGGTACGGACCCCTTTATTGGGTATCTACCAACAGAAAAACATGGCGACCGCCTTACGCGCGGTGGAAGAGTTGCGCCACCTAGGCTATAAGATTTCCGAAGAGGCGATGCGACATGGATTTGAGCATACGTTAGACCAAACACACCTTATGGGTCGTTGGCAACGCCTAAAAGAGTCTCCATACGTGGTATGCGACACGGGACACAATGTGGGCGGCATCCAATATGTGGTGAAACAATTGACCTCCATACCTTGCGAAACGTTGCGCATCGTCTTCGGAATGGTGGGCGACAAGGATGTGAGCCACGTGCTGGAATTGCTTCCTAAGAATGCGGTCTATTATTTCACGAGGGCTAGTATCAAACGCGCCATGCCGGAGGATAAACTGAAGGAGCTGGCGACGCAGAAGGGTTTGAAGGGCAATACCTACCCAACTGTCGAAAAGGCTTATCAGGCCGCTCTGAGCGACGCTGGCGATAACGATGTGATCTATATCGGCGGTAGTACCTATGTGGTCGCGGAAATCGTCTGACAACGCATATATGAATGTTAGGGACGCATGATCATGCGTCCCTTTTTTTACCAACTCATTGTCAAAGATATAATCTATCGGGCTTATAAAAAGGAAGAGGATGTATCCGTTTGATTGAACACACCCTCTTCGTGTTATGATTTTTTAGGCGATAGCATATCCCGATGCTCTTATTTCACGCTCATCGTCTTTCTTGCGGAGAAACCATTGACGTTCATCTCGTAGAAATAAACGCCAGACGCGAAGGATTTGACATCGATTTCCGTCTTGTATGAACCTGCAGGGAAATTGTTGTTGATAACATCCATTACCTTTACACCCAAGGAGTTGTAAAGTGCGATGGAGACATGTCCGTTCTCTTTCAGGGAGAAATAGATCGATGTTTGGCCGCTTGCCGGATTCGGCATGTTTTGAGACAATGTGTAATCATTCTCCGCCAAAGCGTTTGACACCGATGTCGGGTCGTCACTATGAACCGCACATTTCACGTCGTCGAGATAGAAGTCGATCAAGTCGCTTTCGCTTCCCGTATCAGTGGATTGGACGTAAACGGATACATTTGTGGCATCGGCAGGGATTTCCATCACACCGGAAATCTTCGTCCATGTTTTGCTGGCAATCGTCTCGCTCTTGATGGTCGGATATTTTGTCTCACCGTCGCTATATTGGAAACAAAGGTCGAAGGACTTCTCCTTTATGGTGTTATCTTCTTCTGATTCCTCTGTGGAAGACGAGACGTTCATGCCCTTAATAACAGAATAGTAGCAAGGCTTCGGATTGTAGCTGTTGTCGAAAAGCAACGGCTTACGGTCACCTCTCCAGCTATTACCGTCGTTCACACCCCACAATACGACAGCGCTGATGTTGTCTTTGTATTTTTTGTAGAGGTTGAACAACCACTCGTAGTAGCTTGCTTGCTGGTCGTCGTTGTTGGAGGTCACGTCCAACTCTGTGATTTGGATGTCGCAACCGATGCTGGCGTATTTTTGGATAGCTTCCTCGTAGAGGGAGGCGTTCGGGTGAGAGAGGTCGAGGTGAGATTGCATACCCACACCGTCGCAGATACCCGCTTCATACATCTCTTTCACTAACTTATAGATACCATCTCTCTTTTGGGCGTCATACTCGTTATAATCGTTATAGTAAAGTTTACAGCCTTTCGGAGCGTATTTCTTCGCGAACGTGAAAGCTTTTTTGATATAATCGTTGCTCCCATAAATTTGATACCAGTAAGATTGTCCAGGGCTGATGGAGTTGTTACCTGCCGCACGGAGGGTACCATCTTCATTAAACGCCTCATTCACGACGTCCCATGCGTAAATATTCAACTTAGGATAAGTCTTCGTGACCAATTCGATTACATTTTTTATGTAATTCTCCATACGTTGGTCCATGATTTCGACGGAAACGTTGTTGCCATTGTCGTTGAACCCCTCCTTGAACAACCAAGTAGGCGTCTGGCTGTGCCAAATGAAGCAGTGACCACGAAGCGCTATGTCGTTGTCCTCGCAAAATTTAAGGATAGCTTGAGCTCCGCTGCTCAATCGCGCCTGCGGGTTCACGTTGTTTCCGTTTTGCTTACTAGCATTTTGGTCCAGGGTGGCGTCCGGCTTCAACTCGTTCTCCGGTGTCACACTGTTGAAATGGGTCTTAACCATACTTCTCATGGTGGAGTTATTCGCTGTTTGTCCACTGAGACAAGTTCCCAGTTTAAAATAGTTCTCCTCATTGTAGGCATCCTTCAAAGCGATCATGCCTTCGGAAAGAGTCGTAGCTGGGGTAAAAGTGGTGCCGTCGAAATAGACATACGCTTCCACGTCGTAAGATTGTCCTGCTTGGAGTCCGTCAGGAGCAAAAGTGGCTCCGTTCCAATAATCGGACCTAGACGACACTTTCAACGACTGGGTACCAGAATTGGCGACGTCCTTCACTGCGGTAACAGACTCTCCTCCACGAGCAGACCAATCCCCTGTACCTGATTCAAAATCTTCGTCAATGACAGTTTGCGCATTCAGCGACAAGCTGGTAGATGCCATAAGCATCATCACGCTTAAAACATTTCTTTTCATAAAAATTATTGCTTATAATGTGTGTAATTTATGGATTTCTATCTATATCTACCCTAGCCCACCATATCGTTTCTTGGGCTGCTGTTCTCTAAAAAAATTGCGTCGCTAATATATATGTTTTTTTTCAATCTAATTATATCCCCTTTCTTTAAATGATAAAAAAGGTATGTATGTTGAAGAAATCAGATTCATAATAGGGAAAGTATCCTTTCATC
>JAZLJL010000061.1:0-22278 GCA_045617845.1 Paludibacteraceae bacterium | reverse complement strand
CATAGGAGCATCCTCGATACCCATCCATTGGAATTTACCCGTCAACATCAAGTGACTGCAACGCTCTGCACCAGCAACTGCCGGGTTCACCAAATAGTAGTTGAAGTGATACTGGTCACATACAATATCCTCTTGGGCGAATACGGGAACGGACGACAATAATACCGCCAATAAGCCAACGATACAATACTTTATCTTCATCATTCTCAAACGTTTTTCATCGCATTAGCGAAAAGCATATACTTAGTTGGGCAAAGATATGTATAATTCTTAAAAAAACAAAAATCAGAGAAGAAAATAGAAATTTTGAATGAAAAACAACAAAATGACCCAAGAAGAATCCTTATATTTAAGGATGTAAATAGTTAATCTCTTATAAACAAGCAAGTAAGAAATTTCACGCAATACATTTTAAATTTAATTTTTAGACATTCTTATATGGAGAGGAAAATAATCGCAGAGGGAAACAATTGACCCTTATTCATAAAAACAGCAAATAAACCAACTTGTGCAATACCACAATGAAAAAACGATTAACAGTTAAAATGATTCTTCCATCTTTGGATGAAGCCCAAAGTCCATATTGGAGACCCATCAAATATTCACTTTTCCCTCCGCTTGGATTAGCCACATTAGCAGGATATTTTACCGAAGACGACAAAGTTGAGATTCAGGACCAACATGTTGAAGCGCTTGAATTGAATGACTATCCAGACCTAGTATGTATACAAGTATACGTGACCAACGCCTACCGGGCATACGCCATCGCAGATGGTTATCGCAGCAGAGGCATCCATGTCGTCATGGGCGGTTTGCATGTGACAGCACTGCCAGAAGAAGCGTCGCAACACGCCGACACAATCATTTTAGGGCCTGGAGAAGAAGCATTCCCCCGCTTTTTGGAGGATTTTCGGAGTGGATGCGCTCAAAAGCGCTATGTTGCCCAATGGCGTTCTATCGAGAACATTCCCCCCGTTAGACGAGACCTAATCAAACGGGAAAAATATTTTGTGCCCAACTCACTAGTCGTATCTAGAGGATGTCCCCACCATTGCGACTTCTGTTACAAAGACGCCTTCTACGAAGGAGGAAAATCCTTCTACACCACATGCGTCGACGCGGCGTTGCAAGAAATCGAAGGGTTACCTGGTAGGCATCTCTATTTCCTTGACGACCACCTTCTAGGCAACAAAAAGTTCGCGGCGGAACTATTCGAAGGAATGAAAGGCATGAATAGAGTTTTCCAAAGCGCCGCCACCGTACAATCGATTCTGGAAGGCAACCTCATAGAAAAAGCGGCGGAAGCAGGATTAAGAAGCGTCTTCATAGGCTTTGAGACATTCTCGCCGGAGAATCTTAAAGCGAGCAATAAATGTCAGAACCTGCAACGGGATTACAGCGAAGCGGTCAAGCGTCTCCACGATTTAGGAATCATGATAAACGGTAGTTTCGTGTTCGGACTGGACAACGACGATTCGGATGTGTTCAAAAGAGCGGTTGATTGGGGTGTCGAGAATGCCATCACGACCGCCACCTATCACATTTTAACGCCCTATCCGGGGACAAGGCAATTCCAAAGGATGGAGAGCGAAGGAAGAATCCTGACATATGATTGGAGCAAATACGACACGCGGACAGTCGTCTACCAAACGAAAGGACTTACGGCCGAACAGCTGAAGGAAGGCTACGATTGGGCCTACAAGGAATTCTACTCTTGGAGGAACATCCTACGTTCCTGCGGATTTGACCAAACAACGAAACAAAAGCTATCTCACTTCCTATATACTGGAGGGTGGAAGAAATTAGAACCCATGTGGGGATTCCTTGTTAAGGTTGGAGGATTGAACAACACCCTACCACTTTTGGAGCAATTACTATCGCACACGAAATAAGAAAACATGGGGAATATTTACCACAGGGAATATTCATATATGGGGAATAACGCAAACATTAGAATAGACAAACGAACAATTCGAATATACAAAAAAAAGCGTCCCGTAATCAAATGACAACGGGACGCTTAGCTAATATGACGCCTGATTATTTCTTGTTCAAGAACAAGTCAACCTCAACGGCGCAAGCAACAGTACAACCAACCATAGGGTTGTTACCGATTCCGAGGAATCCCATCATCTCAACGTGAGCAGGAACTGAAGAAGAACCAGCGAATTGAGCGTCAGAGTGCATACGACCCAATGTATCAGTCATACCGTAAGAAGCAGGACCTGCAGCCATGTTATCTGGGTGCAAAGTACGACCTGTTCCACCTCCGGAAGCAACTGAGAAATAAGGTTTACCAGCGAGGATACGCTCCTTCTTGTAAGTACCAGCTACTGGGTGTTGGAAACGAGTCGGGTTAGTTGAGTTACCTGTGATGGAAACATCAACGTTCTCTTTCCACATGATAGCCACACCTTCACGAACATCGTCAGCACCGTAGCAATTAACGGTAGCGCGCTCTCCGTCAGAATAAGCGATCTTCTTAACCACCTTCAACTTACCAGTGAAGTAGTCGAACTTAGTTTGTACATATGTGAAGCCGTTGATACGGGAGATGATTTGTGCGGCATCCTTACCCAAACCATTCAAGATACAACGCAAAGGCTTGTTAGCCGGTCTTGACTTATTAGCCATCTTAGCGATCTTGATCGCGCCCTCAGCAGCGGCGAAAGACTCGTGGCCAGCCAAGAAAGCGAAACACTTAGACTCAGGAGAGAGCAAACGAGCGGCCAAGTTACCGTGTCCGAGACCAACCTTACGGTCGTCAGCCACAGAACCAGGAATACAGAAAGACTGAAGTCCCTCGCCGATATACTTCGCAGCCTCGACAGCGTCCTTAGCCTTTTCCTTCAATGCGATAGCAGTACCTACAACATAAGCCCACTTTGCATTCTCGAAACAAATCATTTGAGTCTCCTCGCATGTCTTGTATGGATCCAATCCAGCTTTGTCACAGATTTGGTTAGCCTCTTCTATTGACTTGATGCCGTGTTTTGCGAGAGCAGCGTTGATCTGCGCAATACGACGGTCTTGTGATTCAAATTTAACTTCTCTTATCATAATTCTATTTACTATTTTTATATTTACTATTTACTATTTTTACTAATAGAATATTTACCATCACAATTCATTTCAACAAGTTACGACTGAAGCAGTAATCATCTCAAGCAATTCTTCTCACCCCTCATGGATTAGAGTCAACCTCTCGGGCGGGGAACAATAGATTCGGGAATCCATTCCAGCCACAAAAAAATGATTCTCAACGCAAAACCCATGATCTTGCCTTCAGACCATCCTTAGTCATTCAACAAATTGCAAATCGTAAATCGTCCAATAGTAAATATCAATTATTCCTTACGTGGGTCGATAGACTTAACAGCGCCATCCTCTTTCTTAGTACGGCCGTAAGTACCAGTAACGCTCTTCAATGCCTCGTCAGCAGGAACACCCTTCTTAACAGCATCCATGAACTTACCCATATGAACGAACTCATAACCACATACTTGGTCGTCCTTGTCCAAGAACATCTTAGTGATGTAGCCCTCAGTCAATTGGAGGTAACGAGTACCCTTAGCCTTTGTACCATACAAAGTACCCATTTGACCGATCAAGCCTTTACCGAGGTCTTCCAAACCAGCACCGATTGCCAAACCGCCCTCAGAGAAAGCAGATTGAGTACGACCGTAAACGATTTGGAGGAACAACTCACGCATAGCGGTGTTGATAGCGTCACAAACCAAGTCAGTATTCAAAGCCTCCAAGATAGTCTTGCCAGGAAGGATTTCAGAAGCCATAGCGGCAGAGTGAGTCATACCAGAGCAACCGATAGTCTCAACCAAGCACTCTTCAATCACGCCGTTCTTGACATTCAAAGTCAACTTACAAGCACCTTGTTGAGGAGCACACCAGCCAATACCATGAGTCAAACCTGAAATATCCTTAATCTCCTTAGCTTGAATCCATTTTCCTTCCTCAGGAATTGGAGCTGGTCCGTGGTTAGGACCTTTAGCAACAGAACACATCTGTTGCACTTCATGTGTGTAAACCATAATCAGTTAATTATTATTATTTAAATTAAAACACAATTTGTGGGCACAAAAGAAAGAAATTTTACGGAGAAAAACAAGTATTCACGGGCAAGAATTAGTCGGCAGAGATTACTTCCAGAAATAGCGAATCTGCGACTGAGTCCTTTCGAACAGATCACGATCGAAAGGTGTAGTGAACTGTTCGTCCAGGTTAGAGTCCGTAATGGAATAATCCCCATCATAATAAACGTTCGTAATATTCCCGACACTATCAATCAAGCCGATACCAATATAGCTATCGACAAGCAAGAAATCACGGGAAGAGGTAGTGTCTAACAACGAATTACCGATGGAATAATCGCAAGAAGGATTCTCTGTTCCAAACACATCCTTCATTAGCGTCGGCACCAAATCATAATGCGCAGTCCAGTCGGAACGGACGATGGAGTCTGATCCATTGTAATAAATCATAGGCACCTGCATCTGAGCGGCGGAGTAGTTGCCGTTATGGCCCCAAAACGCATGATGGCAATCATCGAACTCCTGCGCATGGTCACCCGTGATTACGATGACCGTACTATCCAGCAAGCCTTTGGACTCCACTTCGACAAGTATTTTCCCGACGAGGCTATCCAAATAATAAACCATGTTCTTATAAAGGTTCAGGAATTCGGTAGGGTCAACATCCTTACCCAGACGCTCATAGTGCGCGCAATCCCAAGAAGGTTGGAACGGTCCTTTGTAATCATCAGGCATAATCATACTATGGAGCGAATCGAAGAACAAGAACGAGAAGAAAGGGGCGCTTCCCTCTCCCCTATTGTTCAAGAACTGGATGAACCCATCAGCCACATTCACATCACGCTGCCAAGCGTTGTTGCCAGATGCGGAAAGACATTGTTCCGGATAAAGCGAGAACACACATTTATCCAACGGAGGGTTCTGCATGGATGCACTCGGAAATAGATGCGTCTCATATCCGTTCTCCTTCATGGCGGAAAAGAGAACCGGAGGAATCGCTTGGGAACAAAAATCACGCCAATACACGCCAGGCAAACCATAGAACAAAGAAAACACGCCTGTTCTCGTCCCGTTACTGCCGCTATAATGGTTAAGGCAACGGGAGGAGCGTTTCGAGAATTCAAAAATATTCGGAGCGCATAAAGAATCCATCGTCGAAGCTCGCCAAGAATCGAAGGCGATGACAATGACGTTTTTCCCGGACTTTGTGTTACGCAGTGGCACTTTCGGGTAGGTATAACTCTTTTTTTGATAATTCAGTTGGATAGTGGTTGGCTCGACATCCATACCGACGGCAGAGAGCAGGCGGTTAGCGTTCAAAGAGACGCAAGCCGGGAAATAGCGGTCCAACAAAATCAATTGTCTGTCATTTCGGGCATGAGCCACGGCATGTTTACATTGAACGACACAAACCAACACACCTAACGTGACAATCAAAGAATAGATGACAGAATTAGGGATTTTGTTCGCCAAACGGAAAGCCAACTTAAACAATAATATTTCGATAAGAAACAGGAGCGCCAATAAACCTATCACCAAGAAATACTGCGCGACAGTAAACTCGAACACCTGAGTGGCCCCAGGAGCGAACACTTGCTCCAAGACATAGGAATTAATATGGAACCGATAAAGGGAGAAGACATAAGCGTCAACCGCAAGAATGATCAAAAAGAGCGAAGCGACCACAGATGCACATATCATACTCACTCGGTTGCTGCGGGCAAGAATCGTGACGGGAAGATAAATAAAAAACAGGGGGAGGAAAGAAATGAAGACAAAATGGGTGAGAATGTAGGTTCCCAAATAACAAAGGTGCTCGTCCCAAACCTGGTCAGGGATAAGCACGAAATATTTTAAGGAAATCAAAAAGACAAAGAGGGAATTAAAGAGGGCGAACCAAACACCCGCCTTCAGCAAAACCCGTCTACTGACAGTCGAGACACTACCACCTTCACTCATATACTATCACAAATTAAGTCCGTATGACAGCACAACACTATAGACATCCATTGGGTCGACGACATTCATTCCATCGTCATACCTAAAGAGAGCCTTTAAAGTATTATGCTTGTTGAATTGGTATTTCGCACCAACTTCATACCTCATTTTTTCAATGTTGTTTCCCTTATAATCGTTTGTACGATAGAAGCATTCGGCTGCAACGATTGGGTACAATTGCACATTAGGCAACTTCATCGAAACATAAAGTTTGTTCCTCCAGAAATCCTTGTATTGTTTTTTAGGCTCCTTCTCAGGTCGGTACGTAACCTGGAATTTAGACTTGAGCCCGAACGAAAAGCGAGCCACATCCTTCTTTACCCTAAGATAACCTGAGAAACGATGGTTTAAATAAAAATCATCTTTATAATTCGCCTTACTAATCAAATAATAATCGGCGCCGATTCTCAAAAGACCCTTTATGACATTGTATGAAACGTCAGCTTTCGTAGAAAACTTATCTAACTCGGAAGAATTATTCCGCAACGAGACAGATTCCGTCAAACCCAGATTCAGTCTCTTAAAAAATTTCTTGGTAACAGTAACGTCCACAGAAGAGGCAAAGTCTTGCCTGTCGTCACCCGCCCACGCCCGATTAGGCGCAACGAGGGAAACGACAAACAAGACAAAGACTAAAAGTCTGTGACGTGCCAACGAAAATTTATCCATTAAAATCTTTAGCCCTAGTAATTTGATCAACCGTATTGATTTCCTTGGAAGTAGACTCATAATAGACCTTGATCAAAGCCGTATCCTTCAAGAAATCGATATATCCAATCTCACATTTTGTCACGTTCAAACCCGTACGTTGTTTAATATCAGCCAACATCTCCTCGTATTTATCAGGAGTGATAAGGTTAATCTTTTCGTACTTAATCAACTTGCAAGCGCTTTTCGATACGATACGAGTCTTTTCCATCAACCAAGTCATGAACACGAAGAGGAAGTTCGTACAGAACAATTCGACATAACTCACACTCACAGCCAACGCATTGATGACAGAAAGTCCGATGATTAAGAAGAGATACGTCATCTCACGGATCGGTACGGTATCTGTTCTATAACGGATAATGCCAAAAATCGCAAAAAGACCCAATGCCAAACCGATTTGAAGTTTCTCACTTCCCAAAAGGAAAATCAGCAAGAAAACGGTCGTACTAATCAACGTAAAAGTAAACACATAATCACGTCTTTTTGATTTACCATAGTATAACCACACAATAATCAAAGAAGTGACCAAGAAATTAAGTCCGAAACGGAGAAGCAATTCGAAAAAACCTTCGTAGTTAACGAAAGGGATTCCGAAAAAAGCTAAATCACTGATATTTGCTAAAAGTGCCATATTAAATTTGTTTTGTTTATATTTTCAAAAATAAAGTGTGTGGGAAAATGGATATCACAACTTTTGGATATATCTCACCTTTTCCTTAAACCGATTACACTTCAAGGAAGGATCTGTAAGCACCATGCCAAGGCAATACTTACTTATGCTCCGTTTCTTAATTCTTAGAGAAGCCAAATAATCCTTGAAATGTGAATGAGCGTTACCATCCTGCTTGACCTCGACGATGCACAAATGCGGGATTGTGTTCTTAACGCCAGTGACACAGTTCTCGAAATTGATATTGAAATCGATAGTCAAACGTTCAGACTTCTCCTTGTTCACGAGAGTGATGCGAAAGAAATTGTTCCTTAGGCGGAAATCTATTTCGTTCATCTTGAACACAGACTTCTCATCAAGGAAAGAAATCGCCTCCTGATTTTGGAGCACATTCTCATCAGAAATGGAAATACGTTTCTTAGATGTCCTACCCTTGTTGTTCTTAGACTTCACCTCCAAAAACATCAAATTCGACTCCACGTATTCACGCACGC
The DNA here is from genome assembly GCA_045617845.1 of Paludibacteraceae bacterium. Classification (GTDB taxonomy): domain Bacteria; phylum Bacteroidota; class Bacteroidia; order Bacteroidales; family Paludibacteraceae; genus UBA1181. The sequence continues at coordinate 14,356 of JAZLJL010000061.1, read as the reverse complement.
GGATTTTTTGTCTATTGAGCTTCCCGTTTTGATGGACCACGTACATCCTCGCGTCGGGAGTGTCATAATAGAGCGTCCGATAATAAGCTTTGCGCAAATCACCTATTTTCTGCACGAAATAGTCGGCCTTAGCCATGTCGAGCAAAGAGGGCAAGTCATTCACGTTCACAAGAAACTTAGTATCTATACGGTTCATCAACCGTATACCGCTCATCTCTTCTAGAGTGATCGTTTCTAGCGCCGCAAGTTTACCATCTATAATATCGACGATACCATCCAACATATTACTCAGTAATGTATTCAAACACTTTTTCCGACTTCACTTTGCCATTCGGCAAAAGGGTTTTAGAAGACTGCTTCTTACCAAATTCATTGTATTGGAATTGGATGGTCTTCTCAAGCTTATTGAATTCATTGAAATGTTGTTCTTCGATACACTTACCCTTCTCGTTATATTTATAGGTGGTACGCGATTTCTGGTCGCCAACCTTTGTGTATTCTATTTCCTCGGATTTATTTCCTTGAGCGTCATACTTGGAGACATGGTCAATTTTCTTTTTACCATTTTCCACGCACCACTCTTTAACCTCGGTTATAACCTTTCCGTCTATCTTCTTCTGCGCATTAACGGGTGCAAGAAAGGAGAATGCGAATACAGCAGCCACAGCAATAAAACATCTCTTCATACGCTATATTTTTAATGGTATTAAATCTTCTCCAAAAATAATCATATTCTCGGACAACATAAAAAATATTTCAATCAAAATAATAATTAACTATTAGAAACACACGATTACGGCAAACGAAACAGGCAAACGAAATCACATTTGGTCTTCAAAATAATTCTCGTTGATGCTCAAGTCATCAAGTTCATCTTCGTTGAAACCTTCATCCCCTTCAAAATTTTCCAAGTTATCAATGTCCAAATCCCCTGCCTTAGGCTCAGGAATATCCATAAACAACCCGTCGAGCATTTGAGCGGGAGGATTACCCTTTGAGCGCTTGCATATTGGAGCAGGAAGAGACTCGCGAGTCTTGACCTCCTTCAATTCCATATAGAAGCAACGCTCGTTCATCGGATCGAAGATGAAACGGAGCTTTTGTCCCTCCTCGGAAGCGAATTCCTCGACACGGACCTTATCCATGACCAAACTATCCATATCGGAAGCGGTGTCCATTTCCATCAAAGTGATTTCATTCTCACCTTCCCAATAGTCGTTACAAATCAAGAAAGACGTCATTTGGTCTTTCGTATAGCCTACGCTCTCTAAGATAGCGTTATTCAATTCAAGAAAAGTCGCATCGGAATCGATGTGTATTTCCCTCATAAACCCGTCCACTTCATCGGACAAAAGGACAAACTTAAAAACCATTTCCTTAATTAATAAAAGTTATGCGACAAAATTATATAAATTTTTTTCACTTCAAAGAAGATTCGATAGCTTCCACACTACGTTGCACCTCTTTGTCAACCTCGACCAGGTTCTGGATGGCCTTGCAAGCGTAAAGCACAGTGGCATGGTCACGATTACCAATTTGCTCACCAATGCTGGAAAGAGAGACCTTCGTGTATTTACGGGAAAGGAACATGGCGATTTGACGAGCCTGCACCACTTCCCGCTTGCGGGAGTTGGACTGTAGCATACGAGGCTCCAACCCGTAATAGTTGCAGACGACCTCCTGGATGGAAGAAACCGTCACATTGCGTTCTGGAGTGGAAACCAACGAGCTCACCACCTTACGGACCATGTCCATATTGATTTCGGCGTCAGTCAAGGTGGATTGAGCCAACAGGGAATTGACAACCCCCTCTAACTCACGGACGCTATCGGAAACATGTTCGGCGATATAATCGATCACATTATCAGGGATAGTCAGACCATCCGTCTTCACTTTCGAGCGGAGGATAGCCTTCCTAGTATCAGTGCCAGGCAACTCCAACTCTGCGTTCAACCCCCAGCGGAAACGAGTCAACATACGGTCATCAAGTCCTTGGAGGAGTTTTGGCGACTGATCCGCGACAAGTATAATTTGCTTGCCGTTCAGCTGAAGCTGGTTGAAAATCTGGAAAAAGACGTTTTGAGTACCGGTCTTTCCCGCAAAGAATTGTATATCATCAACAATCAGCACATCTATCATTTGGTAGAAAGCGATGAAGTCATTCACGCAATTTCTCAAATGGGCATCTGTGTATTGAGCTTGGAATCGGTTAGAATCCACATATAAGACCTTCTTTTCTGGATGTTTCTCCAAGGTGGCCCATCCAATCGCCTGAGCCAAATGGGTCTTACCCAAACCGGAACCTCCGTATATAAATATAGGATTGAACGAATTCTTTCCCGGAGAATCAGCTATGGCCAACCCCGCGGAACGAGCCAACTTATTACAAGAACCCTCGACAAAGGTATCAAACGTATAGTGAGGATTAAGTTGAGGTTCAATTCGCTTTCTATTCAAACGCTCAGGGAAAGGATTGTAAGTATCAACATCTGCAGTCTCCTTCACCGGAATAACATGTCCACTATTCCTTTCCACAGTAGTCTGAGTGGCAGACACTTGGATGATGGAATAGACAAGCTTTGTGCCTGCGCCCATCACTCTAGTGAATGTCTTCTTCAACAAATCACTGTAATGTTCATCCAAATACTCAGCATAAAAATTACTAGGGACGGTTATGGTCATTGTCTTATTTCCCCAACTTTCTGGAACGATTGGTCTGAACCAAGTCTCAAAAGCCGTAGACGGTATATTATCCTTTATTACCGTTAGACATTCATTCCATAAACGGACATGTTCATCTTTTACTTCCATTTCTCTATACTCGTTCATAATAACATTAACATCCGAGGAAAAAATCCTTAAAAAATTCCCGAAATGCTTAATTCTTCTACATTTGAATTTGCACTACAAATTTTATTTATTTTTTCTTAAAAAAAAACACGAGAAACGCTTGTTAAATAAAAAATATCTTAATTGTCTGTAATTCAAACCTATACCACAACAAGCTAACAATCAGCATATTATAATAGTTATTAACAATATAATACATTCATATTTAGTCCTTTATGAAAAGGTCACAAAACAAATTATTCCAGCAGTCAAAAATGAGGCATAAAAGGAACAATTTGAGATAAAAATCGTGCGACAACTGACAAATCCTAGGCTGCACGAGAATGCTAAAAATGAATGCCACACCAACACTAAAAAAGTAAATAAAAACGAGACTCTTCCCTCTAGCACACCATTCCGACGACACCAAACGTCCAAAGAGGAAGGCAAACGGCACAATCAGCCATATAACACTTCACAACGGCCATTACATCAACACGGAAAGCAATCGATATGGATGCGGGGAAAGTCGACTGGAATCACGCCAAACGAAGACGTCGCCAATATAAATGCGGGGGAAATAAATGAGTCCATCGAAAGGCAGGAATAACTATTCCTTATTCCTACCAAAGACAGAAACGTTGATATATCTTTTCGGATGCGCCTTCAAATCGACCAACAATTCATTGGCGCTACCGACCGTCGTATTCAAATTATTATACAAATCCTTATTCGTAAGCAACAAGCCGAGAGAGCCCGAGCCATTGTTCAACTTATCCGTAACGCCCTGTACCCCAACAAGCGTCTTGTTCAACTGATTAACAGTTCCACGGAAATCCACGCCGCTCAAGTTATTGCTTACCTTACTCAAATCGCCCATCACACCATTGATGTTGTTACACAACAAAGGCACATCCTTATCGACAATCCTATTGATGCCGACCGACGCCTTGTTCAAGTTCTTCGTGATCGAATTAATGTTTTCCAAAGAAGACTCTATGGTCTGATTTTCCGCGATCGCATGCAAAGAGACAATCAAAGAATCAAGTTGCGGGATAATAGTCTGTATACGAGGCATCACCTCTTCCGTCAGAGCGTCCAGAACTCCTTCGTCAATGTATGAAGGGATAGTGTCGCCACGCTTGTAAAGTTGCGTATTGGAAGTGTCAAGGCGTAACTCTATGGAAGGAGCGCCAATCATGGCGGAAACCAAAGCGGCCTTCGACCCGACAGGGATTTTCAAATCGTCGTCGACCTGAAGTACGACCAAGACATCAGCGGACGGATTATCGTAGTCATAAACTATCTTTTGCACCAAACCGACTTTATAGCCTCTGATAGTCACGTCGTTTGTCTCGACCAAGCCATTAATACGGCTCAATTTCAGATAATAATAGTTAGTCGGGTTAAATATATTGATACCCTTCAAATAATGCACACCAAAAAAAGTGACAGCGATGGTCACAATCACCAAAATACCGATTTGAAGTTCCTTACTGATTTTAAAATCCATTTCTATTATATAATTTAATACGTTCTATATACTATTTATAATATTGTTTTGCTTCTTCAGTCGACAATTTTTTGCCGTCCTTAACCACCACCAAGAATGCGTCCTTGAAAGTTTTCCGTACCTCATCGCGCAACTTCACGCCAGCCTCAAACGAAGGTGCTTGTCCGTACACATACTTAAACTTACCGGACTCCTCAAATTCTTGTGCGGGGACACAACCTTTGAAATCCTTACAATTCAAAGGTTTCCTCGTTGTCGAAGTGCAGAACTGCACAGCGAAATATACTTGAGACTTCTTAGGTTCCTCCTGCACGGAAGGTTTTTCAGAGGAAGGCCGTGCATCCGGTGTTTCGGAAACACGTTGAGCCTCTTTGGGAGCTGTCTCCGCAGAATTCATACTATCACGGACCAGAGGAATGGAATCCGTCATTTTTTCGGTGTTCGGCGCCAATTTCTTCTCTGCGCCTTGGGTTTCATCCGACGCCTTAGGCTTCGTGTCCTCCGATTGGTTGGTAGGAGCGTGCACTTCGGAGACATTAGAATCGGCATCCTTATATCCGCTGGAATTACGGTTGTCGTGGTTCTTCTTATATTGGACGAAAGCCTTAGAAATCGATTGGGCCATCACATCCAAATTCTTATCCTTTGACAGGAACGCCTCTTCGTCCCTATTGGAGATATAACCCAACTCCACCAAAACAGCAGGCATCGCAGCTTGTTTGAGCACCCAAAAACCAGCTTGTTTCACGCCACGGCTGGAACGTCCTATACCCGTGAATCCCTTTTCTATACGGGATGCGAAAGAGATGCTCTGCTCCATATATTTGGATTGCAAGAAATCGAACATAATATACGATTCGGTGCTATTCGGATCAAAGCCGCGGTACTTAGTCTTATAATCGGACTCATACAACATTACGGCATTCTCCCTCTTAGCCACCTCGAGGTTCGCTGAAGAGGAACCCACCGCATAAGACTCCGTTCCACGTGCAGAACGATTCTCTGCGGCATTAACATGAATTGAAATGAAAAGATCCGCCTTCGCCTTGTTCGCCACTTGGGCGCGATCGTCCAAAGGAATAAATACATCCTTCTTCCTCGTGTACAAAACTTTCACGCCCTTCTCCTTGGAAAGCAAATCTCCAAGTTTCAAGGCCATCTTCAAATTAATGTCCTTTTCCTTAAGTTTCAGGGTATAACCCAAAGCTCCAGGGTCCTTCCCACCATGTCCGGCATCAATCACGACAACAAAAGGTTTGTCGCCAGACCAAGAAAGAGAGACGTACAAAAATAGAAGGCACATTATTGATAATATACGCTTCCCGAATGAAGTTTTATTTTCCAAAGCCTATCTTTTAATAATTGTATGGCAAAAATAGGAAAATATTCTTAGATTTGCATAAAATTTATTGCGCAATTATTAATAAGTAAATTGTTGGCACAAAGAGATATAACATATTTATTATTGCTTTTCGTGGGGCTTTTTTCACTCCAAACAAGCGAAACACATGCAAAAAAAGCAGGCAATGACACCCTAAATGTCACCCAAACAGACCCTGACAGCACCATAAAAAAAGTTAAAATATCCAAAGATGCGGTAAAAGCCGACGTCAATTATTCAGCCAGAGACTCCATCATTTTTTATGCGGACGGACATGCATTCCTTTATGGAGACGCAAAAATCACTTACGAGAAGATGGAACTGACGTCAGACCATATAGAATTAAACACTGACAGCACCATCGTCCACGCCAGATGCGGATACGACACATCAGGGGCAGAAGTGGACAGACCAGTGTTCAAGGACGGCAACGAAAGTTACGAATCCCATAGCATAGACTTCAACTACGAGACCAAGAAAGGTTTGATACACAACGTAGTGACACAACAAGGTGACGGATACGTGACCAGCGAAACCGCCAAAAAGATGGAGGACAACACCTTCTTGATGAAAGACGGCAAATACACCACCTGCGACAACCACGAGCACCCACACTTCTACTTGAACCTCACACAAGCGAAAGTGCGGCCCAAGGAATACATCGTCACGGGACCGGCCTATCTGGTCATCGAAGACGTACCGCTCCCGTTGGCCCTTCCTTTCGGATTCTTCCCATTCTCCGAGAAATACTCATCCGGTCTCCTAATGCCGACGTTTGGTGAGGAATCCGCCAGAGGATTCTACCTCAAAAACGGAGGATATTATTTCGCGATCAACCAATATTTCGATTTGGCATTACGAGCCGACATCTACACCAAAGGATCTTGGGGTGTGAACGGAACGACACGCTACAAAAAAAGGTACAAATTCAACGGGAACGTCTATGTGAGCTACCAATCCACAGCGACAAGCGAGAAAAGCATGCCCGACTACACGCAAGTGAACGACATGAAAATCACATGGACACACACACAAGACCCCAAAGCGAATCCATTCCGCACATTCTCCGCATCGGTGAACTTCACATCTTCTTCCTACAACAAGAACAACACCAATGCGCACTATAATCCATCCGTATATGGTGAAAACAACAAATCATCAAGTATCAACTATACCTATAGGTTTCCCGAATCACCCTTCACTCTCACCACGAACGTCACATTAAACCAAAGGCAGAGCGACTCAACCCTCTCCCTAAAGTTACCGACGTTCTATCTCAACATGAAACGTCTATACCCGTTCAAAAAAGAGGTAAGGGCCGGCAAAGAAAAATGGTACGAGAAGGTATACCTCAATTACAGCCTGAACTTCGACAATTACATATCGACGAAGCAGGACAAACTATTCGAGCAGAACCTCATAAAAGACTGGAACAATGGTATCAAGAACCAAGCCAGCATAGGAGCTTCATACACCGCCTTAAAATACCTCATCATCACGCCAAGTTTTAACTACAGTGAAAAATGGTATTTCAAAAAAACGGAACAAGACTGGAATGAAGCGGAACAGAAAGTGGAACAATACGTGAAGAACGGCTTCTACAGAATCAATGACATGAGTGCATCCATAAACTTCAGCACTCAGCTATACGGATTCTTCCAACCCATCATCGGCAAGAAGATAAGCATGATACGCCACGTCCTTCAACCTAGCGCCGGCTTATCCTTCACACCTCAAATGGACCATCCCGCTCCGGCATTCGGACAAGACTATTACAGCAATTACTATAGGCTACAGCGAGACGGAACAATCGACACCACTAAATATTGCTACTATTCAGGCAATATTTATGGCGGTCCGACTTCCAACGGAAGCGGTCTCATCAACTTAAGCTTAACTAACAACATCGAAATGAAGGTACGGTCAGACAAAGACTCGACCGGATACAAGAAGATTTCATTGATAGACAACTTCACCTTGTCCACAAGCTACAATATGTTCGCGGACGAGGACGAAACGCCATGGTCTGACTTCGCGGCATCCCTTCGCCTTAAATTTCCAAAGAACATCTCCCTGAACGTCACAGGTAACTTCACGCCTTACACATACAAACTCGACGGAAGCGGTCAATACTACAAATCAACCACAACGGAGATGGAAAGGAACGGCAGGTTAGTAAGGCTCACCAACGCAAGGACCTCATTCAACTACTCTTTTAGCAACAACACCTTTAAGAAAGGGAAGAAAGCACAAAAGGAAGAAGTTGACTACAATACAGAGACCGTGGACGACATGCTGGAAAACGAAATTGAGGAAACGGATCAGGAAGAAAAGAAAGAGAAGAACTCGGACTACGACCAAGAAGGATATTTCAAATACAAATTACCATGGAGCCTCAACTTCAGTTACTCCATCGCCTATGGGGACTACCTATTCGACAAAGAGCGGCTGGAGTTCATACAAAGGCTCACACAAACATTGAACTTCTCAGGAAATTTCCGCTTCTCCGAAGGCTGGGGTTTCACATTTAGTTCCGGATACGACTTCATCAATAAAGAATTGTCCTACACCTCTTGTGGCATCAACAGGAACCTTCACTGTTGGTCCGCTTCGCTCAGTTTCATTCCATTCGGAGTCAACCAAGGGTTCAACTTCCACATAGGCGTGAACTCATCCATGCTCCAAGACCTGAAATGGGAGAAACGCGCAACAGCCACAGACTATCCTACATGGTACTAATTGGATGTTCCACCCCACCCGTATAAGCCGGCCTCAGAGTCGGCTTCCTTTTTCGGTGAACCCGCCATGGTTTTCTTGTGTGAATATAGAATAGAATCGCATTGACGTTCCGTCTAATATTTTTCACATATATCAACTGCAATTCTTTCCATTGGACCATAAGAATAAAAAAATTTTTTTTATCTTTGCTATGTGATAGACGAATGGTGGACACAAAAAACCCACTATTTTATATGATAAATCAAACTCGTGGGGTATATTTACCATACGATAGTTTCTTTGAATATTGAGTTCAAAAGTTGCCTCTGTACAGCATAAAAAGGATTGACATAGTTGCCTTCCTTCATATTTATGGCTTTACACGAGAATAATGGGAAGAAGAAGGAGGAAACAATGTTTCCCCCGACACAAACAGATTGGCTTTCGAACAGATTCAAGGATCACATCAAGTATAGGCATCCCTACAAATATTGAGCAAAAATAATGGTGGCAAAATCGACAAAAAAACAAATAAACGGTTTCATATTTCAGACAAGTTGGGAAGTTTGCAACAAAATCGGTGGAATATACACTGTTTTGTCCACACAAGCGAAATCATTGCATGACATCCATGGAGACAATCTCATATACGTAGGTCCTTACTTCGGGAACGACGGGAACCTCTTCTTCAAAGAGGACAAGAAGATTTTCGAAGAATGGGCGTCAGCATACAAATCGGACGCAGGTATTACCGTGAAAATCGGCCGATGGAACATCCCCGGAAATCCAATCGCCATATTAGTAGACTTCAAGACCTTCTACGAAGACCTAAACGCCTATTTTTATGAGATGTGGGACAAATACCAAGTCGATTCCCTAAATTCGTATGGAGACTATGACGAAGCGGTAACATTCGGTTTGGCGGCAGCCAAAACCATAGAACACTTCATCCAATACCACCAACAGACAAAAGCGGACAACATCGCCCAATTCCATGAATGGACAACCGCCTCAGGATTGCTCTATTGCAAAAGCCACTGCCCTTTCGTACGCACAGTGTTTACGACGCATGCGACGACAACAGGAAGGTCCATTTGCTTCAACAACAAGCAGCTCTACGAATATTTCAAGCTCTATAACGGAGACCAAATGGCGGGAGAGCTGAATGTCCAGGCAAAGCATTCACTGGAAAAGAAAGCCGCACAAAACGCGGATTGCTTCACGACCGTGAGCGAACTAACAGCGAGGGAGTGCGAACAATTATTGGAGAAGAGGCCGGACATCGTCACCCCCAACGGATTCGAAAGCGGGTTCATTCCGCAAGGCGCCAAATACGCTAAGGCAAAAAAAGACGCACGAGCAAAGCTTAAAGAAGTGGCGGAAAACCTTTTCGGACAAAAAGTATCAAACGATGCCCTATTCATTGGAACCGGCGGCAGATACGAATTCAGGAACAAAGGAATCGATCTGTTCTTGGAATCCCTCAAAGAATTGAGCGAGTCACAAGATTTCCGTAGGGAAACCATCGCCTTCATCTTGGTGCCAGGATGGAACATCGGTCCTAGAAAAGACCTACAACAAAGAATGAGCGAACGCAAGCCAACCTACACGCTTCTTAGAAAAAACTTGACGCACGACATATACAACTTGACGGAAGACCAGTTATACGGCACCATGCAAGCCTACAACTTCGATAACGAAGCGGGCAAAAATGTAAAAGTAATATTGGTTCCTAGCTACCTCAATGGTGACGACGGAATCTTCAATAAAAGCTACTACGACCTGCTCATCGGTTTAGACCTTACGGTCTTTGCCTCATACTACGAGCCATGGGGCTACACCCCACTCGAAAGTGCGGCATTCGGCATACCAACCATCACAACCGACCTCGCAGGTTTCGGACTGTGGGTTTCCGACAAGCAAGTAGACATAACAAACGGAGTCGCGGTAATCAGCAGGAACGACCACAACTACTCGGAAGCGGCACATGAAATATGCCGCAACATCAAGGATCTGGCTAACATGGGCGAAAAGGACATCGACACCATAAAGGGGAAAGCCTTGAAAATCGCAGAAGGATGTTCCTGGACAGAATTCGTCAAATATTACGAGGAGGCATTCAAAATCGCCATCCAACCACAAAAAAGAAACAAGAAAAAATAACAATAAACAACTAAAAAGATGAGAGTAAAAATCAACCAATCAAACTATCCAGTTTGGAAGGAAATCAACACAAAAGCGAAAGTACCAGCAAAATTGGAGAAACTCACGAAGTTAGCAGGTAACCTCTGGTGGGTATGGAATAGCGAAGCAAAAGACCTTTTCAGGGAGTGTGACGAAGAGTTATGGGAAAAAGTTGGACATAACCCGGTTTTGTTCCTGGAAAGAATCAAGATCGACACTTTGGACACCATAGAAAAGGACAAAGCTTTATTAGATAAAATCGATGCAGTATATGACAAATTCGAGAAATACATCAACGAGCCAAAGGATCCAAAGAAACCATCCGTGGCATATTTCTCCATGGAATATGGTTTGACGGACATTATCAAGATTTATTCCGGAGGTTTGGGCGTACTCGCAGGTGACTACCTGAAAGAAGCCAGCGACTGCAACGTTAATATGACAGCGATCGGTTTCCTCTACAGATACGGTTATTTCACACAGACGCTCTCCATGAACGGCGAACAAATCGCCAACTATGAGCCTCAGATTTTCAACACATTGCCTATCACACAATTAAAAGACGAGAACGGCAATCCGATTATCCACGAAGTACCATTCTTCGACAGGACCATCTACGCTAACGTCTGGAAAGTATCCGTAGGACGTATCAACCTCTATTTGATGGATACCGACATCGAAAAGAATTCCGAATATGACCGCTCCATCACCCACCAACTCTACGGAGGCGACTGGGAGAACAGAATGAAGCAAGAGTACATGCTCGGAATCGGTGGCGTACTGTTGTTGAACAAACTAGGCATCCAACATGACACATACCATTGCAACGAGGGACATGCAGCGCTCATCAACGTGGAACGTCTCAACTATTACATCAACCAAAAAGGCTTGACATTCCAACAGGCATTCGAAGTGGTTCGTTCCTCTTCATTGTATACGGTTCACACACCTGTTCCCGCAGGACACGACAAGTTCGACGAAGGATTGTTCGGTAAATACATGTACCACTACGCTCAGAAATTGGGTATCTCTTGGGACGAGTTGATGGACCTCGGCCGCGAAAATCCAGGAGACAAGGGAGAGAAATTCTCCATGAGCGTGTTCGCTTGCAACACTTGCCAAGAAGTGAACGGTGTGAGCTGGTTGCATGGCGAAGTATCCAAGAAGATGTTCGCCAACATTTGGAAAGGATATTTCCCGGAAGAGTCCCACGTAAACTACGTCACCAATGGTGTCCATATGCCTACATGGGCAGCTGACGAATGGAAGAAACTCTACGAGGAAACTTTCGACACCACCTTCTACAAGGACCAATCCAACATGAAGATTTGGGAAAAGATTTATTCTGTTCCTGACGAGAAAATCTGGAGCATCAAGAAATCCTTAAAGAAGAAACTCATCGAATACATTAGAGTAAAATACCAAGACAACTGGTTGAGAAACCAAGGAGATCCTTCCCGAATCATCAAGATTTTGGAAAGCATCAATCCAGAGGCTTTGACCATCGGTTTCGGACGTCGTTTCGCCACTTATAAACGTGCGCACCTTCTCTTCACAGACTTGGAGCGTTTGGCGAAGATCGTCAACAACCCTAAATGTCCTGTTCAATTCATCTTCACCGGTAAGGCACACCCTGCAGACGGTGCGGGACAAGGTCTGATTAAGAGAATCGTAGAGATTTCCCGTCAACCTGAATTCCAAGGCAAGATCATCTTCCTTGAGAATTATGACATGGCATTGGCGAAACGATTAATCTCAGGTGTGGACATCTGGTTGAACACCCCTACCCGTCCGCTCGAAGCATCCGGAACATCCGGAGAGAAAGCCTTGATGAACGGTGTAATCAACTTCTCCGTAAAAGACGGATGGTGGTTGGAAGGCTACCGCGAAGGCGCAGGTTGGGCATTGACCGAGAAACGCACATACGAATACCAAGGACACCAAGACCAATTGGACGCAGCAGCCATCTACAGCATCTTGGAAAACGAAATCATCCCTATGTTCTACGCTACGAACAGCAAGGGATACTCTCCTGAATGGGTTAAGACAATCAAGAACTCCATCGCCATGATCGCGCCGAACTATACGACCAAACGTATGATAGACGATTACACGAACAAGTTCTACAACCCATTGCGCGAGCGTTTCACAAGACTAACCGCAAACGACTTCGCCGAAGCTAAACAAATGGCAGCTTGGAAAGAGAAGATCGCAGACCACTGGGATCAAATCGAAATCATCTCAGCCACCGTTTCCGACAAATTGTTGGAGAATCCTGAAGTCGGAGACAAATACTTCGCGGAAGTGGTTCTCGATACAAAGAGCCTTAACGACAATGGCATCGGAATCGACTTCGTCTCCACGGAGAAAGACAACAACAACAACGATAAGATCGATGAGGTGAAGGAGATGAAACTCGTGAAGGAAGAGGGCACAAGACTCTACTTCAAACTCGAGGAGAGGATCTCTCGTTCCGGAACATTCAAATACGCATTCCGTATGTTCCCTAAGAACAAAGATTTGGCTCACCGTCAAGATTTCTGCTACGTTCGTTGGTTCTAATCAAGACGAGACAATAAATAGGAAAGCGAGGCGTTTGTCCTCGCTTTTTTTGTATCTTAGCCCCATGAAAAAGAAACTAATCGTCCTTTTAGGTCCCACCGGCGTGGGAAAGACGGAGAGCAGCCTCAGGATGGCGGAAGAGCTCCAAACAGAGATTATATCCTGCGACTCTAGGCAGATGTACAAAGAGATGCGGATCGGGACTGCCGCACCCACCGAAGAAGAGATGCGCCGCGTGAAGCACCACTTCGTCGGCAACCTATCCATACACGACTACTACAGCTGCGGAAAATTCGAGATGGACGCACTCGCGAAATGCGAAGAGTTATTCCAGAGCCACGACACAGTACTGATGGTCGGAGGCTCCATGCTCTACATCGACGCCGTGTGCAAAGGAATCGACGACATCCCCAAAATCGACGAAGAGTTGAGGAAGGAACTGGACCAAAGATTAGCCGAAGAAGGCGTGGAAAGCCTTAGGAATGAGTTGAAGATGTTAGACCCAGTCTACTACCGTCAAGTAGACCCGATGAACCACAAACGAATCAAACACGCATTGGAAGTATGCCTGCAGACAGGAAAGCCCTTCTCTCAATTCAGGACAGACAACGTCAAAAAAAGATCATTCGAAATAGAAAAGATAGGATACATTAGGCCCCGGGAAGAGCTTTACGAACGCATCAACCGCAGGGTGGAAAAAATGTTCGACGAAGGGCTTTTGGAAGAGGCGAAAGCGCTCTATCCCTACAAAGGGCTAAACGCCCTGAACACCGTAGGTTACAAAGAACTATTCGAATACTTCGACGGAAACTGGACCTTGGAATACGCCAAACAGATGATTCAACAGAACAGCCGCCATTACGCCAAGAAACAAATCACATGGTTCAAACGGGACGAAGAGATAAAATGGGTGACAATAAAAGATTGAGGACTATTACTGTCCGCTAAACTTTTTATGGGTTTAGAAGCTGTTTAAAAATTTACGAAAAAGTTTCTTATTGGGCTTTTTATGGATACTTTTTGTCTATTTTAATCATTTCCTCAGTCACAATGGAACCCCATTGCTCCTATCGGAAATAATCAAAATATCCTAGAAAGTCTCTCATAAAAATCTCCAATAAAAAAATTTAAACAGCTTCTTAAACTTTTTGCGAAAAAATGTATTATTT
>JAZLJL010000060.1:0-5083 GCA_045617845.1 Paludibacteraceae bacterium | reverse complement strand
CTATGATTATATCATTCTTTTCGTATGTTATATTTTTCCCATTTTGGCTTTCTGTATAGCCTAAATCATTTAAATATTTTACGACTTTTTCGTACGTCTCTTTATCCGCCTTTTTATACTCTACGTATAATATTAGTGGGTCCACATCTTCTTTTATTTCTGCCAATTTTTCGATGTCTTTCATCGAGAATTCGTCATAGAAAATTTTGGCGACAGCCATACCCGCAAGATATTCTTGCTCTAATTTGTTGATAGGTGTCCGCATTTTTGGAATGGCGGGATCCCAGCAAACCTTGTCGAAATCGTCGCAAGGGCCATAATATAAGCATGGTATTAGATATGAACCTTCGACTATGGCATCTTTTAAGTCTCCGTTTTCTTCCCCAACTTTTCCGGTGGCGGTGATTGAAATTCTTATTTTATTACCTATCTTTTTTTTGTTTATTCTGGCGGAAGTGGATGTGAATTGGTAATCTTTGATAATAATCTTCCCATCCATGTATTCATCTGTCTCGTTATAATTGTAGATACGAATTTCGGTGCCACTCTCTCCTTCTAATATAATTTCATTGTTTTTCCTTAATAATTCGCACACGAGTATTTCATTGCTTTCTATAGGAATATCATCGCCTTCGATGGTCAAGTGGGGTTTGTCCCTCTCTTCCACTTTTTTTCGACAAATGGATATGTTCCCTCTCATCTCGTAATCTTCCCCAGCGAACTCTATTTCCTCTTCGACATCTTGCCCGCCTGGGACCTTCACGCATACTGTGACATCTTTTGCGGATGATGGAACTTTAATCGAGAAGAATCCGTCTTCTCGCGGCAATGTCAGCGGACTAGTCTCTTTCCCGTTTTTGCCTCGGTATTTACAATATATTGGAAATACCACATTCTCGTCGCATGTGTTTCCCAGCATGCCGTATATGGTAGGAAGTGATGGTAGGTCGATGTCTTGTGTATATGTCGTGTTGCCTGGCTGACCTTCCACCACTACGGAGAACACGTCGTCGTAATTGTAGTAATCTTCTTTGCGTACCGTCACTTTCACGTCTGTTTCGCTAGGTATCTGTACGTTGTATTCACCTTCGCTATTGGTAAATGCGGATACCTGCTCGATGATTACTTTAATGCCGGCCAATGGATTTCCTTGACTGTCCCTTACATTACCTTTCAGTGTCACAATTTCTTTCGGGTCATCTAGGTTAACCCAGGAGAAGTGTTCTACTTCACCTTCGTAGACATCTCCGTTTTTGTATGCTTTGCCGCTCTCTTCCCATATTCCGCTCTCTTCGTTGAAGTGCCATAAAGGCATTTGGTCAGGTGCGTTTTTCTCCATTCCTGCCGGAATAGGGAATGTGACTTTCGATTTTTCCCCTTCGCTTATTTGCAATTTCTTCCCCTCTTTATCCTTCATGATTACGTTCACCATTCCATAAGATACTAGCGGAACTTCTTCCGAATTGGTGCGTCGCGCGATCAAGTCACCTCCTGGCATCGCTGCTTGGAACGTGGGCTTTGTCGGATCTAGATAGAGCATGTTGACGTTCACTTCTCCTTTGTACGGAGTCCCATTTTCGTACATGAGTCCATTGCTTGGTATGTCGACCGTCATCTTCCCGATGGAAATCTTGCCTCCTTTGGAAGCCTTGATAGTGCTTCTTGTGCTTACATCTTTCTCTTCCTCTAGGATTAGTACTACTTCTGTCAATAATGTGGATCCGAATTCTTCCGAACGGACGACAGGAAAATATCCTTGTTTAGCGAATTTGACAATGTATCTTCCGTCAGCTTCTTTGACGTTCTCTATGGCGAAGAATCCATTTTTGTCGGTCTTCACTTCGTTGCCGTTTGTGCTGACTACAACATTAGCTAGTGGATACCCATCTATGTCTTTGACGTAGCCACTCATGTATTCCGCCTTCTGTGGTTCTGGTCCACACGAATATAATATACTCCAAAGAAGGAGTATATATAGGATGATGTTTGTTTTGTTTCTCATTTCTCTGTTTCAGGGGGATTTTTTCCCTTGTTTTGCTGCTTAAGATGCGATGTGTGCCGTTTCCCTCGGAGGAAACGATAATGTGTGGCTCTCTTCGTCTCCCTTCCGAATTTAGCATGTTTACGGCAAAATCCTTTTTAAAGTAATCCTCTTTGCTTTAAGTAAAACTTGATTTGTTCCACGCATTTTTCTATTCCTAGCGTCGAGACGTCTATGGAAAGATTGTATGAGGCTGATTCTCCCCATGTCTTGTTTGAATAGAAGTTGTAGAACGCCGCCCTCTTTTTGTCTTTCAGCCTCATCTTCTCTATGGCTTCCGGTCTAGTTATGCCGGAACGCTCTTGGATGCGGGCGATACGGTCTTCTTCGTTGGAATGGAGGAAGACGCTGACGCAGTTGGGGTTATCCCTTAAGATGTAATCTGAGCAACGTCCGACGATGATGCAGGAGTGTTTCTCCGCTAATTTTTTTATCGTCTCAGATTGCATCTCGAACAAGGCGTCTTGCGAAAGGTAGTTTTTCGAGCCTAAGCCTCCGGTCACTAAACTCTCCATCCATTGAAGCACGTTCCCGCCGAGGGACGCCGATTTCTCGTCGTTCTCTTCGAAGAATTCTGGTGCGAAGCCGAACTCCTTCGTGGCTTCCATAATGAGCTCCTTGTCGTAATATGCGATGCCAAGGTCTTTCGCCAAGGCTTGTCCGACTCTTCTGCCTCCAGCGCCGAATTGTCTTCCGATGCTGATGATGATCTTGTTTTCCATGGTTGCCTCCTTTTTTATTGCTCAATCATTTTTTGTTCTCCTTCGTTTCCTGTCCCGGACTCTATTCCAAGTCTGTCCGGTTCTATTGTTTCCAATGTCTTCGAAGGTTCTTCGTTATGTATCAAAGGGTTGTCTTTCAGTTTGTTGAATTTCTTCATCTCAAGTTTAAGCAGGATGAATGCCAATATGGTTGAGATGAAGTCTGAAATAGGCATGCAGACTAATACGCTTTCTATCGTCTTGAAGTATGGGGGAAGTATCAGCAAAAGTGGCACTAGAAGCAACAATTGCCTTGTCGAAGAAAGGACGACCGCCTTGGAAGCTTTTCCGATAGATTGGAAAAAGTTGGAAGTTACCATCTGGAATCCGACGATAGGGAACGCCGCGGCGCAAATTCTCAGTCCGGTGATGGCCATCCCGATTAGTTCCTCGTCTTTTGTGAAGAGTCTCGCCACGTAGTATGGAATGGTTTCCGACACGAGGAATGCCAGCGTCGTCACGCATGTCGCCGCGATGATGGTGATTTTCAGTACGCTCTTCACGCGGGAGTATATTTGGGCGCCGAAATTGTATCCGGCGATAGGCTGCATGCCTTGGTTGAGCCCCATGACGATCATGGCGAACACCATCAGCACACTATTCACCACACCACCGTATGCTCCGACTGCTAGGTCTCCGCCGTATTCCTTCAAGGCTTTGTTGATGAGGATGACGACTATGCAGGCGCAGGCGTTCAGCATGAATGGCGCCATGCCAATGGAGAGGATTCCTTTGATGATCCTTAGGTTGAATTTAAATATCGCCTTCTCCCAGTGTATCAGTATGCTTTTGTCCGAGAAGTGCTTCATGATGATGACGAAGGCTACCGTTTGAGCGGTTATCGTCGCACTTGCCGCACCTCGTATCCCCCAATCGAAAACGAAGATGAACAATGGGGCGAGAACTAGGTTGATGATCACGGTCAGGAACGTCATTCTCATTGCTTTCTGGGGATGTCCTGAGGCTCTCATGACGCTGTTTAATCCCAAGTATAGGTGGGTGATCACATTCCCGGCAAGGATGACTTGCATGAAATCCTTAGCGTATGGAATCGTCTCTTCGCTCGCTCCGAAGAAGAAGAGAATGTTATCGAGGAAGGCGAGTCCGACCATCATGAAGATGATACCTAAAACTACGTTCAGAAGGAATACGTTGCCTAATACTTTTTGGGCACTGCCGATGTCTTGTTGCCCTAGTTTAATGGAGGTCAGCGTGGCGCCTCCCGCTCCGATCATTGCTCCGAACGCCGCGGATAAGCTCATGATGGGCATGGTGATCGCAAGGCCCGCTATGGCGAGCGCACTGACGCCTTGCCCGATGAATGCCCGGTCGATTACGTTATAGAGGGCCGACGCCATCATGGCGGCGATGGCTGGACCGGAATAGTCTATTAGTAGTTTGCGCACATCTTGTGTGCCTAGTTCTTTGGGATTATTTGCCATTTTTTAATGTGGTGTGTTTCTTTTTAGAAGCGAATTGTTTTCTTGTCGAATGGTGACGTGTAGAGGTCCGCCTTGGCGTTCGTCAGAACGTAGACTGCGGTGTTGTCATCGTTTTCGTCATACATGGAACGTAGGTTCGGATAGGCGTCCAACATCGACTTCTTCGCTTCGATCCTTGCGTCTTCCACTAAGGTGGCTTCAACCCTGATCCATTCTTTCCCGTTGTAGGCGCAAATCTCGGCCTTTGGATTTGCGGCGATTTGTTTCGCCACGTTCTTCTTGTGCCCCGTTTGGATGTAAAGTTTCCCTTCGAAGATGTTGATGGTGCCGAAAGGTCGTACCCTAGGTTGGTCACCTTCCATGGTGGCGATAAAATAGTATCCGCTGTTTTTGATGAAATTGTAAACTTCTTCCATGCCTTCTTGGTTGGATGACGTGTAATTAGTGGCGAATTTCACGCTCTCGGTTGTTTTGTCCGTGCATGCGGAGAGGAGTGCCGCTACCGTGATTGCAAAAATGATTTTTTTCATGTTCTTTTTTTTGCAAAATTAAAAATTTGTGACCGATTTCGCTATCGTTCATTCTGTTTTTTGCTGTCTGTCCCTCTCTTTCTTTTTTTTTGACTTTATGCCTATCTTTGTCCTCTTTTATTTGTTTGGCTAGGGAGTGTGTCCCCTGCGTTGTGTGGGATGCGGGGGCCTAAGTTCAAATTAGAAGTGCAAATACAAATGCAAAAAAAGGAGGAGATTCATCGTCCCCTCCCGAAAGTAAACTACATTTGTATTGCTCATGTACAAACAGTTAACTCGGGAGCAAAGATACACATTAGATCTGTTGCT
>JAZLJL010000059.1:0-21775 GCA_045617845.1 Paludibacteraceae bacterium | reverse complement strand
TTTTGTGCGCTTTTGAACTTTTGTCGCCATCTTGCTGATTTTCACTCAGTCACAGTGCCCGCACTGCTCCTTCGTTCAAATCAACAATCTGTCTGACAAAACTTTCAAAATCGCTACAAAGCAATTTATAGAAATCCCCTTTAGTTATTTAGAAATTACATATTATTTGATGGAATTTACCAACTCTTATCCATATAAAGCCTATTAAAAAGTCCTCAGTCTATTATTACTCAACCTAGTTCACTGTGAGAAAACAATATATGACGGGAAAGAATCAGCATCCGACATATCCGCATCAATAGTGCGAATATACAAAATAAATCATCACGGGAAACAAGAAAACGACAAAGAAACCGTAACAGACCCATTCGTTTCCCCCTTGCGAAAGGGCACAAAAAAAGGGGCGCTTTTCACAAAACACCCCAATCGTCACTAGTAATTGAGTTTAGAAGATTTTTATTGTATCATATTATTGCATATAGTCATATTTAGAAGGGCTTGCGCCCGGTGTTTAAAATTTAGTTTTTGTGAAGGTTTCATAAGGGGCGGACATTCCGTCCGCCCTTATGAAAAACAGACGAGCATCTGTTAAAAATAACCATACACACATCTCAGCATTGTAAATGCCCTTACAAATGCACGTTCCTTCTAATTGCGTTTTTGTATCATGAACAACGGGTTCAAGAATCTGCCGTGTGGAAAAATCTATGTCAGCGGAGAATCATGGACCGGTTCCATTCCTCATCAAGGGATTAACAACGTTAACCAAACCCAAGACAGAAAGAAAACCGCAACATAAATAAAAAGCAGTTGTATTCTCATAAGCGTAAATTTTAGATTATACATACCAATTAACACTCATAACATACAGAGGCACAACACCGCTTACACATTCCACACAAACAAGAAAAAATACTTCAATATTAAACCCTTATTCACATCAACACGTTCTTTGCGATTTACAGTATTGAAGGTTTCTATAAACCTTTCCTCTATCGTTTTATACAAATTTAACAAAAGGGATTCCCAATTCAAAGTATTTTAGCATAAAAATACATTGCATTTTGTCAATATCTAACCTACAACATAATAGTCCATTTCGATTTCATATACATTTCACCCCTAAAATCCGCCATTCCACCTAAAATCGACGGAAAAAAGTATGATTTTTATCCTATTTTTTCTAAAAAATAAAAATGCGGAATCGAAGAAAAATAGGCCCGCCAGCTCTCCATCACATAAATAATTCTTAAATTCGCGACCGTATCCGGACGAACACCATCCGTTCGTCTCCTAACGAAGATTCAAACACGTGGGGTCCACACCATCCGGCGCCCACCATAACTTTAGTCTAATATGGCAGTAATTAAACCTTTCAAGGGTATCCGCCCTCCGAAAAACTTAGTAGAGAAAATCGAAAGCCGTCCATACGACGTGCTCGATTCCGAAGAGGCACGCGCCGAGGCAGGCGACAACGAGATGTCTCTGTACCACATCATCAAACCGGAAATCGACTTCCCGGTAGGAACCAGCGAATATGACCCGCGCGTCTACGAAAAGGCAGCAGAGAACTTCCAGAAATTCCAGGATAAAGGCTGGCTCAAACAAGACTCCAAAGAGATGTACTACATCTATGCGCAGACCATGAACGGGAAGACCCAATATGGCCTCGTCATCGGCGCATACGTGAACGACTATATGACAGGCGTGATCAAGAAACACGAATTGACCCGCCGCGACAAGGAAGAGGACAGAATGAAGCACGTGCGCGTGAACAACGCCAACATCGAGCCGGTCTTCTTCGCATACCCCGACAACGCCAAGCTCGACGCCCTCGTCAAGAGAATTACGGCTGGCACACCGGAATATGACTTCATCGCACCTATCGACGGATTCGGACATAAGTTCTGGCTCATCGACAATGACGCCGACATCAAGACGGTCACAGAAGAGTTCGGCGCAATGAAGGCGCTCTACATCGCCGACGGGCACCACCGTTCCGCAGCAGCCGCTTTGGTGGGCGACGAGAAACGCAAACAAAACCCTAACCACAAGGGCGACGAGGAGTACAACTACTTCATGGCTGTGGCTTTCCCTGCCAGCCAATTGACCATCCTCGACTACAACCGCGTCATCAAGGACTTGAACGGACTCTCTTCAGAAGAGTTCCTCAAGGCGCTCTCCAAGAACTTCACCGTGGAGAAAAAGGGCGAAACTGAATACAAACCCCAAGAGCTCCATGAGTTCTCCCTCTATCTGGACAAGAACTGGTACAGCTTGAAGGCTAAAGAGGGAACTTACGATAACTCCGACCCTATCGGCGTGCTCGACGTAAGCATCTCCAGCAAGCTTATCCTCGACGAAATCCTCGGCATCAAGGACCTCCGCTCAGACAAACGCATCGACTTCGTCGGCGGTCTCCGCGGATTGAAGGAACTGAAACGCCGCGTGGACAACGGTGAGATGCGCACCGCATTGGCGCTCTACCCTGTCTCCATGAAACAAATCATGGACATCGCCGACAGCGGTAACATCATGCCGCCTAAGGCTACTTGGTTCGAACCTAAATTGCGCTCCGGACTCATCATCCATAAATTGAGCTAATAACCCCTCTACCCTATTAATAGGTATGGGAAAAGGATAAACGCTTTGGCAAGCCCCGACTCCGAAGAGCCGGGGCTTGCCTTTTTATTATACATTTATATAATATTGTATTTTTCGCTAACTTCGCGGTGGAACTCAATAACTTTTTAATGACGAGCCATGCCTAACGAATCCAGAGTAACGAAAGCCATGCTGAACATGAAGGTGAACCTCGCCGTCTCCTTCATCGCGATCGTTGTCTCGTTCTTCACAAGGAAAGTGTTCCTGGACCAATTGGGCGACGAGTTCATCGGACTCACGACGACCATCAACAGCCTGCTGGCGTTCCTCAACCTCGCCGAACTAGGCGTCGGCGCATCCATCGCCTACTTCCTCTACAAGCCTCTGTACGAACAAGACCGGGAGAAAATCAACGAGACCATCTCCATCATGGGCTACCTATACCGCATCATAGGCATCATCATCCTATGCGCCGGCATAATCACCTCCTGCTTCCTCCCGCTGATATTCAAAGACACAAACCTGCCTTGGCCCATCGTCTTCTACTGCTTCTACGCCCAACTCGCCTGCTCGCTGATCGGCTATTTCATCAACTACAAGGCAAACACCATCTTCAGCGCTGACCAAAGACAATATTACGTGAACGGATTCTTTCAGGCCACCCAAATACTCTGCGCCCTCATCCAAATGGCGCTCGCCCTGAAAACACGGAGCTACACTCTCTACATCTCGGTCACGCTCGTCTTCACACTGATCAACTGCTTCCTGCTGAACAGACAATTCAACAAGATTTATCCGTGGGTGCGTTCGGACTACCAAACCGGCAAGAAAGCCATTAAGGAACGCACGGACATCATCCAATATGTGAAGAGGGTCTTCATCCACCAAATCGGCGGATTCATCAACAACAGCGTGATGCCCATCATCGTCTACGCCTACGCCTCGCTCTCCATGGTGACCTTCTACGGAAACTACACCTTGCTGACCACCAAGGCGGGACAACTCATCAACTCCGCCCTCTCCGGGACAAGCGCCGGAATCGGGAACCTAATCGCGGAAGGGGACAAAAAACGCATCTACAACTGCTACAAAGAGCTCTATGCCATCAAATTTTTCGTGGTCTGCCACCTCTCCATCTGCCTCGCATACCTAAGTTCCGACTTCATAACGGTGTGGCTAGGGGAGAACTACGTGCTGGAACCGCTCATCGTCACGCTGATATGCGCCGACTTCTGCCTCAACCTCCTCCGCAACACGACCGACCAATACCTGGACGGCTTCGGATTGAAGGCTGACATATGGGTGCCGGCCTGCCGAATCATCTCCCTCGGACTCGTCATCTTGGCGGGCATGAAATGGGGATTGCCCGGACTATTGGCAGTGCCCGTCCTCGTACAACTATGCTTGATGCACGTATGGAAACCCTATTACCTCTATAGTCAAGGCTTCGGATTGCCATTCCGACAATACTTGGGATTGCTCGCCTCGAACACCTTCCCATTCGTCTGCTCATACCTCATCACCAGCAAGGCATTACCGTTCCTGGGCATAACGGAGGAACTAACGACAACCTGGGGAGACTTCCTCGTCAAGGGTGTATGCTTCTGCCTCATCCTTCTCGTGACCTCCTTCGCCCTAGCATATTTCACCTCGGAAGGTATCCGGCTTTTCGTCCAAAGGATCAAAAAGAGATTACGCCACGAACAATAACCAACGCCATGAACGGATTCAAATATACAATCATCATACCACACTATAATATCCCACACTTACTTATGAGATGTCTGGGAACCATTCCCGTGAAGGAAGAGATACAAGTGATCGTGGTGGACGATTGTAGCCCGGAAGGGGATAAATACCCGGAAAGATTCGCCGAACTGAAACGCCCGTTCCTGGAATTCCATAGGACAACACAAGGCGGAAGCGCGGGCCGAGCGAGGAACTTGGGCTTGGAACACGCCAAAGGGGAATGGGTGGTCTTCATGGATGCGGACGACCTCTTCGTGAACGATATGTTCGATCTGTTGGAGAACAACATAGACAGGGAGAACGACATCATCTTCTTCAACTCGCTCAGCGTCATGAGCGACGACCTCAACCGACCGTCCGACAGAAACTACTACGAAAAACTATTCCAACAATACAAAACCGATCCGTCCGAAATAGGGTTCAGGTATGACTTCCAATCGTTATGGGGAAAGACATTCAAAAGGGATCTAATCGAAGAGAATAAGATTCGCTTCGACGAGACAAGGTACTCGAACGACGTCCATTTCTCCTTCATGACGGGTCACCTCGCCCAAAAGATAAAGGTGGTGGACGCCCCACTCTACATCGTCACGCAAAGGGAGGGATCGCTAGCTTCAAGCCAATTCTCCGACAAAGTCATGTCGGAAGAGGAGTGCATCACCCGTTTGGGCGTCAGCCTGGGGATAGCCAAGCTGATCCGGCGATACGACATTCCGGTGGACTATCAACTGCCCCTCCTGCTTTCGCTCACCATGAGACGTTATTACCCCGTCCGCTACCTACTGACCATGACAAAACTACTGGTCACCTTCCCAAGCATGTTCCTCACATTCCTGAAAAGGGACTGGAATACCATCAAAAAGAAAAATCCGTTATTCTAGCGATATGGAACCCTTACGGGTTCCGCGAGATAAGAACCCACCAATCCAACTATCGTTGTTTGGTTAGGGGCTTGGCTTCCCAAAAATAGTTTTATTTGTTTATACGCTATTCTGAAGGCGCAGTTGAATCTTGTTGTGGCAACCTGAAACGAATAGGCAACGTAACCCAAGAGCTGACATTCTTCCCATGTAATTGGGCAGGAGTCCAATTAGGCATCATACGCACCACACGGACTGCCTCTTTATCCAAACTCTTATGAACACTTCGCATCACCTTGATGTCTTTAACCACACCATTATTGGTGACTACGAATTTCACCATTACCACTCCTTGCACACTGTCGGCGAGCACCTCTTGAGGGTACTTCAAATTATCCCGCAAATAATTCATCAGCCCCACCCTTTCCCCTGGGAATTCAGCCTTCAACTCCACTTTGTTAAAGACTCTGTTTGAATCATCCTGGTCCTCCGAGACAATTTCGACATTCGTACTCTCCACCAATTGGACAGGCTCCTTATGATGTTTTGCGGCCAAAGCGCAATTCACGCCAATACATAAAAGAATCAATAAAAATACTTTCTTCATATTTTCCTTATTTCATTATTCACACAAATATATATTTTTTTTTAGGGGAAACAAATAATTCCCTTTTTATTATAATCTAATATGGGAAAACTATCACGCCATCTCCTCGACCAAAAAGCCGGCACGCTTCAAATCCTCCCAAAACTTAGGGTAAGACTTCGTCACCACCATCGGATGGTGGATCAGGACAGAGCCTTTCACTATCGCCATAGGAGCGAAAGCCATCGCCATACGATGGTCCTCATAAGTCTCCACGATAGGCGTGTCCTGTGCGTCACAACGTTCGCCCGTCCATGCGAGCCTTCCCTCGGCAGGCTCCGTCAACACGTAACCGAACTTCGCGCACTCGTTCCTCAAGGCGGCGATACGGTCCGTCTCCTTGATCTTCAACGACTGCACACCCGAAAACTCAAAAGGAATCTCCAATGCGCAACAGGTCACCACCAACGTCTGCGCCAAATCCGGCTGCTCCACGAAATCGTACTCCATACGCTTCAACACATCACCTTCGCGCTTCAACGAGACACCATCCCCCTCAAAGGAAGTGGAGACGCCCAACGGAGCAAAGATCTGTCGGACGGCGCAGTCGCCCTGGAAACTCTCCTTCCGTAAGTAAGGGAGATGGATCGCACATTGTGCGGAGAGCGCCGCCATCTCATACCAATAGGACGAAGCGGACCAGTCTGACTCGACCACATAGTCACGCAAAGAGTATTGCTGCGGCCTCACCGTAATGACGTTTCCCCGCCAATCAGACTCGACCCCCATTTCACGCATCATGCCCAAGGTCATGCGAATGTAAGGGACAGAAACAATATCACCGACCAGTTCCAGAGAGATTCCCTCCTTAGTGGAAGGCGCCACCATCAAGAGAGCCGAAATATATTGGCTACTAACACCACCATCCAAAACGACATGTCCACCCTTCAATTCCTTGCCGCGGATGCGCAACGGAGGGAAACCCGCATTCTCCTCATAAGAGATTTCCGCCCCCAAAGCCTTCAAGGCATCCACCAATACGGCAATGGGGCGATGCTTCATCCGTTCGCTGCCAGTGATGGACCAATCCCCCGGACGGGAAGCCAAGTAGGCGGTCATGAAACGCATGGAAGTACCCGCCGCACCCACGTCGAAACGATCACCATCGCTCTCCAGAGCACGTACCAGGACATCCGTGTCGTCGCACTGCGCCAAATTACGTATCGAACGCTGCGCCTTCCCTACCGCACCCATAATCAACGCCCGGTTGCTAATGCTCTTGGATGCGGGAAGAACTATTTCGGAAAATATGTCGCGCTTAGGCGCTGTTATCTTGTATATCATTCTGTCTATTAAATTCCTAAAGTATCCCTATAAAAATCCAACGATTCGAAGATATCCTTCTTCTCCACGCTCGTATTGATCCGGATATCGCCGATACCGCCCAAGAGGGTGAACAAGATACGGCCGTCCCCCTCGTTTTTCTTGTCGTGCGTCATCAGCTCGTACAGCAAGTCATACTCCTTGCAGGTGATGTAGAGCGAACCGTAATGCTCCTTAATCAAATCGACCGCCTGGAGGAAATCCTCCTTAGGGAAACCAGCCAACTTATAGGAGAGGTACAACTCGGCGATCATACCCCAAGCGACAGCATAGCCATGCAGTTTCGTCTCGCCTTGGCTGATGGCGTAGCTCTCGAAAGCGTGACCGACCGTATGTCCGAAGTTCAGCGCCTTTCGGATTCCCTTCTCCGTCGGGTCCTGACGGACGATGTCGCGTTTCACACCAATGGACTCCTCCACCAAAGCAGGCAACGAGACATAATCGATAGTCTCCAAGTCAAACGAGAGGATATGGTCCCAAACCACACGGGAAGAGATGAGGCCGTGCTTGATCATCTCAGCGAAACCCGAAAGGAAGTTTTCCTTATCCAACGTGCGAAGGAAATCCACGTCGATTAAAACCGATTGGGAAGGATTGATTACCCCGATTTCGTTCTTCAAACCATTGAAATTGATGCCCGTCTTCCCGCCCACAGAAGCGTCGATGGCGCCCAACAAAGTAGTAGGCACGTTGATGTAATCCATACCCCGCTTGAAAGTGGATGCGGCGAACCCGCCCAAATCGGTGACCATGCCACCACCCAAGTTAATCATCAACGACTTACGCGTCGCGCCATGGTCACTCAAATGTCTCCAGACATCAGCCAAAGCATCCAGTTCCTTGTGGTCGTCACCCGCCTTGATGCAAATCACGTTCCCGTCAGGGATACCCATGCCGGACAATTTACCCAAACAGAGACGATGCGTATTCGCATCCGTCAACACAAAGACAGAGTTACGGGGACGTTCGCCAAGCTCCTGCGCCAGGATTTGTTCCAATCCCCCTATTTTCACCAATTGTTCATTCTTCATTATTTCACCATAAATTACATTATCCATTTTAATGTCCCAAGATTCGGAAGGCACCACCGGGACAAACTGCTCAGGGAAGCAAACGCCCAAGCGATAGGCGGGAAGATGAGCCAAAAGCCTATCATAATAACCTTTACCTCTCCCCAGCCTATTACCCTTTGCGTCGAAACCGACACCAGGGACAATCACCAAGTCGATCAGAGAAAAATCCGTGAAGAGAGGGCCCGTCGGTTCCAAGATGCCGAAGCTACCGACACGCATTTGCTCCAATCCATCAAACGCCCGAATCTCCAATATGTCACCGACGACAACAGGCAAAAGCACCCGTTTCACGGCGCACCATTTCTCCACAAAAGCATGCGTATCCACCTCGTCCGGCAAAGACCAAAAGAGCAACACACACTTCGCGGAGACGAAATGAGGATCCTGTTCCACAGCGCTCCAGACACGTTCCGCACGTTCCGCCTTTCCCTCAGGCGTCAAAGCCCTGACCGAAGCCTTGATGGATTTCCTCAACGATAACTTTTCACTATCCATACAAAAATAACAATTACTCCTTCACCAGCATCAACGACTCTGAAGAAGAGTCGAACACCAGACGCAAACAATAGACGCCAGGCTGGCAATCCATCTTCAAAGAGACAGAGTCCAACATCTCACCGACATCCACCTTACGGACCAACCTTCCATCCATGTCGATCAACTCATAATAAAGGAGCATTTTCGTCGAAGGGAAGGAGACGCAAGCCTCGTCCACCACAGGATTAGGAGACAAAAGATAATTAGCATTGACCTTAGAGCCTTCCGGCAAAGAAATCTCAGAAGAACCCAACCGAACAACCGGTTCTATAAAAAGGGAAGTTGGTTTACGAAAATACGGATGAGCTTCAGCGAAAGAGTGCCAGCCGGAAGAATCCTTAAAAAAAGCCGTGTTCTTCCCATCCGATTTGCCATCGGTATGGCAAAGGGCGAATTTTTCCTTAGGAGAAGAGACCAACTTCAGTCCGACGAAGAAAGAAGAGCCGACTACTAAAGGTTTTCTTAACCGATAATAATTATCCTTCATCGACATTTGGGTCACCGGTTTTTCCTCCAGATCCGTAGACCGTACCCTATAATTGAGATTATACATGGAAACAATCTCCTCACCGATAACCGTTTCCGGCAACGAATCACCCGAATAAATCCTCATTAGAATTGTGTCACCGTCAGAAAAAATTCCCTCCCATGGATCGAAAAACGAACCATACAAGACAGAGTTGTCATCATCCAGTTGGAAATGTTCCGCATATTCGACAATACCTTTATTGTTGTGTCCCGCAGCATACTGCTCGTACTCGGAAACGACATGGATCTCATCATCCACACCCCAATTGGAAAGGCGGGCACAAGGACTGGAATCGGCTTCGCGCCCGTCACAAATTTCACGTCCGCTCCCTATGGGATCCAAGAAATCCTTGATACCCATTGACCATACTCTACTCAACGCCCAAAAAGCGTCATATCCAGGCAAATCGCAAGACTCCATATTGTCACCTCCGGACAAAGAACCGATGACCCGGTCGTTAGAATCGAACAATCCGGCACCGGAAGAGCCAGCCTCCATAATACCCAAATCCCAAAGATCAACAAACCAGTGAGCATTCTCGTCAAAAATATCATCCATTTCGAACGTGGAAATATACGGCGTATAGCCTGACATGGACACCTTGGTCATATCCGAATTCGGGTGATGGAAGCAATACACAGGTTCAGAAGCCGTTTCCGTGGCGTTCCAACCCGCATAATAGACACGGTAATCCAAAGGGAGCTTATCATTCAATTTCAATAACACGGCATCGTTCCTGACCTGATGGAAAACAATTTCCGAACCGGCGGCACATTGTTCAAGCGAACCGTCCAACATCTCTTGGCAATGGGGACGGTCAAAATTAAAGAAAAAGACGCTCCTTTCGGCTTTCTCGGTTTTTATGACACCATTATTCGTAAAAAAGCAATGGGAGGAAGTCATCATATAGGGAGTCCCATCATTAGCAGTGTTATTCACCATAGTGCCGGAACAATATCCGTTTCCGTCGACAATATAGACGACAGAACTCCTCCTCTGCCTTTCATGGGAACCTAAACATGAGGCGTCCACCTCACATTCCGCAGATGATCCGACAAGAGGCAAGTTACGCAATCCCCGGTAATCGTGGTTCACACTCCCAACCTTCAGACGAGTAGAACTCTCCTTGGGCGTAATCAATTCCACCACCACTTCCTCACCGGGCAATGGAGCCGTCGCCAACACCCCATGACTGGAGTTGTTCTCAGCAGTGAAAGAGCCAATGACCGAACTCCTATCCGGCGTATAGATGAACAATTGGGAAGCGCTATCCAACTGGTATTCATCGAAAACTAAGTTTAACGAATAAGCGCCCTCCGATATAATATGCAGGCGCCAAACATTGCGTCCATCCTTCAGATGATACACGGCACCAGAATTCTCGGGCGAATAGTCGACATCGAATTTCCGGGCGAAACGATGTAAACCGATATTCTTTTCATTCAACGAATCCTCCCTCAACATCTCCTCGACATCGAAAGAAGGCATACGAACAGCCCCGGAACCACTTCTCAGACATGGACCCGCATCCAAAACTTCCGGCAACGGCCTGCCCCCATGACTAATCTGCGCATGAGCAGCCAACCCCAACGAAAAAAAAACCACAACACTTGCTATTCCCTTGAACAAACGCATAGAACACATAATTTATAAATATCAAACATTAATAGACTCGGATGCCTGCTTAACAAATTCTTCTCGACCATAAACCGGAAGATAGGAGAGAACAGAGCAATGACGCAACTCACACCTAACTTGTCCAACTTGGTAAAGCAACGCAACAACTTCACACTCGCCACGAAAGGCGCGGCATCACCCAACTTGCGGTAGATGGTCCATAAATTCCGGACGGAGTTGCGGCTTTTCTCCAAAAAAACATCGGAGGCGTCATAGCAAAGATGGGTCAATGGATTATCGATATGCTCGACACGGACTCCTGCCCTACTAAGCTCCAACCCAAATAACGTATCCTCATGTCCATACCCCTTCAACGACTCGTCGAAACGGACCTGCCCGAAAACAGATTTCCTCACCATGAAATTAAACGTGGAAAAAGAATCATTAGGACGAAGACTCCTCACCTCCGCACTTCTTTCTTCCCTCTCCTTCCCATATTTCCAACGAAGGATATGTTTATCGGATATGGGAGACGCACCATAATGGTAACCACCGACCACTACATCACATCCCTCCTTGGCGATGTACCTCGACAGAAAATCAGGATTCTCCGGGTAGACATCACAATCCATAAAAACCAGGTATTCATACAGAGCCTCATCAGCCAACCTATTCCGTATGGCGGAACGTCCCACATTCTCTTCCAACCTGATGTAACGGACACCCTCCCAATCACCCAAAGACCGGTTTTCCTCAAGATAGAGAGAAGAGCCGTCATCCATCAACAAAATTTCATAGACACAGGGAGAACCAACCGCCTGCCGCCTCAACTCACCGACAAGCGACGTGACATTCTGATTGTATATCGGTATGCAGATGGATAACTCCATATTCCCCTGTTTTTACTTTGAACAGACAAAAATACAAAATAGTGGCGAAAAAGTTTAAATTCGCGTATCGAATAACAGAAATAAGGAAGACAAAATGAATATCGAAATCGAAAGGAAATATTTACTGAAAAACGATGGTTGGCGCAACCTGGCGGAAGGAGTCCACTACAAGCAAGCCTACCTGAACGAACCAGGAGGCAACACCGTAAGGGTGAGGATAGAAGGGGAAAAAGCGAAACTGACCATCAAAGGGAAGGCCAACAACATCTCCCGCGTCGAAATCGAATACGACATCCCGATGGAAGACGCCCAAGCGCTCTTCTCTTTGGCGAAAACCCCTTGCGTGGAAAAATACAGGCATAAGATACCCTACAAAGGAAACATTTGGGAAGTGGACGAGTTCATCGGGGACAATCAAGGGCTGGTCGTCGCCGAAATAGAGCTGAAATCGGAGGAGCAAGCCTTCGAAAAACCCGATTGGATCGGTGAGGAAGTCACGTTGGACAAACGCTACACCAACTCCAACTTGGCGAATATGCCATTCTCGAAGTGGGGGAAATAAGTCAATTTCTTTTCAGGAACTAATTTTTAAGACAAAAGGAATACCTTTTGTCTTTTTTTGTCAAAAAACTATCTGACACTAAAACTAAATTATTTACATACAGAAGGTTAAGGCAATCTCAAGGTAAACATTCACTTCCTTTCATGGTTATGAATCTAACCGATCCATAAAAAAGGAGGAAAACATTACTGAATTCCTCCTTCCGTTATTGTTACTATTCTTCCGACTTATCGAACCGACGCCCACCGGAGAAACCACCTCTGCCGCCTCTTCCTCTGGAATCATCGTCGTCGTGACGTCTGAATGGCTTCCTGTCGCCGTCTCTTCCGGAACCGAAACCGCCACGTCTGTCCCTATCAGACCTATCGTAGCCACGGGATCCGTCGTTATCACGCCTGAATCCACCACGTCTGTCATCCCTCCTTTCGAAACCTCTCCTATCGTCACCCCCACGGAACCTCTCATGGTCGCCACGTTCACTGTTGAATGGACGATGCTCACGATCTTCGCCGCTAAACCTATTGTTCCTACGCTCCTGGAACTCGCGCTCCTTCTCGAACGCCTCGTGCCTACGACGTTGGTATTCGCTCTGTTCATCCTCGCTCTTGGAACTTCTGTTCCAAGTGTCCTCCTGGGCCCTTACGAAAGATCCGTCCTCACGGACAGGGTTGAACTTACGCTCCTCCGCTTCTTGGGCGGAAGGTCTACGCCTAGGCTTCTCTTCCTCAGAAACGGCATCACGCTGTCCCTCATTGCGTTCACGCAAAAAGTCATCCCTACGCCCCTTGAACATCTCGTACTTTCTAAACTCGCACTCGATGGAACCGTTTAGAAGCGGATACTTAGCGGAAGGCCTCAACCCGATACGGTCGGTCAGTTCGCAAGGCACCGTAATAATCCAAGCGGACATATCAGTGAAGTCACGTTTCAGCTTCGTGCCGATTTCCTCATACAAAGTCTCCATGTCAGCAGGTCTCAAACGCTCGCCATAAGGAGGATTGAACATGACCATCGTCTCATTCTCAGGACGTTCGCAACCTTGGAAAGGTTTGTGCTTAAGATCAATATATTTGGATAAGCCCGCACTCTTCACGTTCTCGGTGGCGATGCGCAAAGCGGCTGAAGAGATATCCGAAGCATAAATTTTATGGTTAAACTCACGCTCTTGGGACTCGTCATTATACATCTCCTCGAACAACTCCTTATCGAAATCAGGCCACTTCTCGAAAGCGAACCCCTTCCTATAAATACCAGGAGCGATGTTCAACGCCATGAGGGCCGCCTCGATGGCGATGGTTCCGGAACCGCACATAGGATCCATGAAATCGGTCTGTCCATCCCAACCGGCGAGTTTCAGCATACCAGCCGCCAACACCTCATTGATAGGAGCCTCTGTTTGCTCCACTTTATAACCCCTCATAAAGAGAGGTTCGCCGGAACTATCCAAGGAAAGGGTGCAAACATCTTGGTTGACATGTACGTTGAGTTGCACATCCGGGTTCTTAATCCTCACGGAAGGCCTCTCGTTATATTTTTCCATGAAATGATCGGCGATAGCGTCCTTAGCCTTATAGGCGAGGAACTTCGAATGTCTGAAGATATCAGAATGAACAACCGCATCAATGGCAAATGTCTTCTTCGTGTTCAAATATTGCGACCAGTCCATCGACTTAATAATATTGTACACCTCATCGGCGTCGGAAGCCGTGAACTGATGGATCGGCTTTAGAATACGCAATGCCGTGCGGCACCAGAAATTCGCCTTGTACATCAACTCCTTGTCACCATAGAAGCGGACTCCCCTTGTGATTACCTCCACCTGGTCTGCTCCCAACTCTGTCAATTCTTTAGCCAACACCTCTTCCAACCCTTGGAATGTCTTGGCGATCATTTCAAATTTATTTGCCATCGCGAAAAATTGTATATTTTTGCCGTTGCAAAGATACGAAGAATTATGATAGTTTTCGTATATACAGAAAAAAACCACAACTAACTCTTCACAGAGTGATTGTGGTCGCCTATTTTAAAGTATAAATGTTTCCTGACAACGAAATCTATAAACTATTTCGTTTTTGCATTGCAAATGTAACAACAATGCGATTCCCACTAGGGGGAGACATGTTTCATTTAACGGAGAAAAATGTTACAAACGCAAAAACAATCGATGAAATCGTCATTTTTCGCACAATTTTCACTAAATTTGTAACGTAATAAGAATACAAAATAAAGAATGGGACAACTAGTTTTCGCGACCAACAATTCACATAAAGTGGAGGAAGTACGTAACAAACTGAACGGAGTTTTCGAGATACGTACCCTTTCGGAAATAGGATGCACGGAAGACATTCCGGAGACTTCGGACACTCTCCAAGGAAACGCCGGACAGAAATCACATTATCTGCACGACCATTTCCACTGCGATTGCTTCGCCGACGACACGGGATTGGAGGTGGAGGCGCTGAACGGCGCACCCGGCGTCTACTCCGCCAGATACGCCGGCCCCGCCAAAGACTCGGAGGCCAACATCGACAAACTCCTTGCCGAATTGGACGGAAAAGAAAACCGTAGGGCTCAGTTCAGGACTGTCATCTCCCTTATCCTTCATGACAAGGAATACTTCTTCGAGGGAACTGTCTCCGGGACAATCTTGAAGAAAAGGCACGGAGGACACGGCTTCGGCTACGACCCTGTATTCCAACCGGACGGATACGACCGCTCGTTCGCGGAACTGACCATGGAGGAAAAGAACAAAATAAGCCACCGCGGCAAAGCGGTGGAAAAACTCATCCAATTCCTTAATGACAACAAATAACTTAGTATTCAATATGGAGAGACTAAAAAAACCATTGCTGCTAATTTGCGCCATCGTGTTCGCGACCTCTTGCTTCGCCCAATTACAGATGGGAGGTTGGCAAACGTTCTTCAACTACAACAACGTCAGCAATATCGTCTTATCGAAAGAGAAAATCTTCGCTGTGAGTGATGGAAACCTCTTCTCCGTCGACAAGGAATACGAAAGCATCGAAACCTACACCAAACTTACAGGGCTTTCGGACTACAACATCACGAGCATGGCCTATTGCGAGAAACTGGACGCATTGGTATTAGTATACAACAACTGTAACATAGATTTGCTTAAAGGCGGCCATATCTACAACGTACCTGACCTGAAAAGGGCTGAAATGAGCAACAAAAAAGTGAACCAAATCACTATTGACGGGAAATACGCTTACTTGTCCTGCGGATTCGGAATCACAATAGTCGATGTCGAAAAAAATGAAATCACAGACACCTATATCATCGGTGACAAGGGACAATATATGGATATTGAAAATGTCGTTTTCATAGAAGACTCTATCTTCGCTTTGGGAAACCAAAAAATCCGTACCGCATCAAAAAAAGACAACAACCTGACGG
Organism: Paludibacteraceae bacterium; assembly: GCA_045617845.1. Taxonomy (GTDB): domain Bacteria; phylum Bacteroidota; class Bacteroidia; order Bacteroidales; family Paludibacteraceae; genus UBA1181. Next base: position 5,968 of record JAZLJL010000059.1, on the reverse strand, counting down.
ATTTCAACCATTGGAAAGCAATGAGCGCCAAATTCAAAAACATTGACGGCATTTATGCTTTTAACGACTCATTACTGATATTATCGGATAGTATATTATATAAAAGGGACGGAACTCCTATCCTTGACCTACATGGCACCTCCTCTCTCACCGTCGACAAAAAAATCCTCGTCTCGAAAACGGACTCGCTAATCTGCTACAATAACGACTTCGAAACGGAGGCCTCCATCAACGGGGCACAAATCAAAAAAGCGGTCTTCGACAACTCAACCGAATCATTTTGGTTTTGTAATTACCAGGAAGACGGCCAAACCACATTGGCAAAATGCAAAAAGGACGGAACAAACGTCAACGTCTATATACCCCAAGGCCCATTCAACAGTAAAGTCTCTTTCATAAAATACAAAGGGAACAGACTTATCACTGGTAGTGGAGGCCCATTCGATTTGGCTATAAACACCCCCGGCGTAGTCCAAATCTTCGAAAACAACCATTGGTCCGTCATCACCGAAATAGGCATGGACACCTCCATCATTCACGAGCACCACTTTTTGGACGTCCTCGACGCCGCTTTTGACCCCAATGATCCCTCGCACTTTTACATCGCGACATGGAAAGGAATTTTCGAATTCGAGAACATTTCCCTCATTAACCATTACTCCGACCTAAATTCTCCTTTCGTGAAAAGCTGGATTAACATCATTACAGACGGACTCTGTTATGATAAAGACAATAATCTTTGGGTTTCCAACATGCTGTCGCCTAACCCTATCAACGTCTTAACACCGGAAAAGAAATGGTTCTCCATGAACTATTCGGAATTACAAAATGTTGAAACAATGAAAGAGGTCTTCGTCGATAGCAAAGGCTTTCTATGGGTACTCATCCCTCGTAAAAAAATAGGTATATTCTGCGCAAACCTAAATGGCACCCCTTTTAACGGGAATGACGACCAAACATCTTTCGCATCCTCTTTCTTCGATAAGGATGCCCATTTGGTGACCCCAACCATCTTCCAATGCATCGCTGAAGATAAAGACGGCATCATCTGGATTGGTACAAACAAAGGCCCTATCCTCGTCAGGGATGCGGCTGAATACATCAACAGCTTCGTCATCGACCGCGTGAAAATCACAAGAGAGGACAACTCAGACTACGCTGACTATCTCCTCGAAAACGAACAAATCAACGCTATCGCCATTGACGGGAACAACAGGAAATGGATCGGGACCAATGCTTCCGGCCTTTATCTTCTCTCCCCAGACGGGAAGGAGACCATCCACCATTTCACTACAGAGAACTGCCCGTTCACATCCAACACCATCATGGACCTCGCTCTTAACGATGAAGCAGGAGAACTTTTCATCGCAACCACAACAGGTCTTTTCCTCTTCAAAAGCGACGCTACCAAAGCCGCGGAGTCTTACAGTGAGGCCTTCGCTTACCCTAACCCAGTCACGGAAACTTACTATGGTCCTATCACAATCAACGGACTTGTCGAAAACAGCATCGTGAGAATCTCCGACTCGGAAGGAAGAATCATCCACGAAGGCCATTCAAACGGCGGTACTTACGTCTGGGACGGTAATGACTTTAACGGTAGACGTCCTAACACTGGCATCTACTTCATCTACGCCGCCACGGAAGACGGAACCTCCAAGATGATTACAAAAATCGCATTCATTAAATAAAGCAATGATAATAAAGGATTTATCTTCTATTAAAGATACCGCAAAAGAGTTCGTCACTCAAATGGACGACCATAAGATTTACCTCTTCTATGGTTCAATGGGAGCGGGTAAGACCACTTTCATCCGCGCCATCTGCGAGGAACTCGGAGTTAAAGACGTCATCAATAGCCCCACTTTCGCCATCATCAACGAATATACCGATGGCAAAGGCAAACCTATTTTCCACTTCGATTTCTACCGTATCAACAAAGTCGAAGAGGCATATGACTTCGGTTACGAAGATTATTTCTATAGCGGAAACGTCTGTTTCGTGGAGTGGCCGGAAATGATAGAAGAACTGCTTCCCCCTTCCGCAGTCAAAGTCTACATCAAAGAACTCGCCAACGGGGAAAGGGAAGTCACCATCGACAAAAAGGCATGAAGATAGGTTTTGACGCTAAACGCGCTTTCTGCAACAGCCGCGGACTGGGAAACTATAGCCGCGATACCATCCGTATCCTGACCGAACAGTTCCCAGGGAACAGCTATTCGCTCTTCACTCCTAAAATTAATAACTCCATCCAATGGAATTTCAACTCGGAATGCGCCTCCACAGAGTTGCCCCACGGCATATTCTCTAAGAAAATTCTCTCCTCCCTCTGGCGGACAAGGAACATCTGTGAAGATATAAAACGTTTAGAATTAGATGTCTATCATGGACTAAGCCACGAATTACCCTACGGGATAGAGAAGACAGGGGCCAAAACGGTCGTGACGATGCATGACCTCATCTTCCTGAAAAACCCTGAACTCTTCCCCCTTTTCGACCGTTATTCCTTCAAAAAGAAATACACGCACGGCTGCAAGACCGCCGATAGGGTCATCGCCATCAGCGAAGAGACTAAACGTGACCTCATCGAGTTCATGCGGGAGGATGAAAGCCGCATCGACGTAGTCTACCAAGGCTGCAACCCTGTATTCCACAAACCAGTCGATCCGACATCCCTCACCCGGACACGTGAACAATATGGTTTGCCCAACGAATTCATGCTCATCATCTGCGCCATTGAACGCAGGAAAAACCATGAGCTCATCCTGAAAGCGATGAGAAATCCACAATTGGACCTCCCACTCGTCGTCGTCGGCAGACCTTCGGAATATAAAAAACATTTGGACGAACTCATCCGCGAATACCACTTGGAAAACCGGGTGATTTTTCTGAACGCCATGCCGACCGAGTCACTGCCGACACTCTACAAACTGGCCTCCATCTTCGTCTACCCTTCCCTCTTCGAAGGGTTCGGCATCCCAATCTTGGAATCGCTCACCATGGGTACCCCTGTGGTGACCAGCGAAGGCAGCTGCTTCCGCGAAACGGGTGGCGACGCCGCCAAATATGTGGACTGCAACAACGCTGACCAGCTTTCCGAGACAATCATCGACGTGCTCCAACACGAAGAGACCCGCCAACAAATGATTTCTGACGGACTCGCCCACGCACAGAAATTCACGGACGAGACCATCGCCCATAACCTAATGTCTGTTTACAATAAATTATTCTAACATGTCAGACCTAATTTCCAACGCTCTTAAAGCGCTCAACATCAACGAACTGAACGAGATGCAACAAGCCTCACTCCGCGCCAACGAGTCTGGACGCGACGTAATCCTCCTCTCGCCCACCGGTTCGGGTAAGACACTCGCCTTCCTATTACCGCTGCTGAAGCAAATGAAACAGGACACGAGCGAAATCCAAGCGTTGGTCATCGCCCCATCCCGCGAACTGGCGCTCCAAATCGAAGAGGTGTTCAAGTCGCTCAAGAGCGAACACCGGGCCACATGCTGCTACGGTGGACATGCGTTCGACATGGAAAAGAACAGCCTAGCTTCCCACCCCGCACTCGTCGTCGGAACACCGGGAAGAATATTGGACCATATCAACCAAGATAGCTTCGAACCAGCCACCATCAAATACCTTATCCTGGACGAATTCGACAAATCGCTTGAACTCGGATTCCAAGCGGAGATGGAGGCGGTCATCTCCAAACTGACGGGCGTGAAGAAACGCATGCTGCTATCAGCCACCAAAATGGAGGATATTCCCGCATTCACCAAAATCCACCACCCGATGTCGCTAGACTTTCTGGGCAACACGGAAACCTTGCGTGAACTCACCGTTTATCGGGTGCAATCTCCCATCAAGGACAAACTGGAGACACTCCAAAAACTGCTCTGCACCATCGGCAACCAACCTACCTTGATCTTCTGCAACTATAGGGAATCGGTGGAGCGAATCGCCACCTACCTAAAAAAGAATAAACTAGACTGCAAAATGTTCCACGGCGGCATGGAACAGGTGGACAGGGAAAAATCACTCTTCCAATTCAGGAACGGGACATCCTACCTTTTAGTCTCCACCGACTTGGCATCCAGGGGATTGGACATCCCAGAAATCCAAAACGTCGTCCACTACCACCTCCCTATCAATAAGGAGTCATACACCCACCGAAACGGCCGTACCGCCAGAATGTACGCCGACGGGAACGCCTACATCATCCTACACGGAGAGGAGCACCTCCCAGACTTCCTCGAAGGCGAAACAATCGATGAGTTCACACTGCCGGAAGTATGTGACAAGCCCCAAGCCTCAGAATGGGCTTCCATCTACATCGGGAAAGGGAAAAGGGATAAACTCAGCAAAGGCGACATCGCAGGCTTCCTTATCAAAAAAGGTGAATTGGGGAAAGACGACTTGGGAAGAATAGAAGTGAAGGAACAATTCTCCTTCGCCACAGTAAGGCGCACAAAAATCGCCACGGTCCTGCAAAAGGTCCGCGGCGAAAAGATCAAAGGCATGAAAACACTGTTCGAGGAAGCGAAGTGATCATTTCTCCACTTCGAACTCCTTCTCCCAAACCAGCATACCACCCTCCATGTTGTACACCTCCTTGAAGCCATTCTTCACCATAAGATTCATGGCATTGAGGCTTCTACGGCCTGAGCGGCAATAAACCATTACCGTCTTTTTCTTCTTGACGGCCTTGCCGATGTTCTTCTCGAAATTAGGGTCACGGAAATCTACGTTCACCGCACCCTTGATATGTCCGGCAGCAAACTCCTGAGGAGTGCGCACATCCACTATCTGTAGCTTGGAATCCTTGGAAATCATGTCATGGAACTCCGTCGCGGAAATGTTCTTCTGCCCCCAAACCATCATAGGCAAAATACAACCTAAAAGTAAAAATAAACCTTTCATAACTAATTAATTTTTATATACAAAGATAGTAATTCCCAAGCATCATTCAAAACATTGGGCGAAGGTATGGTGCCCCGTACATTCTAATGCCAAGTGCAAAAATATCATAATAAATTAAAGAACACTTTTGAAGGGGAAGAAAAATCCAATTTTTCTCTGGGGCGACGATTCAGTTTATACTGGACGGACTTGATGAACTCATCAGAGAAATCGTCAAAGTCAGCACCTTTAGGGATATATTGTCTAATGAGTTTGTTGGCATTTTCAATGGCCCCTTTTTGCCAAGAGGAGTAAGGGTCAGCAAAGAAAACAGGAGCCTTGATTTTCTCTGTCACGTATGTATGAGCAGAGAACTCGGAGCCATTGTCGGTGGTGATGGTTTTCACATGCTTTTTGTAAGGGAGTAAAAGTCTAACGATGACTTTGGCAGCCTCCTCCGCATTTTTTCCATGCCTCAAACGCTCCATGAGGATGAAGTTAGTCTTCCGTTCCGTAAGGGTGACAATCGCCCCTTTATTGTCCTTCCCGACAATGGTGTCAAGCTCCCATCTTTTTCTATATGTCCACGATGTCCTCAGGTTCCATCTCCGTGTCGTTGGTAAGAAGGGACACAAGCTTTACGCCTGTCTTCTTGATGTCGACATATGTGACGATTTTAGCATGATGAACAATGGTTTTCTCTTTGCTGACTTCTTTGGTAAACGTGACGTCCTGTACGCGGTAGGCCATCTGTCCATCGTTATTTATATACATAACGTCCTTCTGGACAGTATATTTGAGGTTTTTCTTCATCTTCGTCACATATATGACTCCATTCTCTGTCAACGTCTCGAACTTCTCATAGTCGATATAGGCTCTGTCCAGTGCCACGATGTCTCCTTTGGCGTATTGCGAAGGCTGAAGCATGAAGCTGTCGTTTGTGGCGGCTGATGTGAACTTTATATCGGACGGTACGCCCTCATTGGCATATATGATTGTGTGGGCCTTGATTCCGCCCTTCTTTTTCCCCGTCTTTGGGTGTCTGCCAACGCCCTTGAAGATA
>JAZLJL010000058.1:0-26788 GCA_045617845.1 Paludibacteraceae bacterium | reverse complement strand
GCTCGTCGCTGTAATCGTAACGGTGTAGCTTCCCGCCGTGGTTGGCGTGCCGCTGATCTTGCCACCTGAGAAGGTCAAGCCTGCCGGCAAGGCGGTGGTGGTTACGGTTGCGTTCGTAGAAGTAATCTCCACGTCTGTAATGGCGCTGTTAGCGCAGACCGTCTGTGACAAGTTCGTCGCATCCAACGTTACCAACGGATTCACCATCAAGGTGAACGTCTTGGTCATCGGATCGCACGCTGGAGCCTGGTCGCTCGTAGCTGTAATCGTAACGGTGTAGCTTCCCGCCGTGGTTGGCGTGCCGCTGATCTTGCCACCTGCGAAGGTCAAGCCTGCAGGCAAGGCGGTGGTGGTTACGGTTGCGTTCGTGGCTGTAATCTCCACGTCTGTAATGGCGCTGTTAGCACAAACCGTCTGCGTCAAGTTCGTCGCATCCAACGTTACCAACGGATTCACCGTCAAGGTGAACGTCTTGGTCATCGGATCGCACGCTGGAGTCTGGTCGCTCGTCGCTGTAATCGTAACGGTGTAGCTTCCCGCCGTGGTTGGCGTGCCGCTGATCTTGCCGTCCGCAAAGGTCAAGCCTGCCGGCAAGGTGGTGGTGGTTACGGTTGCGTTCGTAGAAGTAATCACAACATCCGTAATGGCAGTGTTGGCACAGACCGTCTGAGTCAAGTTCGTCGCATCCAACGTTACCAACGGATTCACCGTCAAGGTGAACGTCTTGGTCATCGGATCGCACGCTGGAGTCTGGTCGCTCGTAGCTGTAATCGTAACGGTGTAGCTTCCCGCCGTGGTTGGCGTGCCGCTGATCTTACCGTCCGCAAAGGTCAAGCCTGCTGGCAAAGCGGTGGTGGTTACGGTTGCGTTCGTGGCTGTAATCTCCACGTCTGTAATGGCGCTGTTAGCACAAACCATCTGAGTCAAGTTCGTCGCATCCAACGTTACCAACGGATTGACGGTAACCGTCACTTCGTCGGAAACCGAACAACCGTTAGCGTCGGTCGCAGTTACCGTATAGGTTGTCGTGGCGGTAGGTGAAGCGGTAACTGTTGCGGCATTCGTCGCATTCAAGCCGGTAACAGGCGTCCATTCGTAAGAGACTGCAGTATTGGAAGTGGCAGTCAACGTTGAGGAAGAACCTTTACAAATCGCAACATCCTCAGAAGCGCTCACCGTCAAGGTCTTCGCCGGAATGATCACATTGACTGTCGCGCTCTCCGTCAATTCGCAAGAGCCCTCGACGGTCACCGTCACAGGGATGGTTTGTTGTACTGAAGTCTGATCGTACAACGTATGCGCCGCAATGCTTTGTGAGACGAACGAAGGCGTTACGCCGTCGCACACATCTGAAGTATTTGCCAATGTAACCGTTGACAAATCAGGAATTTCATATTGACAAGAACCAGCGGCAACCGCATCTTGATTAGAGATGGCAGAGATGGTCGGAGCCGTCTGATTGCTACCGCTCACCGAGTAGGATTTAGTGGTAGAATTGTCACACGCATCCGTAATCGTATAGGTTCTCGTGACTGTCCAATTACAATTATCACCCGTTGTATCATCTTCGAATGTCACATCAAACATGAAAATGAAACAATCGGTGTACCAGCCTTTCACGGTCTCCTCGCTATAGAATGAAGAGAGATCCGCATGTTTCAAACAGTTGTTCTGTCCTGTCACATTCGCAGGCCAAGTTTCCGACAACATCGGAGCGGAGTGGTCGCCACCGCTGACGCTCATCGTCTTTTCGACACTATTTCCGCAAGCGTCAGAGATGGTATAGGTTCTACGGATAGTCCAAGCGCAATTACTGCTACCCGGCAATGTGGCATCGACACTTTCGATAGAGAGTTCGCTACAATCCGAGAAGAGGGCCAAAGCGACCGCATTGCTCATCAAAACGGATTTGTCGGCATTCGCCAAGCAGTTATTTTGTCCCGTTACGTCACTCGGCCATGTGCTTCCCTGTCTCATGGTAGGAGCGGAATGGTCACCACCGCTGACGCTCATCGTCCTTGTCGTATCATTACCGTCGCCATCCGTAATCGTATAAGTACGGGTTACGGTCCATGCGCAATCGGTACCCGTCGTATCATCTTTATGGGTAACGGTGACCGGACTACAATCGTGGAATAAGCTGGCGATATAAGAATCTGACTTCAAATCAGTCGTAATCGCATTAGCCTTACAAGCATTCTTTCCTGTCGCATTCGAAGGCCAAGTGCCGGTCAACGATGGAGAAGCGATATCCTTCACATGGATCGAATCATCGCAATGGACGGAGGTGGTCTTCACATAGGTTCCGACTCCCGGTCTCGTGAAATAGGTACGCAACAAGACATCGCCTTCAAAGTCATACGAGTTGATGGAGCTGGTAATATCCGTTTCAGCGCCTCCGGCATCGACGATCTTATAAGTTGTGACAAATGCGTCGTTAGCGCCGCAAGAAGCGGAGATGCTGGCGGTTTTCAAGATAACCTTGTCCGCCTTGACGGTACAAGTATTGTCTATTTCAATCGTCTGATTTTTGTTCGCGCTACAATCCACCACAGGTGATCTGCCATCATAGACGGTGACCGTCGATTGGCAAGTGGAACTATTTCCGTTTACGTCCGTAACCGTCCAAGAGACTGTCGTCTCACCCGGATTGAATGCGGTAGAGCTCAAATCAGTCACTGTGGTGGAAGAACCACTAAGGTCCTTACTACCCAAGAAGGTGGTCGCACCGGAAGCGCTCCATGTCACATTCCGCAACGTACAGTTATCGGAGAGCGACACCGCCAAGTCTGACAAGGTGGCGGTACAAGCGTCGTCTATCGTAACGGCTGCCGGTGAAACCGGAGAACAGGTTGGACGGATATTATCATTGACGACGATAGTCTGAGAGCATTGTTTTGAAACACTTGCAATTCCAACACCTATGGTATAGACCCAAGTAACATTATCTTCTCCTACCGTATACGAATCTCTCATACTACTTGTAGACAAAGTAGCGCTATAATCACTATAGCAAGCCTTTAATAATGGTTTATTTGCCTGCGCATTCAATTGACTGATAACCTGATCCTTCGACAATGAGCAGCCACTCTCATCAAGATACAACTGCAAAATAGGCCAATTAGGACATGGCATATTCAAATCCGTCACCCACTCAATTGTAACTCTCTGATTACAAACCGTCTGATTACCCGCTTTATCTGTCAATGTCAATTGGACATTGTTAATATTCACATCTGCCCAATTCCATGGTCGTTCATAACTACCATTCGGTATACCGGAAACGGAAACTTCTATATCTTCTCTTGAGGTACAATTATCACTCCAAGTAATCGTCTGATGCGACAATTCCTCCACAATTTGAGCCCGAGTAATGTCACAAACCGCATTGAGTTTATAGGTACTAGCTCCACAAGTAGGAGCGACATCATCCACCACCTTAAAGGTTTGCGGGCAACCGTCTGGAATGATCTCCACCCCATTCTCTCCCGTGAATTTCCAGAGCACCGTGTAGGAATTTCTTGTGTCGGTTGATTTCAACGACTCATAAGCGTCCGCCAAATCGGAGGCGTTGGCGATATGTCCCGGATAGGTCTTCCCACAACAAGTGATGGATGGCTTGTGGTTCGTGTTCAGTTCGGTCAACAACTGGGACTTGCTTGGATCACATAGGTCAAGCGACAACGTGTTGAGTGTCGGACAACCCGGATCCACCGCAGAGTAGTTCAGTTTAATCGTCAAGCTACAATCAGAGCTCTCATTGCCTACGGTATCGGTCAACGTATAGTAGAAGGTCTTTTCCATCGGCACCTCCACGTCGCCTTCCGTTTTAAGATTGATAGTCAAATCACCATTAGGCGCACAATTGTCCAACCAACTATAATTACCTACCTTCTCGTTAAGAATTTGCATGATTTCCGCCGACGGCATGACGCAATGGTCATCATAGACGAGGGAAATCGGATCCGGACATCTCGGTTTGGTTGCATCGATCACATTAATGTGCTGGGTACACTCCGCATTGATGGAAGGGACATCCCTGACAAATATCTGCCAGGTGATCTCCTCTCCGTCTGAGACGATAATATGGTCACCCTCTTGATAAGTGGTATAGGTGGGTTGTGTAGTCGTTTTTGTCTTGAAATTGTAAGCGAATTCGTCGGCGCTACAGGTAATCGGTGTAGGAGGCACCAAGACGTAATCGTAGGTACAAGTAGTTGATGATTCCGTCGTATATAATGTGACATCCTGACAATCAGGTGTCACGCTACGATTGATGGTCGTTCTGTAGACCATCGTATCGGGACATCCGCCACCCTCCACGGAGACAACCAAGTAATGGGTTTGTGCGGAGGTTCCCATCGTAAATTCATAGGATTCTCCCTCTCCTACCTGCTCTTTGTTTTGGCCCAACCAAATCTTCGTGGTGAAATCACTTGGCAACGTATCATTCACGAGGGAGACAATATCATTCGGACAAGCCGCTTCGGAAGTGCTCTCCAAAGGTTTGACGTTCGGATAATATGAGATGGTGAAAGGCTCTGACACAGCATACATCAAGTTACAAGTAGGATTGGCGAAGTCAGAGGCAACCACAGAATTAATGTCCGCACTGTTCGCAGCCGCAATCACATGCATCTCGAAATCTCCCTCTTCTTGGTTTCTGAACGATTCGTATTGTTCCGGAGTAAAGACATAATAAGGGATAGTGTCGTCATCTCCCAAGTTCTTCCATTCTCCATCGGTTCCTCGTTTTCGATATTGGAAACGATAGGTTGGCGTATCAAAATAGTTATGGATATCGTTTTGGAACGTCACAAACATCGTGTCGTTGCCCGCGCTTCTACCGCATATATCCAAGTGACGGATCTCGTTCACCACTGTTGTATCGTTTGTGACATCGACATCCGGATAGGAAACACGGATGGAGATATCATCGAAGACTACGTCGTTACCGGTTCCGGATTCTTGGTTGTTCGTGATTTCCATCTTGTATTTTCTGCCTAGTTCGGCCTTGAAGCGGGCGGTCAACTGTTTCCAACCCGGGCAGGCGTCACGGCTTTGGATATCTCCCGAATAACTTCGTGCAACAAGATCTCCTGTTATAGAATCCTTAATATCCATGCGGACATTCACCTTTCGCACTTCTTGATTATTATTTCTAACCAACGTATTGGCATTTGCGATGAAGATGGACATCTCGACCCATGCGTTATCACAATTCACATCAAAGGTCCGTCGATAAGCCACTTTGTCCTTATTGGCAAAGTTCACGAAGAGCATCGCACCATGATCAATACCCGTATGGTCGGTCATGTAACCCGTCTGCTTTACAGATCCCGAACCACACATGGAGAATTGGGTATTCTCGATAATACCATAGTGACCATCATCGATATGTCCGTACCCATCATACGAGTGGTCCACCACCGCGTTTCTCGGGTCTCGCGCAATGTAGAAAGTCACATTACCACCCCTACTTACCGTTGATATATTTCCATTCCCGTCATCGTATAAGTATTCACAATCCCTATGATCTGTTGTACTTGTATGCGCTACACCGCTATCGTCGGTATAATGATAAGTACTTCCGTCGAAATATCCGAAATCATCGTAATAGATGACCTCATAGCCATCGACATCGGGCGAATAAACGGCGCCCGCCGAGTTGTCGGTCAACTCTCCGTTGACCACACGGATGGTATAAGGTTTTTCCACCAAGGAGCCACAAACGGTCGTCCTATAGGTCAGCTGCAAAATACGGGAAAGAGAGATGTTAGGGAAATCGAAATAGAGGTTTCCATATCGATCCACACGACCGTCGCTCTTATAAAGGACGATGTTATTATCTTGTTCTATAAGAGAATCCTTCAAGGTAACCTCGATTGATTCGAGGTCCGTATTAACAAGATCCAACTTCAAGGACATCAGACCGCCCGCCACGACTTCGTACTCACCGTCGCAAAGCTCCTGCATAGGAGTGGTGCTCTCCAAGGAAACCGAAACGCGGCAAGACGCCAAACCCAACAATAGTTGATTGGAATAACAAACATCACCACCCGTAGGGCTTACCTCGAGACGATAATAGAGCGGGCCGTCGCTGGTGATGTCAACCGTCACCTCATCTTCCGTGGCACCCGCAATATCAGTCCATGTTTCCCCATCCAAACTACTTTGCCACTGTACGTCAAAAAGAGAGGAGGTAAGATTGTAATCAGTCACACGAAGGGTAGTCGATTCGCCCCAACGGAGATCGAACATCTTGTCGGCGGTAATCATGGCGCATGGTGGCGTCTGAATCGTGGAATAGTAATGGCCAGACACGCATGCCCCTGTTTCGTCAGTGACAACCAGATGGAAGCCCATCGTCTTGCCCAAATCATCCTCTTGAGGTACATATTGGAAGATACTTGTTGTAGCTCCGCTGATGTTTTCCCAATCTCCATTATTCACGCGTTTTTGCCATTGATAGGTATAGGCCCCTAGGGTATTGCTAAGACTGGTTTGCTCGAATGTGTAGGTGTATCCGGTATACAAAATTCCTTCTCGGATTTCCGGGTTAGTCTCTTTGACATCAATGGCAACAGAACACTCCCTTTTTTCTTCATAAACAGCGATGTAGCCTTCTTGCGGAGAGTCATATATTTGAGGATTGGACTTACAAGACAAACTTTCTACAGTAGTATAATGGTTGTCATTATATTTTTCCCAATGGCTGAAAACATATATTTTCCCATCAGAGTGGTATATGGTATGGTTGACGATGTCAATATCGCAATTACTATCATAAGCCTTGTATCGATAAAAACAAGAATTATTTCCTCCGCTATTTAATCTAAATTGGTCACATCTTTCGAATCCTTGATTATTAATACTTCCCGTAAGAACCGCATTGGAAAAATTAAAGCAACTCTCGTTTCCGCTACGGCTGATGATTTGATTACCTAATTTGATGGCCAACCAAGCGTAACCACCGGTCACTGGTTGCTCACGATAGACCGCCACATAATACACACCGTTATTACACTCAAGAGAGAATTGATAGCAACCACTCGCCAAGTTGCTTTCATACGTTGTGACAACGGTGGTTGGGTTTCCGGTAAGGGTCGCATTATTAGTGCCAGAATCAAATCTTGTAAACGTTCCACTTATGGTATATTTTTCCCAATGGTCGAAGACGTAATAAATATTATTTTCTTGAATCGTAGAATTGATTACACCAGGGAAAGGAGTTGAATACGATCCCTTAAAAGTATAAACCGTATAGGTATTTCCTTTTTCATCGTTGACTTTGGCTTTTTTCTTGTTATTACCTCCGTCGCTTGCATAGGTATAAGAGCCAAAGTCGTAAGCAGTTCCTGTATTGTCACTTCTGTCAGGATAAACATACGAACCATCGCTTTTTACACATCTTACATTTAGCCAAACATATTGCGGCCCTGTTCCCAATAGTTCTTCATACACCGCCACATAATGGGTTCCACTATTATTGGTTGGATTATCCGTGCTCACGCAACTTGGATCAGAGTCGTCTATATAAGTATTGTTTTGGTACTTTTTCCAACCAGAGAACACATAAGTATGTCCGTTATAGGAGAATTGGGAAGGAGCTGACACATCACAACATCCCGCAACAATGGTATAACGGTATCCCGGATGGGTGCCGCTGATGTCGTTCCCTGTCGCGCGCGCCACCCCACTGCCGAAATTGTAGATGCTACTATTATATGGTATATAGGAGGAAATGACGCCATTCTCTTCTATGCCCATACTTAGCCAAACATAGGAGGTTCCCTCTTTTTTGTAAACCGCCACATAGGAAACGCCACCATTACAACATACGGAATATGTATATTCTCCGTCATATCCGGATGATGAAGATCCACTTATTGCGTCACAACCGCTGCAATCAAATGTACTCGAATTGGAGCTTTGCGGAGTTGCGGATATTTCGGTTCTTACTCCGTTTACATATTTATCCCAACGTAAGAAACGGAATGTTCCTTGCGGATAATCGGAATATTCATTGTTAGTAATTGTTGGAGCAATTCTTGAGCCATCAAATGTCACTCCGTATTCCGCGGTATATGGCATGGCGGTTAGCATTTTACTTTCTCCAAGATCATAATCCACTTGATTCGCACTCATGCCATGGAAATCAAATTTTTCCAGATCGTCAGGATAAAGAAAAGCGAAATTACATTGTATCGAATCCCATATATCGCCTGCAGGATAAAAGGTTATATGACCTTCGCAATCCTCCAAGGCGGCGCTTAGCCAGATATGTTCGTTACTTTTCTCTTGATAGACAAAGATTGTGATAGGATGATCACCATACGAACAATCGGTGAGTGCGTCTACAGACATATAGGGCTGTGGCGTTATGTCATGATGATACTCTCCGTCCTGATAAGAATCATAACGGACAAATTGGTAGGTTTTGCCGTTATAAGTGACTTCTGGTTGGTCTACTCCGAATGGAGCAGTGAGATCAGAACTACGATAAATATAACAATTGAAATCGGAATCGTAATTTTGAGCATAGTTAGAGCCGCATCCTGTTCCATAAGAAAAGCCACTTAGTCTATTACTATAAAAATCGTCATATGTTGGTCTTCTAATGTTTTGATCCGACAATTGTCTTTTATCGTCAAGGAGGCGTACACTCATCCAATAATATTGGTATTGGTAGGATATCTGTTGCGGTTGATAGACTGCCACAAAATGATATCCCATGTTATTACCCGGATCTGAGACATTTACACATTGAGGGGTTGAGCTTCCATTGGAATGGTAATTATCGTAGTCATACTCTTCCCACCCTTCGAAGGTATAGGTTTGTCCTCCGTAGGTGATTGAGGAAGGCGCTGTAATATTGCTACAATTCGTTGTGGTAAAACGATAACCTAATTGAGTCCCGCTAATGTCACTTCCTGATGAACGGGTAATGCCACTGCCAAAATTGTAGAGGTCGCTACTATAAGAAATGTTTTGCTGGTTGCTATCACCGTGAGCACCGATTCTCATGGACAACCAGACATATTGTTGCTGCTGCGCTTCTCGATAGACAAGAATCGTGACAGGATTACTGCCTAACGTGCAATCACTTAAAGCGCTCGCTGTTTTTACGGTTTGAGGAGTGACATTTTGAGTATAACCGCCCGACTGATATCGGTCATAACGAACGAACTCATAAGTCTTTCCGCCTTTTGTTATGGTATTGTTTTTTACCGCAAATGTTTGGTTGACATTGTCACATCTGTAGGCATAATATTTACACTGGTTATTATAAGTGTTATTATCATTATTACATCCGTTATTGTTAAAACTAAAACAATCGAAGTTATTGTCATAGAATTCGAGATAATTGCTACGACTGTAGTTGGTAGCATTGCTTGAAAGATTTCCGTTTGCGTCTAAAAAACGAAGACTAACCCATGCATATTGATAATTGTACTGAGTTGAAGCGGAAACAGTGTAACTGTTTGACGTACAAGAACCATTGCTGTCTGTCATAACAAGGCGGATGCCCCTATCTCCGCTCTGTGGAGTATAGGAATAACTACTACTGGTAGCTCCACTAATATTGTTCCAATTAGTACCGTCAGTTGTTTTCTGCCAATGGTATGAACGTGATCCTTCTGAGTTGAGATAACTACGAGAAAAAGCATAGGTATGTCCGACAGAAAGTTGTCCATTGACATCCGTTCCGTTCTCCTTTGCGGAAATGGTTACGGTACAGGTCTGAGGGGTGGATTGCTGCTCTTGGTAGACGGCGACATAAAAAACGCCACCAGCTTCATAAAGATAATGTCCAGATGTCCCACTAAGGGAGGTTGTGGCGGGTTGTTCAACTTCTCCCTTCGAAGTACCCCACTCGATTTGTTCCCAATGGTCAAATACATAGGAGGTGTTATTATATGTGACAGAATTATTTTGAACACCTGAAAAGGCGACACCATTGTTTGCACAAAATGAATAAACATGATAATTACTTTGCGTTTGGATATCTCCACTATTATTGTAATTACTGAAATTATAAAAAGTGCCATCACTTAGTTCTGGATAAATTTTTGTATTGTCGCTATTATCACAACGGACCGCCAGCCAAATCCAATTTTCCGCATTAACGTCAGCGGTTGACAGGCAGAGACCCACCAACACGCACAACAAAGCAGACACCTTACTGAAAAGCGGTGACACAGTCTTCGTATATTCCAAATGGTTTGATTGGAATGTAAGCTTATTTCGAACAAACTGTAATAAATTTTTCAAAAAAACAGTGCAAGCAGGCGCAAGGAGATGAGAGCCCCAGCTGCGGAGAGTTTGGAATAACTTCCGTATATATAAACATTTCGAGCACATACACACCGTCGTGAAACATTTAACCATACCCAATATATTAACATACAGAGCATTACTGCCCTTATTGTTTAGTTCCATGTACTTATCCTATCTAAAAATTATACATCATATACCGACACGTTGCCGTCCCAGTCATACTTTGTTCCTCTAATACTTTGTTTCTCTTCGGACCTTCCCGAAGAAATCTTGCTCATTCGTCACTACACTGACTTGTAAAAATATAGTTATTTTTCCGTAAAAAAAAAGATTCGATTCACCAATTGCATATTTTAATTTTTTTTAACACTTGCGCAAATTTATATTGAGAACGTACACAAACGACCTTATACAAAGGAGAGAAGAGCATGGGCAACGCTCCACATATGGTAAACACAAATGACTAATACAATGACAGAAATTAGCAAATATCAACGAACACACAGAGGCTAACGAATATTTATACCAAATTCGGTAATTACAAAACTCAATAAATGCACGCTAACCATCAACAAAAACGAGATTTCATGCCCGACATGGACAACTTGCCAACACACAATATTTTCCTTACATTTGTACAGAATGTAAAGAAAGAATTTATGAAAAAAAAATTAGCCATCATCGGATATATGCTCGTGTCGTCAATCATCTGCGTCTACGCAAGCAGCACCGGACAAAGCAAAAAGGACATCAAAACCTATGAGACAGCGGTCATCCTCATGAACGAGGGGAAATTCAAAGAGGCCCTGCCCCTTCTGAAAGGGCTGGTGAGTTCAAACAAGGAGTTCGTGGACGCGTCGTGGACCTTGGCGGAACTATACCAGCGCATGTGCGACGACGAGAAACAGATAGCCACCCTCGCAAAAGTGGCCAACCCGAAAATGCCACGTTACTACAACTCGGTCATGCGACTCGCCACCGCCTACCACGAGCAATGCGACTACGACAACGCGATCAAGACTTACCAACTGATTCCAAGCACCGAAACGACATACTTTAAACGTGCCCAAGCCGCCATCAAAGAATGCGAGGACGCCCTAGGCCTAAAGGCCCAACCGGTGCCCTTCAACTTCCGAAACATGGGCACCGCCATCAATACAGAATTCGACGAATACTGGCCTAGCCTTACCGCGGACGAAGGATACTTCTCCCTCACAAGGAAACTCAACAAACGCCAAGGACAGTCGGATTTCGGAAGGGGAATACACGAAGACATCTACCTCAGCAAAAGGGAGAACGGGGAATGGCTCACCGCCCAAAACGTCGGTAACGCCATCAACACCATCAGCAACGAAGGCGCCCAGAGTATTTCATTAGACGGCCGCTATATGTTCTTCGTGGCTTGCGACCGACAAGGCGGACTCGGCGGATGCGACATCTACTACTCCATCCACGAAGGCGACCACTGGTCTCCCGCCATGAACTGCGGCGCTCCCGTGAACACCCGATATTGGGAGACTTCCCCTTCGCTCAGCCCCACAGGCGACGTGCTCTACTTCGCCAGCACACGTCCTAACGGACAAGGAAAATGCGACATATGGGAATGTAAGGTGGAGATAATGGCGGACGGCAAACTGAAATTCAGCGATCCGAAGAACTTAGGCCCGACAATCAACACCAAAGAGGACGAGCTCTCCCCATTCATACACGCCGACAACCAAACACTATACTTCTCCTCTAAAGGAAGGAAAGGATTGGGCGGTTACGACATCTTCGTCACCTACAAAGACGGCAAAGGCGGTTGGACCACACCCAAAAACATCGGTTACCCCATCAACACCTGCAAAGACGAAACTGGATTCGTGGTGAACGCCTACGGAGACAAAGCATACTTCTCGTCAGACGGCCAGGAAAGGAACTGGAAAGGAAGGGACATCTACGAACTGACACTGGCGGAAGGGAACCCTAAACCAGCCAAAAAGATGAAATTCGCCACGGGAAAAATCATGGACGCGGACAAGAAAAAACCTATACAGGCTACAATCGACGTCTATGGCCTGAAAAGCAACAAGACCATCTTCCGCTCCGTCTCAGACTTATCCAGCGGAGAATTCATCGCCTGCGTGCCTAGCGATGAAGAGTATGGCGTGAACGTCAGCAAGAAGGGCTACCTCTTCTTCTCGGACAACTCCGATTCCGAATCGCGGGGCGGCATCAAAAACGCGAAAAACTCGACCAAGAAAGTTGACTTGACGCAAAGCGACAACGTGATACTGGAAAAGATCGAGGTGGGTAAGAAAATCACCCTGAAGAACATCTTCTTCGACTTCGACAAGTCCACGCTGAAAAAGGAATCCCACTTCGAATTGAACCGCGTGGCTCAATTCATGAGGGAGAACCCGACCGTGAAAATCATGCTGTGCGGACACACCGACTACAAAGGGACGAAAGAATATAACATGACGCTCTCCAACGACCGCGCCAAGGCAGCCTACGACTATCTAGTCAAGAAGGGAGTTCCCCCTACCCGACTGCAATACAAAGGATTCGGTGCGGAGCAACCTATCGCCGACAACAAGACGGACGAAGGACGAGCGCTCAACCGTAGGACGGAGATCCTTATTACGGGGAAATAACCCCAAACAAAAAAAATAGCCCCAAAAAAATGAGAAAGAGATTTACACTACTCCCACTCCTAGGGACAATTGCTTGCTTTTCCCCAATATCAGCGCAACAGGGCAACGAAGGAGATTCCATAACGGTCTTGCCCCAATACAATGCTGATACGACTAACGGGACGGTCCTCCAAACACATTCCAAGGAAGACACGGATCTCCAACTCGACATAGAACACCTCATCGAAAGGGGGCACCTCTACGTCAAAGGTGATAGCGTCCCCAAAAATTATGAGAAAGCGGCAGAATGCTTCTCCCTAGCAGCTAAGAAAGGGTCAGCGATAGCACAGGGAGTGTTAGGATATTTTTACGAAGAAGGCATAGGCGTAGAACAAGACTACAAGAAAGCCGTCGAGTGGTACACCAAAGCCGCCATGCAAGAATATTTTGAGGCTCAATACGCCTTAGGACATTGTTACGAAGAAGGCATAGGCGTAGAACAAGATGACAAAAAAGCCTTCGAGTGGTACAAGAAAGCCGTCAGTCAGAATGACGCTAGAGTTCAATACGCTTTAGGATGTTGTTACGAAGAAGGCACAGGCGTAAAACAAGACTACAAGAAAGCCGTCGAGTGGTATACCAAAGCCGCCAGTCAAAATAACGCTAATGCCCAAAACGCTTTAGGAATTTGTCACAAAAAAGGCATAGGCGTAAAACAAGACTACAAGAAAGCCGTCGAGTGGTACACAAAAGCCGCCAGTCAAAATGACGCTAATGCCCAATGCGCTTTAGGAATTTGTTACGAAGAAGGCATAGGCGTAGAACAAGACTACAAGAAAGCCGTCGAGTGGTATACCAAAGCCGCCAGTCAAAATGACGCTAATGCCCAATACGCTTTAGGAATTTGTTACGAAGAAGGCATAGGCGTAGAACAAGACTACAAGAAAGCATTCGAATGGTATTTCAAAGCCGCCAGACCAGAATGTCCAGAGGCTCAATACGCTTTAGGAATTTGTTACGAAGAAGGCATAGGCGTACAACAAAACGACGTGTTAGCCTTCACATGGTACACCCAATCCGCCAAGCAAAATAACGCTGAGGCCCAAAACGCTTTAGGATGTTGTTATAAATGTGGCAATGTAGGCATCGTTCAAAATTACGAGAAAGCGGTTGAATGGTTCGAAAAATCCGCACAACAAAACTGTCCCGAAGGGTTGTGCAATCTGGCAATATGCTACTATAATGGCTTGGGCGTAAAACAAGACGTCAAGAAGGCATTTAAATTATACACCCAAGCAGCGAAACAAAATGACCCGGACGCAATGGAAATGGTAGGAATTTTTTATAAAGATGGAATAGGCGTAAAGAAAAACGAAAAGAAAGCCATCGAATACCTCACCCGCGCCGCGGAACAAGGCAATGAAACGGCGAAGGAAGAATTACAGAAACTACGTCAAAAATGACGCGACGGGAATGATGCAATAACACAATAAATAAAAAAAGTCCTTTCTATCTTTGGATAGGAAGGACTTTTTTTATGACAATGAGGCAACCATCCCCACTTGGGGCATTTGTTCTAATTCTTATTCTCCACACGGTTTACGGAGCTAATACCCTGAATCTTCACCAACGTGACGCAAAGATTATTCACGTCCTCCACATCATGGACATAGACCGTGATGAAGCCCTCGAACATACCGTCGTTCGTCTCCACATGCACCTTCGTCACATTGACCTCATGCTCTTCGGTAATCACCTTCACGATGTCGCTCAACATACCCATGCGGTCGATTCCTTTCAACTCAATTGTCGCAGGGAAAGAGAGCATCTTATGCGTTTCCCATACGGCGGATATGATACGCTCACCATAGTTGGATTTCAAGCGCATGGCCACCGGACATTGGCGTTTGTGGACCACCAACATACCATCCTCCTCCATAAAGCCAAGGATATCGTCACCAGGGATAGGCGAACAACAATCGGCGATACGGTAAGTGACGCCAGAGTTATCCTCCGTCAACGTCAACGTATTCTTGGAAGAGACCTTCTTATTGGTGAAAATAGGACGGTTCAAATTTCCGTCATCACTCTTTCCACCGCCAAAAGTCAGTTTCCAATACTTCATCAGACGGCTTTGAGACTTCGACTTGAATACAGAATTAAGCAATTCGTCCAAGTTAAAAGTACCCTTACCGATTTTATAGAACAAGGACTCCTTCTTCGTCTCATGGAAATGCTCCATGACCTTCGCCACATTATCCGGAGAGAGATCCAAACTATTCTTTTCGAAGAAAGTCTTCAGGTCATGTTCACCCTTGTTCATAAAGGACTTATACTCCTTTCGGAACATCACACGTATTTTCGACTTAGCGCGGGCGGTCGTGACATAGTTGATCCATTCCGCGGTAGGCCGTTGTTTCTGGGAAGTCAGCACCTCCACCTGGTCACCACTGTTCAGCACATAGCTCAAAGGGACCAATTTATGGTTCACCTTAGCGCCGATACAATGCATACCGATATCCGTGTGCAAAGAGAAGGCGAAATCGAGCGCCGTGGCTCCTTGCGGAAGCGTCTTGATGTCACCCTGAGGCGTGAACACGAAAATCTCCGATGCGAAGAGGTTCAATTTGAACGTGTCGAGGAAATCGATAGCGTTCGGTTCAGGGTTCTCAAGCAACTCCTTGATGGTCTGCAGCCACTTCTCCAATTCGGAGTCATCCTTCTCGCCCGTCTTATATTTCCAATGGGCGGCGAAGCCCTTCTCCGCGATATCATCCATACGGCGGCTACGGATCTGCACCTCCACCCATTGACCGGTAGGTCCCATCACAGTGACGTGCAAAGCCTCGTAGCCATTCGCCTTCGGAGTGCTAATCCAATCACGGATACGCTCAGGGTGAGGCTTATAGACATCCGTAATGGCGGAGTATATCGCCCAACAAGTCTTCTTCTCATCCGCCTCGTCATCGACATCGAAGACGATACGCATGGCAAGGATATCGAACACCTCCTCGAAAGGGATGTTCTTCGTCTGCATCTTACGCCAGATGGAATAGATGGACTTCACACGCGAGTGAATTTCGAACTTGTAGCCCAAGCTCTCCAGCTTATCATGCAAAGGTTTGGAGAAGAGTTCGTAGAGCTTGTCACGTTCCTTCTTCGTGCTCTCCATCTGTTGGGTAAGCTGTTCGTACTTATCGGGGTGTTCATACTTGAAGCTCAAATCCTCCAACTCAGTCTTAAGGGTATAAAGTCCAAGACGGTTAGCCAACGGGGCATAGATATACTGCGTCTCGCCGGCGATTTTGTACTGTTTAGCAGGAGGCATGGAACCTAAGGTACGCATATTATGAAGACGGTCAGCCATCTTGATCAAGACGACGCGGATATCATCAGACATGGTAAGCAGCAGTTTCCTGAAGTTTTCCGCCTGAGCGGACGCTTTCTCACCAAACACGCCACCAGATATTTTGGTCAAGCCAGCCACAATAGAAGCTATTTTCGCCCCGAAAAGGTTCTCGATATCCTCCACCGTATATTCCGTATCCTCCACGACATCATGCAGCAAAGCAGAGCAGATTGAAGTGGAGCCAAGGCCGATTTCTTTCGCGACGATGCGAGCCACTGCGATTGGGTGCATGATATAAGGCTCACCGGAACGGCGACGTACGCCATTGTGCGCCTGGCAAGCGAACTTGAACGCCTCTTCGATAATAGCGACCTTACGACGGTGGTTGGAAGCCAAATAATCACCCAGCAAAGCCTGATATTCAGCCTCGATCAGCTCATTCTCCTTTTGAATCTGTAATTCGTCCATAGTACTCCCTCAAAACAACAAAACAAGGCGACCGCAAAGCCGCCTTGTTTCAATCAAAACAATATCCTATTAGAATTTAACCTCCACATACTTGCCGTTAGCCTTGGCCCAAGTATTACCCTCTCTATCCAAATAAATCTTGATGTTATTCTTCTTAGCGAGAGCGTAGCCATCATTAGCGAAATCGGAGATATAATCATAAACGCACTCCGTGATAGGGGCGCCGAACTTGTCAATAAGACCGAACTTGCCATTAGACTTCACGCGGGCAACACCGTTTTGGAAATCCTTAGCCTCCTCGAACGAGAAGGAAGTGATAGCCTTGCCATTCTTGTCGATGTATCCATAACGCTTAGCGCCACCGATGTTCTTGCACACTGCAGCCAAACCATCATAGAACCAAGAGACGTTATTGTAAGCGGGTTCAATAACCATATTACCCTTTGTGTCAATGAAGCCATAGAGGTAACTATCGTTCATTTGGACAGGAGCCAAACCTTCGTTGAAAGCTCTAGTGTCTGCATAAGTTTGGTCATCCATCGCCTTACCGGTCTTATCGATGAAGTAGCACTTACCCTCTTCCAACTTCACAGCGGCGAAACCATAGTTGAAATTGCTGGCAGCGACGAACTGGATAGGAACGATTTCCTTACCATCCTCAGTGACGAAACCATACTTGGAATCCTTGCCCACACGAGCGAGGCCCTCGCTAAATTCAGAAGCATTGTCATATTTAGCCTTAACGACCAAATCATTACCCTTTTGGTAACCATATTTGTTCTTTCTCATCACGCGGACAGGCACAGGCCATTTCTTCAACATCTCAGCCTTAGCCGAAGCGACCAACTTGCAAGAAGGATAAGTGTATAAGAAATTTTGATACGCATCTTTCGTGTTAGTAGCCTGTACAGACTTGAACTCTTCAGCGATCTTAGCGTCCAAAGCCTCTTGTTCCTTCGCAGCCTTAGCGCGGCGTTCAGCGGCGGAAGCCATAGCATTAGCCTTCTCCTGAGCCTCGTTCTCGGCGCGTACAGCAGCCTCGATTTGAGCCTCACGTTGAGCAGCGGCCTCCTCCCTACGTTGAGCAGCGGCAGCGTTCAACTGAGTCGTCACGTCATCCAAGATTTGGGTCATCTCAAAATAACCGTTATCCTGCATAGGGTTAGAAGCGAAATATTTCGAGCAAGCCTTTTGGGTCTCTTGCAAATTACCCTCCTTGTACAAGGCTTTCGCCTTCACATAGCTCAAACGAGGATTGGTCTTATTCAAAGCCTTCTCAGCCAAATCGATATATTGAAGAGCGGACTTGGAATCACCCGCCTCGAAATATTCCACAGCCTTAAAATAATTTTTGCGCGCAAGTTTTTCCTCGTTGCTAATATTCTTGTTGTCGGCGAACACCATCAAGGCGCTACCCGCCATCATGAAAAATAATATGAACTTTTTCATTATATACTAATATTATTTTTTACACATTGATTATTCGTCTTGGCAAACACGGAAACCGATGTTACCACTCTTATATTTAGGAGACCTCTTCTCGTCTGAAGTCATCACGCAGTTAGCCGCGTCGTCAGACCAAGAACCGCCCTTCACGTAACGATTGTCCTTGTCATAAGAATCAGCAACCCACTCACTGACATTACCAGTCATATCATAGATGCCCAACTCGTTAGGAGTTTTCTGACCCACGACATGAGTCTTCTCCTCGGAGTTATATGCGCACCAAGCGACGTCGCTCAAGTTATCACCACCGCTGAATTGCGTGTTGACAGCCATCTTACCACCCTTAGCGGCATACGTCCACTCGTCAGCGCGAGGCAAACGGAACTTCATGCCCGTCTCTTCGCTCAATTTCTTCACGAATTCCAAAGCCTCTTCCCAAGTCACGTTCTCGACAGGAGCGTCACCGTTACCTCTCATACCGAACTTAGAAGGATTTGAATGCATCACGCGCATCCATTGTTTTTGAGTGACTTCAGTCTTACCCATATAGAAAGACTTCATGCTTCCTGTACCCTCCACATAAATGAGCTCGAGGTCGCGCACATTTCTGTTAGACTTGTAATCCAAATACTTTTGGATCTTAGCCACACGGTTGGCAGGATAAGCGAATTTCTCGTCAGACTTAGCGGCCTTTTGGTAGAAAGGAAGAGCCTCCTCCCATTTCTGTTGAGCGTAAAGCTCGTCACCCATGGAGACAGCGTCCAAATAGACCTCGTAAGGCATGGAAGTCGTTCTCCAGAAGAAAGGAGCATACTCGCTCACTGGGATTTCCCTTTTCCTGTTGCTGGTATAAGTCTTCATCGCATTGAGGGTATCCTTCTTTGCCAAGTAAGACTCCGCCAATTTTCTCTTGTTATATTCGTCAACGATGTAATTGTAATCCTCGTCGTTCCACTTAATGTTTACGGAAGTATTCACCAAATCGATTCTAGAAGTATTATTGAAGATTCGTTGGATGCTTATCGTATACGCATATCCAGGAGCCTTAGGATCCAACTTGCCCGTCGTGATGCGGGAGCTCTTGAAGAATGCGTCCAATGCCGCATTAGGGATAACCACGCCCGGTTTCTTGATGTCCTGCTGACCGATTACCACATCGGTGAAAGACTCTTTCCAAGACAAGTTCTCCGGGATTGAAGGAGCGACGGAATTACCAGCCTTCTCCAACAAGTCGATGGTGAGTTTAGCCTTCGCCGAAGCGATGTAAGCCTTTGAGCTCTCCGAATAGAACATAATCGTATAAGAGCACTCGACCGCCTTAGGAGTCAACAAATCATATCGTGCCTGCAAATCAGGGTATTCTGCCAATTGCGCATAAGCAATTTTCTTAGACTTAACAGTAAAGCTGTTGTTTCGGGTCCATGTCATACCTGCAGTACAAACGGGCGCACCCATTACCGTCTTATACGCCACGTCAACATTATACCCATCCAACAGATAATTGTTCTTACCTGCCACGTATTTTTCTTTCCCGGAGATAGACCCAGTCAGCACACCGGTCTGCGCCTCTCCCCAAAGGGCAGTTGCCGACATCAACAACGTCAGCATCGATAAATAAAATCTTCTCATGAACTCTTTATTTGTTATTAAATTGTTAATTATCACATCACCGCGGATGGCCTTCACCACCCTGTTTTTAATGTTTTCCACTGAGACATCTTCACAGAAGTCCCCTTAAATCCCGCGAAATTAAAAAAATTCCGGCAATTTCCTTTTCAAAAATCCCCACAAAAATAATCTTCTATACAATACGTTCAAAAGAATGTTAATAAGTTTTTCTTATACAATAATAAAAAATAGGGACACATGGTGTATTTTTGCATTAAATATATGGTTTAAAGGAGCAAGACGTCATTTTGAATGAAAAGAGACAGAAATTCAAACGCGAGGAAATGTGAAGACGAAATTGTCGGCAGATACGAGAATTCCGTCAAGGCAGGTAAACTCGGCTATTTCGAAGTGGACGAGCTAGAGACCATCATCAACCATTACCTGGACGACTACAAGACGGAAGAGGCGATGAGCGCCGTGAATTTCGGGAAGAAGCTCCACCCGAACAGCACCGCCCTTCTCACCAAACAAGCCAGATTATATTTCGAAATAGGGCAGACCGGGAAGGCGCTCTCCATCATCGACCAAGTACAAACCATCGACTCCAACGACGAGGACGCGCTCCTGCTCAAAGGAGAGATTTTCTTAAGGAAAGGATTGGTCCCTGACGCCATGGCCATCTTCAGGGAGATGGAGCGAAACGCAGGGGAAGACGACTCCTGCACGTTCCTCAACATCGCTTACGTGATGAACGACTGCCAACGATTCGACGACGCGCTCAAACTCCTCGAAAAGGCGAACGCAATCGATCCCAACAACACGGACATCCTCTTCGAAAAGACGTACAGCTTGGAGCAGAAAGAGGAGTACGACGAAGCCATCGAAACCTACAACCACATCCTCGACATCGACCCTTACGCCAACGAGGCTTGGTTCAACCTAGGACAACTGTTTTCTTACAAAGGGCTCTACAGCAAGGCAATAGAAGCGTTCGATTACGCCTATACAATCACTCCGACAGACTATCAATCACTATTCCAAAAAGCCAACGTCCTCTTCCTCTGCGAGAAATACCAAGAGGCCGCGGAAGCTTACGAAGAGTATTCAGACCTGACGGGCGAGACATCCAGCACCTGCATCCTCATCGGGGAATGCCTCGAAAAGATGAACGACGTCGCCAGTGCGGAAGTCCTCTACAAAAAGGCATACGCCATGGACGAGAAGAATGTGGACGCGCTAAAAGGACTCTGCATCTGCAGCCTCGACCAAGAGAATCCGAAAGAAGCGCTGGAAATAGCGAACAAAGCAATCCGATTGGCGGGAGAATCCAGCGAACTCCTAATCTATAAGGCGGAGGCGCTTGTGTTCCTGGAGAAGATCAACGAGGCAATCATCTGCTACAAACGGGCACTGAATCTAGACCCGCAACAAGTGGACGTGCTAATCGCCTTGGGCAACCTCCATGTCGATTCCGGCAAATACGAAATCGCCCTCCACTACTATCAACAGGCCAAGATGATCCAAAAAGACGCGGACAAACTCCCGCTTCTTCTAGCCATCACCTTCTACAAACTACAAGACTATCAAATGTGCGTCAAACACCTGCAAGAATCGATGGAAACCAACGACCAGACGTTAAGTCTATTCTACGATTTCTGTCCAGAGGCGATAGACGACATCGAACTAAAAAAATTTGGCATTTAATTTTTCATCATGACTAATACCCGAATTCTTTTCGCCGCACTGCTGGCATCCCTACTTCCTTGCTGCAAAGACAGCGAGCAGAATTACCAGTACGTCATCACGAACAAGACCAGCCGAACCGACCCGATTAACGTCACTTACCACATCGAAGGCAAAAACAGCGACACAGAGATCGAACTCGAGCCAGGAGACAGCATCGTAATCGCCAATAGGAACGAAGTGCCGGGGAAAGGGGTATGGGACATCGAGACGAGCATCAACCTCTATAAAATTCCTAGCCTCTACGCCAGCAACACAGACCAATCCGTCATTACGGAAGAGTTGTCTTTCCGCAAGCTCTGGAACGGGCCCACGGACATCAACAACACAGGCGTCTACCAATTGGACATTCGAGACGAGCATTTCGTACTCTCCAAACAATACAATTACACCTACGTCATCAAAAACGGGCTCAAAGACACCATATTCTCCACCTCACACCTAAAACGCCTGACGGGAGAGAACACCACGCGGTCGGCCGACACCATCCTAAAAGGGGAAGAGAAAGTCATCGGCTCAGTGGACATCTACACCTACGCGGAAGAGATGGCCGGGCTAAAGAAATACAAAGAAAAGAAGATGTCCGGCTTATCCACCATTTTCTTCCTTTTCAAGGGAGAAAGAGTCGAACTGAACTTGGCGAAGGACACGCTCTTCTTCAATGCGGGGAAAGACACTTGCACGCTTGTCATCACCGAGGAAATGCCTAAGATCCAAGACATCATCACACCAAAAAAAGACAAGAAATAAATGGAAAGATACGGCCTAATCGGGAAAATATTGGTGCACTCCTTCTCCAAGAAGTACTTCACGGAAAAATTCAAGGAAGAGAACATCGACGCGCGCTACGATTTGTTCGAGTTGCCAGAGATCGACGAATTCAAGAAACTCATAGAGTCAAAAGATCTCTGCGGACTCAACGTCACCATTCCCTATAAGGAAGAGGTCATGAAATTCCTTGACGAACTGGACGACACCGCACAAAAGATCGGAGCCGTAAACACCATACAATTCAACACGAAAGGCGGGAAGAGATGGCTAAAAGGGTTCAACACCGATACCATCGGGTTCGAGACGTCGCTAAAACCGCTTCTTAGGGAGCAACACACCCACGCCTTAGTGCTCGGAACTGGAGGAGCATCCAAAGCGGTTCTTTACACATTGAAGAAATTAGGCATCAAGCCACAACTTGTCTCAAGGACACGGAAAGAGGGAATACTTTCCTACGAAGACATTGACAAAAAAATCGTCGACAGCCACAAACTAATCGTCAACTGCACGCCAGCAGGAACCTTCCCAAACGTCGACGACATGCCACCCTTCCCTATCAATTTGCTAGGGGAAGAGCACTTAATCTACGATTTGATATACAATCCCGAAGAGACAAAGTTCTGTCAGTTGGCGAAAAGGAATGGCGCCGTCACAAAAAACGGCTTGGAAATGTTGCACGGGCAAGCCATCGCCGCTTGGAAAATCTGGAACGACAGGACAAAATAGCTTATTAAATTCGACACGCGCACAAGCGCACTACCCCAAGAAAGAAATTTTCCGCTTGACACCTTATACAATGTATAGGGACGAGACTATATTACCCGCGATTTCCGCGCCAAATGCTTACATTTTGATTCGAAAACAAGCGATTTCCTGTCAAAATGTTTTTAAAAACGATTTATTTAACATTATTTGTTTCAAAAAAGCAGTAAAATATTTTTCATTAATAAAAAAAGTGGTATATTTGCAGCGGTAAAAAAAACAAGTTTAGACCAAAAAAATTATCTATTTATAACGTTATTTTATTAACATCATGGATGCAAATGTAAAAGAATTCATGGACAAAGTGATTGCGAAGAATCCAGGTGAAACTGTATTCCACCAAGCTGTCCAAGAAGTAGTAGAGTCTTTGATGCCATTCATCGAGGCTAACCCTAAGTACAAATCGGCTAAGATTCTTGAGAGAATGTGCGAGCCTGAAAGAGTAATCATCTTCCGTGTTCCTTGGATTGATGATAAGGGTGAGTTCCAAATCAACCGTGGTTATCGTGTTCAAATGAACAGTGCGATCGGTCCATACAAAGGTGGTATTCGTTTGCACCCTTCAGTAAACTTGGGTCTTTTGAAGTTCTTGGCTTTCGAGCAAGTATTGAAGAACTCATTGACTACCCTTCCAATGGGTGGTGGTAAAGGTGGATCCGACTTCGACCCTAAGGGCAAATCAGACAACGAAGTTATGCGTTTCTGCCAAAGCTTCATGACTGAGTTGTTCCGTCACATCGGAGCTGACACTGACGTTCCTGCTGGTGATATAGGTACTGGCGCACGTGAGGTTGGTTTCATGTTCGGTCAATATAAGAGATTGAAAAACGAATTCGTAGGTGTTTTGACTGGTAAGGGTCTTTCTTACGGTGGATCATTGATCCGTCCTGAGGCTACCGGTTACGGAACAACTTACTTCGCAAAATATATGCTCGAGACAAAGGGTGACTCTTTGAAGGGTAAAGTTGTCGCAATCTCCGGTTCAGGAAACGTTGCACAATACGCTGTTCAAAAATGTACTCAATTGGGTGCTAAGGTTGTCACTATGTCCGACTCTAACGGTGCGATCTACGATCCAGACGGAATCGACGAGGAGAAGTTGAACTACATCTTCGAATTGAAGCAAGTTCGTCGTGGCCGTATCAAGGAATACGCTGACAAATATCCATCAGCTAAATATTTCGAAGGCGCACGTCCTTGGAAGTTGGCTAAGTTCGATATCGCTATGCCTTGCGCAACTCAAAACGAGTTGGATGGCTCTGACGCTGAGGCTTTGTTGAAGAACGGTGTTATCTGCGTAGCAGAGGGTGCAAACATGCCTTCTACTCCAGAGGCTGTTAACGCATTCATCCAAGCTAAGATCCTTTACTCTCCAGGTAAAGCTTCTAACGCCGGTGGTGTTGCTACTTCAGGTCTTGAAATGTGCCAGAACTCAGGTCGTATCTCTTGGTCCGCAGAGAAAGTCGATGAGACTTTGAAGGGTATCATGAAGAACATCCACGACAACTGCGTTAAGTATGGTAAGGAAGCTGACGGCACCATTAACTACGTTAAGGGTGCTAACATCGCTGGCTTCGTGAAAGTAGCTGACGCTATGCTCGCTCAAGGTTTGGTATAATCCTAACAACAATATGGATAAAAATCCCCGTCGTGTTTTCGCTTCGGGGATTTTTTGTAAAAACACTAAATTATTAGACAATGGAAAAATTAAGAGTTGCGGTTGTCGGCTATGGCAACATCGGGCGCTTCAGCGTTGAAGCGATCCAAGCAGCGTCAGACATGGAGCTTGCTGGCGTAGTACGTCGCGACCCATCATGCAAGCCAGCTGAATTGGCGGACGTGAAGGTCGTATCCAATATCGATGAGTTGGGCAAGGTGGATGTCGCCATTCTTTCCACGCCTACAAGGAACATACCGGAAGTCGCAAAATCCATTTTGGAGAAAGGTATCAACACCGTCGATAGCTTTGATATCCACGGACAAATTTGGGACCTCCGCCAATCCTTAGACCCTATAGCAAAGCAACACAACGTTGCTTCCATCATCTCCGCAGGTTGGGATCCGGGATCGGACTCCATCATCCGTACACTCATGATGGCTATGGCTCCTAAAGGACTGACATACACCAACTTCGGACCTGGAATGAGCATGGGACACTCTGTCGTGGCTAGAGGGAAGAAGGGCGTCAAGAACGCACTCTCCATGACAATTCCTAAGGGTCAAAGCATCCACAGCCGTATGGTTTACGTGGAATTGGAACCTGGCTTCACCGCCGAACAAGTTTACGAGGAGTTGAAGGCGGACGATTACTTCGCACATGACGAACTCCACGTCATACCTGTCAACAGCGTAGATGATTGCAAAGACATGGGTCATGGCGTCTTGATTGAAAGGAAAGGCGTTTCCGGAAAGACACAAAACCAAATGTTCGAATACAGAATGCACATCAACAACCCAGCGTTGACAGCTCAAGTACTTACTTCCTGCGCACGCGCGGTCGTTAAGCAACGCCCTGGTAGCTATACGCTGCCGGAAATCGCTCCGATGGACCTCCTCGCAGGCGACAGGGAGACATTAATCAGAAGTTTGGTATAATTCACACCAAACAACCACAAACAAGAGAGGATGGGCCATCACCGGACCATCCTCTTCTTTTTCATAATAGTCTTTGGCTTCAAAAACCAAAATCCTTTCGCATAAACATATTACCTAAAAGTCTACCCTTCGATTGAGGCACACTCCGCAAGGGTTTTGCAGGGGAGACGAAGAGAGGCTCCATTCCCCATAAAAAGGAGGAAGGGAAACCGGATTCCAAATGTCGGGACAAAAGGCGCAGAAAGAACACCCCAAAGGCATATCGGAATCAGAAACCTTCAAAGATCCATCCACAAAGAATTGTTCGGACAACATTTCACCGTCATCCCATACAGCGTTCTCGTCGGGACATGAATTCATCTCCCAACCATACAATTCATAAATATCACCTTCCATAGCATTTAGACTATTGATTCACAACACCTTTGAAAAGATTCTTCTCCAACTCTTGGGCAAGAGCGTTTTTCGGCATAGCACCCCGAATCATATAGGGAGCACCCTCCAAAGGGCAAAGCATCAACGTAGGCACGCTCCTGATTCCGAAGAAAGAAGCGAGTTCAGACTCCTCGCCGGTATCCACCTTATAGAAGGAAACCCGTCCGCCATACGTGTCGGACAAATCCTCCAGCACAGGCGAAAGCGCCTTGCACGGGCCACACCACGTCGCATAAAAATCCACAACTGCGGGCACATTTCCTAAAAAGCGCCACATCAAATCCCCCTCATTATAGTTCCAAACGTTACGGAGGAAACCATCCTTGTCTAATTTTTGTACAGCCATAATTCAAAATAAATTGGTTACGGAGTCAAAAATAAAGCGCATGAACGTATCAATCAAACAGATATAATGCATCCACACATTGAGGATAGCGATATAGAAAGGGAAAACTAACAAAACACGCAAATTCATTCATGACATAAGATTCTCTCAAACTAGTCTATCATCACATAGATACCCCGCGGCTCTTCTGCCTCGGCTTACTGTGCGTTTGCGTCTCCCGCCGCATCTGCGTGGGCTGATGACCCTGCGGCTTGACGGGGACGAGCACGTTCAGCTCCTTGTCCACCTTCACGCGCCCCTGTTTCGTGGAGACGCTCCCACCCGATTGGAGCACGGAGCGCTTCGTATCGTCCAAGCCCAGCCTAT
>JAZLJL010000057.1:0-19584 GCA_045617845.1 Paludibacteraceae bacterium | reverse complement strand
TACATATGGTATTATAAATAATAACTTTAATAAAATAACAGAATTAAAAATTAACACTATAAATCATAAATATATTTATCAATAAAAATAATGTATATAATATATAACATATTAATTATTAGCGAATAAAATAGTTAAAGTAAAACAATCAATTTAACTATTAGTAAAGAGGTGAAACACAAGCGAAAATGATCCAATACCCTTAGACTCACCATAGATCCAGAAGTGAATCCATCCTTATTTTTTTTAAAGGACAACTAAGGCGTAACAACTGTAAACCACAAATTGAAATTGATACGGTCTAATACACTCCTGAAAGCCAATATATAGGCACAGATGAAGCATTTACGAACGTATCAGCCATTTTATATGAGAAATATAGAAAGACTCAAAAAAGGAAAATAGAAGGTAAAATGAGCGTTTTTTTCACCTCATAAAAGCACCAATACGATTGTGATGTCACCCAACGATTATAAATTCAAGTTTACACATCAGTAAATGACATTGATTCTCTGAATATCACGGATTTTAGCAACTGATTATTACAATGCTTCGAACGACACATTAGAAAGTATGGGGATAAGGACGGTTTACAAAAACATTACTTTAAAACGTTGCAAACATGTAAAACACAACACTTGTACACATGTAAACACATAGCATGAATCTTTACATATGTAATTTACAACTTTTAAACATATTTACACATCTGTAAATCAAAAAAGTATTACATTTGTAAATAATTAATTTTACATAATACAAATGAATAATCGTATCGCAGAAATCATAAAAAGGGAGAATTTGACCAATTCTCAGTTCGCTCAACTGGTCGGTATACAACCATCAGCCGTCACTCACCTATTGAGTGGTAGAAACGAGCCGAGTTTACAGGTTACAAAGAAAATTCTTGACACTTTTCGAGGAATTAATCCAGAATGGTTCGTTATGGGAATTGGCGATATGTACAGAAAAGCACCAGAAAACGCTGAAAATAAAACAGATACGAAACAAAAACAACAATTTTATCCTTATCAGCAGTCGTTATTTCCCGACGTTCCGATACCTACACAAGAATATGCGAAGGAAAACGAGTTAACTTCAAACGAGCAAATAAACGTATTCGATTCGCCCGCAGAAAATTTCCAGCCGACATACACGCAACAACAAACGACGCAACAACCACAAATAACGCGACAACAAAATCAGCAACCAGAAAGCCATGATTCGCAAAACGTGCAAGCAAGACAACCCTATACAGAAACATCGACTCCCTACCAAGAAAAAAGGGAGAAACCGGAACCGACTCCGATTGCTCCCCGTATCGTAAAAAAGATCATCGTATTCTACTCAGACAACACCTATGAAGAATACGGTGCCCAATTGAACATTAATTAAACATATTCTTAAATCTGGACAAGAAACTCTTCTTAGCATTCTCCGTAGGAACCATATTAGAAGATTTCTCAAGATCCTCGAAGATTTTCTTTTCCTCTTTAGAGAGGTGTTCAGGAATATAAACGCCGATATTGACAAGCAAATCACCATTCCCGTAACCATTCACGGACGGCAAACCTTTACCTTTAAGACGCAAGACCTTTCCTGGTTGAGTTCCCGCATCGATTTTCACCTTCACCTTAGAATCAACTGAAGGAATTTCCGCCGTACCACCATTCACCAACATCGGAATAGAGAACAATGCATTATAAATAAGGTCATTTTCGTCACGTATAAGCTCACTATCTGGCTCTTCCTCTATCAACACCTGCAAATCGCCATCAATGCCGCCATTTCGAGCCGCATTTCCCTTGCCCTTGACACTGAAATACATGCCATCCGCGACGCCAGCAGGAATCTTCACTGGAATAATTTCCTCCTCTTGCACCACACCTGTACCGGAACAATGCGGACATTTCTTGGTAATAGTCGTACCCATTCCGTTACATGTCGGACATTCAGACTGCACCTGCATAGCTCCGAACAAGGAATTCGTCACACGATTCACAACGCCAGCGCCACCGCAAGTAGAACATTTCGTCACCGAATTGCTGTCCTCTGCCCCGGATCCGTTACACGACGCACACTTCACATATCGTTTCACCTTCAGTTTCTTCTCCACACCGGAAGCGACATCCTTCAAGGTCACCTTGACGCGGACACGCAAATCCGAGCCTTTGCGGACTCTTTGTCCGCCGCCTCCGCCAAATCCGCCAAATCCGCCGAAGCCACCACCAAAATGGCCACCAAAAATATTACCGAACTGAGAGAAGATATCTTCCATCGACATACCATCGCCGCCGAAGCCTCCGCCTGCGGAAAATCCATCCAATCCAGCATGGCCATAACGGTCATAACGAGCACGCTTATCGGCATTACTAAGAACGTCATAAGCTTCAGCAGCCTCCTTAAACTTCTCTTCCGCCGACTTATCACCAGGATTCTTATCAGGGTGATACTTGATAGCCAACTTACGATAAGCCTTCTTTATATCATCAGCAGAAGCTTCTTTGGGCACACCCAACACTTCATAATAATCTCTCTTTGCCATAACGTCTATTTTTATTGTCCTACAACAACCTTAGCGAAACGGAGCACCTTATCCTTCAACATGTACCCCTTTTGAGTGCAATCGATGACTTTACCCTTCATATCCTCCGAAGGCGCAGGAATCATCGTGATAGCCTCGTGAAAATCTACATTAAATTCAACGTTTTCTGTATCGATCGGAGTAACTCCGTTCTGAGCCAAAAACGTATTGAACTTATTGTAAATCAAATCCACGCCTTCCTTAACGGACGATACTTCAGACGCGTTTTCCATCGCCTTGATCGCACGTTCGAAATCATCAACCAAAGGCAACATATTGGAAAAAATACCTTCTCCCGCAGACTTAATCAATTCCGCGCGCGCCTTCAATGACTGCTTCTTATAGTTTTCAAAATCAGCATACAGACGAATGTAATCATCATGCAACTTCGCATACTTCTCCTCCAATTCCTTTTCTTTAGAAGCAGCGTCGACAGTTTCTTCAGACGCAGAATTGTCAGAAGCGTTCGCTTGGTTTTCCTCAGCAGAGTTTTCCGCAAACGCACCTTCGTTTTTTACTTCCTCGGTCTCAGCCGTATTGGACTGATTCTCCATCGTTGTATTCTCTTCCATTATATATCTTTTTTCGTTATAATCCAATTGATATTCTATATCGTATTAATCCTATCAAAAAATCTGCCACCTCATCTAACCATGACAAAACAAGACAATCTGACGCCCCAACAGCCATATTGTCGCATTCCATTCTATAAAAACATGACAAATAATCACTTTCCCAAATTCTTAAGGCGAGCATACTTCAGCAAAATTTTCTTTTCCCCTTCATTCTGGAAATTAATGGTCAATTTAGTATCTCCGCCAATCGTCTCGATTTGGTTGATTGTTCCTCTACCAAACTTCTCGTGTTCAACCCAACAGCCGACCTCTAAACCACCCGGTAACGAAGCGGGGACATGTTCTGGAGAAGATGACACATTGGCAGGTTGTGGAGTGGAAGGCAACCGTTTCAAATTTCTAGGCGCCGCATATGAGGAACTACGTTGGGAAGAAGAATCCGTTGTGCGTTTTGAAAAGCCATAATTAGAATTCGAATAGCCATACCGTCCGCCGCCAAAAGAGGATGGACCATCATAGTCATCATCAAAAGGCGTAAATGTCGCCTTGGGACGAGCCAACAAATCGGAAGGCATATCCAACAAA
The DNA here is from genome assembly GCA_045617845.1 of Paludibacteraceae bacterium. Taxonomy (GTDB): domain Bacteria; phylum Bacteroidota; class Bacteroidia; order Bacteroidales; family Paludibacteraceae; genus UBA1181. Next base: position 15,840 of record JAZLJL010000057.1, on the reverse strand, counting down.
TCAGCGTCAATATCCTTAAGGAAACGGCTTGGAAGCGTCATATTCGTCACACCGTTACGAAACCTATTCTTCGCGAAACTGATAACGCAATGGTCTTCCGCGCGGGTAATCGCCACATAAAACAACCTACGTTCCTCCTCGACACCATCCTCGCTGATCAAAGACATACTGGACGGGAAAAGTTCCTCTTCGAGTCCGACCACAAAAACGTTTTTAAACTCCAAACCCTTCGCTGAATGGATAGTCATCAATGTGACATTATCATTACCGTTTTCTTTATCCTCGTCAATATCAGACATCAAAGAAACCTTTTGAAGGAAATCGGAAATAGTCGAGACATCCACGCCTTGCTCCTCTCTTCTGGAATCGCAGAACTCATGGATACTATTCAGCAACTCGTCCAAATTCTCCAACTTACTCAACGACTCCGTTGAATTATCAGACTCCAAATCCTGTCGTATACCCACATCTATCATCACACGCTTGGCGAATTCGTACGCATCCGTAGAATAGACCGCTTCACTAAGAGAATCGATTAGTCCCCTAAATTTAGCCAATTTGGCCGCCGTGCCCGCATTCACAGGCAAGTTATACTGCAATGGATCCGAAATGACATCCCAAAACGAGATGCCCTGGCGCAAAGCGGTATCCGCGATCTTCGCCATCGTAGTGTCACCAATACCCCTAGCTGGGTAATTAACCACACGACGGAAAGCTTCCTCGTCATCCTTATTCAAAATCAAGCGGAAATAGGCGAGCACATCCTTAATCTCCTTTCTTTGGTAGAAAGAGTGACCGCCATGGATAACGTACGGAATGGACCTTTTACGCAAAGCCTCCTCAAAGACACGCGACTGAGAATTAGTACGATAAAGAACCGCCATATCCTTAAAACCATATTTCCCGGTAGAAGAGAAGCGGCTTATTTGAGCGACCACCAAATTCGCTTCGTCTATGTCTGAATACGAACTGATCACCTTAACCTTGTCACCCTCTTGTTGCTCCGAATAGACATTTTTAGGCAATTGCCTCTTATTCTTTTCGATCAAGCTATTCGCCACCTTCACGATATTTTGGGTAGAACGGTAATTTCGTTCCAATTTAAAGACCTTACACTCAGGATAAGTTTCCTTAAACTTCAAGATATTCTCAATATTGGCACCCCGAAAAGAATAGATACTTTGCGCATCGTCACCGACAACACAGACATGATGATGACGCGCCGCCAATTTCTTCACCACAAGATGCTGGGCAAAATTCGTATCCTGATACTCGTCCACCAACACGAAATCAAACCAATCTTGGTATTGCTCCAACACCTCCGGAAAATCACGGAATAAGATATTGATATACAAAAGGATATCGTCGAAATCCATAGCAGACGCCTTATAACATCGAGCGGAATAAGCGGAATAGATGTCAGACAAGCGAGGAATCTTCGCATAAGCGTCATTTTTCTGCAAATCGTCACGTTTGCTATAGACATCAGGCGTGATAAGGCTATTCTTCAATTGAGAAATACGGGACAAGACAGCCTTCGTCGTATATTTCTTCTCGTCCAGGCACATCTCCTTGACGATATTTTTAACCAAGCTCTTCGAATCGGAAGTGTCATAAATGGAGAAATTAGGCTTGTAGCCGATTTTCTCAGCCTGTTGACGAAGTATCCGAGCGAAAACAGAGTGGAAAGTACCCATCCACAACCTACGGGAAACTCCCGCATAGACAAGATCGTCGATACGCACCTTCATCTCATCCGCCGCCTTGTTCGTGAAAGTCAGCGCCAAGATACGCTCAGGATCATACCCGCCCTTCAACAATCCGGCGATTTTGTAGGTCAACACCCTTGTCTTTCCGGAACCCGCGCCTGCGACCACCAGAGAAGGGCCATCGTTGTAAAGCACAGCAGCCTTCTGACTATCATTCAATTGGCTCAATAATTCTTCCATAATAACATCCACTCGTAAAACAGATGCGAAGATACGTTTTTTTCTCGTAACTTTGCGCATGACAACAAGTAACATGAAAGGAATATGTTAGAGCAATACCACGTGATTTTAGCCTCCAATTCGCCACGAAGGAGAGAGTTGTTGGCCGGATTAGAAATCGAGTTCGAAGTGAAGACCATCAAAGGATTAGAGGAACATTTTCCAAGTCATCTGAGAGAGGGGGAGATTCCCTTGTTCCTGGCGAAGCAGAAGATGGGCGCCTATAGTTCATTTATCCAAGGCAACGAATTAATCATCACAGCCGACACCATCGTATGGCATGGCGACGAAGTGATGGGCAAACCACGTGACCACGAAGGCGCCGTTCAAATGCTAAAGAAGCTTTCGGGAGACATCCACCAAGTCTATACAGGCGTCTGCGTGAAGACAGCGGGAAAGGAGATATCCTTCTGCACACGTTCCGACGTAACGTTCGCACGACTAACCGACCAAGAGATTGAATATTATGTTTCACACTATAAACCATTTGACAAAGCCGGATCATACGGCGTACAGGAATGGATCGGCTATATCGGTGTGGAAAGGATAGAAGGCAGTTATTTCAACATCATGGGACTTCCCGTACAAAGGCTTTATACAGAACTTCTAAAATTCTAGGAAAAAGGAAGGCGTCCCCTCCTGAAAGGACGCCTAACATACAATAATCCAAACGAATGAGGCTTCATTAACGAAGTCTCATTTCTTAAATTTGGAAGCTATACGGACACGAGTCTTCATCTCGTCCCAATCCACGGAATTGATAGCGATAGAAGCGTCCTCATAGCCGATCTTATAAATCTCATCCGCCTTAGAAGCGTCGAACATACCATATTCCCTGGCACGGAACGTCTCAATCAAGATATCACAATCTTTTTTCTGATCGATGGTATTACCATTCACCGCAAGGTGGAAAACGCGCTCAGAGACGTCGCGGATGCCCTCAAACGAATCCTCACAAGTGATAGGGTTGACATGGACACCGATAATGACGTCACAGCCTTTCTTACGAAGAATCGAAGCCGGCAAATTGCAGAAAAGGCCACCATCCACATATAGTTTATCGCAAATTTTCATCGGTTTGAAGAAAATCGGAACGGAAGCGGAAGCTATGACGCAGTCTATCAGCGGTCCCTCTTCGAAATAAACATTCTTCCCCTCATTCAGTTCCGTCGCATTGATAACCAACGGGATACGTAAATCCTGAAAAGTCTCGGCCTTTATTTTATCATCGATGAACCTACGGAAATCATCCATCCTAGTAAGTCCGCCATGTCTTGGCAACGTAAAAGAGACCATATGGTATAAATCGCTCTTTTGGATGAATTGGCAAATATCCTCAGGAGTATTACCATCAGCATATAAAGCGCCCATGATGGCGCCAGCACTCACACCGGAAATATAATCCACCTGAATACCACGTTCCTCGAGAACCTTCAAGACACCTAGATGGGCGATACCTTTGGCACCACCGCCACTCAAAGCCAAACCAATTTTTAAGCCTTCAAACATATTCTTAATCTATGAAAATAAACCATCACAAGGAAGATACGTTAGCCATATCTTCCCACAAAACATAGACAAAAATAGCAAATATTATTGACTAATAGCCTTTTTTCTTGTTATTTTCCAATTCATCCAAGAGAGATTGCGGAATCGTTTCCTTCCCCTCACGGAGAAGGCATTTATGGCACGCCATTTCACGGGAATACATACGACCGATGCAATAATTGGAGTGGTCGCAAGAACAACGAGCGTTCTCATCCTCACGCATATCATTGACGAAATGAGGATTATTGAGCAGAGCCCTAGCCATGGCAACGAAATCGAACCCGTCGTTCAGCACCTCGTCGATCTTACTTCTGGAAACCAAGCCTCCGATATAGCATAAAGGCATCTTCAGGGCCTGGCGGAACTTCAACGCATCTTCCAAGAAATAGGCTTCCTCATACTTAACGGGAGGGACCATCATCGGCCCGCCCATCTTCACCAACCAAGGCAACAATTTCTGTTTCATATAGTAAGTCATCGTACGGAACGGCATTGCGCCGCGCATCACATGCATAGGTGCGCTACTGACAAATCCGCTGCTGAGCACCAAACAATGGGCGCCACATTGCTCCAAAGTTTTGGCAACCTCAATGCTCTCATCTATTTCCATTCCATGGCGGCAACCATCACGCATGTTCATCTTCACCAAGACAGCCATATCATCCTTAGCGGCATTCATCACTTCATCCATGGACATCTTCATAAAACGCATACGATTTTCCAACGATCCTCCGAACTCGTCTTTTCTATGGTTGGTGGAAGGGGAAAGGAATTGGCTAATCAAGTAACCATGGCCTGCATGCAGCTCGATAGCGTCAAAACCCGCCTCACGCGCTAAATCGACACCCAGGCCAAACGCTTTAGCGCTCTGAGCTATCTCATCCTTGCGCATTCCACGCACAAAAGTAGGAGAATAAAGGTTGAATCCGGTAGAAGCGGAAATAGGCGTACAACCACAGATTTTCCGATGGGACATGTTTCCGCAATGTCCGATCTGAATGCTAGCCGCAGCGCCCTCCTTATGAATCGCATCCGTAATTTTCCTTAAAAGAGGCACATTCTCCTTCTTTAGCCACAACTGATGCGGGAAAGAGAGTCCGCTCTGTTCCACAGCGGAATAGGCTAGGGTAGTCATACCCACACCACCAGCGGCAACAGAGACATGGTAATCGTACAACATTTGCGAAGGTGCATTTCCTGGACACATACCTTCAAAGGCCGCGGAACGAATTGTTCTATTCCTTAGTTCTAATGGCCCTATTTTTGCGGGCGTAAACAATGATGAAGCCATACCAAAAGCGTTTTTATCCTAGTGTTTTTTTCCTAAAGACTAATATACAAATGGAATAATCCTCTTTAAATGAAGAGATTCCATTTCCGGAAACATGGTTTTGTACTTTTCATAAATCGTATTTGCGCGGGGCGTCAAATTGGCGAACGTCCATAAAGCGAACACAGCGCCAGCCCACGACCATGTCAATACCGCGAAACCTATCCATTCCGTCAATTCGCCGAAATAGTTCGCGGAGGTTACATAATTGAACATTCCGCCTTTGGGTAAATAGTGGCGGTTATCGCCTAGTTTACGTAAATGACGGACGATATGATCAGAATGAAGATTTATAGCCATTCCAGCACCAAAAAGGAGCACACCAACAATGAATTGAGGCGTCGTCAGCCAATCGGAAGTATATAAACCTTGCGGGGAAACATAAAAAATCCAACCACCTTGCATCAAACCATTCAAAGTATTGAACAACACCCCCATAAGCATGATGGACAATGGCATACGGCTCTTCCCGCTCATCAAAAATGGGAAGATGAAGGAACGTTGGAAATAGTGAAGTTCGAACAAAAGGAAAAAGATGAGCGGCACGACTTCAAATGTGCGTTCCGAGAACCACCAACACGCTACCATGACAAAAAACACAGGAGCTTCCATCAATACCCATCCGAGTTTATTGTTGACGGAAACGCCCCATTTCTTGTCGAACATGATCCCATATCCCGCATTCACGAAATAGAGTGATACAAAGACCACCACTGCGATGATAGACATCACCACAAGGAATCCATTAAAAATAGGCGTCGAAAACAAAGTCATACCAAAATCTTTATTGAGACGTTGCGAATTTAATACAATTTGGTTTACTTTGCATCAAAATAATATATTTTTTTACCTTTACCTATGATTGGGACGTAAATGTCCCCCAAACTAAAAATTGTCTGGCTGTCGTCAGACGCCGCCCTAGACGGTTTGCTTTTAGTCGAAGGCGAAAAGAGGATGTTCATACCACATTGGGAGACGCATCCTCTTTTTCTTTTCCTAAATCACTATTTAGAATATTGCTGTCCGCTAAACTTTTATTCTACCGATATGGAACCGCTACGGTGTTCTGAAAGGAAAGAGCCTCTTCACGTTTAGCGGACACCAATAATTTTAGAAGGTCTTTCACATGAAAAAAACGTTGGTTTCCAACTCTCAAAGAGTCAGAAGCCAACGTTTTCACTTGTATTTCACCAATAAGGTTATCTCAGCAGAACCTTTTTTCCTCCCACAGCATACACACCATTCGGCAAGCCATACACTTCAGTGATTCCGATTCGATAGGAGACAATACGCACGACCTGACCCTTCATATTGAATATAGCGGCAACACCCTCCTTATTAGACTCGATATAAAGTGTTCCGTTAACGGAATACAATACGATAGGATCAACATCAGTCACATTTTCCGACTCGTTATCATCCTCAGCCACAGGGTTTTCATCATTTGAGAATCTCGGATAATTAGACGAAGCGCCACGTACCCATTCATAATAGACAATCGTATCCTGAATTGAATTCAATGAATCGACGACCATATTCAAGTCATAGACGAAAGAATGTGATTTGATATAGGAAGTAGTGGTGACTTTTACCAAATCATTCACCAGAAGAGCCTCGTCAGACGAAGCGTTAAACATCACACTATCATAATAACAGTTGACGACATTCGGATCCAAATCCTCAAAGAAGAAAGGGCTTCTGATGCCATGTTCCGTACAAATTACCTCGCAGGAAGTGTAGCAGTTACAAACCATAGACTCCCCATATTCCACGCCAAACAAACCTCCGGCCTTCCCTTCGGACGCCACCGTACCAACGTTGTAGCAATTAGCCACGAAACACTTGTCCACCACGGCGCAAAAACCAGCGGCGCCATCAGGATAAACGCTCTTGACGCTAGCCTCATTACCACAATTCACAATGGTAGAAGATTCTGCATAGGCGCAAATGGCTCCGGCATAATTACCTGTAATTTCAGAGTCCATCAATATCACGTTTTCAATTGTCGCATTCTTAGCGTAAGCGAACAATCCAGCGAAATCCAAATCATCTCCCACATTCAAGTTGATGATAGCGAATTTATTACCATCGAAAACGCCAGAAAAAGCCTTATCGTCCGATTTCCCATCATATCCGATCGGAGTCCAACCAGACTTACATTCAGATTGCATGTCGATATTCGCGGTCAATCGGCCATTAATCGTATTGGCGCCGCCATTCACAGCGTCACGGAAAAGGCTTAAATCCTTACCATTATGGATTAAATAGAAACCATCCTTATCTCGCTCCAAGAAATCCTCCTTAAGTGTTTTTGTAACTATGACCACAGTGTCTCCGACAACCTTTTTACCATCAAAAGAATTCTCGAAAGAGAAGTAGAACGGAGCCTCTTCACAAACAGGCAAAGTCATCGACTCGGAAAAGAAATCCACGCCGAAATAATCGCCGCGATAAGTGACGACATAATCCTTGGAAGGACGCAAAACGACCTTCTCAAACCTCGGATAATCATCAATATCTTCTATTTGATACCATGGAGTAAATTCCACAATGCCCATCGACCAATTGTATGACACATCAGACGAAGAAGGCAATTCGCACGTCGGCCGATTTGTTAGGAACAAAGTCAGCTGCCTTAACAACGTACCGTTCTTAAACGACGCAAGAGGTAAAATACGCACCGCCGATTCGCATCCATTGTCTAGCGCCATCCCCTCCAAACTATAGCAATTATTGAGAGTCACATTATTTTCTGTACGAATCTGCCCCACGATACTACCACTGACCAGACCACTTATCTTATTGTAGTTGAAACAATTATAGCAACCATAACCATCTATACTGCCCACAATTCCGCCCGCGATTCCATTGAACACGAGCATGAGATCCGAAGAAATATAGGAAACAGCCTTCACATGACCCAAATTATAGCAATTATAGAATCTAGAACCGTAACAGTAACCACAAAGGCCCCCCACATTGCTTCCTCCGACCACAGTACCGCTATTACTGCAATTCACGATAAAGGAAACCGCCTTCTTCACATAACCGACCAAACCGCCGACATTTTCCTTTCCTAACACAGCGCCCTTGAAATGGCAATTGGCGACCAAGCATTTTTGCGACGTGCCACAACCATCCGCCAAGATTCCACCCACATTACTGCCGCCCTTCACGACGGCATCCTTCACTATCAAATCCTTCACTTCATCGACGCAATAGAAAAGACCCTGGTTGTCACTCTCCGTGTCGATATATAGATTGGAGATGGTATGGTTGGCCCCATCGAACTTAATCGAAGCCTTCTTGGTGTTGATAGGTACCCAAGAAACTTTTTTCCCATTCAAGACTCCGCAAACGGATTTCAAGTCGATATCGGCAGTCAAACGGCCGTCCATGACAATTCCCTGATTCACGCTATCCCGATATTCGGCCAAATTAGCCGCACTCTTTATCAAATAATAGCCTTCACCATCTTTGGTCAACGCCGCCCAAGACAACTGACAGGAAAACATTGACAAACCAACCAAGGCAAGAATATTACGTATTAATTTATTCATATCAATATACTTCTTAATCAAAAAACATTACACACTTAACTCATATTATTCATCAAAATTAAGAAAATATTTCATTTTCGCACTATATTTCCATCAATATGTGTTTGTGAATTTTCTTTTTTATATTGCCCGCAAAAATAAAAAAAAGCGTGCGTTCATCTCTTATTCCAACACCAAAAGATGAAAATGGAAATTTGAAAAAAACATTACATTTGCATAACAGAAGGGAGAATAGATCCGTCGAATCACTTAATAAGAGAATTTTAGACGACCTTTTCATTGTCAACCATTCAGTTAATCGATTAATAATCAAAACATAAAATCATGAAAAAACATTTTCTTATCATCGCAGGCGTTGCCATTTTGTCAAGTTGCAACCCTCAAGCAGGGAACACACCAGTAGCAAATACGGACACGACCCAAACCATCGAACAAGAAGCCGCTAGCGAAAATGCAACAGAAACTGCGGTAGACACCTCCATCACCGCGACAATTCAAAAAGGGCAAAAAATCCTCCGTTCACACGAAGAGCTGAACGAATACTTCGGAAGCTTAGGCGAATTCATATACAAGGATGGAGTCATGGAAATCATTTCAGAAGAGAACGGAACCATAAAAGTCTCATTTTCAGAAATGAAGAGAAACGAAATGGATGAGACTGAAGTGACGATGCTTCCACCGGTTGAGATGATAATACCAATCACAAAGGCGAAATTCTTCATCTGTAACGAAGATATGAGCGATGCAGGATTGGGCAACATAGAAGTTTCGAGGGACGATATGCATACGCAATACGTGAGAATCTATCTCCACGAGGGGGAAAACGAAATATTGTGCGTCCGCGAATGCATAGCCGGATAATCCCCTTATATGGGAACAAAACAGAAACGGCGGATCTCGGGAAGGTCCGCCGTTTTTACTATCTCCCAAAGGGAAACTATTCGCCATCCCTATCCAGGAAAGAATATCCGACTTCTATATCTTTATCTTTCAAAAATCGTTATATTTGCATTATCGATTGTCAATATTACCTTTAAAACAATAATGTCATGAATATAAAACACTTCACCTTTGCTGCGTGCGCTTTGGTCTCATTAACACTCAGCGCGCAAGAATATATGTATGTTTGGAAAAGCGACGGAACAAACGAGGCTTTCGCCATCGCCGAGGTGGACAGCGTCACATTCACGAACATAAACGAACCATCTTCCCACACGGAGGGACTGGACATCACCTCCACCCAATTAGCGAAAAAGATGTACCTTGCCTGCAACATAGGCAACACGTTGGAGAGCGTCGGCTGTTCCACCACATCGAGCAACGAGACGTGCTGGGGCAGCCCGATGATCACACAAAAGATGATCGACGCCTACAAAGCCGCAGGATTCAACACGATACGCATTCCGGTCGCATGGAACATCTATGCGGAAGAGAATGGGGGAGTAATCCCCGATTGGTGGAAGAAACGCGTGAAAGAGGTGGTGGATTACTGCATCAACGACGACCTTTACGTCCTGTTGAACATCCATTGGGACGGCGGATGGTTGGAGCGCCACGTGGAAGCCTCTTCGCAAGCCTCGGTCAACGAGACCCAAGCACGTCTATGGAAACAGATCGCGACTGAATTCAAGGAGTATGACGAACATCTGCTCTTCTGCAGCTGCAACGAACCAGACACGGAGAACGACGAGCAAGCCGCCATCCTGAAAAGTTACCACCAGACCTTCGTGAACACCGTTCGTGAAACAGGCGGGAACAACGGCACCCGCTGCCTTGTCATCCAATGCGCCGGCACCTCCGCAGAAAAAGCCGTACAATACGATTACATGCCTACGGACGTGGTGGAAAACCGTCTCATGATGGAGTTCCACTATTACCCATATACCTACGCATTGATGGAGGAAGACGCGGATTGGGGACCTTGCCACTGGTTTTGGGGGAAGAACTACCAGAACATCGTCGTGGATGGTGTCAACCGCTCCTGCACATGGCACACGGAAGAGACCGTGGAGAAGGAATTCTCGGACATCAAAAGAATGTTCGTGGACAAAGGTATCCCTGTCGTCATGGGCGAGTTCGCCGTGATGAACCGAGAACTTTCAGGCGAAATGAAAGCGAAGTTCGAAGCGTGCCGCGCGGACTATTACCAATTCCTCACCCAAACGGCGAAGGACAACGGAATCGTACCAGTCTTGTGGGACACACCTGCAGGCAATATGAGCGTCATAGACCGCGACAACAATTGCGTAGGCAACCAAACAGCCATGGACGGTCTGCTTAGAGGGGCCGAAGAGGGGAGTTATCCGTACTGAGACGGGGAGAGTTCTGAGGAGAAAAGAGAGAAACAGCTACCTAAACAAAACCATGATGTTTTTTATCTCAGGAGAAATCTCACCCACAATAGGAGAGATGGAGTCGAAAACATTTTGGAACTTGAGGTAACGGACATCCCTTCCGACCACAAAACTTTCACACAACGCATGATCCATTTTGGGCAAAACACCCGATGGTTTAGAAAGATAAGAATTGAAGTAGGGCCCTTGGTGTGTTCGGATATAGAGCAAAGGAACCGATTCGCTGTGAGAGGGAATTCTAGTCTCCACGCCATCGATTATTTTAGACCAGATGGGAGTGGTGTCCCAATCATAACGTATTTGGGTATTGCAAATCTCCCGGACACCAATCTGTCTGCAAGTGGTCAAAGAATCTATCTTCCATGAATATTTGGAGTGTTCCGTATTCTGCACATAGGAAAACTCTACAGTAGGGACATCCTCGGACGTGTTGATGTGACGCCAAGTCACAGCATCGTCCGATACCGACACGAGACAAAAATTATCGTCGAAGCCGTTCCCGTTGAAACGGAAAGTGTAATCCTTAGAACGCGCCTCATTGCCCAAATCTATGACTATGTAGCCACCGAACCCACCCAAAGTGACATCACCGCTATCCAATGACAAGATACGGGTACATTGCCTCAAAATATCCTCTTTGGAATCATAGCCGGAAAAACGTTGGTCGATAAATTGCGAATATCCCGGCGCATAATCCACCACAATTGGTTCGACAATCCTCTCCGTAAGAGAGGTATCGCTGTCCTGTTCTTCATTCTTTTCCTCCTGCAAATCCTTCTCTTTACAAGAGAAAAGAAGCATGGCGAGAAATATCGCCATGCCAATCGTTTTCAGCCCCATACTCATCGAGAAACAACTATATCATCAATGGCCACATAAGCAGGCACATTCAATCCATAAGCGCCCGATTGGTCCTCTGAGGCCGTGATATTAACCCTAAAATGATCACATATTCCCAACGCAGAGCAATCCACCTTGCTCCATTCCGTGACAGGTACACCATCCTTCACCAAATAGAACACCACCTTACCCGCAGACTGTATCTCCTCCGCATCGCGATAACCCTCTAAGACAAACATAACCTGCGTATTCTCATTTGCCGCTGTATTAAAACCATCTCCATATCCGACAGAATGTAGTAAATAGGTCGAGTTATTCACATAGAGTGATTCGATGGAAAAATCCCCATACATATTGCCTATATACGGACGGCTGTCGTAAGAATAAGGAGTAGGCTCCGCATCTTGGTAACCATAACTCATCAAGAAATTGGAAGACCCGTTGGCACCACCACTTTCCGTGGCAGAATATACCTCAAGTTGTGTCATGAAACCACCATCTTCAAAAGAAGAATTATAATAATTGGACAAAGCAAGTCCTCCCGACCAATAAGCGTTACCATAAGAGAGATCCGCGCCAGTAAATTCACCTTGGAATCCAGACATCAAGCCAGAGAGTTGATCGACGAAAATATAGCTACAGTTACTCCCCGCACCGTCATCTCCATACAAGAGTTGACCTCCGTATTGTTCATCATCGATTAAATCGGACCATTTGGTAGGTTCTTGTCCGCCTGTTAACGAACCGGTCAATGGAGTCAGCAAATCATCATCCTCAAAAGAGACTCGATAACAAGATCGACCTTCTTGATTCTTATAAACCAATACGTTGTCATCAAGCATGCCAATTGTGACCGTGTCTATCTCCCGCTTTGTAATGGTATCGTGTTTCTCAATCTCCACAGTATCCAGCTTAATAACCTCAACCTCCACGGTATCCCACTTGATGATATCAACCGTCTTCTCAATCTCCACAGTATCCAGCTTAATAACCTCAATCTCCACAGTATCCCGCTTGATGACCTCAACCGTCTTCTCAATCTCCACAGTGTCCCACTTGATGACCTCAACCGTCTTCTCAACCTCCACAGTATCCCACTTGATAACTTCAACCTTCTTCTCAACCTCCACGGTGTCCCATTTTACAACTTCCACCTCTCTAAGGATTACTTCAGGTTGAGTAGGATCAGAATCATCGAATGAAGCCTTTTCGAAATCGTCCAACAAGATAACATAATTAGAGCCATCCTTCTTTTGGACATTTAACGACGTTTGGGCGTACGCACCCCATGAGAGTAGGGATGCGACAAATATTACAATTCCTCTTTTCATTTGGTGATGATTTTAAGAGTTTGACCATTAGCACGGAATACGCATAGATAAAGGGATTGAGGCAAACCACCCAACTCGATGGTTGCGTTTTGGCGGACATCAAATGATTTATAAAACTGTCCACCTGGCAAAAAGAAGTCAACATCTCCCGTGTAATTGTTGATTTCAAGTATTTTATTCACCTCATCAAAGCGGACAAAGAAATTCTGGACTTCGGCGACAGAAGTAACATCGGCATTGATCTCTTTCACCTCAAAGGAAACAACCTCTGAAAGTTTCCATTTAGCCTGACCCTTAGGAGCAGTGACCTCTACATTTCCGCCTTGCGCCGTTATGGAGACTCCTTCCAGCGCATAACAAACACTATCACCTGATTTTAGATTGATTACAGCAGCCCTATATGTAGCCGCATAAGAGCATGCGACATTCAACAACATCGCACAAAGCAAAATTCTCTTTTTCATATTTACTAATTGATTATTAATTAATTATACGTCACCACAACTCTAAAAAAAAATCTAATCGACCAAATAAAGGGAACGATAGATAACAGATTGCAAATTCTGATTGAAATAGGAGACCACCTCCGATTCTTCCCCTTCATTATGGTCAAACCAATACAAACCACCAAAGGGCAAGCCGTCGTCGCAGAGAGAATCGGACACGTAACGAAGGCTATGGTAACCGCCGCAATAGGGGAGGAACTGATATTCCGCCTTGTCGTTAAACTGGAAAATAGAATCACCTTGGGCAAGATAACTACCCAAAGTATGATACAAAACCACAGTGCCTTCGGAAGGGGAATAGCCCTGAAGAGGAAGTCGAATACCAGCTTCCCCGATAGGGTAAACGGCAGCGCAATCTATTGATAAAGAAGCGAATAGAAACAATTGTTCAAATTCTCGGAGGGTTGGCAGACGTTTGAGCGAATCATTTTTAGGGGATATATCTTTTCTTTCGATAGGAACAATATATGCGCGGTTCACAGCGTCAACTTCATCATGACCATCTGTTTTACATGAAAAGGTAAACAACACACTAAAAATGAAAATATGGATTCTTTTCATCGGACCAAATTAAATTTTCCGCAAATTTCAATCCATTTTTCTTCTGATACAATATGCTTTTAATATTCGGTAAAATATACTATTTCTGTTGAAAAATCATTAATTATAAGAACTATTTTCTTCAAATAAACATTATGAAAGGAAACATTCCTGAGGAAACACTGGACGAAATCGACTTGAAAATACTAAAAGCATTACAAGAAGACGGGAAGTTAACCTCCAAAGAATTGGCAGAACGAGTGAATCTTACCACTTCACCTGTCCACGAACGGCAAAAACGTCTAGAGGAATTGGGGTATATTAAGAAATACATTGCCATATTGGATGCCAAAAAGTTAGGATGCGGCATGACTGTATTGTGCAATGTGAAGCTCAAACAACACTCCAAAGCGAACGGACTGAAATTTGTGGAAACCATCAACGCCATTGAGGAAGTGACAGATTGTTGGAACACATCCGGTGATTATGATTTTATGATGAAGATGATGGTTCGGGACATGGATCATTACCAAGATCTGGTACTCAACACATTAGGCGAAATCGACAGCATCGGCAGTTTACACTCCATATTCGTGATGGCGGAAGTGAAACACTCCAATATGATTCCATTACATATTTAGGGAGGCTGTTATTTCCTACGCTGTTACACTTCGGAAAAACCAATAGAACTCATCATCCGTAGCCCGTCTTTCAATAATACGTCCCATGCCTTTGTGACGTAATACAAAGGAACTATATCTTTTGTTATATAATTAATATTATGTTAAATAGACGTAGACTTTACACGTAAGCGTTCGGTGAACAGGTTGTAAATTAGATATTTAAGGCAAAAATACGGCCCAATTTGACAATTTTGAAAAGTTTAAATTTGAACGTCAGATTTTAATGATGTTGCACGGGGCAAAAAAAACAGCGTCGATGATTTGAACCATCGACGCTTTATATTGTAGATTATACTATGTTCACATTATTAACTCAGGATTAATGTTGCATGGCAATAGGTTTTCCCATGTCTCACCAATGTCTGGTTTATGCGAAAAGACATAGTTCAGGTATCTATACGGATCGATACCCGACAGCTTGCAGCTCTCGATTATTGAATAGATTTTGCACGTCCGGACCTCACTCTCCGCATTTTGACAAAATAGGTAATTCTTCCTGCCTAAGGTATGACCTCTCATACATCGCTCTGCAAAATTGTTGTCGAGTTCAAAACTTCCATTGTTGAGCAGTAAATAGAACCGGTCAATTCTGTCCCAAGCGTAGGTGACTGCTTTTCCGATATTGTCGTCTTTGAAAAATGCAGAGGATGAAAGTTGTTTGGCCAACCACGCCTTGAATCGGTCAAGTAAAGTCTTTAGGTACTTTCTTCTATGTGATGCGATTTCTTCTTTCACCATCTGCTTCTTTCTCATGAGTCTTTCTAATAGGAACATCCTATCTATTAATGCCAAAGCCTCCTTGGCTTTCTTTTTGTGATAGGTTAAACAATCAAAAAATTTTCTTCTCACGTGAGCCATGCAGGGAATCTGTTCTATATCCCTTCCTAGGCGTTCCCCTACTCCCTTATATGCCGCGTAACCGTCGGTTTGGATATACTTTCCCTTGAAGTCCTTCAATTGTTCGTCAAGTACGTCCTTGCTCCTGGATCCTTCGGCGGAGGTGAAGAACATCACCTTGAAGTTTGGACTGATAAATCCCCAATCGTAGGCATTTCTACAATGTCCTGATTTGGAGTCCACAACATGTTGAACAGTCTCGTCTATATGGCACTGGTAGTCCGACAAGACCTTTTCACGGATGGTCTCATAAAGTCCGTCCA
>JAZLJL010000056.1:0-24562 GCA_045617845.1 Paludibacteraceae bacterium | reverse complement strand
TGGACGGACTTTATGAGACCATCCGTGAAAAGGTCTTGTCGGACTACCAGTGCCATATAGACGAGACTGTTCAACATGTTGTGGACTCCAAATCAGGACATTGTAGAAATGCCTACGATTGGGGATTTATCAGTCCAAACTCTACGTCTATTTAACATAATGTTATTTATATAACAAATTGAATATCAAATATTTATATAAATTATTTGTGTTTTTATTTGCAATGTGTTTGCATTTTGTTTGCAAATACATGAAGAATAAAAAGGTGACCATTAAAGCCACCTTTCATTTAAAAGTACTCGCCTAACTCTTCTTCTTCATCCTCACGTTCCTCTGCCAACCTTTCTTCTTTCTCTTCCTGGTAAACAGAAAATTCCAAAGTTTTGTGAGAACCTCAACCTCTTCTTTCTTTGTCCGTGGTTCGTTCGGATCCAGCCAGTTGATTTGCACAGCGCCATTCACAAATTCTTCATATGTGCGAAATTTCACGAATTCATTCGGGATTAACACAAAACATCTTGGGAACCCCAAATATAATAATCCAACCACATCAGGCTGCGATACAATATTGTCACAATAAAAACAATTAAAGCAATATTCTTCTTTTGTCATATATAAAAAAGGCGGTATTTGAACCGCCTAAATGAAAGTATTAATTATTAATTAGAAAGGAACCTCTTCTTCAGAAGATTTGTACTGTTCAACACTTTCGTTATCCTTCTTGGATCCGAGCAATTCCATATCAGTACACCAGATTTCCGTCGAATATTTTGTATTCTTGTTTTCATCTTCCCATTTACTGTAATGGATGCTACCTTTGATACTGATGAGACTTCCTGTCTTAACGTAATTCTCAATCACATTACATATATTACCAAAGAAAACGAGAGTATGCCACTCTGTACGATCCTCAATTTTTTTACCAGATTTGGTTTCAAATCCTCTTTCCGTTGTTGCGAGACTAAATCTTGCGACCTTACGACCGCCTTCTCCCATGATTTTCGGGTCCTGCCCTACTCTTCCGACTAATTGTACGTTATTCATGTATTAAAATATATAAGAGTTAAAAATTCGAGATAATAAATAGTTTATCGGAAGAAGTAAAAATTGTCGTAACGGAATTCCATTGCGTAGTAGATTCTGAAATTTCTTCCTTAATTCCGCAATCGTTAGATTCAGGATTGTTTTCGTTTTCAGCAATGAAAGTGGCGTTATCTATGAATTCCTTCACCAGCTTCTCTGTCTCACTCTTGGTTAAAGCATCAGCCTTACTCATATAAATGGCGTCCTGTCCTGGTCTAACGACAACATAATCACCATTGGATTTACTGATCGATTTAAGAAGATACAGTTTATCTTTCTCTAAATCCTTCAATGTCTCTTTGATTGAATTAGCGGTTTGCTCTTGCGAACCGTTTTCATAATCTGAAAAATATTCATTAACCATAATAGAAAATTTTAATGTTTTAAATGTTTATCTTATTACTACAAAGATACATAAAATATCAAAGAAATCAAAGAAATAACCTGAGAGATAGCACAATAAGAGAAAAAAAATTAGAAGCCAATTCATATCACATGAACTGGCTTCCCTCCTGTTAACTTCAAAAAATTTTAAGATATTATGTATTTGTTTTTTAATATGCTAAATGCTTCTTGGCGTATTTTATAAGTGCGTCAATAAAAATCTCGTTACCCTTAATAGGCATAGCACAACATTTGTTATAGTCAGAATGACCATATACAGGTGAGCAGAAGTATAAGTGAGTGTGTCCTAAAATGGGTACTTTGGTGTAGTTGTTAAGACCTTCTTTAATTTCTTCTTTAAGGAAATTAACCCAATACGCCCTTTCTCCCATATCAACCTCAAAATGACCACCCGTCTTATTTCCAAGTTTGCAGAGTGTAAAAAAAACCGCTCTCTCTTGATGCCAATTCTGAGCGAATGGCTCAAAAAATTTAGATACTTGAAAACATCCATGTTTTCCATCCTTTATTCTTTCTCCGGTACACTTAACAAACACTTCACACAATTCAGTTAGATTGTGTCTTTTTATTACCTTGATAATTTCGTACTTTGGCAATGCCTTGCCGTTCTTGTCCGCTACCTTTGTGTAGCTATTCTGTTGTACGTTATACTTATATGTTGCTTTCATAAGCTCACACTGAATTTAAGCCTTTCCGCAACTCCTACGCTCGGTAATAACACTATTCTGCGGAATGCCATACTTCGATTTGATAATCTCGATCTGTTCGGCAACCATCTTATCTTGCAAAGAACTTGGGTAAGATGCTTCACCCACAACAGTTCCATTATCGGAAATCACGGCATGGACGTTATATTTACCCTTTTTTGTTTCAAATTCAGTAATATATAGTATCATAATTAAATCTCCTCTTTCTTTAAATGATGGTGGAAATACATCCACCATCATTGGTTAATACTAACACGCTATGCCTATGGCGTGTTCCTCCTCTCGATAAATTTTTTGTGCTTCAGCCAAATCGAAGGCTTCCCAGTCTTCCAACTCATCATAGAACTTGATGAAGTGTTCGTCTTCGGGACTCTCTGGGAATGCCGGATACAAACACACGTCGTCATGACCAACAATCACCATGGGGATGTAAAATGTGTTCTCCCCCTTATGGCGGATAACCGCCGCACTAATACATTCAGAAAAGTTTACCATATCTCAAAAGATTTTAATGTTTAACAATCATAATTTACAATCATCGCAAAATGAATAATATTTCCCGTCACCAACGATGATGCTATCAAAAAGATACAACTGGAAATATTCGCATGCCTTTTTAAGAAGATTGGTCATATTTCTGTCCGCTTCACTCGGTTGTATGCTACCACTCGGATGGTTATGAGCAATTATCAAACTATAGCATCCTTTCATATTCAAAGCGTCACGCACTAACAATTTGTTGTCTATAACCGTTTGGTAACTCCCACCAATCGAATGGCATGTTTTCTTAATCACTTCACAATTACGATTCAAATACACCACCCACATTTGTTCATGATCCAAACCTTGAAATTTTTCCTTAATGCATTCGTATGCGTCTAAACTTGATTTTATAACCTTTACATCTTTCGATTTAGAACGAGTAAAGAGTGTGTAAAGAGCCTTAATCTTCATAGCGGAAGACTTACCGATGCCATCGATATTAAGGTTCATGATGCCATCAACACTGCATGATGAGTTTGAAAAATAATCACAAAGGATTTGTGCGCTCGTCTTGTCACCTGTGACAATTGAAAAAAGGTCAATGTCTGACAATGATTGCCATCCGTACATCTCTGCGGTTTCGCAAACCATAGAAGTCATATTATCTACCATATCTTAAAAATTTAGAAGTTATTAATGTTCCTTTCTTACACTACAAAGATACTGAAAATAAGGTAGTTAAATAAATTATAAGGGTAATAAAAGGCTGGAAAAAGCATGATTGCCGACACCTCCCCTCCCTAACTCTCCATTGTGATCTGATAAAAAAAGGAGTCTTATCTTCACAGATAACGACTCCCAAAATACTTTGCTTGATATATGAATTTCAAAGATAATGTAATTATCGTCGTTTTTTTATAAATTTGCACATAATCTTAAAAACGGTTCACATATCACTTGTGAAAGTTGTATGTGGTACTTAGAAGATTTTAATGTTCCGGATGGAGGCGGGTTACCGTTTCCATCCTTTTTTATAGTTTCATCTTTGGGGGTTCTTTCCCTTTCTCGTCACTGAAATCAAGTGCTTTAGACTTATTTTCTGATTTATCGGATAGTTGGTCTTTGATTAACATGATAACATCCGCAAGGTGACCAACCGCCTTAGTCTGGAGCGATAGCTCCGAAAATTTTTCTCGGAAAAGTTGGTATGACATTTCCTTGTCGATTTTCATGCCTTGTATTTTCGTGTTAATCGATTTGAGAAGTTTCAGATCATCATTCCAATCTTTGGTCATGGATTTTTCCTTGGCTATATTTTTCACAAGTTCTGAATTGATTATCATGGAAGTGAAAGCGTCATCGGCGAATTTATCGTCACGAGGTCTCGAAATAATGACCGTCTTATGTTCGTCGTCTGTGATGATTTGCATATTTTCGGATTTTGGGCTTTTCGTACAGATTTCCTTGAAATTATCATATAGGTCTTCCCGAACAGATACCATGTGGGTTTTATAACCTTCCTGTTTCGATGCGCATTCCGTGATATAGCATTTCGCTTTTGATTTGTCTTTCGTTTCGGCCGCACCGCATATGAGCATCAGATCGTATTGGCTTCCCCTACTATCGTTATCCCCTCCAAGCAGCAGCTTGAAATCAGGCGTGAATTTGGAAACATTCTCTTTCAACAATGACATGATGGCGTTAACCTGCCCTGGCATTAGGTTGCCTTGATGCGAGATGTATAAGGTATTGGGGTTTTGGTTAAGTTCAAAATGAGCCATGCAATCAAACTCGCTCTCCCCCACAAATACTTTATCGATTTTATCAGGTATATTGCTATACCAGATTGTTTTTTCGTGTTCTGAATTTGCCATCAACATCGATGCGCATTTGCTTCTATGTTGATTGAAGTAACGGATATTGACCCCTCCTAATGTTCCGTCCGCACGGAAACACGGGAAAGCGAGGTCAGAACCTCTTCTTCGACTATCTATTTCCTTATTGCAATTGAAAAACCTGTTTTTGAAAAGAGGGTGTTCATATGTCTCTTTCGATATTTTTCGGATTTGCGACAACATGGTGGTGTTAATCGCTTTTTTCATGAACATCACTCCAGTCGGATAATCGAAAGGCTCATTAGGTTTTTTGACAGGAATTTTCTGTTGGAAGGATTCCTTGTCTTCGATAGGAAGATTCAGATAGTCTTTCAGGACGGACGCTATCGCTTCATTCTCTTTGAATGTGCGGATAGGCGGTGTGATGATGCCATCTTTCATGCGATTCTTAATAAACGCATAAAGGCTGCCGCCATCGCTTTCGTCATGCAGGTTGGAATAGTGTTGCTGACCGACGAATTTTTTTGATGCGGACACGCAAATCCTTAGTCCGCTATCATGATCATATACGGTACCTCCACGATAGGATTTGGAATTGTTTTTCACAAAACCGTATCTTATCGCCATTTCCTCAATCGAAATGAGGTCGCACATTTCTTTTATCGACAAATTATCTTCCATATGAGAGAGAAAACGGGGAAGCTAATGCTTCCCCTTTTGAATGTTAGATTTTTCTTCCTTTGTTTTGGTTCAAATCATTATTTTGGTCTTGGTCTTTGGATTGGTCATTTTTCGACGATTCCTTAATGATTTTCGCCTGTTTTGCTTGAAGTTCGGAAGTGATGACCTTGAAGATATCAAATTGCGAAGGTGCGTTTTTAAAGTCTTCCGGTTTTAATCCTGGATTTGTTTTTTTCCATGCTTTCACTTCGGCGATGGCATAGTCCTTTTTGTATTGGACAGTCTGCGTGTCAATTTTAGTAGCGTCGATGGCTTGATATTTGTTTTTGTCGTCAAGGGAGAAGCTTTTATCTCCTGTTTTCATTCTGATGAAATTATTGACATCCTCGGTTTGGTTGTTTTTAACGTATTGAGATACGTTAAGAACGACATTCCCGGTAAGTCCGTCCAACTTAATTGCGATGGCATTCTCATTACCCTTGTCGTCTTTTAATTTAGGGTACCTTAAAAGATCATCTTTACGGACCATGAATGTTTTTACAGTGTTTTCATAAGGCTGACCGTTTTTGTATGTTTTAGGATCTGCCACGATGCTCATATCAGGAACACGCTTACCTTCAACGTTGACAAGTTGCTTCTTGTCGTCAAGATGCAGATTGTTTTGTTTAAGATATGTTTCATCGGTTCTTTTAGTGCATACTGCCAATTTGATGTTTCCGAATGCGTCTGCTTCTGGAAGCTCTTTGATCGCCTTAGGAGAAAGTTTCATAAAAGTGTCGGTAAGAGTCATGTTATATTCCTTTTCCTCTTTCCTGTTTGACTTGTTCTTCATCTGAACTTCTCTTGAGAAGGTTATGCCTTCTCCCATATCTTTATTGCTGTATCTTATATCTTTGATACTGGTGTCGAGATTTCTTCTCGTGCTGATGATTCGGTCGAACTGGTTGACAGCATTTGACTTACCTAACGTGAGATTGTAACCGTCCTTGCCGAGTTCCTTATTTTTGACAAGATTTGAGTTATCGTTGATTTTGACTCCGGTTGGTCCAGAGAAGGAACCGATTGCTATAGGAATTTTATTTTCTTTCAGATCAACTCCCGCTTTTTCGGCTTTTTCCTTCATCTCCTTCATGTTGACAGTGAATTCCATCAGTGCTGACGCGTCAGAATATTTCACTTCCTTCCCGTCAACTATAGCCGGTTGTCCTTGCCTTTTTACGATTACGATGTACGGGCTTTGGTTTTCCTTCGCTTTTTTGTTGCGAATAACCGCAAAATTCATAAGCTCGTCACCGTCATGGTTCTTAGACAAGTTCATTTTGTCCTTTTTGGATTCAAGAGCACTTAGATCAAGTTGTAGACGGAACTTAGGAACATTGGGAGTCACATTGGCGCCGTTTGTGTTTTTGATGTCGGCTAATTGCCCGTAACCGACAATTACCTGTTCCGGAATGGACATTTTAACTTCGGTTGAAGTTTTCTTCTCCTCTTTCTTCGATTCCTTCACTTCTTTTTTCTTTGGCTCAGCAGGTTGTTTCTCACCCTCTTTTTTAGTAGTCTCTTTTTTGCCGGCAGTCTCCTTTGGAGTCTGCTCTTGCGGTTCTGTTTTTTTCTTTGCCATATCGTTATTCTTTTCGGTTGATACTTGGATGTTTGAATTGTTCAGATACAAATTAATTGTATTTGAGACGTCTCCTAATTTGTCTTTCAGCTTTGTGATTGATTTTACATAGGAATTGATTTCTTCGTCTTTTGTTGCATATGGAGTATATTGCTCGATATCCTTTCTTATCTCCTTATCGAGTTCCGACACTTCTTTTAATGCGCCTTCCATCACATCCGAGTCGAATAGGGTTGCTTCCCTCGTTTCAAGTTTGGCTTCCATGAAATCCATCCCAATGATTTGGGCTGACACCTGTTTTTGCAGGTCTTCCAATTTCTTGTTAAGATCATTTTTACTAAGTTCCTGTTCCATTTTGTTGTTGGTATTAGTTAATATTTCCTTTATGTCTGGCTCTCCCATCATTCCAGTTAAAACACTATCATCAATAACATAGTTTTTGTGTGCTTGGATTGGTGTTAAGCTCATGTTTGACAAGTCATGTATATGGCTGATGTCTGGATTCTTATCTTTGGGATCCGGGAATCCGAGTTCTTTCCATGTGATGATATTCTTATTCATCTGTTTAACCTCATCCGTTTCCTCCTCTTTCGTTTGAGTTTCCTGATTTCTCAGAACGGAGAGTCTTGAATCATCTTGTTCGCTTTTGATTTTATCTTCTTTAGCACCCTTTGCGACAAGATCGCTTATTGTTTTAACATCATCTTTTGTCCTTATGTTTGTAGAAATCTTAACACGATTATAGTCGTATTTGTCGAGTTGCATAATCTCACGTAGATTATGGATGTAGCTAATATTGTATTTGCTTTTGCAATATTGCACTACCTTATCAAGATCGGCTTCATTTTTGATATATAGGACATCATGGGAGGATATGTAATCTTTCTTCTTTTCGATATTGGTCATCTGACCTATATCGTCCATCTTTTCGCCGAGATACAACTTGATGATTCCACCATCTCTGACAAGCAATAGTTGCGAGGAATCTGAAAGTGAGTTTTTAATGTTGATTAGGGTGCTGCTCACCTCATTGTTCCAATCATTTTTCTTTAACGCCCTTTCGAGAATTTTTAGATCCTCGTTCATTCTATCCATTTCGGCTTGTTCCGGGAACACTTTTGCCTTTTCCAGACTTGCGAACAGATTCTTTTGGTTGAAATCGATATCCGCTATAAGCTTTTCATAGGAAGTTTTGCTCGTTTTGATGCCAAGACATAGATTGTTCAAGATTCTTCCGATGGATTCCATTTCGTTTGCCATCGTATTCACATTGATTGGTTTGGATAAACCAAGTGTGTTTCTTGTTTCTTCGTTAATATCACTGAACATATCCCTTGTTAAAAGGATGGAAAATTCTTTTTTGCTTCCTTGAAGCATTGCTGTCATTCCGTATCCTTCCAATTTTTTATTAAGGAACCGTTTGTTTTCCATTGCGGCGGCGATATCGAAAACGATTGCCTTGCCCAATTCCTTAGCGTTGGAGTATTCCTTTCCGTCATATTTGACAAGGAAAGGGTATTTATCCTCCTTCGGATCTTTGATGAATTTAGCCCTATCCAACGAAACTATAAGATCGTTAATTTGTCTTAGGGTGTTTTGGAGTTTTTGTTTCTTGTCTTCGTTCAGCTGTATGTTGCGTGATATATTGTATCTGACGGCTTCGAATCCTTTCTTTTTGGATTTGAGTAGATCATATTGCTTCGTAAGTTTGTTTTTCACCATCGAGGTGTTGTCACCTGTCGCGGAAGCAAGCATCTCTTGGAATATGTCGCTTTCAAGCTCGGTGTCACTCTTACCTTCATCGAAACGGTTACCTTTGAAATTTTTATCCGTGATTTGTTCGATCATTCGTTGTTTGGCGAATACCAAACCATATTTTTTCGCATCGGTTGATTTCTCCTTGACATAAAGGAAAACTGGTACCTGATTGTTTAGGAACTGTTGGGCGAACTCGTTACCTTGACGCGCTACCCTACCCGTTTTTTGGATCATGCCGCTTGGAGTCCAATTAACATCGATCATATGTGCGGCGCACGCGCGTTTTTGCACATTGACTCCTGTACCGAGTTTCGACGTGGAACCGATTACGATTCTCACTTGTCCGTCATTCACTTTATCGAAGAAATCCTTTTTTTCCTTCTCCTTGACATCCAATATGGATACGATTTCGTTTGCGGGGATACCGTATTTTTCGACAAGCGTATCTTTGATATCCTTGTATAAATTGTAGTCCACTTCAGCTGTCGCTCCTGTTTGTATGAGGTCGCTGAATATGAGCTGCGTGCCTTTCACAGCCGTTGTCTCGTTATAGATTCTTGCAACATTCTTCGAGACATATTCAACTTTCGTATGGATGGAGTTTAGCCTCTCGTCCTTCAGCCCGAGCAATTTTGGCGTGATGGCCGCCTTGGATCCGTAACTTAACACTTTCAAGTTCTTTGCGCTTAGTTGCGGTCCGGTTAGATTCTCATTGAAGAGTTCCGATTTACCGGAATCCATGATGCTTCTTAATTCGTCAAATATCAATCCGTCCGTTTTCTCGTCATAAGGGACAATCACTTGTTGGTATTGCGCCCTGGGTTTGTTTGGAACAAGTTTCTTTTCGATGAGTTCCTTTTCGGAAATGACGTCTGCGAAACCTTTATAGGTGGTAAGTAGCGCTTGCAGGTTCACAAAGCTTCTGAATCTTTCCACTTCCTTCGGTCTGCCGAGTTCGTCAGGTTCCCAATCCTTTTGTCTTTGTGCGAAAACGTCAGCCCATTTGTCGAAACAGGTAATGCCTTGTTTCCTTAACAGATTTGGAACGAGATATACTTCAAGGTTGTATAATTCGGCAAGGGAATTGGATATTGGAGTTCCTGTTGCAAAAATGATGCCTTTGTCTCCATTATTCTTGTCTTGAATGTCACGGACAGCCATGAATAGGTGCATGGCGCGTTTAGAATCGGAATTGACGCTGATTCCCTTCACATTGTCATGGTTTGTCGTGAAGAATAGATTCTTGAACACGTGCGCTTCATCGACAGCAAGGTTATCGAAACCAAGCTCGCTCCATGAAATGTCATCCTTTTGTAGTTTCTCGTTCTCGTTATCAATGCGTGTACGTATGTTCTCCTCGAATTGTTTTATCTTTTTTGTTTGTGCCGGCGTTAATCCGTTCCCGTCGTCTGCTTTTTCCTTCATTTCAATGATTGCGTCACGCATCCATTGCACGAATTTTTCCCGGTATTTTTCCTCGTGTTTAATATTGTTGAACTGGTCATGTGTCATGATGACTATGTCAGCATCGGAATGTTTTATCTTATTGAGGAAAATGTTGCGGTTGTCTTTTTCGAAATCCTTCTCGCTTGGGAAAAGGATTTTCGCGTTAGGATAGGCTTTTTGTATTTCTTCAGCTATTTGGGCCGCATTCGCCTTCATGGTCAACAAGCAGCATTTATGGGCTATGCCGAGACGGATGCGCTCCATCATGGTCATTCCCATAGCAAGGGTCTTACCAGCTCCTACAGCATGGTGCATGAGAAGGTCGTCGTTCGTAAGTCCGCGGGCGATCACATTCTTTTGGTGTTCCCTCGGAACCATGGTGCTGCCATCAACATTGACCTGCATGGAATCCCAGTTCGGCGAAACGAATTGGTTGAAACGGATATTGAAGTTGTCTTCAATTTTATCCATCATCTCTTTAGATGCCTTAGTATGGATCCATTCCTCGAATTGGGTCCGGATTTCCTTCACTTTCGCATTTGCCATTAAAGAGAGTGAGACATTCTCAACCGCTTTCCTCTTTCCGTTTTCTTCCACGTAATCGTTAACGGTCACATACTGATCGTTAAGTGCGGCTTCGAATATTCTTCGTGAATTACAGTCAGGTCTTCTAACATCATAACTTTTCAGCATGTCGAATTCCCTCTGGGTGAACGATACGCTCCATGAATGGTTCGCGTCGTCATAGTTTATTGCGCACTTCGTTCTTTCTATCTCACCCCAACCACGAAGATTCATGCACTGTGTTTTGACGAAATATTGGTAAATGTCGACACTTGCGAGATCGGTTCCCATATTCACAGTGATCGCATCTATGCCGATTCTCGGAGGAAGCGTCTTTTCGAGCGCCTCGATGTTTTTCACATACCTATCGTCATACAAGGCGGCCGCTTTGGCTTTTTCTATTTTATCGTGTATGTCTCCGCTTAGATAGATATTCGAAAGCTCATATTTGGATGTTTCCGGATTAAGGAAAATTGTGTCTGAACATTTGTCCAACCAATCCGCTCCGAGTTTATTCTCTAATTTTTGTGGATCGATTTTCCCTTCAGTTGCGAAAAGGAAATAGACGAGCTCTTTAGGATCATTCGTGTTCGTGTCCTTTTGCGCCGGACGGATGGTGCAATGGTCGAATATGTCGCTTTTGCTGTAACTTAACGATACTTTGTTTGTGGATAGATTGATGCTTTTTTTAACGTTTTCAAGCGCAGCTATCTTGAGGAAATCGGGCTTGTCCGATTCAAGCTTCTTCACATTCTTCGGATCGTTGATGTGACCGTATGTCTGCACAAAGGCGTCATAGGTTCTGTTCAGTTCGCTCCTTAACGTATCCGCTTCGGGTAGTCCTACCATATCGGCTTTGATGAGCTTGTTGTAGGTATTTTTGAGTTCAACGTAATCGCTAAAGATATTCTTCACTCCGATTGTCTCATCGAACAAGCTTAGTTGTACCGGTTTGTCTTCTTGTTTCGAAGAATCGATATCGATCTTTTGAATTTTAGTTTGCTCCTTGTAGTCCCTTATCACGGACTTGATGATATATTCAGCCTTTGCGGCTATTTCATCGTGTGTTAATTCGCTTGTGTATTGGATTCCTCGGAATGCGTTTGTTGGCGAACCTATGATATTTTCAGGATATCGCTCGAAATATTCATTAAGTCTGTACTCCTTTGTGGTACCATCACCGCAATCAAGCGTTTGGTCTGTGGTGTTGACGAAATTATTATTGTTTGTAAGGTTTAGTACTCCTTCTCCTTTCTTTTGGAATATGAGAAGGTCCGTATTGACCTTGGTATCGGAAAACATTCCCGAAGGGAACCTCACAGCTCCGATGAGGTTCGCCTTTTCCGATATCAGGTCTCTCGCGTCCGTATGACGGTAGTTGTCCAAGAAACTCGTTGTGTTTAGGCATACGACGATTCCACCGGGTGCCGTTTCCTCTATCATCTTCACAGGGAAATAACTTGTGATGCTGTTTCCTGCTTTTCTGTAGCGTTTGTCCGGATTATTATAAAAATTTTTGTCTGAGACCGCCACATTTTCAACGAATGGAACATTTGAGACAGTGAGGTTTGATGGCGCAGTCATACTGTCTTCCAATTTTGAGATTATGACATTGGAAGAAGGGTTCAGACACTTATTTATAAGTCCTGTGATGAGATTCATCTCAACCGAAGTGATCTGGAATTTGGATATAGTGTCTCTATCCAAAGCGTGTGTCATATTTCCTATTCCAGCCGTCGGTTCCTTGTATCTCCCGCCATTGATTCCCAAATCGTTGATGATGGTCTTTTGAAGGTTTGAAATAATAGTCGGCGTCCAATAATCGAAACTGCCTGAAAAGACAAGGGAATTTACGATATTGACGGTGTTTTGCCTTGGATTGACCCAATCGAATTTTTTACCATCGATTGTGGTGTTGTCCGAAATCCCGTAAACGTTAAGGGAACCGTTTTTATGGGTCGTTGATAGTGCCTCGCACAGTCTGTATACGGCTCTGTCAATGTTTCTGTCTCCCTTTTCGGAATTCACGTCCGATCCTTTGTCACCGAGTTCGTTGAGTATTTCGCTCGCCTTGTTTTTGGAATGATAATCCAGGCAAGTGGAGTTTTCAAGAATGTATTTGGTCGTAAGTCCACCGAAACCGGTGAATTTCTTTAGAGTTTCCTGTTCTTCGCTTGTTGGCTGAAGGTCTCCTCTTATTATAATGTCCGTTAAGGTGTTTATCGCCTTAACGTTAGCTTCGAAGGCTGCGGCTGTTCCTGCCACGGGGACATCGATGTCATGTTCGCTGTCTATATAGGCGTTTTCGTTATATATGACAGGATTGGTCTCTTCTACAACGTCTTCACGTGTTCTATCACCATTTCGGACACTTGAATCCTCGCTTGGTTGTAAGACATTTCCTCCTGCAAGCGGTCTTCCATCAGGTTGAAGTGTATCGATTCCTTCTGGCACCATGCCAGGTTGTACGTCTTCAATAGATGCGGTTTGAGTTCCGCTATCGCCACGTACATCTCCCTCGTGATCGGATCCACTAACGCCGCTTGCGCTATCATGCTCGCCTGATTCACCACCTTTGTTTCGTAGTCCTCCTTCTCCCATGGGATTAGATCCGACTCGATTTCCATCATCACTGTTTCCTGTTCCGAGCGCATCCGCATCGGTGTTATCTCTGGAAACGCTTCCATTATCGACTCCGTTTGTGCTTGGCATATCATCTGTAGCACTTCCCTGTCCTCGAACACTGCCGATGTTATCGCTTGCCTCTTCAGCATTGACTGAAGCATTTCCTTGCTGTACGCTTGAATCTTGAGCGTTGTTATTTTGTTCTGTTCCATGGTTGTTTTTATTATTAGGTTCTTCGTAAAAATTAAAAATTAATTGCACGGCGCCATTTTTCAGAGAAGATGGTCTCTTGATGATTTTGACGAATGTGGTCGGTTTCTCCGGTTCCGATTCATCCGCCTCTATCGGGAAAGGTCCGTTTTGCGCTAAAATCTCGTTTTCGGCATCGAACGGGCTTGAACTGTTAGATGAGAGACCTTCTTCCTCAGTCTCTTTTTCGTCCATTTCCTTTTCTAAATCGGTTGCGAAATTATTGAAAAGAACAGGGTCCGATAAGATGTGAAGATTCAGATATTCGGAAAAGCTTTTCATTTCTCCTATTCCTACTTCATCGCCATCTCCTGTCACTTTCTTTATTGTCTCGACAATATGATCCGCATCCGATTTATCGGATGGGAGAATGAAGGAGATGGCATATGTATAACGGAGATTACCTTCGGGTTGTTGCACCTGGACAAGTTTGGCGATTTCTCTTCCGTATCTGTCCAAAAATGCGTTATATGGACCATCGTCACCATTTTTAGTCTTAATGGTGAATCCGTTAAAAACACTTTCTTTGCCAACTTTGGGAGGAAACATTTTAATGATTTTGTATTCTTCAAGAAAATCATTAATGCGTTCAGTTTGGAGTTGGTCGTTTATGACTTCTTTGCGGATTTGTTCCAAATTACTTCCGCAAAGCAAGCGTAGTTCCGTGTATTTTGTTTTAGGGAGGGAAAGTATAACCGTTGGATTTATTTGTCCAAAAATTCTTCTATAATTCAAGCTTGATGAAGCTAAAACGATATGTTTTTTTAAATCGAGAATTTCCTCTCCTTCCTTAACCGACTTATTGTAATTGTTCGCCAATTCCTCTAAAACGGAAATATTGTTGCTATTGCCATCCTTTTTATAGAAGTAAAAACGATTTTCGGTGTCAGCCCCGATTGAATTTAGAAGATATCTTCCCTCCTCGGTGGTATCGTCGAGATTATTGAATTGGCTCTTCAGATCTGAAAAGCCGATAACCGGGATGCTGTCCAAATAGTCCAATGGATTCTTATTCATATTGCGAGTTCAGTATCTCGACGGCTTTATCGTCGATTTTAAAGAAATTAAGTTGTCTGTATATGAGGGAGCTTGCACGAAGCAATTTTTCGGGATCGATTTTCGACTTATCCCTTGCGTCCTCCAAAAGAATTAGAATTTCAACCTGTTTTTGGTCAAGTTCCTCATCACTCATTTCATCGATTGATGAAATGATGCTGCTGCAAGTTGAAAAGAGTTCATCCTCTATTTTAAGCATTCGGTTAACTTCCGTCTCATATTGAATGTCTATACAATTAAGTTTATCAAAATCTGATGAGTCTTTAGGTTCTCCGACTGCTGGTACGGTTTCGCCGATTTCCTTGCTGACTTGTTCCATGATTTCATACAATTTGTTGTATCTTTCATGAATCTCTTTCGCTTTCTCGAAAGTGAATGACTTGATTGTCGTCTTATTCCTGTCGGAATCCAAACATTCATAGAATCTTTCGAATTCCTCCAACGGCTCGCTGTTCACGAGAACGTTGTGAACGTCTCTCCAGACGCAATTATAACTGAACGCTTTCATGTCGAATTCGTTCAATATAGAATGTGGAATGACTGACTTGTCGAAATCACCGTAATACTGTTCGTATTTCAGGTCGATGTACGTTTTTGCGTCGATTGGTTCTTTTGTTTCCATAATTTTAAGAAGATTTTAATGTTTTTAAATATGTTTGGTTGTTTTGATCGTCTTATCCTTTACCAATGTGTCTCCTTGGCTGTCCGTGCTGAAATCAAGAGCTTTCCTATGTGTGGTCTTCACTTTCGGCCCGTCGTTGGATTCCGTCTGCTTGGTAAGCACTTTGGCGTCTTTGTCCTCTTTCAGTTTTTCGGTCCTTTCTCCGAAATTATTATTTCGTACTTGCGCCTTGAATTCATTATCGATATGTTTCAGTTGCAGCAGCTTGCCGTTGTTATGCGGCGACATGACCACCCATCCGTTAAACCTTTGACCGGCATTATCCTTCAGATTTTCAAGATGTACAGGTTGGCAGTTACGGATTTTCCTTAACTCCTCCTTCGTGCATTGTTCCTGAATGAACTTCGGAATTCGAATCTCGTTCGGATCGCACGTGAACAACGTGTTGGTTTCCTTGTCGAGTCCGACCATGAGGTTTCTTGTCTTTCCGTCTTCCGATGTGAATGGTACAAGATGGTTCAGCTGTCCGAATTTTTTCAACATCAGTTTATCGTCGATCGAGAATTTCTCGTCTCCCAATGTTTTCCGCTTGTCTACGTTATTTTCCGGAAGGACAGGAATCTTACGGAATGTGTAGTTCCCTTTCTTATCATTGCATAATGACAGCTTGAAGGATTGCGTCACTTCCTCACCTTTTTTGTTTTTCCCTTTTACGGTGATAAGGTCCGTCATGCCGCCGTTTTTTAATATTTCTATGTTTTCCTTGGAAAGCATATCTTTTGTTAGATTGAAACTCTTCAGATGCTTCCATGGAATATCGTCATGGTCTATCTTTTTTGTGTTGGAGTCGATCATCACCTTTTCGACTTTCAAGTTTGGTTGCACTTTCTGTGCGATGGTCGTGTGGATGGACTTATCCTTCGCGAGTTTGAATTGCTCGTCATGCGCTGTACCACCCATCTTTTCGGTATTAACAGCATTTTCAGCAATAGCGTCGATAAGGTTGTTCCTTCTTGTCTGCGAAGTGGCGTATTGACCTATATTCTCCGGATTGTCTATGCCGGACTTCATTATAGGTTCGAGTTTGTTCAGCAGTTGTTGTTTGCTGTCATGTGTGGATATGACGATGGAGACTGTTTTTTTGTCTTCCTGAAGTTCCGCCTGTTCCCTCACTTTATCCCTTAAATCCGCTACTTCCTGACTATTGGTGTAATTGACGTATTCTTCAGGCGTGAGGATTTTCACCTGTGTCTCGTTTTTATCCTTGTCTGTGATCACGACTGAAATGCAGATTCCGTCCTTCTCCTTGGTGGATGTTTCGTTTTCGACAATCTCATTATCCCCGGAAGATATCGCATTATCCGACTCGATTTCCTCTTGGATTCGTGTCTCGGCTGACGTGGCGTCTTCAACGAGTTTGTCTCGTTCTTTGATATTCTCATGTCTTTTCAGTAGGGAATCGAATAAGACAATGAACGGATCGTGCTCATGGCTCGTTTTCGCTCTGTCTTGCGCTTTCTTTTCCGCCTCCTCAACCTTCTCTTTGATTGATTTTGATTTCAGATCATTTTTAATCGTTGTGACGCGTTCGATTTCCTCCTTCAGCTTTTCAATTTTATCGTCGTTTTTTTCTTTCTTTTCATCCAGTTCGTTGCCGTCTTCCTGGTATTTTTGCGATTGCTCCTCAATCGCTTCCCTTTCCTCAATAAGGGAATTAAGTCTTTTCACAATCGGATTGGACTTGTCTTCGATGTCGATTTTCTCAGTTTCGATTTGCTTCGACAGTTTTTTTATTTTCTTATCTGCTTCTGCCTTGTCATCATCGATATCGTTCATGTTTTTTTCCAACGAGTTCCTTTTCCTGTCTATCTCTTCATTGTCTTTGTTTACTGAATCAATAGCGTTCTGAAGTTCTTGCAAACGCTGGTTAAGACTACGGATGAATTTTACCTTTTCCTTCTCGTCTATTGAGTAATCCGGGTCGGAAACCTTCTTCATGATGTTTTCGACCGTTTCTTCGTTGTTTTTTATTTCAAGATTATTTTGACTCATTCTATTTATAATAATATTATTATAATGGCAAAAATAGCGTTTTGTGAATATTTCCCAAATAAAATTTAATTTTTTTTGGGAAGTTTCCCAATAAGAATTAAATTATTTCATTATTGAACTTGAATTTTACCTTTTTATCGACTTTAGATTTGATGTATTCCACATCGAAATCGTATAGGAAAAGCAATCTGATGTCAACGCCGTTGGCCATCAGCTGCACCATGATTCTATAAATGATTGAAGGATCCGTGATTCTTTTCCCGGCTTCGAAATCGCAAAGCCTGTCAAGACTTATACCGAGCTGTTCCGCGAATTTTGTTTGACTCTTTCTAAGGACGTATCTTCTTACCATATAGAGTCTTGATCCCATGAGTTCCCTCATATTCTCGGATGTGAGTTCCATGGGAATCAGTTCTTTGTTTTTCTTTTCCATGATCAAACATATTAATTGTTATTTTCATCGTTCATTAACGCTTCGGCCTCCTCTTGCAGACCGATTCTCATCAGTTCGTCGATTTCCTTTAGTTTGTTCGCTTTAAGACGTCTTGTCCAAAGGTCATCGTGATGGTTGAAGTATAGGTTCTGCAATTGTCTTTGGATGAGTTCCTTGATGTCATTGCGTACCTTGTCGCTGTTTTTGTTTAAGACGTTTCGCATTTTATCATCCCTTATCTGTTGCATGTCGCCTTCAATGGAGATGAATCTCTGAAAGAGGGATTGCATATGGCTGGCATACTTTTTCATGCTTTCCATTACATCTTCCGGATAGGCGTTCTTTCCTAACGAGGTTACGTATTTTTTGAAAGTTTCCATGTGTTCCGTAAGTGTCAAGCCCTTGAACTCGATTTCTTTCGCCGTTTTGGATTCCTCAGCTTCGAACCAGTCTTTCATCGGTTCGTTTTTGAACTTTTCGATGCTTGAAAGTATATCGGATTTGATTTTGTCGAGTTCCTTTTCTGCTTTCTCCTCATAGTTCGAGGAGAACATTCTTGATATTGCGGATTCCATTTCGCCTTCGTGTATCATAAGAGCCTTTTTCCACCTATTGGCTATTTTTTTCAAATAACCGAGCATCCTCGGTTTTTTGTTTCCGTCTGGGGTGAAAACGATGTTTATGAATTTCTTCACGTCGATACTCCTATCGTTCGGGAATTGGCGTATGTCTTCCACACTTGGCATTTCAGCGAGTTTAAGAAGAACATTAGCCATGTAGTTGTCAGGATCCGAAAGGAAGTCGATGAGACGATCCCTGATTTCAAGCGCCACGTTTGGGGTATCAAAGGAATAAAGAGTTGGAAGGGGTCTGTATAGTTCCTCCTCCTCTTTGATTTTCTCACCGTCGATGAGAATTTTAGCGAAGAATCTCTTTTCCTTGATCTCCTGCCCGAAGTTGTCGGCCACGGTGCCCACGAAGTTGCCCTGCGTCAGGGTTGAAATTTTCGAAGCTGGGATGATGAGGTCGTTTTGTTCGCTAATGCTCACGCTTTCTCCGGAATCGGATGTGGAAACCGATTTCCTTTTTTGCTTGTTCCTTCCGAACTGGCTTTC
Organism: Paludibacteraceae bacterium; assembly: GCA_045617845.1. GTDB lineage: Bacteria > Bacteroidota > Bacteroidia > Bacteroidales > Paludibacteraceae > UBA1181. The sequence goes on along the minus strand of JAZLJL010000056.1, from coordinate 5,827 downwards.
GAGCGCCTTTGCTGTCTCCCCTGTCACGAGACCGGCGAAGGTGTTACCGATCGTGTTGATGATGGCGGTGGCCTCCTTGTCACCGTAATCGCGTTTCAATTGGGAGAAGTCCTGATAGCCGAGGACTACAGCGACCTTGTTGCTTCGCGCCGTGGCGATAAGGTTATCCAATCCTCTGAAATACATCGTAGGTAACTCGTCTATGATGAGGGTTATCTTATGTTGTTTTTTCTTATTGATGATTTTGACGATACGACCGTTATAAAGACCGAGCGCAGTGGCGTAGATGTCTTTCTTCTCCGGATTGTTTCCGACACAGAGGACCTTCGGTTCCTCCGGATTGTTGAGGTCGAGCGTGAAATCGTTGCCCGTCATCACCCAGTAGAGTGCAGGTGAGGATATGCGTGACAATGGAATTCTCACGGATGCGATTTGACCTTGTAACTGGTCTTGCGCACCACCCTCCCACGCTTCGAAGAAAGCTGCCATGTAGTTGTTCAATTCCGGGTACATGCTCATTAGCGGAATGCAATCCGTGTAGGAGCTGTTCACCAATTCGACCACATGGGGAAGGGTGCAGTATTTGCCGCCTTCTACATTCTTCAGATACCATATGCAGGAGGTGAGGTAGTTGATAGGTGACTCGACGAAGAAGTCACCTTGCTTTTGCGCCCAGCTTTTATTCAAGTTCAACATGATGGTGTAGGCGCTGTCGTATGCGTCCGTAATCTCATGCATGAAGGTTGCGTCAATCGGATTGCATCGGTAACTCTTTCTCGGATCGTCGAAATTTATCACGCAGAATTTCGGTTTCTTTCCATAGGTTTGTCTGAACTTTTCCTGGTTCCACAACATATGGTTGTATACGATTGTGGAAAGGTCAGGGAATTTGAAGTCATAGCAGTACATGCAAAATCCCTTTGAGAGATGTTGCTTGATGACTTCATTAATAACAGCGAAGGATTTACCGGATCCTGGCGTTCCGATTACCTGCGTGGCACGGAAAGGATTGACAAGGTTTATCCAGCCTTTCATGACCTTACCCTGATACTTGAACTCTGTACGCCAGTTAACAGAATATTCGTCTGAGATTGGGTCCACGCATTGCAGGAATGACTCTTGTAAATCGTTGTTCATGTCTTCGTCATCCGTCTCAAAATTTTTGTTCATCGAATGTATGAGATCCGCTCCGAGCAGCGTGTAGAGGATTCCGAAAAGGCTGGTGACGAAATATAATAGGAACCCTATTATATAGAACGGTCCGTTTTTATCCACACTGATGAGAGGCAGCACAGACGCGAACATGAGGAAGATGCCTATTGACAGTACGGCTTGTCCTTCTATTCGTTCACGTTTCTTCATAAGGCAAGGCTTTCCATTCTTGTCGCTTGTCTTCTCATACTCGAACTCCGGATGGAGTTTCAGTTTCACAAGACAGTTGATGATCCATTTGATAAGAAACGGAGGAGCGTATTTTGATGTCTTGGGTTTTCTATGCCCCCATGCGTAAAGGAATATCATCACCATCGCTAAAACGAGGGTGATGTACGGGTTGGAGAAGAACGTCGTTCCTAAGCTCCTTAGGAAAGGACCTTCTTCTGTTGTCTTAGAGAAGCACGGGTAGGCGTACCAAGCGATGTTCGCGAGGTAGACTCCGGCTCCGAAGGCGAGAAGCACTGGGTTACTTTTCGCTATACCTTCCTCTTGTTGAATTGATGATGCCATAGTATTTATAATTTCTTATTATTGTTGTTAAAATTTTGTGATTCTTCTTCCTGTTTCTTATTATCGGTAATATCATCGCCTTTCATGAGCTTGATAGCCACTTTAAGCGAATCTCCGTTTCTTAATTCATTAACGACGGACTCCATGCGTTTATTCTCCTGACGTATGAATGACTCAGCTGTGGTTGGTGGAAGTTTGACCGTTTTCTCTCCGTTGTATTCGGCGACGAGCCTTGCCACACGACCGTAGTCGATTTCCCCATTCTTCCCTGGAACGGCGGCTTCCGTCATCTTATCGGCGAGCATCTTGTTGACCTTGGCAACTTCTTTGATGGATTCCATTAACAAAGCTTCGTCTCGGAAATCCCCCGCCCTTTCCACTTTCATTACGGTTATGAGTTTCGGAGTACCGTACACTCCCTTTGCGAGTAGTTGGTTCTTGATGGTCGGGTAGACTTGGGCGAAATTCGAATTGTCAAGTCTGTCCGCAAGTTCTTTCGGTAACGTGGCCATCGCTTCGGCTGATCTGTTGTTGAACCTTGCGACTTTGTATACGGTCTTCCCGTCCTCCTCCGTGGGATGGATGACGAAACCTCTGTAAAGCAAAGCTCTCACCATCTCGTCCGCTGTGCGGGTGTTGATTGCGTTGAGTATTCCTGAAACTCTCGTAGCCACTCCGACGGCTTTCGCCTTGTTCTGGTCGCTTGTGCTTAGATAGGATAAAGCCGTGGAGTTTCTTCCATCCATCATCTTCTCGCCGGATAGGTAGTCCTTAACGAAATCCCTTTCCTTCTTTGAGAATGGTTTCACGTCACTAACGTTTGCAAAAGTAAAGTCATTTGCCTTCACATCTAAGCCGCATTTCTCTTTTATCTCCTTTGATGAGAAAGAGATATTGTTCTTCCTATCGTAAGTGAATTTCACATCGTCTCCGGATTTTTCCAGACTTATCTCCATTCGCTTCAGGAACTCCGTCTTCTTTGAAGGATCTTCGATTCGGGAAGCGAACATGAGTGAAAGTTCCAATCTGTTGAACGCCGCGTTTTTCTCCTTCTCCTCCACGGCAGGCAATACCTTGTCATTTTGGTATTGCTTGTATTTGTCGAATATCGCGTTCGCGCTACCCTCTCCTATTCCCATGGTCCTCACAGCTTCGTCAACCATCGGTTTACGCAACAGTTCCATACGGTTTATGAAATCCGACTCGAAGAGTCCGGATTCCTTCAGGGATTTGTTTCTGAGCGTTTTTACCGCATAGGCGAATTTTTGGACGATTTCGTCATTTATGACCTTGTCGAGTGTCTTCTGGTCGAGAAGGTCCATCATCCTGTTCCAGTTTCCTTTCACTTGCGACCCGTCACCGCCTTCGATGATGTTTTTCACGAATTGTCGTTCCGTCTTGTTCAAAGGGATGTTGTCATTGCTCGGATCAAGTATTTCATGGATGGGTTCCTTTCCCCCTTTGAGTGATTCATCATTTTCGCTTGCGGATTTGAACGACATCCACACATCAGGTTTCCTTTCGGATGAGTATATGATGCTATCCCCCCGCTTTCCTATGGAAATCCCCATTTGGTTGAAAAAATCCGTTCGGATTTGCTGGTCATCCTTCATCTTGGTGGCGAACATCATAGCTGTGATAATCTGACTCTGCTGATAACTGTTTTCCTTTGCTTCAATCGACGAAAGGTTTCCTAACTTGTATCGGCAGAAGGTGTCGAAGCACTTGTCCGCTTGCTTTCCCGTCAGTAGCAGTTCCGTTTTGAGTTTTTCGGTCAGCTCACTCTTCTTGGAAGGAAGATCCTTGATCAGATCCGATTCGAGGTAATATGACTCCTTTCTGATCTCGTTGTAGGATGAGGTAAGGGTTTTGATAGCTTTAGCGAAAGCGTCCTTCTCCAGAATACCGCTATCCGATTTCTTGTTGTGCTTGTCTATCTTGGATGAGAGGTTGCCCCAGGTGTAATCCCTACCGAGGGAACTGCCGGTGAACACCTTCCCGTTCAGGTTGTCTATGAAGTTAATGCCTATGATCTTCTCGTCATTGTCCTTAACGATATTAGCTTCTACACCTCTTACACGTAGTGTGTCGCAGAAATAGTCCATATCAATCTCCCTTGGAGAGTCGAGGATGGACTTGATCTGTTCGGTGATGTACTTCTTACTGAAAGCGTCCTGCTTTCTTATGTCTTCTTTAAGTCCATTCGCTACCGCGAATTTTATTTCGAGTTTTGGAAGGGTGAATCGCTCGTTGATTTGACCACCTTTCATAAGATGGGAGACGAATTCTCCCTTGTCGTTTACCACTCCGAACTGGCAACCGCTAATGCGCTTGCCATCCTTGTCCAGAAGATCTATCTTATTACATTTTATATGGAACTGGGAGAGTATCTTATTGTACTCGTTCATGTTCCTTGGCTGGTAATTCTCATCGACGAACTTGAGTATGTTGCTTATCTTGTGTCTTAGCTTGTTTAGATTGGATGGGTCCGACGGATCCAGCTTTGCAAGTTCCGTGACAGCGTCACCGGTCTTGTAGATGTAGTCCGAACGTTTCTTCATTAACGACGATATTTCCTTAACGGACAGTTCACTGTTCTTCTTCTCCCCTTCGTCGCTCAGACCCATTGCCTCGGCTATCTCTTTTCTGACTCGTTCGCTTCTGAGCTTTTCGTTTGAGTCATTTATTTTTTTTCTGTTCTCGTCGACACGGATACTCACGATATGTATGTGTGTTCTTTCTATATCCTCATGCTTATAGACGATGTACGGTTGTTTGCCATACCCCATTCCTTCCATGTACCTGTCAGCGATTTTTCTGTAGAATTCGTTTTCCGCTTCCTCTCCATTTTCTTCCCTGATGGTTTTAAGTTTGTCGAGATCAACCTGGTTAAGGTTGAGCGAGCAACTGAAAACCGGTTTTTTTATTATTGTCTGGCTGTTGTTATTGGCGCTTGCTTTCGCGCAACGCATCATCATTTCGGCGATGGCGCTGGAGGACTCCTCCGGATCATCATCGAAATTTTTCATGGTGATGACGGACGCTTCCCCCTCAGCGACTTTCTGTTCGTTGTATGCCACTGCGCCTTTGATAAAGTTTCCAGAAGAGATCCGTGCTATCATATAATTTTATGTATTAAATTATGTATAAAAATATGTATTAAAAAATACATATTATTATGTATAATGTATTTATCACATCGTCAAATTATGTATAAAATAAAACATAATTTTATGTATAAATCATTCCAATCAATATCATATTATGTATAAGAAAATGTATAAAACACTTTATTTTGTTTTCAAAAAATACATAATATTATGTATTAAAATATGTTCAAAATTATGTTTTTCCCATTCCGAATTATGGAAGCATCACATTCTTTTCATAATCGTATAACTCTTTTTTAATAGTTCATCAGACCTTTTTTTCAGCTCAGGAATGATGTTTTTCACCTCCTCCAGATAGTATTTTATCTCGTTTTCTTCCGCTGCATAACCCGAAATATTCACCTGTTTCGCAATCTGATTTATGTTATTTGCGATGTTTAAAAGGAGGTTTCTATGTTTCAAAAGTTCATTGAACATTGCGTCATCCATGTCCTGAACCTTCTTTATACGATCATAATTGTGCAACATTTCGCACAGGAATTGCACCTTGCTTCTGCATCCGCTCTTTTTATAGCAATCTCTAAAAAGAGCCGCCTTATCTTCCGACAGATCGACGTGGATGGAAACGTATTTCGTTTTTGTCTCTTTTCTTGGCCTTGCCATAGTCTTTAGCGTTAGCGAAAGGGAGCGCGCTGGAAGCGCTCCCAATCAAATTTTTTCTTAAAAAAATTTGCGAGATGTCGAAACGGTTTTCACCGTTGAGGGAGTTTTTTCGAACGAAAAAACACATCTTGCTTTTTCAATCCGAAAACAAAAATAAGTCTTTATTACCAAACGGCAAAATTTGTTCACGGATAATTTGGATCCACAATTCAATATTACGGATTTCAATCATAAACCAATATTGGGTATCGTCTGGCAGACTGTTATATCATATCCGATGTTGTTTTCTAACGGAAGAAATAATATTGATTAAGCACGATTAGAATAGT
>JAZLJL010000055.1:0-24209 GCA_045617845.1 Paludibacteraceae bacterium | reverse complement strand
GCTTTTTATGGATACTTTTTGTCTATTTTAATCATTTCCTCAGTCACAATGGAACCCCATTGCTCCTATCGGAAATAATCAAAATATCCTAAAAAGTCTCTCATAAAAATCTCCAATAAAAAAATTTAAACAGCTTCTAATAAGTAAAACGTCCTCAGACCTCTCTTCCTGATAGGTCTGGGGACGTTTTTTTTGCAATCTGATTGTTACTATTTCCAGAGGTTCCAGAAATGGCAGACGGGTCCGTGTCCGTGCCCGATCTCGTACTTGGCGCCTTCGGTAATGGCTCCCGAAAGGTAGTTTTTAGCTTGCGTCACCGCTTCGTCCATTTCGAGTCCTTTCGCAAGCATGGAAGCGATGGCGGAAGAAAGGGTGCATCCAGTTCCGTGGGTGTTGGTTGTGGATGATCTGCTTCCTGTCAGGCGGAGGTGGCTTTGGCTCTCATTGTTGTAAAAGATATCGGTCAGACGCTCTTCTGAGAGGTGCCCCGCTTTCAGCATGACGGATACGTCGAATCTTTTTGCCAGCGCTTCGGCGATGTCGGGAAGTTCCTCTTGTCTTGAGATTTTTTCCCCGATGAGTATCTCCGCTTCGGGAATGTTGGGCGTGATGATTCTTGCCAAGGGAATCAAGTCTGTCATAAGTGTTTCCATAGCTGAATCTTCGATGAGTTTATGTCCGGATGTGGAGACCATGACCGGGTCGAGGACCACGTTCTTTATCGGATACTTTGTGAGGCTCTTCACGATGGCGCGGATCACTTCCGAAGAGTGCAACATGCCGATTTTGACGCTGTCCGCCCCGATGTCGGAGAGCACCGCTTCAATTTGTCCGCTGATGGCTTCCGCGGGTAGTCCGACGACGTTTTGCACGCCTACCGTGTTTTGTATTGTTATCGCGGTGATGGCCGAAGCCGCATAGCAACCGCATGCCGATATGGTCTTGATGTCGGCTTGAATGCCGGCTCCTCCGCCCGAATCGCTTCCTGCGATGGTTAGTACTCTATTGTATTTCATTGTCGTGTATGTTTTTTATAAAATCTAATTCATAAAAGGCCGCTGTCCTGAAGATTCTCTCCATTTCGGCCCTTTCGGTGGCGTCTGTTTGTCCCGCCTGCTTGTCCGCCAGTCCGGAGAGTGTCTCCACAACCTTATCCATGAGAGGTGAGGTGTAGGTGTCGATCCACGCCTTGTATTTCCCGCTGGACGCATGTGCGTTCATATATTTGCCCATCTCGTTGTAGAACCAGAAGCAGGGTAGGATGGCTGCCAAGGCGGTAGGTAAGTGGCGTCTGTCGATGATGGAGCGTTTGAAGTCGATGTAACCTTGTGTGGCGGGATTAGGTTTAATGTCGTATTCCTGTCCGTATTTCTCCCCAAGCATTTGTCCTATGCGTTTCTCCGCCTCGATTCCATCCTCCATCAACTCTTTGAAGAGACTTTTCCCTTCCTCGTCAGAAAGCAGCTCGGCTACTGCATCTAAATTTTTAGCATAATCTTTTAGATAGATGGCGTCTTGTTCAAGGAAATGTTTGAACGTTTTGTCGGGTAGGGAGCCGTCCATCAAGCCTTGAGTGAAGGGGGCTTGTAGAATGCTTTGGTAAATCAATCCGCATTTCTCGAAGGCGTCATCGCTCCATGCGGGTCTGGATTCGTCCACCAACGCTTTTAGCTCTTTGGCTGCGTTCTCGGGTGACTCCGCCGAGACGATGGCGCTTACTACCGCTACGCCTTCCACGCCGCATCTCATCACATCCGCTACAGTCTTGAGGTTCATGCCCCCAATGGCAACTGCCCGATGGCGGCAACGTTTGAGCGCTTCTTTTGTTCCTTTCAGACCGAAGGGTAGGCTAGTGTCCGTTTTGGTCGGTGTGGAGAAAACAGGCGAGATGCCGATGTAGTCAACGTCCAAGGAATCGCACTCCTCCACCTCTTGCATGTTTTCCACGGAGAGACCTATGATTTTGTCGGGACCGAGCAGTCTGCGGGCGATGTCGTAAGGCATATCGGATTGTCCGATGTGCACGCCTTCCGCGTCCACGGCCAAAGCGACGTCAATGCGGTCGTTGATGATTAATGGCACATGGTAGGGTTCCAGACTCTCCTTCAGCTTCTTGGCAAGACGAACGAATTCGTCGGTGGAGCAATCTTTTTCCCTGAGTTGTACGATAGTTGCGCCCCCTTTCACCGCATCTATGGCGATTTGGGCGATGTCCCTTCCTTTGGCGCAGGGACGGTCGGTGACCAAGTATAAGGATAAATCGAATTTTGGTTTCATTGCTTTAATCTGTTGGCTAATTCGTTGGGTGTGATAGAGAAGAGTTCGTCCACGAAGCTCGTTTGTAAGGATCCCGGCGAAGGATGTTTGTCGGCGGCGATTTCCCCACAAATGGACATCAGCGCCATCGCATGTGCGGAAGCTTCGAATGGGTTACCGTTTATTGCGGCGAATGCGCCTACCATGGAGGAAGCCGTGCATCCCATGGCGGTCACTTTAGTCATGAGTTCCGAGCCGTTTTTGACACACTCTATACGTGTGCCGTCCGTGATGAAATCCGTCGCGCCGCTGATGATGACGACGGAGCCACTCTTTTCAGCCAATCGCAGTGCGGATTGTAGCGCCGATTCGGATGTCGCGCTGCTGTCCACACCTTTGCTTTTAGTGTCGTAGCTCGTTAATGCCATGATTTCGGAGCCGTTCCCGCGGATGATGGAAGGGTGATAGTCATCGATAAGCTCCAAGGCTGTACGGGTGCGGTAGGCGGTGGCGCCCGCTCCAACTGGGTCCAATACCCAAGGCTTGCCTAACTCATGAGCTTTGGATGCCGCCTTTCTCATGCCATCCACCCAATAGGCGTCGAGTGTCCCGATGTTGATCACGAGCGAACCCGCGATGGAGACCATCTCCTCCACTTCCTCCACCGCATGCGACATGACGGGTGAGGCTCCGACGGCAAGAAGGGCGTTGGCGGTGAAATTCATCGCCACGTAGTTCGTTATGTTGTGCACTAACGGCGAAACCTCGCGGATTTTTATCAGGTCATTCCCTAATTTATCTTTATCTAACATCTCTATTCTAAGATAAGTTGTTCGTTTGTTATTGTTTGGTGGCGCAAATGGCCACGTAAGAACCACGGTCGCAACCTTCGGTCGGCTCTTCCACCAAGGTGTGAGAATAGAGTGGGTTAGCGAAGAGAGTTTGTTTATAGGTCAAATTGGTGAAACCCGCACGAAGTATCGCTTCCGATTTGTCCGCCACTGTTCTCCATTTAGCCTCCTTCACCAATTCTATCGGGTAGGGCATGAATGGTTTCACTCCATCCAATAATGGATGGTCCCAAGTCCCTACGGCGAGTGCGAGATTGTACATGATGCCATAGACGCTCTCTTTGGGCACGTCGATCACGACCACTTTTCCTCCTTTGCGAAGGGCGTTGTGTGATTTGCGTAGCGCAAGGTCCAAGTCGTTCATGTAGCAAGTCGAACCGTTGAAGAGAATAGTGTCATAGCGTTCGGTTCCGTAGTCCGCCTTTTCCCCTGTGTTTATTTCGACTTGGAGTCCCCTTCTCTTGGCTATTTCCGCCATCGCTTTGGAAGGTTCTATGCCTTTCTCCACGTTGATGTGGTGGTTATCGGCTAGAATTTTCTCGAACAAGCCGCTTCCGCAGCCGATGGAAAGTATTTTGCCGGCGTCGTGGAGGCACGCGGCTACCAATTTCACTTCCGTCTCGAGGACGTTCTTGTTCTTAACGAACCAATCATCGTACGCAGTCGCGTATTCGTCGAATGTTATATAGCTCATAATCAAATTGTAAAAGAAAAGACCGTTTCCCGAAAATCGGAAAACGGTCTTTATAGGTTATATATAAAGAAAATAATAAAATCCGTTTCCCTGTCTGCAATTACGCAATAGGTTCAAAGGGTTTAATCTCAGCCCGCCGGAGCGTGGCACCCCTAACATCTTTTCTTTTCGAAATTTTTACGACGCGAATGTAATTTATATTTTCCGAAAACGGTATATGAAACGGTGACGAATTTTTGAATGTTTGATTTCTTATTGATAGGAAATGTCACTAAAACATATGAAAAGGTTAATTGAGCAATACATGAACGTTAAATTATGTTACTTAACATATTTGTCGGAATGTGCCGAAAATTGAGTAAAAAAAAGGGTTCCAAAATAACAATCGGGAGAAAAAAAACTTATATTTGCATACGACTTGCGGGAAAATGGTTCTGTGAGGGTTAAAAATTGAACGAAAAATTATAATAATACCATAAAACAAAAAAGCTAAAACATGGCAAAAGTAATTGGTGAAATTGTACAGGTCATCGGACCTGTCGTGGACGTCAGCTTCCCGGATTCAGAGGCATCGTTGCCTCAGATTCACGATGCGTTGGAGGTAGAACGTCCGGGTCAGAGTAATCTGATCATCGAGTGTCAGCAACACATCGGAGAAAATTCAATCAGAACCATCGCAATGGACTCAACTGATGGGTTGCGCAGAGGAATGAAAGTGGTTTCGTTAGGTCAGGCGATCGCCGTTCCTAAGGGAGAGCAGATCAAAGGACGTATGTTGAACGTCGTAGGTGAGCCTATCGATGGTATGCAAAAATTCGACCGCACTGATGTTTCCCCTATTCACAGACAAGCTCCTAAGTTCGAGGAGTTGGCTACATCCAAGGAGATCCTCTTCACGGGTATCAAGGTCATCGACTTGTTGGTTCCTTATTTGAAGGGTGGTAAAATCGGATTGTTCGGTGGTGCCGGTGTAGGTAAGACCGTGCTTATCATGGAGTTGATCAACAACATTGCGAAAGGTTACAATGGTTATTCAGTGTTCGCTGGTGTAGGTGAGCGTACTCGTGAGGGTAACGACTTGCTCCGTGAAATGATCGAATCCAATATCGTCCGTTATGGCGACGCCTTCAAGGAGGCCATGGAGAAGGGTGATTGGGATTTGAGTAAAATCGACTATAATGAATTGGCTAAGTCCCAAGCGACCTTGGTGTATGGTCAGATGAATGAGCCGCCGGGAGCACGTTCTTCCGTCGCTTTGTCTGGTTTGACCGTAGCGGAGTCTTTCCGCGATTCCGGACAAGGTGGTAAGGATATCCTTTTCTTCGTGGACAACATCTTCCGTTTCACGCAGGCTGGTTCCGAGGTGTCCGCATTGTTGGGACGTATGCCTTCAGCCGTAGGTTACCAACCGACGCTTGCGACAGAGATGGGTCAGATGCAGGAACGTATCACATCAACCAAGCACGGATCAATTACTGCCGTTGAGGCTGTCTATGTGCCTGCCGATGACTTGACCGACCCTGCTCCTGCCACGACATTCTCCCACTTGGACGCGACGACGGTGTTGAGCCGTAAGATCGCGGAGTTGGGTATTTATCCGGCTGTGGATCCGTTGGATTCAACTTCCCGTATCTTGGATCCTAACGTGATTGGTAAGGCTCATTACGAGTGCGCTCAGAACGTTAAGCAAATCCTTCAGAAATATAAAGAGTTGCAGGATATCATCGCCATCCTCGGTATGGAGGAGTTGTCTGAGGCTGATAAGTTGGTTGTAGCGAGAGCTCGTCGTATCCAACGTTTCTTGTCTCAACCATTCCATGTGGCTTCCCAGTTTACTGGTTTGCCTGGTGTCATGGTTCCTATCGAGGAGACAATCAGAGGCTTCAATATGATTATCAATGGTGAAGTGGATGACCTTCCTGAACAGGCGTTCTTGAATGTCGGAAACATCGACGACGCTATTGCGAAAGGTAAGCAACTCATGTCGCAAGCAGCTAAATAATAATCAGTATCATGAAATTAGAAATCATATCACCGGACAAATTGGTCTTCTCTGGAGAAGTGGAATCCGTAAGCCTACCGGGGGGGGCGGGACGTTTCACCGTCCTTCCTCATCATGCGGCGCTGATTTCATCTTTGAAGACCGGTGACATCACATACACGTCGGAAGGAAATCAGACAACCTTGAAGGTCGATGGCGGTTTCGCCGAAGTGAAAAATGATGAGATATCCGTATGTGTTGAGAATGTAATCGGGTAGGGTGGAATGAGACGGTCTGTTATAAAGGCGGAAATCGCTTTGGTGGTGCTATTATCACTTTTGTCTTTCACCGCCAATTTTGTGATAGATTCTCGTTTTCCTGAGTACTCGGGCGTAAAACCAGCGGTTGCCGTTTCCTCTGCTTTCTTTTGCCTTTTCGGTGTACTCACCTTCTTGGCTTTGGAGGGGCTGAGGTCGGATGCGACGAGATATACGAGGGCTTACATGGTTCTACAGGGCCTGAAGTTTATCCTCTCCATTTTGGTGGTAATCGTCTACGCCTTCTTCAACAGGGAGTTGTTGCTCCCGTTCCTGGTTATTTTCGGCGTCTTTTTTATGATATACTTAGTATTTGAGGCAATCGCCCTCACGAAACTTAAATAAAGAATTTTCAAAATGAGTCAGTCCATAAATAAAACGATAGGTCAAACTGGAAAGGTGCTCTTCGTCATACTGATTTTGGTGTTGGGCATCTTGGGAATCGCTGGTTTCGCATCCCATGATTCTGAGACGAAGGAAGAATTGGATTTGAAGGAAATGGTCTTCGGTCATATTGGTGATGACTACAATTGGCACATTACCACGGTCGGTGAGACTCATGTCTCCATTCCTCTTCCATGTATCGTTTACGGATCGAACGGTTTGAATGTCTTTTGTGCTTCTAAACTCGGGCACGGAGATCACTATACCGAATACAATGGATATGCAATCGCTCAGGAAGGTGACAATGCTGGAAAAATCATTGAAGTGTCTACGGGACAACGTCCTATCGACTTGTCCATCACGAAGAACGTCGTTTCTTTGTTGATCAGTTGTGCGCTTCTTTTGATCATTTTCCTTTCCATTGCTAAGAAGTACAATAAATGTAAGGAAGACGGATACTGTAAACCTACGGGTCTACAGGCAATCTTGGAGCCTCTTATTGTCTCTTTGCACGATGATATCATCAAACCGAGTGTGGGTAAGAATTACAAGAAGTTTTCCGCATATTTGCTTACGGTGTTCTTCTTCATCTTCATCAACAACGTGTTGGGTATCATCCCTATTTTCCCTGGTGGCGCTAACTTGACGGGTAATATCGCAGTCACTTTGGTTCTAGCCGTTCTTACCTTCTTGTTGACGAATATCTTTGGTACGAAGGCTTATTGGAAGGACATCTTTTGGCCGAACGTTCCTGTCGGTCTGAAGGTCCCTGTGCCTATCATGCAGTTTATCGAGATCTTGGGTATCTTCACAAAACCTATCGCACTCTGTATACGTCTCTTTGCGAACATGTTCGCTGGCCACGTGATGGTGCTGGTTTTGATTGGTTTGATATTCGTATTCTCCCAGATGAGCATCGCCGCTGGTTTAGGCGTTTCAGTAATCTCCGTGTTGCTGGTGGTGTTCATGTCCTTGTTGGAGTGTTTGGTTTGTTTCATCCAAGCATACGTGTTTATGACTCTTTCCGCATTGTTCATCGGAATGGCGCAAGTTGAGGAAGAGGAATAATTTGAAACTATTTTTGAATAAATAATAATTATTAAATAACAATTAAATTTTTTAAGACTATGTTGAGTATTTTATTACAAGCAGCAGCAGAGGCAGCAGCAGGTGCAGCAACTGCAAAATTAGGAGCAGCAATCGGAGCAGGTATCGCAGCAATCGGTGCAGGTATCGGTATTGGTAAAATTGGTGGATCCGCAATGGAGGCTATCGGTCGCCAACCTGAGGCATCCGGCGATATCCGAAGCAACATGATTGTGGCAGCGGCTTTGGTCGAGGGTGTGGCATTCTTGGCTATCATCGTTGCAATCTTGGCTTTGCTCATGTAATTAACCATAAATTTTAAAGGCTATGTCATTACTGACACCAGATCCCGGTCTATTGTTCTGGATGCTTCTTTGCTTCCTCGTGGTCGCTTTCATTCTCGGAAAGTGGGGTTGGCCCGCTATCGTCGGAATGATTGAGGAGAGGGGAAACTACATCGAAGAATCGCTCAAGAAGGCTGACGAGGCAAACGCTGCTTTGGCTAATCTTAAGGAAGAGAACGCCAGACTCCTTGCCGAGGCTAAGAACGAGCGTCTCGAGATGTTGAAGGAGGCTTCGAGACTGAAGGATCAAATGATTTCTGACGCTAAGACGCAAGCTATCGTCGAGGCGAACAAAATCATGGAAAGCGCGAAAGAGAGCATCCAATTGGAGAAGGATAATGCCATCAAAGACATTCGCTCGCAAGTGGCTGAACTCTCTGTGAATATCGCAGAAAAGATCATTCGCGGTGAGTTGAAGGACGCAAAGGCGCAGTCTGACATTATCAACAAATATTTGGATGAGATAAACATTGCTAAATCGTAAGTTCGATGAATACAGGTAAAATTTCAGCAAGATACGCAAAGGCTCTTTATAAATTTGCGGAAGAACGTAAACATGAATCTGATGTTTACGAGTCGATGAAGCTTGTCTCCACGAGTTTCTTCAACGTCCCACAATTGCGTGAGGCGATGATCAACCCGACTATTTCTAAGCAAAAGAAGATTGACTTACTTATCACCGCTGCAGGTACCGATGTATGCCAGGAGTTCACTCGTTTCGTGAACATGGTCATCGAAAATAGACGAGAAGAGTATTTTCAAAGCATCAGTTTGGTTTATCAGGAACTTTACCGCAAGGAAAAGAACATCGTGATAAGTGAATTGGTGACGGCGGGTCCTGTCAGCGACGCTGAAATCGAACGTATGCGCAAGGCTGTGGAGAGCGTCTCTACTGGTTCTGTCGAATTTGAAACTTCTGTAAATCCGGATCTGATTGGCGGTTTCGTCTTAAATGTTGAGACTTACCAATTGGATGCCAGCATCAAAGGTCAGTTGAGGAGCATTAAGGATTCTTTACTCAACAATAACGCTAAGGATGCTTGAGGTTGTTACGGTTTTATAAATTATTAAAGAAATTATTTTATGGCTATAAAAGCAAGTGAAGTTTCCGACGTGCTGAAAATGCAACTTCAAGAGGTTGACACCAAAGTCAAGTTCGAGGAAGTTGGTACCGTCTTGCAGGTAAGCGATGGTGTGGTTCGTATCTACGGATTGCAGAACGCTGAGGCTGGTGAACTTTTGGAGTTCGAGAACGGTATGAATGCTGTGGTCATGAACTTGGAGGAGGATAATGTGGGTGCCGTGCTTCTCGGTCCTACTGATCAAGTCAGCGAGGGTGATACTGTTAAGAGAACCCGTCGTATCGCTTCCATCATGACTGGCGAAGGTATGGTCGGTCGAGTTGTGAACTCAATTGGTAACCCTATCGATGGACTTGGTCCGATCAAGGGCGATTTGTTGGAGATGCCTTTGGAACGTAAGGCTCCTGGCGTTATCTATCGTGAGCCTGTGAAGCAGCCTTTGCAGACTGGTTTGAAGGCTATTGACGCGATGATTCCTATCGGTCGTGGTCAACGTGAGTTGATTATCGGTGACCGTCAGACTGGTAAGACCGCTATCGCTATCGATACTATCATTAACCAAAAAGAGGCTTACCTTTCTGGTAACCCTGTATATTGTATCTATGTCGCTGTCGGCCAAAAAGGTTCCACGGTCGCTAATATCGTGAATACTTTGAAGGAATATGGTGCAATGGATTATACCATCATCGTTTCCGCTACAGCTTCCGATCCTGCGGCTATGCAGTATTACGCGCCTTTCGCCGGTGCCGCTATCGGAGAGTACTTCCGTGACCAAGGTAAACATGCGTTGGTCGTTTATGACGACTTGTCTAAGCAGGCTGTCGCTTATCGTGAGGTCTCTTTGATCTTGAAACGTCCTTCTGGTCGTGAGGCTTATCCGGGTGATGTGTTCTATTTGCACTCCCGTCTTTTGGAGCGTGCCGCTAAGATTATCAGCAATGATAGTGTGGCTGCTAAGATGAATGACCTCCCTGCTTCTTTGAAGGGTAAGGTTAAGGGTGGAGGTTCTTTGACTGCCCTCCCTATCATCGAGACGCAAGCGGGTGACGTTTCCGCATATATCCCTACGAATGTGATCTCCATTACCGATGGTCAGATCTTCTTGGAGACCAACATGTTCAACGCTGGTATCCGCCCTGCAATCAACGTCGGTATTTCCGTGTCTCGTGTGGGTGGTAGCGCTCAGGTCAAGGCCATGAAGTCTATCGCCGGAACGTTGAAGACCGATCAGGCTCAATACCGTGAGTTGGAGTCCTTCACTAAGTTCGGTGGTGATATGGATGCCGTTACGAAGATGACAATCGACAAGGGTGTGCGTAACACCGAGTTGTTGAAGCAACCTCAATATACTCCATTCCCTGTAGAACACCAAATCGCTGTTATCTACTGCGGTACTCAAGGTATTTTGAACGTATTGCCGGTTGAGTCTGTTCATGAGTTCGAGCGTCTCTTCATCGAACGTCTCGAGCATCTCCATAAGGAAGATGTTCTGAACCTCTTGAAACAAGGTAAGATCGACGATAACATCAAGGCTATCTTGAAGGAGGAATCTCAAGTCATTATTAAACAAATTATTGGTTCTGTAGATGGCGTCGTTAAAAGAAGTTAAAGCACGTATCGGTTCGGTAAATTCCACGAAGAAAATTACCGGAGCGATGAAGATGGTCTCTTCAGCGAAGTTGAAGAAGGCTCAGATGGCTATTGAAAACATCTCGCCTTACCAAAGTCGTCTGAATGGAATCTTGAACAATTTCTTGGCTACGGAGAGCGATTTCCAGTCGGATTTCTCCATTGTCAGGGAGGTCAAGAATGTGGCTATTGTCGTCTTTTCTTCTAATTCGAGCCTTTGCGGTGCTTATAATTCAAATGTCATCAAGGAACTGAATAATGTCATCAAGTCCGAACGTGCTAATTCGGTCGACCAAATTACCGTTTATCCTATCGGAAAGAAGGTGAAGGAGGCTGTTTCCAAAATGTCGGATGTGAACGTTGTTCCTGTAAGCGTGGATTTGGCTGACCACCCTTCTTTTGAGGGCATCAGTCCTGTCACGAATGAGTTGATGGCTAAGTTCTTGGACAAGTCGTTTGACAAGGTGGTCTTGATTTATCATCACCTAAAGAACACTGCTGTCCAAAAGCTAACGACTGAAACGTTTTTGCCTATCGATCTGAAGGCTGATGAGGGTAATGTGACTAACTTGGGCGGCGATTTCATCGTCGAACCTAATAAGGCTGAAATACTCGAATCGTTGCTTCCTAAGGCTTTAAGAACGAAAATGTATGCTTGCCTGCTTGATTCCAACGCTTCTGAACATGGCGCGCGTGTCGTGGCTATGCAGGTTGCTACGGATAACGCAAACGAGTTGATCAACGAATTGACTGTCTTGTACAATAAGACTCGTCAACAGGCGATCACAAGCGAGTTGCTTGACATCGTGGGCGGTGCGGCCGCTTTGCAGAATTAGAGGATTTGTATGCTCTAAAAATAACAAATGGATGTCCCATGTCGGACATCCATTTGTTGTTTAATATTATTGGGTAAAATAATTTCAATTCAATTTCTTTTTGTTTTATGGTCGTCTTAGATATAATGGTTGGTTCTTTTCCCTTGTCTAATTTAATATTCATTGGCATCTTTCTCATTGCTATCTTGTGTTTGATAAAGATGTTGGGAGGAAGTAAGGGAAAATCATGTGATTTTAAATGTGACAACGTTGATTATTTCGATTATGATGTTTGTTCCATTCTCGATTTCCTAAAGGATCCTTCCCGGCAATTGATGGTAGGAGTTAAAAAAATAAAGTGCAGGAACGAACCGAGTGGTTATTTATCTATCGACGATTATAATGAATTTGGTTTCCAAACTTCCTCGGTATCTTCTGATTCGAAGGAAGAGACTTTGTATGTCTATCAATATGACAATCAAAATCAAATAGTTTGTGAGACGAAAACTGTCACGGATAAGTCCAATGGTAAGGTTGAAGAATACTTACGTATTTGTTATTACTATGATATCAAAGGTAATCTCGTATCTTCCAAAATGTATGATCAGCAGAATGTTCTGATTTTTTCTTGTTCTTTTGTTTGGAACAATAAGGATATTGTAGAATACAAAATAGTTAATTCCAAAGGTGCGGTTGTGAAACAAGCCACATACCAATATGAAGATGGTGGAAGGTTTGTGACAAAAAACATTGCGGATTTTGGTAAGGAAGAATCGAGAGAAACTTTCGTTTATGACGATTCTAATCATCTTGTTGACCATTCTATTTATGAACAAGGTATCCTCAAATTTGAATTTTCGTATAAATATGATGAGAATGGTAAGATGACGGAGTCGAAATCTATATGGTATAACCTAAAAGATATGAATAGTAAGGAGGTGATTCCATTTATCTCCGAGGTGACACTATACAATGAGAAACAAGAGGAAGTGACGATTTTTGAATATGCTGAGAATGGTGAACTACATGGTAGAGATGAGGTGCGTCGCCAATATAATGAACACGGAGATTGGACGAAAGAGGAAACTTTATCCTATTCTTACAATCAAGGATCGAAAGAGTTTGAATTGCAAGATGAAAAGGATGTGTCTTCACGGGAAATAGAGTATTATTAAAAATGAAATAATATGTTATTCTTTAATTCTGTGGAAAAACCGATTGTGCGGAGTCCTTTTCGAAGGATGGTCGGGAAAGAATTCTATATTCTGAAACGTAAGTTGAATTGGCTCTTTTCTGGCAAAAAGTTTGCGAAGGTTGATAGTAAGACTGAATGCGGTCATCTTTTGATTGAGCACAAAAGCACCTTGTTACGTAAATTGAAGGATGTGGACATGCATTTGCAGTATAATAAAATCACTAATTTGAAAATTGCCATCGCTCCGATTAATGGCGTCGTCATCAAGCCTGGCGAAACTTTCTCAGTTTGGAAGATGGTGGGGCGTCCTTCTGCGAGGAAAGGATATAAAACGGGTATGATGATTCATAATGGAATTGTGTCTGAGGGTGTTGGTGGTGGTCTTTGCCAGCTTGGCAACTTGATTTATTGGATGGCGCTTCATACGCCCTTGACTGTTGCGGAGAGATGGCGTCATAGCTTTGATGTTTTTCCGGATGTGAACCGAACCATCCCTTTTGCGTGTGGGGCTACTTTAGCCTATAATTATATCGACCTTCAATTGGTCAATCATACGGATAAGTGTTTTAAAATAAACTTGTGGCTTGACGAACAATATCTTCATGGGTGCATCAAGTGCGACCAGGAGTTGAACGAAGATTACGAAGTGTATGAGACCGACCACCGTATCGTTCAGCAGAATTGGGGCGGCTACACTCGCCATAACCGTATTTGGCGGAAAATCACTAATCGGGAAACGGGTGAATCCGTAGATGAGTTGGTTTCGGAGAACAATGCGATTATGATGTATAATCCGTTGTTGGAGCAGGCGAAATGCGAATGATTTTCTTCCTTAAATTTTTAATAAACTTGCTGATTCTTTATGAAAGGTATTCGAGTTGTCCAGTACCAATTCTTTAGATGTGTTGGCGTAACAATATGCGCATAAGTGGCGGCAGGTATTGTACATACCGATGTCCTTACTCTTGATGCAACCGCAGTGTTTCCTTTGTCCTTTGTCTTTTAACTTTTCGGGTGGTAGCGGTGGACGACTGAAATCTAAACCGAAAAGGCCCTCTTTCCCCGGAATTTCGCCATGATTGAGGTAGTAGAGTAGTTCCTTGTCGTCGTACCATAGACGTTTCATTAGTTCACTGTCGACGCAGCGGTTATGTCCTATGCAGAATTGTTTGAGATCTATCTGCTCGCCGCAAGTGGCGAATGTTATATCCCAGCCCTCCTGTCTCCATCGTTCGCGACATTTAGACAAGCCGTCGGCTATCTCTAACATTTGGTTGGATGTGAATTCTGATTGTCCGATGTTTTCCTTCGTGAATAGGTTGGTCTCTTTCAGTAGTTTATTCCGTACTTTCGGATAGCCGTTGATGTCTATGAAACTGAATACTAGTTTCTCTGTCATCCCCTTCAGTTTGTTTCCAAGGTTCCAAATCTTTACGAGTAGTTCGTGCGGCGTAAGTTCGGGTGTGATCATCAGCGGATCGAAACGCCAGATGACGCGTTCTTTTCCGATCTTTTCGCTAAGTTCTTTGAATGTTTCCACCCGTTCCGCGACGCTTGGCACATTAGGTTCTATGCCCTCTTGGTCGTAATCGTTCAGTGTGAATTGGAAATAATAATGGATGCCACGTTCGTCCAGTTCGTGTAGAAGCGGAATCAAAGGGCGTGGATTCTTCGTCCAGAATACCACTACTTTGCAGTTCGCGAATGACACGTATGAAGCTTTTTTGTTGAATGGGTTTTGCCATACGCAATAACCTTCCTTGAGCCGGCTGATGAACCATTGGGCGAAGAATGCGGGAATGTCCGTGCTTCTGCTCGCGGAGATAATGACGGGTGCCATGGCCTCCACTTGTTCGCCTGTCCCGATGGTAATTTTTATTTTATGGTCCACTGCCATAAAGGATTCCTTCTCCTTTATTTCGGAGCCCTCTTGTAAAGATATGCTGCAATGAACGCGAAGACGATGTTAGGCATCCAAGTCGCAACCAAAGGTGAGAGTGACCCGTTGACCGTGAAGGTGGATGATACGGAGTAGAAGAGGATGTAAAGGATGCTTAACAATAGTCCTAACGCCAGGTTGATTCCCATGCCTCCTTTGATTTTTTTTGAAGAGAGGGAGAGTCCTATGATTGTCAGGATGAACGAGGCGAACGGGAAGGCGTATCTTTTTTCGTACTCCAGTTCGAAGTTCTTTATGTTTCCTATTCCCCTGGTTTTTTGTCTCTCGATGTAGGTCTTGAGTTCTTGGTTGTTCATGAGTTCCTGCATGCCGGGATAGATGAAGAAATCATCGGGGATGACGTCGATGTTGACGTTCAAAGTATCGCCTTTCGAGATGGATTCGTATAGACCGTCGAAGTCACGTTTCGTATAGTTTTTATAGTGCCAAGAGTGGCAGCTGTCCCAAACGATGTAGGAGGCGGTGATACGAGAAATGATTGATTTGTCTTTGTAGACGTCCATGGAGACGCGGTGACCTTTGTTTGTTTCCCTGTCGAAGTAGTCGATGTAAAGGATTTTGTCTTTGGAGACTTCCATTTGGACTTTGAGGATATTGTCTTTTTTCTTTTTTTCGATATAAACTTCTTGGAAATCGATACGTTTGGCGTTGGCTGGTGGAATGACGTATCCGCTGAGCATGAAGGTCATCAAGGCGATGATGGCTGCGGATATCATATATGGTCTGGTCAGTCTGTAAAAACTGATTCCGGATGCGAACGTGGCTATTATCTCCGAATTGTTCGCCAATTTGGATGTGAAAAATATCACGGCGATGAAGGTGAACAGCGGACTGAATAGGTTTGCGTAGTAGGGCATGAAGTTTAGGTAGTAGTCGACGATGATGGCGGAAAGAGGTGCGTCATGTTCCATGAAGTCGTCGATTTTCTCCGAGATGTCAAATACTACGGCGATACTGATGATCAATATGATGGAAAGGAAGAATGCGCCGAGGAACTTCTTGATGATGTACCAATCGTACCTTTTTAGACGGATATCGTCAAAAGAAAACCCTTCTTTTCTGAATTTATTGATTTCGTTCATTTTGCTTATGCTATTGTGTCTTGCTGTTTTTATAATCTAACGCTCAATTGTTTTACCATAGCTGATTTCCATGTGGAGAAATCGTCGGCTAAGATATGTTTCCTAGCCTCTTTGACTAGCCACAAATAGAATGCCAGGTTGTGGATGGAAGCTATCTGTAAGGCTAACAACTCTTCCGAGATGAAGAGGTGCCTGAGGTAAGCCCTGCTGTATGCAGTGTCGACATATGAGGCGCCGTCGGCTTCGATGGGCGAGAAGTCGTCCGCCCATTTTAGGTTGCGCATGTTCATGACGCCATGTTTGGTGAAGAGCATTCCGTTTCTCCCGTTGCGGGTCGGCATCACGCAATCGAACATGTCTACGCCTCGTTCGATGCCTTCCAGGATATTGATTGGGGTGCCGACTCCCATGAGGTATCTTGGCTTGTCCGTCGGAAGAATCTCGTTGACCACTTCGATCATTTCGTACATGACTTCCGCTGGTTCTCCCACGGCTAGACCGCCGATAGCGTTCCCCTCACGTCCTTGTTCGGCGATGAATTCCGCCGATCGTTGTCGCAGGTCTTTGTATGTGCAGCCTTGTACGATAGGGAAGAATGTTTGGCTGTAGCCATATTTCGGTTCCGTTTCGTCGAAATGTTTGAGACCTCTGACCAGCCATCTTTGGGTGCGTTCCCATGATTTCTTGGCGTAGTTGTAGTCTGCCGTGCCTGGCGTGCATTCGTCAAGCGCCATGATGATGTCCGCTCCGATGATGCGTTGTGTGTCCACGACGTTTTCCGGCGTGAAGATATGTTTCGATCCGTCGATGTGGGAGCGGAACGTGCAACCCTCCTCGGTCAGTTTCCTGTTGTCCGACAAAGAGAATACCTGAAATCCTCCACTGTCTGTCAAGATAGGTTTGTCCCATCCGTTGAATTTGTGTAGACCACCTGCCTGTTCTAGTATCTTCAGTCCTGGACGGAGGTAGAGGTGGTAGGTGTTACCCAAAATGATTTGGGCTTTTATGTCTTCTTTGATTTCGTGCATATGCACCCCTTTGACGGAACCCAATGTGCCCACTGGCATGAAGATTGGCGTTTCGATCTGTCCATGGTCGGTCGTGATGAGACCAGCTCTTGCATGGCTTTTGGCGTCGGTATGTTGTAAATCAAATTTCATTTTATCTGTTTTTTAATCAAATTTTATTGATTTGATTGGTGATATCTTTGATATGAATTTCGTTGGAATATGAAGGATGGCGGCGGAAACGAGGATGGTGGCCACGTTCACGATGATGATTTGCCAGACATCCAGGCGGGCGGGTACGGAACTCACGTAGTAGTCGTCCGCATTGAGCGGGATGATCGCATAGTTTTGTAAAAGATGGCAAATGCCGATCCCGACTATGTTTCCAATGATCATGCCTTTTGCTATGAGAAAGAACGCGTGGTAGAAGAATATTCTGCCGATGTTCTTGTTGGTGGCGCCCATCGCTTTGAGTAAACCGATCATGTTGGTGCGTTCGAGTATGAGGATGAGCAAGCCGGAGATGATGGTGAATCCTGCCACGAGTGTCATGAGTACCAGAATAATGACCACGTTCGTGTTTAATAAGTCCAACCAACTGAATATCTGCGGATTAATCTGTTTGATGGTTTTCATCATATAGAAGTTTCCCTCTTCGTCGTATTGGTTTCCAATCACATCGAACACCTGTTGTTGGGCGATGTCGAGGTTGTCGAAGTCCTTGATGAGCACTTCGACACCGCTGCATTGATCTTCTCCCCAATCGTTCAGTTTCTTGATGTGGTTGATGTCTCCGATGATGAAAATTTTATCGTAGTCCAAAAATCCTGTTTCGTATATACCTTGGACGGTGAATTGCCTTGCTCTCACTTTCCCGTCGATGATGAAGTAGGCGAGGAATTTGTCGTTGAGCTTTAATCCTAATAGGTTGGCTGTCTTTTTTGAGATGACGGTTTGATTGCTTGTAGTGGTGTCATTTAGTTGGAGGATTTCTCCTTCTTTCAGATTGTTTTGGAAGAATTCCCAATCATAGTTGGTGTCTATTCCTTTCATCACACATCCATGGATCACGTCGTCAACCTTTAAGATGCAAGGCTGGGTGGCGAATCGTTGCGCATGTTTCACTTCCGGAAGTCGGATGAGGGAATCGATGGTGGCTTGTCCGATTTTAATCGGTTGTGTCTCGTAAGTTTGGTTGCTGAAGGAGGAGGAGATTTGGATATGGCTTCCGAAACCGATTAGTTTTTCCCTCACCTCAGTCTTGAAACCGCTTAGAATTCCGATGGCGATTAACATGACCATTAGGCTGACCGCCATTCCGTTCGCCGCTATACGCACAATAGGGCGAGGAATGTTTTTCTCGCCCTTTTTATCGAAATGAATGCGTTTCGCGATGAACAGTTCTAAATTCATGCTATGTTAGATGGTACGTCCCGGGTATGCTTCGAGCGCTTTCCTTAAAATGAATAATGCTTTAGACAATTCTTCTTTTTCCAACACGTATGCGACGCGAACCTCGTTTTTGCCCTTGTCCTTCTCTGTGTAGAAACCTGTGGCTGGTGCCATCATGACGGTTTGTTTTTCGTATTCGAATTCGTTCAGCAACCAAGCGCAGAACTTGTCGCAGTCGTCGATCGGTAATCTCGCCACGGTATAGAAAGCGCCCATCGGGATTGGTGTGTATACCCCTGGAATGCAGTTCAGTCCGTCGATGAGGTATTTGCGTCGCTCCACATATTCGTTGTACATCTCCAACATATATTCCTCTGGGGTGTCCATGGAGGCTTCCGCTATGATTTGTCCTATTAATGGCGGACTTAATCTGGCTTGACAGAATTTCATGACGGCTTTCCTTACTGCCTCGTTTTTGGTCACGAGCGCACCGATACGGATTCCGCACTCGCTGTAACGCTTTGATACAGAATCAAATAGTATGATGTTCTCTTCTATGCCTTTCAAGTGGAAAGCTGAGATGTAGGGAGCCCCTGTGTAGCAGAATTCGCGGTATACTTCGTCGGAGAACAAGTATAAATCGTATTTTTTGACGAGGTCGCGGATTTTGTTCATTTCCTTTTGGTTGTAGAGGTAGCCTGTAGGGTTGTTCGGGTTGCATATCAGGATACCCTTGGTCCTAGGGGTGATCATTTCCTCGAATTTTTCGATATGAGGTAATGAGAATCCCTCTTCGATTGTGGAAACGATCGGCTTGACTACGGCGCCCGCCGCAATGGCGAATGCCGTGTAGTTGGCGTATGCTGGCTCTGGAACGATGATTTCGTCTCCAGGATCCAAGCAGGACATGAAGGCGAAGTTCACAGCTTCGGAGCCTCCGCTTGTGATGATGATGTCGTTTTCGTCGACATCAATATTGAATTTTTTGTAGTAATCGGCTAATTTAAGGCGTAGACTCTTAAATCCGTTGCTAGGACTGTATTCGAGGATTTGCCGGTCAATCTTTTTCAGCGTCTCAAGCGCGACTTTGGGCGTCTTCAAATCGGGTTGCCCGATGTTGAGATGATAAACTTTTACGCCTCTTTCTTTGGCTTTATCCGCTAACGGAACCAATTTCCTAATCGGTGATTCCGGCATTATCTGACCTCGGTTCGATGTCTGTGGCATATACTGTAATATTAGTATTGTTGTCTTTTACTCTATTGTCCAATCGAATGGTTCTTTCGAAACCTTCAATCCGCGAAGATAGTAATTTTCCATCTTAATGGGGTGATGTTTCGCTTTTTTTTCATGTTCGCGGATTTTGAAAAATCCGAAGTCCGTATTGGGAAAATGAATGGGGATTCTTTGTTTTTTACATTCCTTAAAAACCCACTTTGCTTCTCGTCGCGGTCAGTTTCTCGCTGAACTCTTTTTCTTGGCTGGCTGCTATGAAGTCTTCGGCGCATAAATTGATGTTGTCCTTTCCCTCTAGTTGGGTGCGCATCGCCGCCTTAGACCATGTGCGTTCGTATAGGTTTCTGACGAATCTGGCGTTTGAGAACTCTTGAGAATCGATGTAGTCTTGCGGAAGGGATAGGAAGTATTTCTTCACGCATGGCTCCAAGTCATCTTTACAATTGAATTTTTTCTTCGCCATCAACATGAATATTCTGAAGAGTTGTTCTTGGGTGTAGGAAGGAAATTCTATGATGAATGGCATACGGCTGCGGAGTCCGATGTTCCCTTCCATCAGTGTGTCCATCTCTTTGGAGTATCCTGCCATGATGACGACCAGGTTGTCCCTATGGTTCTCCATCTCGGCGATGAGGGTGGTGAGCGCCTCCCTTCCGAAATCGTTGTCTGTCATATAACTTCCTCTGTAGAGGTCGTATGCTTCGTCGATGAAGAGCACCGATCCGTAGGCGTCCCTACAGATTTCAGCTGTTTTCGGGGCGGTTTGCCCTACGTATTGTCCGCAGAAGTCTCGTGCGCTGTATTCGAAGAAATAGCCGTTGCTTAGGATGTGGTTTTCGGCGAATATTTTCCCGATGATTCTCGCCACAGTGGTTTTTCCCGTTCCCGGAGCTCCGACGAAACGCATGTGCATGCAAGGCTTTTCCAGTTTGTCGTTTTCCGCGGCGGTCTTCACTTGGGTCACGATTTCTTTTATCCGTTCCGCGATCTTTTCCATGCCTATCAACTCATTCAGCTCTTCGAATGCGTCCTTGCTCTTTGTCCCGTAACTTTTCGAGAGCGGAAGTATGTCTTTTTTCGTGATGGTGTCGTTTATGTGCTCTTGGCTTATGTCTGATTGGTGCTTGAGTAGTATGATCTCGTCGCATACCTTTTTGACTGTCCTGAGTCCGTAAAAGCGGCCGTCGCTCTTTTCCTCGCGGATGCGGGACCTGAATATCTCCCATGCGGATTTATCCATCTTGAATTCGCAGTTCTCCAGTTGGCGCTGGGCATATTCCGTGATTTCTTTGTCTGTGTAAGGCGGTATGACGAAGGTTTTGATGAAGAGGATGTCTGAAAGGATGTTTTCCACCTCCTTCAGTTCCTTCGGTTCGATATAAGGTACCCGGAACACAAAATTGAATTTGTCGCTGTAATGTTCCAGTTCCATCAAAAGGTCCTTCAATTCGAGACGTTTACTTTTCTCCAAGTATTCGCTGATGTCCAGACACATTAATTTGCCATGGTTCTCGGTGTCGTAGATGATTTCGAACAAATCCCTGAAACTGATTCTTGGACCTTCCGATTCGTCGGAGAGGGTGTATTCGTAATAGAATTTTTTGTCGAAGATGCCGAGATTCACACCTTGCAAAGTCATCAATTCCAGAATGTTGGTGAGCCCGCAACCGTCGTTGACGGAAATGAGGTAATTAAGGGAGCGGATGCATTCTGTCGATTTGTGTTTGTACATCTCTTTCGCGATGCCTAAAAAATCTTTCGAGAATTGTTTGTAGGAATCCCATCCGATGAGATGATCTATTTGGTTTAAGAGATTGTTGTATTCTGTTTCATTTATGTCGTTAAGCCCGTTGCTTAAGTTTTTTTGCTCGTCGGCTTCGTTGCAGATGCTTATCGTGGATTTTTTCCCGAATTTGTAGTAGTATGTTTCGTTTCCCTCTAACTCAAAGGTCAAAGGGGTTCCAGGGAACGCTTCCTTTATCTTTTGGGTTAATTGGTCTATCACTGTTTCTATGGATAGGTTGCTTTTGACTTTATAGAAGGACAGTTCTTGGGAGGAGAGTGTCTCGTCCACGTTTCCGTTGCCATAACAGGACTGCATCATTAGAGATATTTTTCCGGAATCTAGTCTTTTTTTGAACAATCCTTCTTTTTCTAGGATGAATTTGATAATATAGTTATTCATGTGCAACTGCTTTTTTTACATAAAACATGATGAATTTGTCCGAGATTTCACGAATTAAATAAAATATTCGAAAATCCTTTCATGAAAATATTCAATAAAATTTATGAGTCTTTTATATTTCACAAAATTAGTATAATCGGGTCATTTTTTCAAAATCTGTGGAGAATGTATGCGCAAAACCAATAGGGTAGGTGTCGGTCGTTCGATAAGGTGTTTATTTTCACTATGTTGTGCTTTGGGGGGAAACTTTTTGGGGGCTGAACGAAGGATAAAACCAAGGGCTGACTTCTTCCATGAAATCAGCCCTTGAATTTAATTTTCAAAAAAGTTTGCGGACAAAAATTTATCCTTCCAATTCTTATGTACGCAAGAATTGGATTTGTTTCCTCTATTTCACAATCACCTTCACGCCATTCACCAAATAAACGCCTTGATCGAAACATCCTAGGTTGTTCAAACCTTCGGTATAGTTTATACTCTTCATCACTTGACCGTGAAGGTTACAGATGGTTGCCATGCCAGATTCACCGGCACGGAGGTAAATGTTATCACCGTCTGTATAAATGATGATTTGATTAGCATCTGTTTCCGAAAGAATTGTGGTGATGTCATCCTGCTGAGTCATGTAATCCTCATAGCTTCCGACGAAGACGAATCTCTCCCTGCTTGACTTCAAAACACTTTTTTCCGCTTGTTCTGTAGTCTGCACATAACAACGGAATGGGATGATTGAATCCTTATCAGTATTCAATTTAAAGGCGTTATCGGCAGGAATAAAGTTGTAGAAGGATGCAGCCTCTTCCGAAGAGAGTCCTACTGTCGTTCCTCCGATAAGGTAACCGTCCACTTCAACCGATTGCTTTAATCCATCTGTTGCTTTCACAGAGGCATTTTCAGCGGAGAAAACAATGTTTTTATCTTCCAAGCTATATTTATCGAAGCCGTCGCCTGGGAAAGCGATGATGTATGGGATTCCAGCCACGAACTCGTTATCAGCGATATGAGCGAAGTAGATGGTGTCATCTCCCGCTTTCACCGGTTCCTTAGCCCAGAAGTCGCCCGACTGAGTAAGGTTCTGTTCGGTCATCTCCAGACCGCCATAGTTGAATGGTGCGACAGGTTCGTCGTCTGCCGTAACTGTGGTTGTCGTGAAAGGCAAGCTCAGTGTCTCCCAGCCCGTGGCATCCTGAGCCTTATTCGCATAGACGGAAGGGGTGCGGGTGTAACTGATTTGTTCGGCAGTGAAGTCTACCGGGAAGTAGGCTGGCAAGGAATCGACAAGACGAACAGACTTGGCAATATACTCAGAGCCATTGTTCCAGATTAGGTTTTCACTGTCGGTGAAGTCCTCTTCTGTTACGTCATCCACAACTGCGATGCAGTTGCCGCCGAACTTGTATGAATTCTTTTTCAATGCGCATAGTGTGGACTTTTTGCCATTATAGAGGGTTGCAATCACAAGAGGGTCACCGGTGAAGTTAGGTGTCGGGTCAACACCAAGTGTTTGTCTCCATACCTGACCATTCTCTCCTTTATAAAGGAGGGCTGCCACTTCACCGTTGGCAAACTGAGCTTCAGTCATTGCAGTGGCATTAGCATCAGATTCAAGAGTGTTTAAGTAGTAACAGTTTGTGATTGGAGCCAAATTGTCTCCGCAGACACCACCGACACGGTTTTCTCCACTCACACTGCCCATGTTATAACAGTTTGTGATTGCACCTATATTGTATCCGCAGATGCCGCCAACGCCGCCATAATCGCCACTTCCATTCACACTGCCCGTGTTATAACAGTTTGTGATTGTACCATATTCATTGCCTCCGCAGACACCGCCGACATAAACGTCACTTCCATTCACACTGCCCGTGTTATAACAGTTTGTGATTGCACCTATATTGTATCCGCAGACGCCGCCAACACCTGATTTCCCATTCACATAAGAATCAATCATACCGACATTTTTGATGACGGAACTAACCGTTGTACCGAACAAGCCCACGCAACTTTGACTGGGATTATTAAAATATAATCCACTGATAGTGTGTCCCTGACCATCGAAAATGCCACTGTAATAAACATTCTCTTTCCCACCGATTGGGAACCATTCACGGAATGATTCTTCCTGATTTGTATTGAGTGTGCCATCTTTTTTCAAGACACCCCCATTCAACACGATATCCTTAGTTAGAACAGCATTGGCTTTAATATTGTCACCACCTTTGTTTACATACTCCATAAACCAGTAGAGCTGACCCGCATTGGCGATTTCATAAACTTTATCATTTTGTCCATCACCATTCAGGTCATATTTATCCGTTGTCTCAACAGCTGGTTGATAATGGTCGCAAACGGTACAGAAACCGTTGTCATTGTACTTGCAATCTTCTAAAATAAATGAGGCAGTTATCACGGTATCAGAAACGACAGTAATGGTCTGTTTGTTTTCCGTGCTTCCATTACTCCACTTCACCAAGTAACCGGTATTCGGTTTGGCTTCTATTGTAATCTCGGAGTTTGGCTCATAATAACCAGACTTACCTTGAACAATCGTTCCGTTTTCTCCTTCCGCTAATATTTTCACATCATACCACGCATTTGAAACCTTACCACTGAAGTTCGGAAGAGGATCCACTCCCACATTTTGACCCCAGACATCTGATGCTTTATGAAGTGCTTTGGCAACGATTCCATATTTAAACTGATCTTGAGTCAT
>JAZLJL010000054.1:0-45634 GCA_045617845.1 Paludibacteraceae bacterium | reverse complement strand
ACTGCATAAGCAATGCGGCTTAAAAAAAATTATGTATTTTTGGATTTTTAGAGGAGGATTTGGGGGGGGGAGTCTCTCCCCCGCCTCCTCTAAAAGAAAAAAAGTATTAACCAGTTGTCAAAAAATGGGGAGCACTATATAGTAAGGATAAAAATTAAAGTAAATTATTAAATAACATATTATTAACATAGCAGCATCAGGCTATCATTGTGGTATTCCAGAATAAGCGTCCCAAATTTATTCCTGAATAAAGACCACATCAATGATGGTTGGCTGGGCGTATTGTATGCGTTCCTTTGCCAATCCTAGATATGAAGATAGAAATGATGTCTTGCACCCGAATGGGTGTGGGCATTATTCTTATATCTAGGATGAGGTTCAGAAGGGACGCTAGCCTCGGAATACCGTAAGAAGAAGCTCACACCTTCTTTTTGAGGAATTTAGCCAACGTGTGTCAGGTAGTCGGCTGAAAAAGACTACAGGATATGGCTAATGAAGAAGAGTTGCAACTGCGCATCCGTCAGCTCGAAAAGGAGGTGGCTCGGCTGCATTCACAGATAAAGGAACAGCGATACGGACTGGTGTGGCTCGATGTGCCGGAAGCCTTCGAGCAGGAGTCTGAAAATAAAATACCTATCTTGGAGGAGGTGAAGGAGAAAGCTATCCGTACGGAGGATGGCAAGCCTACTCATATTCTGATAGAGGGAGACAACTATCATGCCTTGACGTGCCTCAACTATACTCATAGAGGCAAAATTGATGTCATCTATATCGATCCACCCTATAACACAGGGTCGGATGGTTTTACCTACAAGGACAAACGTATTCTCTCAGAATTTCCTGATGGAACAACCGTTCCTAAGGAGCATCCTTTGCGTCATAGCTATTGGCTCTCTTTTATGAGCAAACGCTTGGAGTTGGCAAAGAACTTGTTGAGCGAGCGAGGTGTGATTTTTATCTCTATTGATGACAATGAGCAAGCCAACTTGAAACTGCTGTGTGATAAGGTGTTTGGAGAGGAGAATTTTGTGGCAAAGTTTGATTGGAGAAAAAAAACTGGAGCGAATGACGCAAAAGATATAGCTGTGGTCACAGAGAGCATCTTAACATTTGCAAAAAATAAGACGAAATCATTGGAGTCATATTTCTGGAATAGAGATGCAGAATCAGTAAATAAGGAAAGGTTTAAATTCTCAGACGAGTATGTTGATGTTAGAGGTAAATTTTATTATGACACATTGGATAGAGGAGGTTTGCAGTATTCTGACTCAATGAATTATGGCATTGAAGCTCCTGATGGTGGTGTTATATTTCCAAATGGAAGAGCAACGTTTGCTAATGATGGGTGGATTTGGAAATGGAGTCAGGAAAAGGTTCAATGGGGATTGGAGAATAAGTTTCTCGAATTTGTGAAATCTTCAAAAAGCAAGGGGTCTAAATATACTATCAAGTATAAGGTTTATCAAAATGTTGACAATGAGGGGAATATAAGAGAAAAGGTGGGTAGAGCTTATTCAAATTTGATTTTAGAACCTATCAATCAACAAGGAAATGCAGAAATGACCGAGGTGTTTGGAGAAAGTAATAAGTTCTCAAACCCGAAACCGACTGGTTTGGTTTCTTATTTACTGCGGACAATGAAGGGAGATACTATCCTCGACTTCTTTGCAGGCTCTGGCACTACGATGCATGCCGTGATGAAATTGAATGAAGAGGATGGAGGTAAACGTCAGTGTATCTTGGTGCAGCAAAAAGAGGGAGACAACAATATCTGCGAGAATGTCACTTACGAGCGAAACCGTCGAGTGATACAAGGCTACACCAATGCCAAGGGAGAACAAGTGCCTGGTTTGGGCAATTCACTCAAATACTACAAAACATCTTTTGTGGGTGAAAATGCCAGCCGTGAAGCAACGGATGCCGACAGAGTAATGCTCTCGCAAAAAGCAGGCTATCTTTTAGCATTGGGTGAAAATACTTTGGAGGAGGTTCGAAAAGCGAAGTCCTACCAAATATTCTCCGATGAAAAGGGTTGTTTTACCGCAGTCTATTTCACGGGTAACTTGAATGATTTCCCAGACTTTGTAGAGGAGATTGAAAAACTACAGGCAGACGAATCTTCACAAATCGCAGTCTATGTTTTCTGCTGGGGATCAGTGGAAATTTTTGAGAATGAGTTTGATGACATGCGAGGCATCACGCTCAAAGCGATTCCACAACCTATCCTCGATATTTACAAATCCATTAATGCGTAATAGTTATGGCACAATATAATAGTTTCCCTTTTCAACAAAAGGCTATCGACGAATTGGTAGATACATTTAAGAAACTTTGGCGGACAGGTAATGATAAAATTGAACTGACCTTTAAATCGCCTACAGGTAGTGGTAAGACCTTTATGGTGACACACTTTGTGGATGCGCTAAATGGTCAGCCTGATTGGGTAGAGGATGTGGCATTCGTTTGGATCACCTTCTCTGACGAACTGGCTATGCAGAGCAAGGAAAAGTTTGATGAATATTTCTTCCCTAATTTGAGTAATCAACTGCTTACCATCCAGAATTTCAACAACGGTGTTTTGAAAGATAAGGACATTCTTTTCTTAAACTGGCAGAAGTTGGTGGCGAAGGACGCAGAGAAACGTAAGTTGCGACGCCCAGAAGATTCTAATAGAGAAAAAGAACAGGGTTATTATTTTGAAGATGTGGTGGAGAAGACGCATGCCGAAGGACGCTCCATTGTGATGATTATTGATGAGAGTCACAAGAATGTTTCGGAAGCAGCTATTCGGGATGTTATCAATCCTCTTAATCCTCGTGTTATCGTAAAGGTCAGCGCAACGCCTGAGAAGGAGCCATCGCCTAGTGATATAGAAGATTTGAAGGCTGGTTTTGTAAGAGTAAAAAGGGAGGATGTTGTTGAGTCAGGACTTATCAAAGAGGAAATTGTGAGCCAGACAGAGGAGGATTTGAATCAATATGAGAACAAAGACCAAGATAAACTTTTGCTTGACCTCGCCATAGAGAAACGCAATGCCTTGAAGGCTGAGTGGAAAAGCATTGGAGAGAATATTAATCCTCTGGTTCTAATCCAGTTGCCTAACGATGATAAGAAGACGAAGGATACGGATGTGAAGAGCAAAGAGGAAATTGTCACTGAATACCTGACGAAGGAGAAACATGTCAGCCCAGACAAGATTGCCTATTGGTTTGATGGCCGCAAGGAAAATATGGAGCATATTACCGATAAGGATAATAAGGTGGAATTTATGCTTTTCAAGTATGCGGCAGGTACGGGTTGGGATTGCCCAAGAGCCCATGTGTTGGTGATGTATAGAGAGATAAAGTCTAACACATTTCATACGCAAACATTGGGTCGTATTCTTCGTATGGCGGTATTCGGAAAGGATTTGAGTTGCCATCCGATACTTCGGACTGGTTATCTTTATACCAACTATCCCAAGAATGAAGTGCAGAATCCGACGGATAAGAAGACGGATAACAAGCCGAAGACGGTGGTCTCTAGTGTCAATAAAAAGCAGAGGGTGAAGTTGGCCACGTCCGACGCTTCCATTAAATTAGTGAAGAAAGTATCAGAAAAGCTAAAGGGGAAAGAGAATGCAAAGGAGAAACTGAAGGAAATCGTCACCAAGGTGGTGCCTGAAATCACGAAATCTGCAGAGAAAGCGTTGCAGACCAGTGAGAATGAAAAAGATGTTCTTGTGAAAGGAAAGTCAATCGAGGAGCAAAAGAACCTTATAGGGAATGCTGTTCGGAACAATGTAAAGGAAGTGTTGGGCGATGATTTTGATGATTTGTTGGGGGCAGACTTGAATGCTTTGACCAGTGAGCTGATCGATAGTGTGGTAGATAATCGAAGAGATGCGGAGTTTGTATTAGATCCTCATCTTCTGACCGATTTTATTTCAAGGACAGATTATGGTGATGTGGGTAAGGCTAGTGTGTTTCAAAAGCATTTCAAGGTTTCGATGAATCAGTTCTTTGAAATTGATGCCAATAAAACATACGAATCTGAAGAGTATAAAAATTTTCTTGAGGCGAAGGGCGTTTCCACAGTGGATGTTTTGGAACGTGATGTTTTGGTAAATGCTCACTTTGTGTTAGAAACTGAAAAGGATTATGGTGGCAAGGATGTGAAATGTGAGGTTTCCAACAATGATGTGGAGAAGGAGTTTTCTTGGCGTTGCTATGAAATCTTGGGAGATCAGGCAGACGATGAAACAGGAATAGGTAATGTGGCGCGTACATGGGGAACGTTAAAGGAGGCTGTCCGTCAATGGTTTTCGGAAGCTTTGCCCGAATACAATCTGATTCAGTGCTACAAGGTGTTCTTGAATGATGTAAATAAAACCGAAAACAGTGTATTCCGTTGTGCTGTCCGCAAGGCGTTGATAGATTACAAACCTATTTTGGAGGACTATCTAAAAAAGAAACGAGAGTCAGAAGAAGCGCAAAAGTCTAAACCGTTTGTTCTAAAGTCAAAGTACGCTTTTACAGATGATTACAAAACGTATGAGCCAAGTGTTTTGAGTTATGTCCAACCGTTCAGATTGCCAGAAAAGTATTCGGGAAGAGAAAACGAGACTGCTTTTATTTCCTATTTGGAGGCCAATGAAGAGAAAATAGAATGGTGGTTTAAAAATGGCACAGGTAAGGACGCTCTAGGTTTTAAATACATGGATTATCAAACAAATAAGGAACGAATATTCTATCCTGACTGGCTTATTCAATTCAAAGATAAACGTTTAGGAATCTTTGATACAAAGGGCGGTTTTACTGCTGGGGAATCAGAGGTAAAGGATAAGGCAGAAATCCTTGCTGCTCGAATTGAATTGCTGAATGGAAAGAGCAACATCAAGTATGTAGGCGGTATTGTCATCCGTAAGGGCGATGTCTGGATGTATAACGATAGCAAGGAATATAAATCCTATAAAACGGATGATCACGGAGGTTGGAGGACCTTTGAGTCCTTGTTGGAATAATTGCGCACTTCGCTAAGGCATTTTTGCGACTATCCGTGCTCGACGCCTCTTCCGCCACCATGGTGGGGAAGAGGCGTCGGTTGATGTGTCGTACTGCATCCTGTAGGAGATGATGGAGATGCTGAGGACGACTTCAATCGTTATGCTTTCAATTAACATTTGAATGTGCGACTTTCTAAAAATAAAAAAGCGCACTCTCTTTTAATATTTGTAACTTCGCAGAATCAACTATAATTACATTTGATATGAATTTAAAAAAATTACTTTTATTGGCTATGTCGTTCTGTGGAATGCAGTGCTATTCCGAAAATTTAACCTATGATTTCGAATCCAGTTCGGAGGACTGGGCGGGACGCGGCGATGCGACCGTGGAGCTCTCTTCCGATCGGGCACACACAGGTTCCCAATCCCTATTTGTCAGCAATCGTAAGGAAAGCTGGCATGGCGCCTTGGTGCAAAATGCCTCCATCGAGGCGGGTAAGACATACATTATCACCGCATATGTGTTTGTGCTTTCGAATGGAAACATGGATTTGAGCGTGCAATACTCCTCTGATGGTGATAACTCTTATCCAGGTGTCTGCACCAAAGAGGCGTATGCTTACAGTTGGACTGAGTTGAAGGGGAAGATTTCGATTCCTGATGACGTGGAGGATATTCAACCCTATATCCAGTGCACGAATAGTTCCTCATTGGAATATTACATCGATGATGTCACTATCGAGGAAGAAGTGGAGGAATTGATCGATTTCTCCCAACAATTGCCTTGGAAAGATCTTTACAGCGAGTATTTCAAGATCGGTACGGCGGCTTTGGCGAGTGAAATCGCTTCTCAGAATGCGAAGAATATGGTCCTTCACCATTTCAACAGCCTTACTCCAGGAAATGAGTTAAAGCCGGATAACATGTTGGATCAAGCAGCCAGC
Organism: Paludibacteraceae bacterium; assembly: GCA_045617845.1. Classification (GTDB taxonomy): domain Bacteria; phylum Bacteroidota; class Bacteroidia; order Bacteroidales; family Paludibacteraceae; genus UBA1181. The sequence continues at coordinate 39,706 of JAZLJL010000054.1, read as the reverse complement.
CAAAGTGTGGGTGACAATGTGAATCCACAGGTGCGTTTGGCACCTAACACCAAATCCATCTTGAAATTCTGTGAGCAAAACAAGATGCCGATACGCGGACATGTTTTTGTATGGCACTCCCAAACGCCAGACTGGTTCTTCAACGAAGGTTTTGAGGATAATGGTCGAACCGTCAGCAAGGATATTATGGACCAACGTATGGAGAACTATATCAAAAACGTTATCGAATTGGTGACCACCACCTATCCGAACTTGAACATCTATGCTTGGGATATCGTGAACGAGGCCTTCACCGATGGCGGACAAATGCGTAATCCGGGCAGTAACTATAAGGTGAACGAAACATCCCGTTGGGTGGAGGTGTATGGCAACAAGTCATTCATTGAAAAGGCTTTCTCTTATGCGAGAAAATATCTTCCAAAGGACTGTAAGGCATATTACAACGACTACAACGAGTATGTCGGTTCCAAGCGAGACGCGATCTACAATTTGGTGAAGGATTTGTATGACAAGGGACTTTGCGATGGTGTCGGTCTGCAATCGCACTTGAGCACACAGTTCCCATCCGTTGATCTCTATAAGCAGGCTTTGGCGAAGTATGCCACCATCGGTTGCGACATTCAAGTGACGGAGTTAGACATCACCATCGAGGACGGCGCGGATTACAATACCCAAGCACAATTGTATGGCGATTTGTTCAAGGTTTACAAAGAGTACAAGGACAATATCAGTTTGGTGGCAGTATGGGGTATAAATGATGAAATCAGTTGGCGTGCGTCAGGTAAGCCGTTAGTATTCTCTAATTATCAGCCTAAGCTTGCGTATGATAAGATCATCGAGGGTATGGAAATGCCGGTTGTTTTATCTGTGTCGGATCTGACGGATACCCACTCCATAGAGGTTGTCTCTTCCAATGGAAATGTGACGATCTATTGTGACGGCGACTTTACCTATTGTGTGACGAACATGGCTGGCACCTTGGTTCAAAGTGGTTGCGGCGTAAATCAATCACAACTAAGCCAATTGCCAGATGGCATCTTTTTGGTGAAGATTGAGAAGGAGGATGGAGCACAATGCGTGAAAAAGATTGTGGTTATGTAAGCTGAGCTCTGTCAGACTTTGTGTTTTCTTGAATTTGACGACGATTCCTGGATGTTCGAGTGCTTCGAAGTACGTCTGGGAATCGTCGTTGCTCTTTTCTGTATTAAAATCGTATAATTAATCATTCCCACGTTTTAAGATTTGTAACCGACCCTCTAGAGACGCAGAATATTGCGTTCCTATGCCACCATCATACGTATCGTTTTTTTATTGTATAATTCCTTATATCTAAATCCGTAGCCTTATTTCCCCACCTTCCATACGCTTTTTACGATTTCTCTGACATCCCCCTGATATCTCCCCATCCCTTTATAAACGTTGGTGAATCCGCATTTTTTCATCACTGCGCATGAAGCTTTGTTCTCCGCCAGACAAATGCCGTAAACCTCCGTCAAATTAGCTTGGTTGGCAATTACAGGTAGGAATGCCTTTACTGCCTCAGTAGCATACCCCTTTCCCGTGTGCCTTTGGGCAATGTGATACCCTGCTTCCCACTTGCCATCATCCATGGGAACCAATTGCACATATCCGATATTCTCCTTCGTCTCTTTCACAATAACAGGATAGACAAGCGGTCCCTCAAATGATCCATATTGTGATATGAGGAACGCTAAAGTCTCTTCTACTTCTTCCACAGATTCCCAAACTTCGTCCGGAACGAATTTCTTATTGTTTTCATCGACCGAGTTCGCCTGGACAATTGGGGCCATATCTATGGTAAACTCAGTAATCAATAATCTTTCAGTTTCAATCAACATACGTTTATTCCTCTTGCATTTTAAACTTGTATGATTCCTTACGCATTAAATCTCATTGATCGTCGGATCTCTCTTCGACCGGGACTTTACTACGTACGGTCTGCAGCGGTGGGATTTTCCAGTCCCGGGTTTCGTCGGACGTTAGGAATTGGTTCGGCTCTGTCAATCGTTTGAATGCCTCCTCCGCACCGCCGCGGTCAAAATCCGCATGGAAATTCATACAACGCATACACCCTAACGACCCTCCGCACGGGCAAGGGCATTCCTGCTTCTTATGGTACGAATGGCAAAATGAGCACTCCCATTCCCCCCATCCGTGGCACGAGCATTCGCACGTGGTCTTCCATTCCACCTCCTTCCACTCCTCCGACATGGCGGCAAGCGGAAGCAGCGACAGTGCTATTGTGATTAGTGCCTTGTTCATGAATTCTAATATGTTATTTCACTTTTGCCCTTTCAGGGCGATTGAATCGCGTTGTGTATCCCTTTCCTAGGGCGTTGCCCATAGGCTATGGAATGATGGGCTTTCAGCCCGAAATTGTGCGGGATGGGATGGAGAATGCCTTGCAAAGGAAATGCTCCTAAGTACAACGGCAACTCCATGGACTGCCTAACGATATGTTAAATCAAAACATACGCGGGCGGAATCGCACGCAAGGTACGAGGACAAGTTCTCCGTGTGGCTGCTGCCATATTGCGATGCGGGATACGCCGAGGAACTCATTGATCGTCGGATCTCTCTTCGACCGGGACTTTACTACGTACGGTCCGCAGCGGTGGGATTTTCCAGAGACGGCGCTCGTCGGTGTGTAGAAATGGGAGCGTCACTTCTAGCGACTTAATCGCTTCCTCTATTCCGTACCTCTCGAAATTAGAATGGAACAGGCCACATTTTGCGCAACCTATCGCACAGCCTTTCGTATGGCAGAACGGACACGGGCACTCCTGCCTCTCATGGTAAAAACGGCATGATATGCACTCTTTATCCCCCCATCCGTGGCACGAGCATTCGCACGTGGTCTTCCATTCCACCTCCTTCCACTCCTCCGACATGGCGGCAAGCGGAAGCAGCGACAGTGCTATTATGATTAGTGCCTTGTTCATACACCCCTCCTTTTTTATAAAAATAGCGAAATTTACGGTGCGAAAAGAAAAATCCCTTCTATTTTTTTACAAGACAGATAATGGAACGAATACTCATTTTGCCTGTTTCTAACCAAGATAATAAAAAAGGAGTCCGGAAATTTTATTTCGTAGACAAATATGAGAGAAATGCACCATAAGTCGTGATGGAGGTAGAATGCTGAAAGGATTAAAAGAAAACGGGAAACGACATGCGAGTCAAGCGATGAAGTTGGCAACGATGAAGTACCTCCCTTGCGGTTTTTTTTCGTAGTTTTGCGTCAATGGTATATTATAAAAATCGTGGACGAGTAACTTCTGAATAGAGAACCCTTATTGTCGGTGATGGTTTAGCATAGAAGAAATTACATCTCTCTAATCCAAGAAAAAATGATAAAAGTGATTAATACGATCATCAAGATTTGCAATCTTTTAGTGTTAGCATTGCTGGTAACAATGTATTTTACGGATCCGGAACAGGGCGGAATGCTAGGAGCGGTAATCTTGTTCTTTACAATTGGGTATGATGTTTATTATTGGATAGCATATTCAATAGTGAAAAGGTTCGTGGAAAAAGAAAAAAACAGGAGCTGGTGGTTGCTTTTTTTAGCTTTGTTTCCTTTTGCCGCTATAACCATTATTGCCATATTGTTGCTCTTAATAATTCATTTTTCCTCAAAATAAAATAAACGACTATTGGGGAGTGTGTGGTGTTTTTCATATATTTAAAAATTCAATTTTTTTTGGGAGTCTTACGTTGTGTCTTTCCCAATGTATGTGGTTTTGCTTGCCTTGGCCCTAAAAATATCTCAAACTATTTGCCCGTTTCTGTTTTTTTTCGTACCTTTTGATGTTTTATTCAAGAAAGGGAATTACGGTATGTCATAATCAACTAGATGGAAAAAGAAACGGTCGGAATCAGGTGCCGCTTGGTTTCACCGCTGTTATCGCTATCTCTTCCGGGAATGCGGAAGGAGGCTTCGATGGAGATCCTCTTCGTGTCTTGCGGAAACGCTCAAAGGTTTTGACGTCTACTACGTCAGAGACTCATGTGGAATTTAATTTATAAACTAAATGTAATTTTTATATATGAAACACAACTACATCTATTTAGCCATCATTCTTGGCGCACTTTCTCTATGTTGCGGTTCTCTTTCCGCAAGGAATATGGTCGGACCTAGTGTCCATATCCATTCCGGTGAGTTCACTTATGCTTTCAGCGATGTGGATTCCATCACCCTCCATTCCTCGGACGAGGGGCAATGGGGCATTATTTTCCCGCAGGATGGCGTTGAAGACACATCCGTCACGCAACCCGCCAGTCAGCGGTGGAAGGTTTGGTCTCTGCAGGATATCGTAGGCTCTTATGTGTCGGAAGACGGAAAATCCTATTGGAGCATCGATGCTACTGGCGTGCGTAAAATTTGGAACCTCAAGTCGAGTGGGGACACGACACCAATTTGGTTTTCCTATGAAGATGAGATAGCTCTCTATGCGAATCAAATAGTTTGGAGTGATGTCTCCGGTGTCAGTGATTATTATACCCTTGTTGACGTTGTCCCAGAGAACGGTGGATTCACGTACGTTTCCTACAACTCTTTAGTAATGGATCAGAAAACCCGGACATTCATAAAGGTGGATAGCATACCTTCCGATGTCATTCAACCTAGGGAGTTGGTATCATCTGGCGTCACTTACTCGTTGAGAAGTATCGAAGGCAAATGGTCGTACGATGATATTTCCTGTGAAATCATAGCGACGTCAGACACATCTGGTACTATATCCCGTACTGTGTCCGGCCTTTCCATGGGTGACGAAGCTGTTCTCCTCAAGGATGACATCCTCACCATTTCGGGCACCATCACTTGGAAAATCATTGACATTGAGCCCGCCTTTTTTATAATATTGACAGAAGAAAACGAGCTTCTTCCTTTTGGTAATGTTAGTCAGGATGATGAGCGGGAGAATAAGAAGCTAGATTCGGAAGTACAGATTTCTTTTGGGACAGTGACGATCAATCCGTCAGAGAACGATACCATTACGCCTATCGAAAATCCGGATCCTCAAATTGAAGAGCACGGGGACGGTAACGACATCATCATCACTCCGTTCATTGATGAGTCGGACGCGGATAACCATTTGCAGGAGATTAAGGAGGACGAGACGCAGCCATAATGTGACTTGTGGGTAGGGTGGAAGGTTGGTAAGCCCGCTTCATCGCCCTTTCGTTTAGAAGGCAAGACCCGAGGAGCCGGGTCTTGCTTTTTTTGTGGAAGTCATTCTTTTTTTTATATTTGCATGCGCCTTTGTCGGTAAAAAGGAGCCCGTGCCTCTCGTTTAAATGGGTTCGAACGGGGGGAATGGTTGTTTTTAGAACCTCTTAAAATAAGTTATGTTATTTAAAAAATTAACGTTGTTATGTTCCTTGCTTTTTGCGGTTCATCTAGGAGTGTATTCCCAAAGTTCACAAGGGACCGATTTTTGGGTGGCTTTTTTGCAGAATTGCGACGTGTTCAATGAACCAACCTTGGACTTCTATAAGTTGGAAGTTACCGTTGCCGCAAAGAATGCGTGTACAGTTCATGTCGATAATGACGACCTGGGATTCCACAAGTCTCTTGTTATGGAGCCCAATAGTACGCAAATATTTGAGGTCCCTTATGATGAGTTCAATTTGAATGTCTATGGGGAGGTGACTAATAAGACATTGCATGTAACCTCTACGGATACCATCTCGCTATATCTTTCGAATTCCCAACATTGTTCTATGGAATGTACCTTGGCGCTTCCGACTTCGGTGTGGGGTTCCTATTATGTTACCCAAACGAGTAAGATTCGTGTTTCAGACTCATATTATAAATTCCATCCCGCTGTGTTTGCCGTGATAGCTTCCGAGGATGGGACAGAGGTCGAAATCACTCCGACCTTAAAAACCGGTGACGGTCATCCTGCCAATGTTCCTTTTGTTGTAACTTTGAATAAAGGTGAAGTCTATGCCGTGGAGAGCACAAGTGCGGATGAAGGTAAGGATTTATCGGGCTCCCAAATTCGTGTGAAGGATGGCAAGAAGGTGCAAGTCTTTATGGGTAACCGTTCAGTGAATGTGCCAGAGCCTAATCCTGCTGGGGATGCGGATAACTTGTGGGAAGTTTGTTATCCTGTTTCCTCTTGGGGACAAAAGTTCGTGATTGTGCCTTTGAAAACAGGGAAAAATGACCTGGTTAAGTGTACGGCGGCTGATCAAGGCGCGGTATTGTATAAGGATGGGGTGAAAATCGCCGAAGTGGAACCTTTCGCGTCCTACGACTTTATCATCAATGAGGAGGATGGCGCATTTATATTGGAGAGTTCAAAACCTGTCGAAGTATACCAATATTTGACCAGTAGTAGATATCCTCGCATACCAAGAACAAAAGGCGGCCCTTCTTTCCAATATGTGGCTCCTGTCGAACAAGCAATTCCTGAGGTTACGTTCGCCACATTCAATACTCATGAAATCGAGAATCATTATTTGAACGTGGTCATTAAAGCATCGGATAAGGATAAAGTCACGCTCGACGGGAAAACTCATTTTGCCACCTTCTCCGAATTAACAGGTGATTCAAATCTCCTTTTCGCATCCATTCCCATTGAGGCAGGATCTCATGTGCTGATGGCTCCGAATGGTGTCGTCGCAAATATGTTCGGAACAGGATACCAAATCTCGTATGCTTATTCAGCAGGATCGCGTATGGGTGCGATTAATGCGTCTGCGGGAAACTATATTGTTAGGTATGATGGCAATGGCGCAACTGAAGGAAGAATGGATAGCCATGTATTCACTATTGGTGTGGATGAAACGACGCGATTGGACGCCAATGCTTTTATTCGTTCCTATAACGTCTCTTTCGATACGGATGGAGGAGAGAAACTTGGAGGGGAAAAAGTCTATTGCCTCTTCCAAGGATGGCTGCACGAACGGTTGCTGACTGAAATTACTCAAGACATGGAACCAAACTGGAATACCATCTCTACGCGTGGTAATGTAAGTACAGTAGACCTCCATTTAGTGAAACTTTCCACAGAGGATGGCGTCAACTCGGTTTCGTTTACAACAGAGGGAAGTACTCGCGAGCGACTTTATTCCCAACCAATTTATATGCCGGCGGGTGATTATGACTTGTCGTTTAATGTATGTTCCCCTACGGGTTATCGGGATCTAGAGCCAATATGGGTGGATAGTTTCAAATGCTCCGCTTGTGGTCAGCCCCAGCAAATCTATTGCAATGATTTGGGTTTGTTGACGAAGGGAGAAGAGAAGAGTGCCGTGGTGATTAATTGTCAAACCGCTTCTGAAAAAATGGTGGAAAGACAATTCACAATCTTCGCGAATGACACAACACCTGTTTACATAGCGATCAACGGCGGTAATTTAGAGGATAGACACACTTATAGGTTCAAATTCTCGGATTTTGTCCTTTCGAAAGACGGTTCTACATCGTTGACGTATAATGATAAGGAGCTGACGAAAAACATTGTGAGGGAAAATGGCGGAATAGTTGATTTGAAAGCTATTTGGAAGCCAGACTCTCTGACGCTTCCGTTGCCTAAAAAGGAAGGGTCCCTATTTAAGGGATGGAATACGAAAAGTGACGGGTCGGGCTTGACATATCAAGCGAATGATAAAATCGTGGTCGATTCCGATGTGGACTTGTATGCTATGTGGCAGGAGGACGGTCGCTCTTCGGAAAGAAATGAAATCGAAATTCCAACCGCCTTCACGCCGCACTTCAACGATGGCATGAACGACGTCTTCATGAAGGGATATGAGGTTTACATCTATGACCGCTACGGAAATTTGATCACCCACTCCTATGACGGATGGGACGGACATTACCGTGGAAAGGTCGCTACGGCTGGCGTCTATGTCTACGTCTTGTTTGATGGTGGCGAACAGATAAAGGGTACAATTGAAATAGTTAAAGCTAAATAAGTAAGGATATGAGACTTTTCTTTATAATTCTTTTTAGCATATCCTCGTGGGGAATTTATGCTGTCGAACGTAATTTCATGGATGGTTACACGGTGGAACCATCCCAAATTAATAACGAAGAGAACGAAGGAGGCCTTTCCCTCCTCAAAAACCAATTGGCCTTTTCCCGTGGGGGAAAGGTCTATGTGGCTTCTCTCAACGATAGCCTTGATATCGATTCCATTCGGGAGCAGCAGGACTTGTCGCTCCTTGGTATAGAGGGCCAATTCGCCCAATGTGACGATATGTTGGTGTTCTCCTCGAAAGGCGTGCTCTATGGCGCGACTTATAGGAACAACGTTTGGGGAAACCCGGAGAAACTGAAGATCGAAGGGTTCATGTCCACCCGCGAACAGGAGGAGGGAACCACCTTCATCTCCCGCCGCTGGACCTACAAGAAGGCTCCTGTGGCTGGCATGTTTAACCCGACGTTCGGAAATAATGGGCAACGCCTCTATTTCTCTGCCCAACTCGATGGCGGGAAGGGTGGCTCCGATATTTGGTATGTCGACCGTAAGGGAAACAATATTTGGTCCGCCCCGAAAAACATGACGGAGGTGAACTCCGACAGAGAAGAGGATTTCCCGTCCGTGGTGGGTGATTCGATGTTCTACTTCACGTCCGACCGCTCCGACACGCTTGGCGGTTCTAATCTTTACAAGATGTTGTTTAACGGTAGTCCGGTTCCCCAAATGGTCGCCGCCGAGTTCAATAGTGGCTCGGACGATAAGAATTTTGTTGTGGCTGAGGGAATCACTTTCCTGATTTCCAATCGTGGCGGCGGTGACGATATCTACCGCCCTGCCGTCTTCATTCCAGAACCTCAAATGGTGGATACCACGCCTGTGGACACGACTCCGTTGAAGGTGGCTCGCCCGGATTTCCGCACTTGCGTCTTCTATTTCGAGTACGACAAGGCTTTTATGATCGAGTCGTATGATGCCGAGTTCAAGTATATCCTAGACTTCATCAATGAGGATTCCACTTCCGTCTTCAAGATAACGGGTTATACGGATGAACGTGGAACGGTGAACTACAACTTGCCGCTCTCCAAGAACCGCGCCCGTGCGGTATACAACAGATTGGTTAAGATGGGCGTCAGCGCCAAACGAATGCGCATTGAGGGCGTCGGAAAGTCCAATCCTGCTGTCCTGAACGCCCAATCGGAGGCTGACCACCAAAAGAACCGCCGTGTGGAAATTGTCAAACTTGAGAATAATGATACTAAAGATGAAAAGTAAAAAATATATATTGGCGCTCTGCGCTGCGTTGTTGGCGCTCACTTCGTATGCCCAACAAGATTTGATGTTGTCTCAGGAGGTGTTTTCCCGTGTGAACAAAAATCCTGCGGCGACAGGTAACACGAATGATATCGATATTTTCCTCCATGGCCGTATCCAATGGGCGGGAATCGAGAACGGACCTAAGACCACGGTCCTGAATGTGACTAACTATGTGGAGAAAATCCGCTCAGGTCTCGGTTTCACTATGTCTTATGACCATGTGGGTATCGGACATAATTCCACCAACATGAAAGTGGCTTATTCCTACCAGATAGACCTCAGCGAACGTTATGTCCTCGCCATGGGTCTGGGTGCAGGTATCCAAATCGGTGGTTTCGATTATACCGCTAATACTATGTTGGACATCAATGAATATGGTAACGATACGTATCCTTACGAGAAGGATGTGCGTGTCTCTCCGGACTTCGACCTCGGTTTCGAACTCTCCAACCCGGTTTGGACTGCCGGCGTTTCCATGACGCACTTGACCAATAAGGAATCTACTACCTTCAAGAGCGGTAGGCACCTCTATATCTATGGAATCGGCGATTTCCACTTGTCCGACCAATGGATTTTGGAACCTGTCGTGAACTATTTCCATCACGACAAGACTAATGTGTTCGAAATCGGTTCCTTGGCGTTCTTCAAACGTATGTATTGGGGTGGCTTGTCTTGGCGCCCCGATTTCCATAGTAAGATGAATCCTTCGATGATGGTCTTTACTTTGGGCTTGGAATGGAAGAAGCTAAGATTCGGTTACTCGTTTGATCTCGGCTTGGGCGCTGACAATATGTTGCCTTCTAATACTCACGAGATTATCTTGTCATATGGTGTCGCTAAAAAACGTAAGTGATGCCTGGACATTATGACACTAAAAACGGGGGACGTCATTTTTGACGCCTCCCGTTTCTCCTTTTGACCATCCCCTCTTTGACTGTAGGTAGGTCATCGTGCCTCGGCCTTAATACTCGTCTGGCGTTATGACGAAGCTAAACAGTTTGTTACCTGTCGTGTCTTTGTATATGTATTCGAGTGTTATGTTGTTGGTCGAGTATAATTGCATGCTTCCGTTAGAAACGCTTATGGTGACGTTCCTTTTGATTTCGCTTATTATGTCGTCGGTTATTTCTTCCTCTACTCCAACCAATGAATAAATGTAGGAGAGTTTTTTCTCTTTAAGATTAAGTTCCACGTCTTCTGCGCTCGTGAACTCGTCCACCTTATATGGAAGTTGCTTCTTTAATGCGTCTATCTCCCCTTTCATGCTCAGTTGTGTCATCTTCGTGATCTCTTCCTCTGTGATCTCTTTGCTTAGTTCGTCAGCGGTTAAAGATATTTCCACGATGGTCTCTCCCTTGGACCAATAGGTGTAGTTGAGCGTGTAATCAGTATGTTTCATGCCCTCGACAAGGAGTTTCGTTTGCGGATTCCCTTCTAGTGTGTTCCTGATTTGGAATTTCAGTAATTCAGGGTCTTGCTCTTTTATGCTTTTCCCCAAAAGTTCCGTATACTCATCTACAATGGAGATGTTGTATGTGATGTGCTTCCCGTCAAATGTGAGACTGTCGCATACTAGCATTTCGTTTAATGCGAACGGGGCGTTTTTGTTCGTCTCGTCCACTATCCCAGTAATAAATTTGTCTCCGATATTGGAACATGAACTGAATAAAACTAATAATGTCGTTAGACATACTAACCATGTGTACCTTTTTGCCATAATTTTCTATTTGATTTTAATGATTAATTCTTCGCTTTTTTAGATGTGTTGTATTTATACTCTCTTATTTGTGATAAATGTGCGAATTTAGCTTTTTTTTATGAATAATGCGTTGTGTGGTGCGTTTTGTTGTGTCGGGTGGACCCGCTTCCTCACATTAATTCATCGTCCGATTTTTCTTTACAATTCCGTATAAATGACTATTTTTGTGTTTCGGATGGGGTGCTTCATATATGTCGGCCTCCCCTTTATTATCAATTACCCGGAAACGTTCGTCCGTATTGGGAATATGTGTCCCTCTTATGGTTGATGGACGGTTCTATTAATTTGAATGTGTATCATGAAAAAGAATTTATTCCTTGGCGTTTTGTCCCTCTTGGGCGCATCGGCTGCCTTTGCATCCAGCGATTTTAATGGTGTTGATGTTTCGTTGGGTATGCGTATCGCCACGTTGCGCTATCCTGAGGTGGGTGTACCCCATGAGGGTGTCCTTCCCGTTGTCGTCAGTGGTAAAATCGGGTTCGTCGATTATAACGGAGAGCAGCTACTCCCTCCTACTTATGATAGGGAGAACGAAATTAATACATATGTTTTCCGGGATGGTGTCATGACGGTGAAGAAAAATGGGAAGTATGGCTATCTGAACACGAGGTTGGAGGAGTTCGTCCCTTGTAAATATGACGAGCTCGGTGAATTCTCCGAGGATTTGTCCCCTGCGAAGATTGATGGTGTGTGGGGTTTCATTGATACCAAGGGAAATATGGCCATAGCTCCCGGCTATAAGTGTGTCGCCCCGTTTTCGAACGGATTTGCGGCGGTCGTCGGAGATAACGATTCGATAGGCTTCGTCGACAAGTTCGGTATTTTGAGCATCCCGTGCCAGTTTGATAAAAGTTCGGACCCTATGTTTACGGAAGATGGCCGTTGCGTTGTTTCCAAGAATGGCGTTTCGGTCCTTATAGACCGTATGGGTGCTGTCATCGACACCGTCAAGACAGGTGTCTTTTCTGTCGTGGACGATAAGTCAACACTGAAGCTTTCGTTGAGCGCTTCCAAAAATTTTGTTTTTATGAAGGAATACGCTTTGGCGGAGACTCCATATGACGACGCATGGCCGTTTGTGGATGGCTATTCCATCGTCATGAAGAAGATGGGTAACCAAAAGAAGTATGGTGTTGTCTCCATCAATGGCAAAGAGGTTGTCCCTTGTTCGTTCGACCAAATTTCTGGTCCATTTAGAGGTCCCGTCTCTTACTTCGTCATCAAAGGTGAAGCCGGTTATGGCGCCTATGATGTGGAAGGGAAGGAAATTATCCCTTGCGAATACCAATCCATAGGCAAAGAGGGAAGGGTTTTCATCACAGTGGAGAAGGATGGCAAGAAGGGCTTCGTGGATGCTTCCGGTAAATTGGTCATTCCTTGCCAGTTCGACGAGGTGCGTCCTTTCAACTCTGAGGTCGCCACGGCGGTGGAGATGAAGAAGAAGGATAAGATGGTATGGAATTTCATTGATAAGACGGGTAAGGTGATCGCCTCTCCCGAGTATGACGACGCACTCACTTTCGTCAACGGTGTCTGCCCAGTCCAAAAGAAGGGCAAGTGGGGCTTCGTGAACGAGTCGTTGAAGGAGTTCTCTTCCTTGAAATATGATTATACATTCTCCGACTTTAAGGAACGTTGGTCTTACCGTTGGTCTGAGGCGGGCGACCTTATCCCTGTCGCAAAGAATGGATTGTACGGTTTCATCGATATGAAGGGTAAGGAGGTGATTAAACTGCAATACGATGAAGCTTCTGCCTTCCGAAAAGGGTTGTCCCGCGTGAGACAGAATGGTGAGATTTTTTATGTTGATAAGACCGGAAAGAAATTGGATAACCAAGCGTCTGATTTCCGTAAACGTATCAAACAGATTTCCGTGGAAACTCCTGTCGTCACGAAAGAGAAGAACGGATTGAAGGCTCTTGTCTTGGAGTCTGAGGATGCGAAGGAGAATGTTACGCCTTATATCTTCGACGATTTTGGTGCGAACTTTATCAATGGTGTGGCGCCAGTGAAGATTGTCGGTAAGTGGGGCTTAATCAACGAAAAGGGTGAAATCGTAGTGCCTTGCATTTATGATGGAGTTGAAATCAGCGAAGAGGGCACCGCTATCGTACGTGTGCGTTCCAAGAAGGGCTTCATCAATGGAAGCGGTACCTCCTTGCTCCCTGTCTCGGGTAATCCTGAAATGGTGAAATGGATAACGTTGGATTCTTTGCGTAAATACACTGAATAATAGCTTGTACGGATGACGACCTACATCGAGACGATCTTGCCCCTCCCGTTGGGAAGCACGTTTACTTACATATTGCCGGACGAAATGGCGGGAGACGTGAAGGTGGGCATGCGTGTCATCGTACCATTCGGCCGTTCGAAGTTCTATACGGCTTTGGTCTACGGCATCCGTTTTTCACCTCCCGAGAATGTCGAACTGAAGGAGGCTATTGGAGTCCTTGACGCTAAACCGATTGTTCGTCCCCAACAAATCAAGTTCTGGGAATGGATTGCGTCGTACTATCAATGCACTTTGGGTGAGGTGTTTAAGGCGGCTGTCCCTTCTGGCTTGAAGTTGGAGAGCGAGACGGTCATCTCCTTGGTGGAGGATTTCGAGGCGGAGGCTCCGCTGAAGGAGCGTGAACAGTCTCTGTTGGATATCTTGTCCGCCAAGGAACATACCGTAGCCGAGTTGAATAAACTAATGGCGATGAAGAATGTCCTTCCGCTGGTGAAGCGGATGATGGATATCGGCGCCGTCTCCGTCAGTGAGGAACTGAAGTCTAAGTATAAACCTAAACAGGAAACGTATGTGCGACTCTCCCCCGAATATATGGGGGAGGACGTCTTGTCGGCCCTTTTCGACAACCTAGGCAAGGCTAAAAAACAGATTGACCTGATGATGGTCTATTTGCAGCTCTCTTGTTTCATGCAGGCAAACAACCGACGTGAGGTCTCCAAGAAGGAGCTTTTGGGGAAGGGCGGCTCACAGGCTGCCTTGAACGCCTTGGTTGAGAAACATGTGCTGGAACTCTATAAGAAGGATGTGGATCGTGTGGATGTTTCCCCTTACGAGGTGGTGCGGAACCATGAGTTGTCTGAGGTGCAGCAATGCGCTTATGGTGAGATAAGGGATTCGTTCTCCCACAAGGATGTGGTCCTGCTCCATGGCGTCACTTCGAGTGGTAAGACTGAAATCTATATTCATCTGATCGAGGAGGCTCTGAAGATGGGAAAACAGGTACTCTTCCTGTTGCCCGAAATCGCCTTGACTACGCAGATTACCAATAGGTTGAGGCGTGTGTTCGGCAATCAGCTGGGTGTCTATCATTCGAAGTTTTCAGATGCGGAGCGTGTGGAGATTTGGAATAACCTGTTGGATGACAAGTCCTATAAGGTGATCTTGGGCGTCCGTTCATCCATTTTTCTGCCTTTCAAAAACCTTGGCCTCGTGGTGGTGGATGAGGAACACGAGACGACTTATAAGCAGTTCGATCCCGCTCCGCGTTATCATGCGAGGAACGCTTCTATTGTCTTGGCTAAGATGTCTGGCGCAAAGGTTTTGCTGGGGTCCGCTACGCCTTCGCTGGAGAGTTATGAGTGCGCCCGCTCCGGGAAGTTCGGTTTTGTGGAGCTTAAGCAACGTTACGAGGGTATCGAGTTGCCGGATGTGTTGGTGGCTGACGTCAAGGAGGCGAGAAAGAAGAAGGAGATGGTGCATGGCATTTTCACTCCTCTCCTGATCGAGAACATACGTAGGGCGTTGTCTCGGAAGGAACAGGTTATCTTGTTCCAGAACCGACGCGGTTTCGCTCCGTTCCTCATGTGCAGGACGTGTGGTTGCGTGCCCCGTTGCCAGAATTGTGACATTAGCCTGACATATCACAAGTCTACCCATCAATTGGTCTGCCATTATTGTGGCTATACGATGAATGTGCCTACCGTTTGTCCTGCCTGCGAGACGCCCGAATTGGAGCCTAGAGGCTTCGGTACGGAGAAGATAGAGGAGGAGGTGGCGGATTTATTTCCTGGCGTGCGGGTGGTACGCTTGGATCTGGATGTGGCCAAATCCCGGAAGAGTTACGAGAAAATCATCCATGATTTCGAGAATGGCGACATCGATATCCTGGTGGGAACGCAGATCATCTCCAAGGGCTTGGATTTCGAACGTGTGCGTGTGGTCGGCATCTTGGATGCGGACTCTTTGCTGAACTATCCTGATTTCCGGGCTTTCGAACGCGCTTATCAGATGATGGCGCAGGTCAGCGGACGCGCTGGTAGGAAGAACAACCGCGGTATCGTGGTCATACAGACTTCGGAGCCGGACCATCCGGTAATCCGACAGGTGAGGAACAATGACTATCTCTCAATGTTCAATGTCCAGATGAATGACCGCGCTCTTTTCAAATATCCTCCTTATTTTAGGTTGGTTTATGTTTATTTGAAGGGTAAGGATTTCGCCTCTGTGCACAGCGCCGCTAACTATCTGGCCGCCTTGATGAGGCAATCCTTTGGGGATAGGGTGTTCGGACCTGACAAACCGGTCGTGGCCCGTATCCAGAACTTATACATCTTGAAGATTATGTTGAAGGTGGAGATGAAGGCTTCCGTCGAGAAGGCGAAGTCTGTCCTCCGCGAATTGACCAACATGACGTTGGCGCATCCCGCCCATAAGTCGGTCTTCATTCATGTGGACGTGGATCCTATGTGATTCGTTCATTTATTTTGATTACCTTTGTGGCAAATTTTGGATTGATATACGATGAAATTTGAAGAATTGAATCTCGAGCCTACGCTGATGGATGGCTTGAATGTGATGAATTTCAGTGAGATGACCCCTGTGCAAGAACAGGCTATCCCTGTGATTTTGGATGGTAAGGACGTAATCGCCTGTGCTCAGACCGGAACGGGTAAGACCGCGGCTTTCTTGCTTCCCTTGTTGAATAAGATGTTGAAGGAACCCCATCCGGACGATGCGGTGAATGCTATCATCATGTCGCCAACCCGTGAGCTGGCGCAACAGATCGACCAACAATTGGAAGGCTTCTCCTATTTTCTCCCAATCTCTTCCGTGGCTGTCTATGGCGGTAACGATGCCGGCGCATGGGAACAACAGAAACGTGCCATGCAGTTGGGCGCGGATTTCGTCGTGGCTACTCCCGGACGATTGATTTCCCACATCAGCTTGGATAACGTGGATTTCTCCAGGGTCAGCTATTTTGTCCTCGACGAGGCGGACCGTATGCTTGATATGGGTTTCTATGACGATATCGTCCAAATCGTTAAGAAATTACCTGAGAAGAGGCAGACGATTATGTTCTCTGCCACGATGCCTCCTAAGATAAAGAAATTGGCTGAGACTATCCTGCATGACCCGGTGATGGTCAATATCGCTATCTCTAAACCTGCCGATGGCGTGAAACAAGGCGCTTATGTCTGCTATGAGACGCAGAAGCTTTCTCTTGTCCAAGCCCTCTTCCAGGATAAAAAGGACGAGAAGATTATTGTCTTCTCTTCTTCCAAACTGAAAGTGAAGGAGGTGGCCCGCAGCCTTCGCCGTCTCGGCCTACATGCGGTGGAAATCCATTCCGACCTTGAACAGGCGGATAGGGACCAGGCTCTGCTCGATTTTAAGTGCGGCAAGGTGAACATTCTTGTGGCTACTGATATTATTTCCAGAGGTATTGATATCGAGAATGTCGATGTGGTCCTGAACTACGATGTGCCTCATGACGCTGAGGATTATATCCACCGCATCGGCCGTACCGCACGCGCTAACAAAGAGGGCGCCGGAATCACTTTCATCTCCGAAAGCGACCAAGATAGGTTCCAACGTATTGAGAAGTTCCTTCAACGGGAAGTCGAGAAATACCCGATGCCTGAAAGCGTAGGGGAGGGACCTGCCTATACGCCGCGCCAAGGTGGACGCCCGCACCATGGCGGTGGTCATGGAAATGGCCGCGGAAGAGGCAATGGCAATAATGCTAACGCCAGCGCTAAAGGCGGTGAAAATGTCAATAGTAATAGTAATGGCAATGGCAATTCGAATGGTAACCATCGTTCCCACCATCGCCATAAGAATGGTAACACTCCTAGAAAGGAGAGCGCCGCTCAGAATCCCGAAACACCTCAAAGTGTTGATGGACAAACTCCAAAGCCTAAATCCAACAACCGTCCCCACAGACGCAGATACCCAAGACGTGGCGATTCAAAACCTAATAACCCAAATCCTGAACAATAATTATCATGGATAATAAGACCCGTATCCTTTTCGTGTGTTTAGGCAACATTTGCCGCTCGGCTGCCGCTGAGGCGGTGATGAAGTCGTTGGTCGCCGTACATGGCGCTTCGGATCGTTACATCATCGATTCTGCCGGCATCATCAATTTCCATGCCGGCGAACCTGCCGACCCAAGAATGAGAGCCGCCGCGAAGGAGAGGGGATACGAGGTCACTTCCATATCCCGCCCTGTTTTGTTTGGCGATTTCGACGTGTTCGACATCATTGTCGGAATGGACGATGACAATGTCGAGTCTTTGCTGGATAAGGCTCTTACTGATGAACATCGGGCTAAAATCCACCAGATGACCGAGTTCGCCGTCTCTATGAACGACAGATATGTGCCTGATCCTTATTACGGCGGTTCGGCGGGCTTTACGCACGTGATGGATTTGTTGGAAGATACTTGCGAGGGTTTGTTCCAGTATCTCGAAAATTCTGTTTGCCATCGTTGATTGGCGAATTGCTGAAAGAAGAGTTTCCCCTTAAGGTTATTTTATCCTTCCTTTTTTTCTGAATGTGCGAAATGACTAATCTTGATTAGTGTATAATAGCATAATTTTAGGTGCTGATAAACTTTCAGTTCGGATTGCTTTTGCATGAAATCCTATTGTTTGTCTCCCTTAGAAGCTGTTTAAATTTTTTTTATTGGAGATTTTTATGAGAGACTTTTTAGGATATTTTGATTATTTCCGATAGGAGCAATGGGGTTCCATTGTGACTGAGGAAATGATTAAAATAGACAAAAAGTATCCATAAAAAGCCCAATAAGCTTCTTAGCTTTTGAAAAAATCTAACCTTTCCTAAAATCATCTACTGGAAGTCCCAGAAACCCGTTCCGGTCGTAGCATCCGTCTTACGCTTGATGACACCGTCTTCCACAGGGCGCAACTCTATCTCAGCCGTATATAGCACCGTGACGGACTTTATATGCCCACCCGCCTGATGGTGGCCACTTTCATCCTTGTAACAAAAGAGGGCATGCGTGTGGTGGGACAATTCACCGTTATCATCAGAGACGACATTCCCCTGTAACGACACCAATTCCAGCATACCCTGCAGTCGATTGGTCTCAAAAGCCTTCTTCTCAGGAATAAAGGTTTGGATTTCCGCATCCTGACATCCGCCGATACCCGAAAAAGTGGCCGATTGGATATGTTCCCTTTTACAAATTCCAAGAATGGAACTGACGATTTCGTCGTCCTTATCCAATCTGACATAATATGTTTTGCCAAATAATCTGTAATCCATTATTCTAATATCTATTTATTGATAATATCACAATTCAAACATACAAAGACGGGAATACCCCTATTGGGAAATCCATAACAATGTAGGTTTTGTCGCGGCGGATAATTTTTTATCCAAATAACGCATCACATCATCACAGACAATCGGGCACCCGTTGCTAATGAATGTAGGAAAATCGCACGCAGCCTTTTCATAAGAGAGGAGCACGATAATCCTCTTAAAAGAGTTACTATTCGTTTTTCAAGGCCATATAATTTATAATGGACATGAATTTTCCCATTACCATATGCGCGCTTCCCCACTTTGTATTTGCCCCAAGAAGAACAACAGCTACCCACTTCAATTCTCCATATTATCAACCGCACACAAAACGCTTATTTTAAAGGAGAAAGTAATATTAAGGGAAATAGATTCTTAATCATTTTACAATTAGAATTCAAAAAAACACAAATTGGGGAATAGTGATCAAGCCCAAAACAAAAAGGCTGAAAATCATACTAAACTTCTGATTTTCAGCCTATGGTGATCGAGGAGGGATTCGAACCCTCGACCCACAGCTTAGAAGGCTGTTGCTCTATCCAACTGAGCTACCCGACCATCCTTAAATGTGAGTGCAAAGGTAATACATTTTCGCGAACCTCCCAATTCATTTCTTAAAAAAATTCATCGAAAGGAGATAAAATTTCACAATGCCTAATAATGAGGAATATCCAAGGAGAAACAATCGTAAGTTAGAACGGATAACCCACAGCGAAGTGGAGAGCGAAATCATCCTTCCAATTCAAGCCATTGAAACGCCAGCGTTCCGAACCATCCCGGGCCGGGTTAAACGCTTTGACACCCATATCAAAACGAATCAGGAAGTAAGAGAAGTCCAAACGGATACCAAGTCCATAAGACAAGGCGATTTGTTCATAAAGTTTCTTGAAATTAAACTGGCCCCTCGGTTGGGAAGGAGAATTCTTCAACGTCCAAATATTACCCGCATCCAAGAAAGCGGCAGCCTCAGCCTTCCAAATCAGTTTGGTTCGGTACTCCAAATTAAGCAACAACTTCACGTCACCAGATTGTTTGACAAAATCATCATAACTATCAGAATAATAGCGGCCAGGGCCCAACGTTCGGACAGACCATCCCCTCACCCCATTAGCGCCGCCACCAAAGAAACGACGTTCAAAAGGCACGACAGAAGCGTTCCCATACGGGCAAGCGACACCCAATCCCACATGATAAACCAAACGGCTTCTACCATCCAACTTAATGTTGTAGGAATAGTCCGCCTCCCCCTTCACATATTGAGAGAAAGGAATATTACCAATCGTATACTGCCCGTTATCATCCTTCGTGGAGAAAACATGGCAAAGCCCATTGAGCAAAGCGCCAGCCGATTCGACAGAAACATGGTAATAAGTCTTATTGGAACGGGAAGCCTGAGCTTGGTTATTATAAGTGATCGCGAAACCCGTGTTCATAATGAAGTGGTCGGAATAACTCTCCCTCAGGACAGAATAGCGGTCGGCACTGTAGATGGAATCGAAAGACCTGTCAGTCTCTATATCCACATAGTTCAGATCGATCAAATCCAACGTATATTTATAAAACCTCCGCAACGTCCAAAGATACTTCATGCTCGTCGAAATGGACTTACGTTCATACGTGTTCGGCCGGATTTGGTAATTATAGCGGATATTATACTCAGTGCTGGCAGAAATCCTACGTTTGAAGTCACGTTTCAGGAAAGGGAACATGAAACGAGGGAACGTGATGCCCACTTCCCCACCCAAGTCAAGCACATAGTGATGGAGGATGTCGGACAAGCCAGAATAAGCCTCTTGGGCGTATCTACCCTTCACGCTCAACACCTCGGAACCACGGAAGACGTTTTTATGCGCATAACCGATATTCAAGGCGAAACCCAAGTCACCGTCGGAGTTTGTTCCTTCCACATCCATCGAGAAAGATTGAGGCTTGGCGGGATAAAGGTCTATCTCACAATCCACCTCATGCCTATCATTCTGTAAATCAGTGAAACGTATATTGGAAGAACGCAAAATGCCCAATCCATTCAGTCTTGAATAAGTACGTTCCACCAAGAACTCGTTGTAGAGGGAGTCAGTCTCAATCCTCGATTCGTCGTCGATTACGGAAGGGCGAAGGAAAGGCTTACCCCTAGAGAGCAGAGTCATGCTAGCGGAATAAGGGAACGTATCACGGACCACCAATTCATTAGGGGATTCTCCTCGATCGTGTTCCGTCACATAAACATGGCGCACGCGATATCGTTCATGGTTAGCGTCCTCCCTTTCCCCGTTGGGCAAGACACGGGAATAAGGTTTCAGATGAAGCGTGATGTCAATTTGATGGTTACCGATCGAACTATCAGCCGTGTAGACCAAATAATCCTTATTGAAACGATAATACCCCCTACGGCGAAGGAACTTACTGAGACGTTCCCGCTCCTCATCCAGCTCCTCCACATCGAACAACATTCCAGACTTCAATCTAGTGTTTTGGATTCCGCCCCTCATGTGCAAAAGGGAATCGATCATTTGGTCGTTGGGAATATCACATTCCACTTTCCTGATACGGAAAGGCTCGTTCGGGACAATCCGATAATAGACCTCGGCCTTTTTCTTCTTACTCAATTTCACGGAAGAGGAGACCTCCGCATTCATATACCCTTTCGACTTCATGTAAGCCTGCAGCTCCTTTTCGGATCGATATGTCATAAATGGGTCATAAATCACGGGAGCTTCCCCTATATTCCTCAGTTTTCTGTTAATCTTCTTCGTGGAATCCCTTCCGGAGAGGTTATACACACCCAAGTAGATTCGGAACAGGCCAAAAGCCTTGAAGTTGGGCTTTTGGCGCAGGTGTTTGGTCAACTCGCTGTTGCTCACGTCACTGTTCCCCGCATCAAAAGAGACCTTGTCCAACAAGTAACTATTCTCAGGCACATACTTGGTCGTAGAACAAGACGACAATATCAAAACCGCCGCCAATCCCATCAATATTCCAAGCTTGAATCTATGCCTTCCCATTTGTTAATAATCTTTGCGCAAAGATACTATTAAAGAACAAAATATTAAGTATATTTGCATCGATAGGAACTAAAAAAAATGTAAAAATAAAAGAGATATGACACTCATTAAATCAATTTCCGGTATTCGCGGAACAATCGGAGGAGCCGTCGGAGACGGATTGACCCCGTTAGACGTAGTTAAATTCACAGCCGCATACGGCACATGGATCAAAAGGAACACGAAATGCAAGAACAACCTAATAGTCGTAGGGCGTGACGCGCGTATCTCAGGAGAGATGGTCGACCACCTCGTTTCCGGCACATTGATCGGATTGGGACTAAACGTGACCAACATAGGCTTGGCGTCCACCCCGACCACTGAAATCGCTGTTCAAAAAGAGAAGGCGTGCGGAGGTATCATCTTGACAGCCAGCCATAACCCTAAACAATGGAACGCGTTGAAACTACTGAACGAAAACGGTGAATTCCTCAACGACAAAGAAGGGAAAGCTGTTTTGTCCATGGCAGAGAACAACGACTACGAATTCGCCGAGGTAGACAATCTTGGCAAAATCACCTACAAAAACGACTACAACAACATACACATCGACGACGTGCTCAAATTGAAGCTCGTCGACGTGGACGCCATCAAGAAGGCAAACTTCAAAGTGGTGATCGACTGTGTGAACTCTGTAGGAGGAATCGTGTTACCTCAACTCCTAGAAAAATTAGGAGTCAAGAACGTCGTGAAACTCAACTGCGACCCTACCGGGAAATTCGCGCATAATCCGGAGCCGCTTCCAGCGCACCTAACAGAAATCTCGGAGAAGATGAAAAGCGAGAAGGCTGACGTGGGCTTCGTCGTAGACCCTGACGTAGACAGGCTCGCCATGATCTGCGAAGACGGTGAGATGTTCGGAGAGGAATACACATTGGTTTCCGTTTCAGACTACGTGCTGAGCAACACGCCAGGCAACACAGTCTCCAACCTCAGCTCCACCAGAGCGCTCCGAGACGTCACCCGCCAACACGGAGGCGAATACAATGCCGCAGCAGTGGGAGAAGTGAACGTGGTCGCTAAGATGAAAGCCACCAACGCCATCATCGGCGGAGAAGGTAACGGAGGAGTCATCTATCCGGAAAGCCATTACGGAAGAGACGCCCTCGTGGGAATCTCCCTCTTCCTTTCCCTCATGGCAAAGAAAGGCATGAAACCTTCCCAATTGAGGAAACAATACCCCGCATACTTCATCTCCAAGAACAAAATCCAACTCACTCCGGACATCAACGTAGACGATATCTTGGCCAAGATGAAGGAGAAATACAAGAACGAGGAAGTGAACGATATCGACGGCGTGAAAATCGACTTCTCCGATTGTTGGGTACACCTGAGAAAATCCAACACGGAGCCTATCATCCGTATCTATTCCGAGGCTGCCACCATGGAACAGGCGGATAACTTGGCGAAGAGAATCATGTCAGAAATCGAGGCTATCTACAAAAAATAAGAAGCCCCCCAAAAAAAACAAAAAACACCCCGAATGAAACGATATCATTCGGGGTGTTTTTTTGTGGATATAAGAGTCAGAAGGAACCCTAACCCTTCATTTCATTCCATCAAAATCTATCAAAGTTTCTTTTGGAAGGTGAACATACCAGGGAAAAGGCTCTCCGCATCGACCTCGCTCTTGAAAAACCCGAAGACGGAGGAACCAGAGCCAGACATAGAAGCGAACAACGCATCCTGTTCGTACATCGTATCCTTAATCGACTTCACAGTCGGATGTCCATCGAAAACGCTCGACTCAAAATCGTTCACCACGTTGTATTTCCATTCCGAAATCGGTTTCAAGACCATTTCGGACAATGCAAGCACCGGCTTCTTCGGAGAGACCTTCGCGTACGCCTCCTTGGTCGAGATGAAATCGTCAGGCTTAACCAAAAGGAAAGAGACGCCTTCCAACGAAAACTCGATGGGTTGGAGCACGTCACCAATACCAGTGACATAGGCTGGCTTATTTTGAATGAAGAAAGGACAATCAGCACCAACCTTAGCGGCAATCGACTCCATTTGAGGGATATCCAAGCCAAGGCTGAACAAATCGTTCAATAATTTGATGGCGAACGAAGCGTCGGCAGACCCGCCGCCCAATCCGGCGCCAAAAGGAATAATTTTCTCCAGATAAATCTTAACGGCAGGCAAATCAAATTGCTTTTTCAACAATCCGTACGCCTTCATCACGGAATTATCGTTGACATCACCATCGATTGCCAAGCCACTGACCTTCATCTCCGTCACGCCATCCTCGGCCTCGACAATTTCTAGCACATCCTTCAAAGGAATCGGGTAGAAAACGCTTTCGATCTCATGGTACCCGTCCTTTCTCACACCGGTAATGTTCAATCCGACATTAATTTTCGCATTAGGGAAGACAATCATCTCTCAAATCTTTAAAAAACTCCGCGAAGTTATAAAAAATTAACAAGAAAGCCTAGAAAGAAAGCCAATACATCATAAGATTTTCCAGATAACAGGCATCATCGGAACGCACTCGGCTAAGTACGGGAAGCGACAAACGAAAGACAAAACCACCACAGACCCGCAAACTAGAGAGGACACTTACCAAGGGGGGAAAAAGCACAAAAATTGAAACGCGGACAAGACAACTGACACTCAGCAAGTAACACAAACACACCAGAGCCGACGAAACATCAATCATCAATGATACGGGAAGTTTATTAGATAAGATAAAAAAAAAGACAAAAAAGTATTCATTTGGAAGTAAATTACTTCCCTAAAATTTTGAATCTAAAAAGTAAATTTCCTATCTTTGAAGAGGATATGTGATGAAAGAGATTTGATGAAACGGATAAAGGAGGAAGATTATGGAAGAAAATTTGGTGACAGTAGCGATACATACCTACGACAAGGCCCAAATACTTAAGTCAGTGTTGGAAGTGCACGGAATAGACGTGTACATACACAACGTCAACCAAATATTACCGGTTGGCGTCAGAGTACGCATTAAGGAAAGCGACCTACCCAAAGCGTTAGGCATTATCGAAGAGATGAACAATAAAGAGGGGCTCAGCAAAGCATTGGAAGAGATGAACAAAAAAGCGATGGTGCTTCTCCCGATCGACTTCTCGGACTACTCACTAAAGGCTTGCGAGTTCGCGTTTCCGCTCGCCGCCACATTGGACGCCGAAGTTATATTGTTCCATGCGTACCTTCCCCCATCCTTCTCGTCGATGCCCATCGGAGAAGTGATTAACCACGACGGCAAGACGGAGGAGTCCGCCCTTGAGATGTTGGAAAACGCTAAAAAGAATTTAATAGATTTAGAATCAAAGATCGAGGGCTCCATAGCCGAAGGGAAATGGCCCCGTATCAGTTACAGACATGTATTACGCGAAGGTGTTCCGGAAGACCAGATTTTAGGATATGCGGAAAGGCACAATCCGAGAATCATCATCATGGGCACCAGGGGATGCGACAAAAAAGACATGGACTTCATCGGTAGCGTGACGGCGGAAATAATAGAACGCTCGCACGTGCCAGTGTTAACCATACCGGAGAACGTCAACCTAAACAGATTCGAAGAAATCAAGAGCGTCGCCTTCTCCACAAGTTTCGACGACAAAGACTTGATCGCATTCGACAAAATGATGACCCTATTAAAGCCCAACAACGTGAGCGTCCACTTCATACATTTCGACAAGAAGGACGACAGTTGGGCAGAGATAAAGTTAAGCGGCATCAAAGCCTATTTCCAGCAGAACTACCCGAACAACAAGTTCGAGTACACCTTGATACCGGGAACAGACATACTCTCCGCTTACGACGAGTTCATTCACAAAAACAGTATCGACGCAATTGCCTTGACAACGCACAAAAGGAACCTATTCACCAGGTTATTTAACCCAAGCATGGCAAGAAAAATGGTATTCCACACAGACACACCGATGTTTGTATTCCATGCCTAAAGACGAGGTTACCGCTTTGTAAATTATGTATAAGAGATTGGATGATTAGAGGTTGAACATTAGCAAGAGAAGATTCACGATGAAAAGATTATACAAAATCGGAAGTTGGGCGGCATTGATCATGTTACCACTTTGCGATTGCGCAGCAAATGATCCGATGGAAACAACGGTTTCCACGAAATGTCCGGAGCCGTGCTACTCCGCCCCTACCATTCCCCAAGAGATTTACATCTTCGGAGAAAAGGTGGAGTTGTCGAATTACTATTTACGGGAAAGGTTCGACAGGGAATTACTGAGTTTTTCCTATTGGCATTCTCAGATATTCCTCCTCATCAAAAGGGCGAACAAATTCTTCCCGATCATAGAGCCGATTTTAAAGGAAAACGGAGTCCCGGACGATTTCAAATATTTAGCCCTGATTGAAAGCAATCTAGACCAACGTGTCCAATCCCCAGCAAAAGCGGTGGGCATTTGGCAGATCCTACCAGGAACAGGGAAAGACGCGGGGTTAGTAGTCAACGATGATATCGATGAACGCTATAATGTGGAAAAAGCCACAAAGGTGGCTTGCTCAATGCTGAAACACACACATGACGCCACAGGAAGCTGGGCTTTGGCGGCAGCCGCCTACAACACAGGCCACGCCCGCGTCATGAGACAGATTGAGGCACAACAGACCAACAACTACTTCGACATGTTGTTCAGCGAAGAAACAAACAGGTATGTCTTCCGGATAATTATGGCAAAGTATCTAATGGAAAACCCTCAACGAATGGGTTTCTACTTGACAAGAAACGATTTGTACTACCCAGTAGAATCGGACATTGTCAAGGTGGACACCACAATCAACAATCTAACGGATTTCGCCAAAGAAAGGGGCATCAATTACCAATTGCTCAAAGACGCGAATCCATGGCTCAGAAGCAATAAGTTGCCAAACAAAGAGTTGAAGGAATATTTCATTAAAATACCAAAGAAGGAAGCGCTGAAATTCGATCCCGTCAACGGGAAAGTACATCAAGCGAATTGGGTCACAAACCCGTAGTATTAACGGATTAAAAGAACATTGATTATGGAAAGAATGATGAAATATATATTGTATCTCCTGTTCACGTTGGTGTCCATCGGCACGGTGAACGGACAGGCTATTGCGTTTAAGTCGTTCAGACAAACTGACGGCGTCGTAACGCAACAGTCCAAGGGATTATATGTTTGGGGCGCATGGGAACAAAGTTCTACCGTTATTGTCTTGGACATGACGAACAATTACATCGTCACAGACGACAAATTAGGGAAAAAAACCACCGTGTTCGAAATATTCGACAAGCCACAGAAATGGATTATCAAAAAGGATTACAAATACCTCAACTACGAGTGTATGAACAAAAGAACCTTGGAGAAGTATTACATCAAGCTTTACGAATATGACTCAGGGGAATTCCGTATCACCGTCATGTCCCCAAAGAAATCCACACGTTATTCAGTTGTCTTCCTGAAAGATTTCGAAATGGAGGATGAACTGGAGGCGAAGGTGAAAAAGGCATTCGCGAAAAAATAAAGCGGAACAATGGCATAAAAAAAAGCGGCAAATTCACATTGCCGCTTTTTTTATGCGTTTACCACAGAAACAATGTCTTTCCCTCCCCCAATCTTCCGCGACTACCAATCAATAGATCACAAGGCAAAAACGTCATTGGAGAAGTCTGCAAGTAATTATTTTCCTTCCATAGCGAAACCGATGGTCCTTCCTTGGATAAGCGTGTCGGTCCACACGAATTCATGGGAGGTACTGATGACACGGCAACACTGTATATGGGTATAACCAGCCTTACGCATGTCGTGAAGGAACGTCCTAGCCAAGTTATCCTGAAAATGCTCCTCCCCCCTACGGGAAGAACAACCGATATACATCGTATCACCGACCACACTGGCGTCTTCCAAATAATTCACAGCGGCCATATTCTTTACAAAGTTACGTTCATCGGCCAATTTCTCTTCAGCCGACATTTCCGAATAGGACTTAATGGCAGGTTTCTGTTTTATCTCCGTAACATACTCACAAGAAGATAACAGTGTAATAATTCCCAACAATATAATCGAATGTCTCATCTTTATTTCAATTGTGTTTTTAATAACGCGAAAATAAAAAATTATCACAATGCTTTCAAACAAAACAACGCAAACAAATCCAATTTTTCAGTCAAATTTCAAATTTATTCACATTAGGGAACCACACAAAAAAATGACTTTTTCACACGAACACCTCTCAACTATGTAGAGAGCCCGCAAAAGCAGTGGTTCAAAAAGTCACCCAAGAGGAAAACATTCACGAACACGGCGTGCATACCAGGCTTATTAAAATAAAAAAGGCGAACCGAAGTCCGCCTTTTTTATTTCTCATCTGCGATGAATTACTCAGCAACAGCCTCAGCAACAGTTGCAGCAGCAGAATCAACAACAGCAGCAGCTGAATCAACAGCAGCAGCAGCTGAATCAACAACAGCAGCAACAGTACTATCAACAACTTCAGCTACCTCAGTTACAGTTGAGTCGATAGTCTCTGTAGGTTGTACGTTAGCAGGTTGATCGCAAGCCGTCAAAGCACATGCAGCTGCAACAGCGAAAAATAAAACTACTTTTTTCATTTTTTTTATTATTAATAAATTAAACAACGTATTTTCAATGTATCTTCTTAAACTCAATGTCTCTTTTCGAAAACACCGCAAAGTTATATATTTTTTTTTACAACAATCTAAATAGTATACTATTTTTTTTAAAGGATGTAAAAAAAAGTAAAAACCGAGCTAATAACCTAATATCCAAACGATTAACAACACAAAAAACATGCGGTTATGCGTTCAGATTTTCGTACAAATACCTTTTTATGCTCTTTTTAGGAGTTTTTTCGAACTCATTAGGGTAAATAATGATTTTCGTGATGGCCTCATACGACGCCACAACCTTATTCAAATTCGCCCTATTCTCCTCCATGATCACCTCCAAGGCATCTTTTTGGATGTGGCTCTCGTCCATAGCGGCATAATCAGGATAAACCAAAGCGACCAACTTATTATTCTGTTGGGTGACGATACACTCCGACACGAAAGGCATATTGCTCAACCTAGCCTCGATGGTCTCAGGATAAATATTCTGGCCGGAAGGTCCGAGCAACATATTCTTACAACGACCCTTCAAGAAGATGTTCCTATTCTCGTCGATAATTCCCACATCACCGGTATGCAGCCATCCCTCGTCATCGATCGCGGCGGCTGTGGCCTCCGGATTGTTGAAGTAGCCCATCATCACATTGCCACCCTTCAACAGAATCTCACCAGGGACTTTATGGGGATCAGAGGAAAGCACTTGGTACTCCATTCCCGGCAACAATTTTCCGGCGGAAGTTGGGACAAACTCCTCATATGAGGCATACCCCACAAGCGGAGCGCACTCCGTCATTCCATACCCGATCACATACGGGAACTTGATTTTGTCGAGGAACATGGCAGTCTCCTCGTTCAACGCGGCACCACCGATTACAATCGCATGGAATTGTCCACCGAAGGTATCGACCAACTTCTTCCTCACCTCGCTGTAAACCTTGCTCTTCACGCCAGGGATACTAAGGGCCAATTTCATGGAAGTTTTGTTAATCGAAGGCAACACTTGGTTCTTATATATCTTCTCAATCACCAAAGGCACAAGGAAAATACAGTTAGGACGCACGTCGCTGAACGCCTTGATCAAAACTTTCGGAGATGGAAGGCGGTTCAGGAAATAGACATGGGCACCGGCAGCGATCTGGACCATGAATTCGCCCAACAGGCCATACACATGGGCCAACGGAAGCATGGAGAGCACCGTGCTTCCCTTCGACGCCTGGTCGGACGCCAAACTAAACTTGATGTTGAACATGAAATTGGAACCCGAAATCATAACGCCCTTGCTATAACCCGTTGTTCCGGAAGTATAACTGATCATCACCAATTCAGCGTCATCCTTCTCTTCGTAACGCACATCCTCTTTACTGAAACCATTTGGATACAAACGAGAGAACTTGTCGTCCAACCCCTTCATCGTCAGCTGGATTGTCTCTCCCTGTCCTTGGTAAAGGCAACGGAAATCGGTAATGGAGAAAATTCCGCGCACACCTGGGATTCTCTTTTCATCCAAGTTCTCCCAAATGTTATCGGAAAGGAACAGCAACACTGCCTCGGAATGGTTCACGATATGATGGATATCATCGGGATGGAAATCCTGTAGAATAGGTACAATGACCGCACCATAGGTCTCGACCGCCAAAAATGTGATTCCCCACATCGGAGTATTCCTTCCCACCAAAGCGATCTTATCATCCTTCTTAATATTCAACTCCTTAAACAACAAATGCAACTTGGCGATTTCCTCCGCAACTTGAGAATAGGAAAATTCATGTTTGGATATATAGTCCGTCATTGCCATGAGGTCCCAATTTTCCTTGAACGAATTCTCAAATGTTTTTACGTACTCAGATTTCATATATTTTTTTCTCTTAATTATAGTTTCTTTTTTTTGTGCAAAATTAACTAAAGATACATGCTCCTCCAAAAATAATCGAATTTTAATTTGTTATTTCACAAGCTATTACATCATTTTTTTTGCGCACTTTCCCTCTTTTTGTGTATTGCGGGGGAGCGTTTTGCGCACTCCGTGGAAGTTTGTGCCAAAACACAGCTCGTCCACATGCAGGAAAAAATGGCTTGACAAATTCAACTTTAACGGCCATCATCATCACCTGTAAAAACACACGCAACTTCGCATAAAAAAATATACGTAAAGAGGTTTCGCATCTAAAACAAAATAAAAAACGTCCCGCATTCTTAGGGAAGAACACGGGACACCTAATAATATAAGACCTTATATAGGATTACTTCTCCATCACGAGACGAACGCAACGTCCACCTTCTCGTTTGTATTCACGCACGCACGAAGCCCTATTACTGTCAAAATATATGCCATAGCATCATGTTCCATCCTTCGCTGTCGTCGACCAGTAGTCTCCATTGGCATTTGCGTCGTATACCGAAGATTAGTAACGGACCACCGCAAGGCAAAAATACCGCTCCTACGGATTGCATCTTCTTCCATTGAAGAACGTCATAAACGTTGGTTGAGAAATCGTTAGCTTGTGACGTGAAAACGACACCCTCAGGAAGCGTCCAATCGTCAGGCAATAATATATATCCATTCACATTATTGACGACAGCCTGGGAACGGAGTTTCCCCGCATTGGCCCTTTTTTCGAAGAGAATACATCTATACTTCAACAAACCTTTTTAAACACATCCATCATAAGCACACTAATCATAGGGCGGGAAGGGACACTATCTCCACAAACACACAAAGCATAAGTTCACGAATCAACACTATTATTCTCTCTAGCAAGAGAAAAGATAACGATTCGTTGGGCTTTTATTATTATCTTTGTACCTTTATAATAATAGGAAACTAAAACACATGAAATATAGGATCAACATAGCGTGCATTTTACTCGCATGCCTTACTCAAAATGTATTCTGCCAAGAGAATGTCGACAAGGCCGTGGAATCCACCGCCTCGTCCATGACCTTAACGGAGGACACCACGGCAACGCTCCCAAAACAGGAAGCGGCGCCATCCACGGAAACCATTCCGAACGAAGGAGCCGTAACGACGGAAACAAAAGCAGCCGTTTCCGAGACCACGGAGACGGACGTCGCCTCCATTCCCCAAACGGCTTCTGTCACAGAAGCGTCTGTCAGCGCAGATACCGTTTCGTCCACGGAACAAGGGGCGGACAGAGAAGACAGAGACAACCCTTACCTGACCGTTTTCGAGAAACTATACTATAGATTCGTTGACGGCAACTTCCCGAAATTCATTAAGAGCAACCATTGGGGAGCGTTCGGTGGCATCGGTCCAGCCAACGTCCATTTCGACAAGACAGACATCTACCAACACTGCGTCTGCAACGTGCGTTTCGGTATCGTGGCGGACCATGACATGGACATGATAAAAGAGAATTTCTTCGTGGAGGCAGGACTGGAATTCCAACGGAAGGGCTACCAACGTTTCTTCGAAGAACATGCGGACTACCTGCACGAAGAGTACAAAGAGAAGACAAATCTTTTTTACTTGGTCATTCCAACCACAGCCAGTTACCGTTTCCACTTCAGGGGGTTCGAATTCACGCCCATGGTAGGTCCATACTACGCCTTCGCCATCGGCGGACGATATGACCAGAAGAGGAAAACCACAGATAACGGACAGTACTACGAGCAGTCCAAAAGTTACGGTATGTTCGGGGACAAGACCAACACAGAGAGGCTCTACGACACACGAAGGTTCGACTTCGGGCTGCGCCTTGCCGTCGGCATAGAATACTTCGAAGGCATGAGAAGCTCCATGGGTTACGACTGGGGATTCGTCGATGTCATCAAATCGGATTTCCGAGGTGACAAATACAAGAGCAAGAACGGCGTGTTCTACATTTCGCACACCTATTTCTTCCAATAATGTTTCCTATTTTTTAAAAGTATAAATGTTAATTACGTTATGAAAAGAGTTTTCTTAAAATCAGCGATGCTCGCCGGACTCGCGTTTTTCGCGTTCGGCGCCAACGCCCAAAAATTCATCCGCGTGAATCAAGTGGGATACTTGACCAGCGCTCCCAAGTTCGCCCAAATCGGAGGGTTGAACGCATACCGCTTTGAACTAAAGGACGCAAAGACGGAAGAGGTCGTCTTCAAGGGCAGCCTGCCGGAAGGGAAGAGATGGAACCAATCGAGGGAGGTGACCCAATTCGCCGATTTCTCGGCCTACCAAACACCCGGACGTTATTTCGTCGAAGTGAACGGAGAGCGCTCCTACCCTTTCGAAATTGGGGGAACTCCCATTTTCAAGGAATTGTCCACATGGACTATCAAAGCCTTTTACCTCTGGCGTTCTTCCATCGCCATAGAACAGACATACGCCACCTTCAAGGGAATTGATTTCTCACGCGGGATGGGGCATCCCGACGAAGAGGTGTTCATCCACAGCTCCGCAAGCAACGAATTCAGGAAAGTGGAATCCTCCATTTCGTCTCCCAAAGGATGGTACGACGCGGGCGACTACAACAAGTACGTCGTAAACGCCGGCATCACGCTCCATCATCTGTTCCTCGCCTACGACATGTTCCCTGCCTATTTCCATAGACTGAAGCTCAACATTCCGGAAAGCGACAACTCCCTACCCGACTTGCTGGACGAAATAAAGTGGGAGCTGGACTGGCTCTTCACCATGCAAGACCCTTCCGACGGCGGCGTATACCATAAAGTGACGACCAAGAAATTCTGCGAGATCTCCGTATCGCCAC
Source organism: Paludibacteraceae bacterium (assembly GCA_045617845.1). Classification (GTDB taxonomy): domain Bacteria; phylum Bacteroidota; class Bacteroidia; order Bacteroidales; family Paludibacteraceae; genus UBA1181. The sequence goes on along the minus strand of JAZLJL010000054.1, from coordinate 6,769 downwards.
AGGACGACAAACAAGACCGCTACGTAGTCGCGAAATCGACCTCCGCGGCGCTATGCTTCGCCGCCGAAATGGCCATGGCCTCCCGCATATTCAAGACATTCGACGAGCCTTACGCGAAAGCAGCGTTGGAGGCCGCCAAGAGAGCGTGGAACTGGGCCGAACAAAACCCGAACGCTTTCTACAACAACCCTTCGGATATCAAGACAGGCACCTACGGAGACATCAGCTTCTCCGACGAGTTTTTCTGGGCTGCAGCGGAATTGCTCCTCGCCACGGGCGAGAAGAAATATTACGAGAAGATGGATTTCTTCAGGCAGTTCGACACACCGCAGTGGAACTCATGCAACTCCCTCGCCCTGATGTCGTTATGCTTTCACCTCAACGAGTTGCCCGACTTCGTGGACAAGCAACTCATCAACCGGAAATTCTTCACGTTGGCGGAGATGATCTACAACCGCTACAAATACTCCCCGGGAAGGCTTTCGCTCAAGGCGTTCATCTGGGGAAGCAACGGAGAGATAGCCACCAACGGCGCCATCATGGGCCTTGCCTACAAAATATCGCAAGACCCGAAATACAAGGACGCCATGAGCGGCCAATTCGATTACCTATTGGGCATGAATCCGACGGACTACTGCTTCGTCTCCGGGTTCGGCTCCAAATCCCCCAAACACTTGCACGACAGGCGTTCCTTCAGCGACGGAATAGAAGAGCCGCTTCCGGGTTACCTTTGCGGCGGCGCCAATCCCAACCAATCTTCAGACTGCGGGAAGAGCAACTACCCTTCCACCGCGCCAGCCAGATGTTACCTGGACGAAAACTGCAGCTACTCCACCAACGAGATAGCGATCAATTGGAACGCGCCGTTGGTCTTGCTGACCACCATCATGTTGAACACTTACGAATAATCATACAATGAGAAAACTAGAGATCACAGAACTTCACAGAATCACGGCGGAGGAATTCAAGCAGACGAAAAAGATTCCGCTGGTCGTCGTGTTGGATAACGTAAGAAGTCTTCATAACGTCGGCTCCGTATTCAGGACGTCGGACGCCTTCCTGGTGGAGAAGATCTGCCTTTGCGGCATCACCTCCACCCCGCCTCAACCGGAGATCCACAAGACGGCCTTGGGCGCGGAGTTCTCCGTCGACTGGCAATATTACGAGCAGACGCAGGATGTGGTGAAGGAATACAAGGAGAAGGGCTACCACATCTTCTCCATCGAGCAGGTGGAGAACAGCATCAAGCTACCCGACCTCGAACTTTCGGTGGAAGGCAAATATGTGGTGATTTTGGGCAATGAAGTGAAGGGTGTGCAGCAGGAAGTCGTTGATATGTCGGACGATAGCATCGAGATCCCGCAGTACGGCACGAAGCACTCGCTCAACGTCTCGGTCACATCGGGCATCATCATCTGGACTTTTTTCGAAAAAATGCGAAAATTTTTCCTCTAAACGCTTGCAGATTCAAAAATAAGCGTTACCTTTGCACCGCATTTGAGAAACAAAGATGCTGAAATAAAAAAACGGCCCCGTAGCTCAACTGTATAGAGCATTTGACTACGGATCAAAAGGTTACAGGTTAGAATCCTGTCGGGGTCACTAAAAATCCTAACTCGATGAGTTGGGATTTTTTTTTGTGGGTGTATATCAACCCCTATGAAATGAGGGATGGAGGGTTCGCACAAAGGAAAATCCCTACTAAAAAATAATAGCAGAAGGCTCGTGTAGAAACGAGGAGTTCTGCTATTTTTTGTTTGCTACGGGGGGAACGTGGGCTTACCTTTGAAGAGTCAATTGATTCTGCTTCATCATCTATACCTACCGCAATCGTCTTATCACCTCACATAATCCAAATCACTCAACATTCTTCCGATGATACCGATGAAATTATGTTTGAAGCCTTCGTTATGTTGGTATTCTTTATACAAGGACATATCGCCCTTACGTTGCTTTCTCATGATGCGGTCTATGATGGTTACCATCGCCTCTTCGACTGCCTGCTGGTCCGGATTACCGACCACCAAGTTTTGATAGTCATCATCATCCACTACAGCTTTCGCCACGCCGACCATCTTGGCTTTCTGCTCGTCTGGTGTAGCTTCCCATCCCTTAAACCACCGTTCGTTGAAGTCTTTAATGATCTCGTCAAGAGGGTCTGTATCTTCATCCTTACCGCCCGCACCCGCCATGGCTGGTTTATTCGGGTCAATCGTCGATTCTCCTGCGTCCAAAATGACGGTTTCATTCAAGGAGGTACGTCGTAATCCATAGGTGTTCAAATCAACTGAATCAAGGAGGTCTGACATGTCGATACCGCCAGTCTTATCCACATGAAGGCTCGGAATCAGATAGCGCAGGAACCAGAAAATCTTCTCCCAGTCCACCATCTCGAATTCCATGATTGCAGCTACTTTGGAATAGACCTTCACAAACTGTTTGCATTTCATCTTGAAGTCGGCTTTATCCTTCTCCTCCCACTCTATTTCGACATTGAAACGTTGGGCGCATGCGTCGAGTATAGGTGCCCATTTGTCGGCGGCTTCCCCATGGATATACAAATCCATGAACTCGTCCACCTCATCCATCTCAAACACGCCGAATGAGAGCAGCGTATTCTTCAGCTGATGGAGAATGTTCACATCCGTGGCTTGTGACAACTCAATAGACGTATAGAACGGATCGAAAGCGTTCTTCATATCCTCTTCCGTATTGTAAAAGTCTAGGATAAAAAGGTCCTCGCTAAGTTTGCCAAGATCTGGCGCAGCGCGATTCAGACGAGACAACGCCTGCACCGCCAAGACTCCATCCAACGGCTTGTCGATATACATCGCACACAGTTTCGGCTGGTCGAATCCCGTGAGGTATTTGTTCGCCACGACCAAAATACGGTAATCGTCCGAATCGAAGCATTCCGCAGTCTGACTCTCCGGAAATCCATTGAGACCCGACTCCGTATATTCCTTTCCACCAATCACTTTGGTACCCGAAAAGGCGATTAACGTCTTAAACGGCAACTTCTTCTCTTCGCTAATTTTCAAAATCGCCTGATAATATAGGATGGCACACTCTATATCCTTGGTCACCACCATCGCCTTCGCCCTACCCTTCAGTTTATGGTTACGGTAAATCTTGGCGTCGAAATGGGCAAGCATCACCTCAGCTTTCGCTTCGATGGTCTTCGGGTCACGCTCCACTGCTTGGCGTAAGAGTTTTTGGGCTCTGATATTGTTGTACTCTGGGTTATCCTCTATGCTTTTGGTCAGTTCGTAATAACTTCGATAGGTGGTGTAGTTGGAAAGCACATCCAAAATAAAGCCCTCCTCGATGGCTTGCTTCATACTATAGAGGTGATACGGATGGAAATGTCCTTCCGAGTCTTCCCAACCGAAACGTTCAAGCGTCTCCTTCTTCGGTGTGGCGGTAAAAGCGAAATAGGAACAGTTGCTGCTCATCTTCCGGTCTTTCATCAGTTTCTCCAACAATGCGTCTGTGTCACCTCCGTTGGTGTCGCCATCCTTCTGTATCGTGGCGTTGAGTTTATCCGCCGCGATACCCGATTGTGAGCTGTGCGCCTCATCTATGATCACCGCAAAGTTATGGTCGGAAACATCCTTTATGCTATCGCAGATGAACGGGAACTTTTGGATGGTCGTGATGATGATTCGTTTATTTTGTTCGATAGCCTCTTTCAAATTCTTAGAGGAATCGGCATGGGCTATGATTTTATCGCTTTGTCCGAACGCTTTGATATTGTCCGTGATCTGTTTGTCCAACAAGCGGCGGTCCGTCACGACGATCACCGAATTGAACAACGGAGCGTCGAGCGACTTCGCCAGAATCGCATCCATGGAATCCGGGCAAACCTTTATGAGTTTGAAAGCCAACCAAGTAAGGGAATTGGATTTACCCGAACCAGCAGAATGCTGGATCAGATAGGTCTTGCCCACGCCCTTGTCAGCCACGTCAGCGGTCAGCTTCGTCACCACATCGAGTTGGTGGAAGCGTGGGAAAATCAGTTTCTTGGCGTTCTTCATGGTGTGAGGCACCTTCTTCTGAGTCTTCGCCTCGTCATAATCGAAGAGCACATAGTTCATGATGATGTCCGACACGATCTCCTTTCTGAGAACCTGTTCCCAGAGGTAGGCTGTTTTGTAACCGCCCTTCGTATTGACGGGATTACCAGCACCCTGTCCGTTCTCCAATCCCTTATTGAAAGGCATGAAGTAGGTCTTGTCGAGGTTGAGTTTGGTGGTGAAGAAGGCTTCGTCCTTATCGAGCGTGAAATGAGCGAGGCAACGACCGTAGTTCAGCAGCGTCTCCTTGGGGTTACGCTCCACCGATTTGTATTGTTTCTGACCATCGTATCTCGCGGTTTGGTGGGTCCAAGGGTTCTTCAGTTCAAAAGTGAAGATAGGCAACCCATTAACGAACAAAACCATATCGATTTCCAGCCCCGGGTTTTGCAACGAGAAAGTCTGTTGGCGGGTGATGGAGAATTGGTTGTTGGCATAGTCACTCTTCGACTGTTCGCTGTCGGCGGCGGAAGGCTTCGGATAGAACAGTGTGAGGTGGATGTTGTTTAGGTCGATACCCTTCCTCAGCACCTGGATGACGCCGAAAACCTTAATTTCGGAGTCGATTTGCTTCTCGACAGACGCTTTAAGGTCTTTTCCCACGAACTTATCCAGTTCGCTTTGTTGCGTAGTTTCAAGGAACGACCACAAGCGACGACGGTCGATAGCGGTCAGTTTATCGAAATCGCCCGGCTTACCCCAGTAGTATTGGGATGCGGAGGGTGTCTGCGCATCCACGTCTGTCTGCTTTGCGTCCTTACGTTCTTCTATGGTACTGCCCACAAGAGCCTTTTCTATCAAGGCTTCGAAGGTCTGTTCGTTAGTCTTGGATATTGCCATAATTGTATTTCGTTTATTTTCCTTTCCTATAACACCTGTTTTTGTTGGCACCCAACTGCTCAATGTAGCCAAATTCGGTTAGTTGATGAAGATAACGCTTTGCGGAACTTGCAGGGAAACCAAATTTTTCGACCACTTCTGCAGTAGTAATTTCTATTTTATCGCCCACTAGCAACAGAATATCGACCAATTTTTCTGCCAAAACAGGTTTTATCGACCACTTCCTTATCATTTCTTGTATCAAAACGTTTTTATCGACCAATTCTTCTACGGATGAAATATAATTATCGATTTCTTCTTTTAGGTGTCGACAGTGAAGTTGCAACATAAAATCGATAAAAATATCTTCGTTATCCTCTTCTCTTGTATCCACAAGCGCTTGTATATAATCTGCCTTATCCTGTTTTAGAACCTTGGAAGGAAGTAGATTATGCTCTATTTGCAGCAGGTTCATAAGCAGCCGGCTTGTTCTGCCATTACCATCAGCCCACGGATGAATGGTTACAAGTTGATAGTGTGCCCAAAAACTTAGTTTATATACAGCAATAATATTATTGGGATCAATGCTTTTTCGTCGAGCATTGAGCTCTTTGCAGAAGTTTTCTAATCGCTGAGGCACTTTTAGGAAACTCATATACGACTTACCACCAACCCCTGCCGTCACATTCATTTTGCGCAATTCACCTTTTGAAGAATCGAACGAACCTCCCAATATATTATACTCTGACCCTGTGCGAGCCATTACTTTTGAAGAGAGTTTTATTAAATCCTCAACTGAGATATCCTCGTGCTTTCTTATCCATACAATGCCATAATCGTATGCCTGTTTTAAATCCAGGTTCATATTTTGCTCAATAATACTACGCTTGCTAGAAGTAATGCCTTCATCAAAAAGCAATTTTGCTTCCACCTCGGTAACGGTGCTTCCCTCTATAGCTGTAGAATGTGTAATTATTGAATAGAGATAAAACTTTGCATAGTCAATTTGCTCCTCAATACTCAAATCCTTTTGCCGTTGCAATAATTGCAAAAGAGCTTGTTCTATGTTGGTCTTATTTGTTGCCATAATTATATTCCGTTTATTTTATTTTTCTCCCAGCATTTTCCGAACCTCCTTATCGAAATCCGAATCGATTTTTGGTTTTATTGAATATATCTCAGAGAAGCTTTCTCATCTGCCTTTGCTTTCGAAATTTCCCCTTTATCGGGAAGAATTTACCCTCAATAGCACCGTGTTGAAGTGGTTATTTCCATTTTGGGAATAACCACTTCTTTGTACAATTCGCCTTCCTTAAAAATATGCGTCAAATGCTTGTTGATTGCAGGCACACCAACGCCATATAGTTCAGCCATAGCCTTCTGGCTGCACCAGATGGTTTCGTCTTTGACTACTACCTGTACATTGCCGCCTTCTTCCGGCATGTTATATAGTATAAAATCTATTTCTTTCATCTAGCTCATTTTAACCTTGTCTGTTACTACTTTATTTGTTATAACCCACTTGCGTTTCCGTTCTTCACAGGTGGTTCCTACTAGAATAAGTTCGATATGTTTTTCAAATGCTCTTTCGTTGGTATATAGTATAATCATAGAATATTTTATAAAAATAACAAAATTCAACTGTTTTGGCCATATTTACTACAATTATTATATTGGTCAAGGGTTATCATTCTCTAACAAGAAAATTTAATGACTGAATTTTTGTTAATCTTTTTGTCCAAAACCATTGTAACCAGTTGGCCTTGAGCAATTGTTACGACTTGATTATTTACATTTTTGTCATCTATTATTATACTATTAATTTTTGCATGGCCATAACGTGGATAATCGTTATTAGTATTATAATAAATAGG
>JAZLJL010000053.1:0-37309 GCA_045617845.1 Paludibacteraceae bacterium | reverse complement strand
ACTTTTTAGGATATTTTGATTATTTCCGATAGGAGCAATGGGGTTCCATTGTGACTGAGGAAATGATTAAAATAGACAAAAAGTATCCATAAAAAGCCCAATAAGAAACTTTTTCGTAAATTTTTAAACAGCTTCTTAATCATACATCTGTATTGGTAAGTACGGTAAGTCATAATGGTAATTTTTTAATTGAATAAAAATGGCTACGACATTTCTTAATGATTATAATCTCCAGCGCTCCACCCCCGTCTGCGAGTATCACCCTTTGCTTCCTTTCCTTCCGCAAGGCGCGAAGGTGCTTTTCTTGGGTAGTTTCCCGCCTCAACGCAAACGTTGGTGCATGGATTTCTTCTATCCGAACTTCATCAATGACCATTGGCGCATCATGGGCTTGCTCTTCTATGGCGACAAGAACCATTTTGTGGATGTTGAGGCTAAATGTTTCAAGCTTGATCTGATCGTGGAATTTCTTCGTGAGAAGGGTATCGGATATTATGATACCGCCGAGGCGGTAAAACGGTTGAAGGACAACGCTTCCGACAAGTTCTTGGAGGTGGTAGAGTTTACGGATATCCGCGCTTTGTTGGAGAAGATTCCCGAGTGTAGGGTGGTGGTGACTACGGGTGAGAAGGCCACGGAGAATATCGTGTCGCGGCTATCTCTTCTTGAAATGCCTGCCGTGGGCGGTTGTGTGCCTTTACGTGAGGGTCTCTTCCTCTATCGTTTGCCCTCCTCTTCGCGCGCCTATCCGCTCAGTTTGGATAAGAAGGCGGAGGCTTACCGTGGGATGTTCGAGTTCGCGGGCGTGAGGTGACAGATGGGATGGGGAATTTAAAATTTGTTTGAGACATCCATCGCTTCGTGGAGAATTCTGATGATTGTAATTATCCCGTCATCTCCTCGTTTATAAAAAATGATGTGTTTGTTGCATTTGTGTCCTCGAAGACCATGGCAGATTTCTTCGTAATTTTTGTCGTTGGTTTTCGTTGAACTGACGATAATGGAGAATTCTCTGGTTAATTCTTTGTAGTATTTGTCAGCTTGTTGTTCTGACCATGTTTCAAACGTATAAATCCAGATAGAGTTAAGATCTTCAACTGCTTTGTTTGTAATGTTATATCTTCTCATTAACAAAACGTTTTTTTAAATCGTTAAGGTTTTGTGATTCTTCAAAATTTTCGCAGATACCGCTTTGTTCCCCTTCTGAAATTGCGGAGGAGAGTTGTTGTATTTTTAGTTCGTTCTCTTCCAATAGACGGAGCCCTGAACGAATCACTTCGCTGGCGTTGTTATACCTACCTGACCGTATGGCTTGGTTAACGAAGTTCTCGAAATAATTTCCTAATGCTACAGATGTCGTTTTCATAATGATTGTTTTTTTGCAAAGTTACCAATATTTGGTAACCATGCAAGCCTAATTGGTAAAATGAGCAATTGATTATTGCTCTTTGCAAAGCATTTCATAGGCTTCGGTGAGTTGCCTGAATTGTGTCTCTGCCTCCTCTTTCTGTTTTTCCGACGCGTTGGCTGGCAGGGTGTCGGGATGGTAGACTTTCGCCAGTTGACGGTATCGGCTCTTGATTTCCTTCTCCGTAGGAATCTCCTTCAGCCCGAATATTCTCAGCGCTTCCATTTGTCTCCTTTGGACGATAGGGACGGATTGTCTCTTCTCTTGCGGTTCCCTCCATTGGTATTTGTATTCGAGGGAGAGGATGTCCCACTCTTTGATGACGAAGTATTTGGCGATGTTTTCCAACAGCTCCCGTTCTTTCGTGTCCACGAAGCCGTCGGTTTGCATAATCTCAAAGAAGCGGTCGAGCAGCGCGAGCCGTCGGTCGTATTTGAGCCGTTTGTTCGATAGGATGTTGAGGCAGTGGGTGCGGAAGTCTATCTTTTCGTTGTTGTCTAACTCTTTCAGGAGTCGCAGGTAGCTTTTCTCCGCCTCTTTCGGGCAGAACCTCTCCAGACACTCTTTTACCAGCTCCATCGTTTTTTCGTTTTTCGTGCTTATTTGGCGCACGAGTAGGGTGAGCAGGGCGGTGATTTGCTTGGCGAGATATCCTTTGGAGTGGATGATGAACGTTCTGATGGTAGGACCAATTATGATGCAACCACCGCTGATTCCCAATACGGCCGTGGTCAATATTCTAAATATTTCCTCAAAGTCAACCATTCTATTCCGTTTTCAGTTCCGACCGTCTTCCTGGTGCGGACGGTCAGACAAAAATACGGAAAAATCCGCCTAAATCCTAATCTGGTATTTCAGCAAACGTTCGTCCTGCATCTCTTTAGGAATGATTTTTTTGATGCCGTTCGCCACAACGTTCAAAAGGCTTTCGCGCACGAAGTCGTTCCTGACGAACAATGAGACCTCCCTGAAAGGGGTAGGATTGGTGAATGGGCGTAGGTTATTTTTGTGGTTTTCCCGCAGTAATGGGATGTGTAACTCCGGAATCAGTGTGAATCCCTCGTTTTCTTCCACGATGCGTAGGAGGGTCGCGATGTTTCCTGACTCGTATATGGAACTTCTTGCCGATTCGCAGTAGTCGTTGTCGAGTCCTGTGATTTGTTTCTGGAAGCAGATCTCGTGCTTCAGCGCCCAGAGCCGTTCGCGCGGCATATTGGTGAAATCTATCTCCTTCTCGTCGTGGAGCGAGTCGAGCGGGGAGACGTAGGCCCAAAGTTTCTCTTTGTAGAGGGGTATTTCAAGAAGGTCCGGTTCATTTCCCGGCAGAGACATGATCGCCATGTCGAGGTCCGCATTCTTCAACATCCTCACGATTTCGTCCCTGTAGAGCTCGAAGGCTGTGATGTCGAGGTCAGGTATGTCTTTGATGTATTTGAAGAGTTTGGGCATGACGTAGGGTGCGACGGTGGTGGTGACTCCCAGTTTGATATGTCCCGTCTCTTTCTTCCGTTCGCTTAGGGACATTTCCTGTAATTGCTTTGAGTGGAATAACACGACTTTTGCCTGCTTGATGATCTCTTCGCCTGCCAGCGTCGGGCGGATAGGGTGGCTGTTACGGTCGAATAGGGTGAGGTCTAACTCCTCTTCCAGTTTACGTAACATGGAACTTAGGGTCGATTGCGTGATGCCGCATGATTCGGCCGCCTTGACGAAATGTCTGTACTTGTCTATCGCGACAACGTACTCTAATTGTTGAAGTGTCATAATTTTTGTTGTTTTGGTTGTCGCAAATGTATGATTATTATCCTGAATAATGCGCTGTATTCTTATCGAAATAATCAATACTAATATTTTTGAAAACGAATAAATATGCAAAAATTTGTGCTGTACTTCTCGTGTGTGCGTGTGTGTATAGCGTTTTCCCGTTGTTTTTGTATTATCGTTTTTATCTATATCATGATGTGTCTATTGGATAGGTTTGTCAATATGATTTGCCATACATTTGCCTCGTCAACCGGGATGACAGGATTAAAAAAACATTTAAAAAATTTTTTGATATGGAAACGAAATTTTATCGCTGCAGTGTTTGCGGCAATATTGTCACGAAGATTATAGATTCGGGAGTGGTCATGGAGTGCTGTGGGAGAAAGATGGAGGAGTTACATCCGCAAGGCGGGGATGAGGAAGGCGAAGAGAAGCATGTGCCGAAGGTCTCTTTCCAGGCTGAATGTAAGGTGGATGTGAAGGTGGGCGCTACGCCTCATCCGATGTTGGAGGCGCACTTCATCCAATGGATTTTCATCGAGACGGAGAAGGGTGGGCAGCTGGTGCGTTTGCAGTCGTCCGACATGCCGGAAGCCACTTTCTATTGCGGGAAGCAACGTCCCGTAGCGGTCTATGAGTACTGCAATGTCCATGGGCTGTGGGGTGTGGACGTCAATGATGGATTTGCGGAGAATTATTATTGTTAATTTATTGATAAATAAAAACATACGTATATGATTAGTAATAAAATGGGAGAGGCGCTCAGCGCCCAAATCAATGCGGAGATGTGGTCCGCTTTCTTATATCTTTCTATGTCGATGGATGCGTCTTATCTTGGTTGGAAGGGAGTTTCGCATTGGTTCCGTAAGCAGTATGAGGAGGAGATGGACCATGCGTTTAGGATCATTCGTTATTTGGAGGACCAATCCTTCAAGGTCGTTTTGCGTCCGATTGGGGATTTCCCCACTCAATGGGGATGTGTTTTGAAGATGTATGAAGACGCCTTGGCGCATGAGAAGAAGGTGACTGCCATGATACACCAATTGTGTGGCATGGCGAAGGATGAGGATGACTACGCCACTTCCGTTTTCCTCCAATGGTTCGTCACCGAGCAGGTGGAGGAGGAAGAGGCGGCGCAGGCCATTGTCGACCGTATCCGTCTGATCAAGGGAGATTTGGCGGCATTCGTCTACTATGATACTGAATTGGGTGATAGATAATCAACGACAACTACTATATTTTGTACTTTCCTCAGGAGGCGGGTTTCTGTGAAGAAATTCGCCTCTTCCTATTTTGTGGAAGGAAAAAGTTTTAATTTTGTGTAAGGAACAAAAGGATATTGGCATTATGGCTTTGATTGATAATCCGGTAAGTAGCATATGTGATTGTTTTGCCTTGTACGGCAAGGAGATATTGTCCCGTGAGGATGGCTCTTTTTTAAGTTTCAGTGACTTGGTGGCGCTTAAGCGATGTGATGAAGAGGCTGATTTTTTCGAGGAACCCTCGTTCGGTCTCTGTGCTTTAGGTTTGTCGAGGCATGAGGCTCCCGCTGGTTATGTTTTTAAGACAATCCGTCAATTCTTTGCGGAGAATGAAGGGGAGGTCTCTTTCCGTGTGGCGAGGGCCCGCGCTTTATTGTCTTGGCGTCATGATGTGAGATTCTGCGGATGTTGCGGCGCGGAGTTACGTCCTCATGCCGAGTTCACCGCTAGTGAATGTCCTCATTGCGGGAAAATCTATTTCCCTCGGATAGAGCCATGCGTCATTGTCTTGGTCAACAAGGGCGATAAGATTCTTTTGGCTAGGCACGTTCAGAGGAACCAAGATATTTATGCCTGCATTGCGGGTTTCATGGAGGTGGGCGAGTCCGCCGAGCATGCGGTGCGTCGGGAGATTAAGGAAGAGGTGGGCATTGAGGTGAAAAATATCCGTTACCGAGGTAGCCAAAGTTGGCCTTTCCCCGACCAGTTGATGTTGGCTTTCACTGCTGAATATGAGAGTGGAGAGATTGTCCTGCAGCCCGAAGAGATTTCCGACGCCCAATGGTTCGACCGTGAAGGTTGTCCCGCCAGTCCTCAACCAGGATCAGTTGCGTATAAGTTAATTCATAATGAAATATAAATCAAAAAGTCAATTTAGTGGAAATTTGCCCCGTTGGAATTCGAATGCGTTAATAGAAAAAAGATATATTTGCATGTTCTTTTTGAAGGGAGTTTTCTCTCCAAGGATATTGGGATTTATTAATTATTAATTTATAATTTTTTACAATGAGAATCAACAAGTTGCACCTTGCCGCATTCGCAGCGTTGTTTATTGGTGCTTTTGCGTCATGTGAGAAGGATGAGGAGTTTTCCGATCCTATGAGTTTGGGAGATGGTAAGATTTATGTGGTCGGTCATAAGAGTCCTGATACGGATGCTGTGACGTCCGCTATGGCTTATGCGGAGTTCTTACGCCAGATGGGTTACGATTGCGAGGCTCGCGTGGCAGGTCCGTTGAATGCGGAGACTTCCTTCATCATGGATACTTTCGGAATCAATGCTCCTAGTGTCTTGAACAACGCGACTGGTTTGCGTGTCGTTTTGGTAGATCACAGCGAGTATTTGCAAGCAGTGGACGGAATGAAGGACGCTACTATTTTGAGGGTTGTCGACAACCATAAATTGGGTACGGTGAACAAGGCTGCTTCTTATGATACTACTATGTTGGCTGGTTCGACTTGTACGATCGTATATGATGACTTCAAGAAGAATAATTTCACCATCAGCAAGAATGTCGCTAGTTTGATGATTGCCGGTATCCTTTCCGATACTCGTCGTTTGAAGCCTGGTAAATTTTTCCCGTGTGATTCCATCGCTTTGTTCGATTTGCTTCCTATCGCTGGTATCGACAGCTTGGATAACTTCTATGAGAGAATGCATAGTTTCGCTGACAAATATGATGGCTTGTCTGATGTGGAGATTTTGTTGAGCGACTATAAGTCTTATGAGGTGAACGGTGTCAAGTATGGTATGGGCGCTGTAGACGTTGCCAGCGACTCTCTGTTGCCTGATATGCGCGCGCGTATCATCGCAGCCATGGAAGAGTATTTGCCTACAAGCGGTTTGGATTTCGTAACTTGCAAGATTGACGCCGATACGGTTGACTGCACCAATTTTGTCTATGTTGGCGAGATGGCTGCTGACGTGATGCAGAAGGCTTTCGGTCCTGACTTCAAATCTGATGATTTCACGGCTGAGTTGAAGGATGGTTACGTTTACTTCTTGCCTCACGCAGGTCGTAAGAAATTGACTCCTTTCATCGACGAGGTTTTGAAGTCTATCGATAAATGAATGGACTAAGGTTTGTGGGATAGTCCTAACCTTGGATCTTATATAAAAAAGACGATGCGTGGCCACGTTGGTTGCGCATCGTTTTTTTGCCTTTATTCTTTATTTATATATTAAACTGAATTATCTTTGCGTAATAATCGAGAATTCTAAATAAATCATATGAATCCCATATAATTTAATGCTTGTGTTTGAAAGTTTTTTGACAATGGTATTATTTATGTATAGAATCATGGGAACGAGAGATGTAAATTCTGATATTTTTGTTATGGCAGCATAGGTATATGATATAAGTTATCCTTTCATTTTTATCATAGAACAGATCAGTTTAGGACATGGAATAAAGAAATATTAACTAATATACGGAGACTCACTTATGAACAAGATTAAAGATTTATTATATAGTAACAGATTATTTCTGATAATATTTACCATGTTGGGGCTTTTAGGTTCAATTGATGTGGTAGATAGAAATCTTCAAGATGGAGGTAATTTGCTGTTTTTGTCTATAAAATGGTTTACAATATCTTTTTTGTTCTCTATGATATTGAGTATCGTCGTTTCAATAAAGAACAAAATAATTAAATGGGTAGGTCTGGTGGTCTCGGCGTTATATGCCCTTCTTTGTGTAACCAATGCAGTTTCGTACTTGTTTTGGGGATTCGGCATCAGTAGTAGAATGTTTACCATATTATATGAGACCAATAGTAGAGAAGCGTGTGAATTCATTGATTATTCGATTTCAAATTTCATATCTTCTGTTTTTTTGATTAGGTTTTTAGTTTTTGCGCTTGTAACGACAGGACTTGTTTTCGGATTCCGTAAGTTGAAGGAGAAACCATTTGCAATTATTGTTGCTATACTTGGATGTTTAGGCGCTATTTTCTCCGTTATCCAATTCTTAGATGTTACGGAAAAGCAAAACGTCAACATTTTTATTCGCAGCTTTTTGAATTTTTCAAGGACAAGAACGGCTATGCATCGCATTGGGGACATGGAACAATTAGGAGGTAATGAAAATTATTTATTAGAAACGCTTCAAGGAGAATCCGATATTGATAACATTGTCATAGTTATAGGTGAATCTGCCGCAAGAAGCCATCATTCTATTTATGGATATAATTTAAAGACTTCGCCTTTGTTGGAATCCAAGAAGGATGTGCTTATTGCGTTTAACGATGTGATTTCTAGTTATTCGACGACCAGCGAATCCATGAAGATGTTTATGACCTACAAGAATTCGACAAGTAATACTCAGGATTGGTATCATTACCCTGCTATCCCTACGGTTTATTCTAAATTGGGTTATAAGACTTATTGGATATCTAACCAGGAAAAGGGAGGTTTCTTCAGTGGGTGCGAAAATTATTTTTCCGATAGATGCGATACCAGTCTTTTTGTGGGAATGTTGTATTCCGGAGATAACTTACAAGAAAAATTTGATGATGTGATTCTTCCGAAACTTTCTGAAGTGATGGATGAGGAGAGTTCTAAGAAACTCGTCTTTTTACATTTGATGGGCTCGCATGGAGATTACAAAAGAAGGTACCCTAAGCAGTTTGCCCAATTCTCTGATAAAGATATTGTTGAGGCAGGAAGGGATTATCTTAACAAAACCAAGAAAACGCTTATTTCTGAGTATGATAATTCAATACTTTACACGGATTTTATCCTTTCCAACATGATTGATACTCTCAGAAAACAGGTGAATAAAAAGTCTCTTTTTATCTACTTCTCAGACCATGGTGAAGAAATGTATGAGAAAAGGGATTTCGCCGGGCATTCGAATGGTTATGTGGATATCCCTTTTGTTATATGGACAAGCGATAGCCTTCGTTCTAGTTTAGGAGACAAATACACACAAATGACGCAGTCTGTCGATAAACCTATCGCCATAGAAAATTTGTTCGATTTCTTATTGGGTTTATCTGATATTAAATATCATTACTATAATCCATCTTTAGATTTTCTGTCGCCTGATTACCATCTCGAAAAACGTTTCGCTGATGACGTTGAGTATCATAAAGGACAGTGTGATTGATTTTTAGGTTGCCATATAATTGGTCTTAATAATAACGGTGCGCAGTCGTAGTGGCTGTGCACCGTTTTTTGTTATCATTTTTCGAGTGGTAGTTATTCGTCGAGTTAAATCGGGAAGAGTTCCATTTGTATTCCGTTCTCTTCCGTCTCTCCGTTGTCATATCCTTCATCGATTGAAAGTTCGCTTGATTCCCTTGCCGTTTTAGCCAGTTGGTCACAGCGCTCGTTCATTGGATGGCCATTGTGCCCTTTGATCCAATGTGTGTGCACTTCGTGCTTCCCTAATAGTTCGTCTAACCGTCTCCAGAGATCTGCGTTCAGTGCCTTCTTTGTTTTGGTCCTATGCCAGCCTTTCGCTTTCCATTTGCCTATCCAATTCTCTTCGATGGCTCTTATCACGTATTGGGAATCTGAATAGAGGTGGACGATGGATTCCTGTTTGAGCTTTTCCAAACCGGCTATGACGCCTAGGATTTCCATCCGGTTGTTCGTGGTCTGCGTGAATCCTTCGGAAAATTCTTTTTGGTACGTTCCCCATTTTAGGATTACGCCATATCCGCCTTTCCCCGGGTTTGGGTCGGCGGAACCATCTGTGTATAGCTCGATAGTGGGTTTATCCATTAATGGTTATTCTTCTTTCAGTTGTTCGATTTCCTCTTTCGTCAGACCTGAGAACATAATGACTTCATCCATCGGTTTTTGGTGGTTAAGCATCATACGCGCCACTTGTTTGGCGTGTTCTTTGATGCCTTCGGATTTGCCTTCCGCACGACCTTCCGCACGACCCTCTGCACGACCCTCTGCACGACCTTCCGCACGACCTTCCGCACGACCTTCCGCAAGTCCTTGCGCTAAACCTTCTGCGTTTCCTTCCGCTAAACCTCTTCGGAATCCATTGTCATATCCGTAGGCTTCAGCGGTTCCATAGTCCGAGAGGTCTTTCATGCCTGCCTCGTACTCAGCAAGTTCTTGGCCGGATAGTCTGGATACCCGCGCTTTATCGATCAGACGACGTAGCCCTTCGTCGGCCATCTCATATACTTTCGGATTCACAAATGTCATACTACCTAAATTTTTAAAGATTTCCATCCATATCTCTTTGGATGTGGGGGCATCCATATCTTCTCCCCATTCGAAATGGGGCAGGGAGATGAAGTATTTCCGCTGTCGGTCCCAGAATTCCTCTTGGGTATCGAGGTCACATTCGGCTGTGACCGTCACAGGTTTCGTCAGGTCCATCATCGGAACGCCTAGAATGAAAATTCCGATCAGTCTGGGGATGTCATGGTCCATGTTTCTCCAAACGATGTCTGACTGGATATGCTCGCACATCAATCTGCAAAGATAATAATTGGCTCGGGTTTTGAAATAGCGGTGTCCGTAATTCTGCATTTCTATCAGGACGTCGTCTCCGTTGTCCAATGTGCATCGGAGGTCGAAACGGACCCCCCGATGTTCCATCCGTTCCTTCGCCATCTCCACGTTCTCGAAATGGATTTGCTCGATTTTTCCGTAGTCTTCGCTCAGTATCGCATTCAAAAACGATTTCATCACGATCGGGTCACTCATGCATCTCTTAAATCCGAAGTCCGATTTGATGTCGATGAATGTGGGTCTCTTCACTTCTAATACAGGTTTTTCTTTCATAATATACAAATGTAAATATTACGCAAATATAAATATAGTTTTTTATTTGCGCAAGGGGTTGAGAAAGAAAGTTTTCTTCCTTGACTGTTTTTAGATAATTATTATGAATTATTTTTGTAATTAAAAAACCTATTTTTACCACTCAACCCTATGGTGAGTTGCCGTTAGTTTTTTTCGACCGCCACCCTTAATTTTGTCAGTCTAGTATGAAGTCTGTATTTTCCATAACGACCGACCGCCTGCTCTTGCGTGAATTTGAGCGGACGGATTTCGACGCGCTCTCCCGTGTGCTCGGGGACGCTGACGCGATGTGCCACTATCCTTACCGGTTTGACGAGGAGCGTGTCCGCTTCTGGATTAGCCGTAATATCGACCGTTACCGTGTCTTCGGCTTCGGTCTCTGGGCGGTCGTGCTGAAGGAGACGGGCGAGCTGATCGGCGACTGTGGTCTTACTATGCAGGATATCAACGGCTTCATCCGTCCTGAAATCGGCTACCATATCCGTAGGGACTTGTGGCGCAGGGGATTCGCTAAGGAGGCAGCTTCGGCTTGCCGTGATTGGGCTTTCATGAACACGCCTTTCAATGCGCTTTTCTCTTATATGAGGAGGGCGAACGTGGCCTCTTCCGCCACGGCCCGCTCCATCGGCATGTCTCTGGTCGAGGAGTTTACCGATGCGCAGGGGGAGCTCTCTTGCGCCTATGAGGTCGATCGATGTGACTGGGAGAATGGTTTCAAGCCGCGGGAGTATATGCCTTTGATTTGCTGATGATGGATTGTAGTTTTAAGGTGAATTTCAGATATGGTTATTAGGGAAATTGATTCGTTTACGGATGCCCAGTTGGCTGACTTGGGCGTGCTGATGAACCAGCTATCGGACCATGTGGTGCTGACGCGTGCTGGTTTGTCTGAAATGTTGCGTGGCGAGGGTAACCACCTTTATGTGGTCTTGGATGGTGAACGGATTATCGGGTGCGCTTCCTTGTGTCTCTTCGTTTCCCCTACGGGTAGGAAGGCGTCTGTCGAGGATGTGGTGGTGTTGGCGGATTATCGTGGGCAACATCTTGGTAAACAGTTGGTTGAATATGTGTTGAATGATGCGAAGAGATTCGCTCCGATTAAATTGCAGCTCACTTCGCGTCCGTCGCGCGTCGCCGCTAACCATCTCTATAGGAGTGTGGGTTTCCAGTTGCGTGAGACCAATTGCTATGGCTGGGAAATCAAGGATATTCTGGAATAATATCGTCTCGTTGGTATGAAAATCACAGTCTCCCGACAGGTTTTTGCGGATTGGAATCCGTGGCATGGTTGCACGAAGGTGAGTCCGGGTTGCAGGTATTGTTATGTCTACCGTCAGGATGCGAAATATGAGAGCGCGGTCGCCAGCAATGTGGTGCGGAAGACCTCGATGTTCGATCTTCCTCTGAAGCGCAAGCGTGATAAGAGTTTTAAGATTCCTCCGGGACGTATCGTCTTCACTTGTTTCACCTCCGACTTCCTTTTGGAGGATGCCGACGAATGGCGGGCGGAGTGTTGGCGTATGATGCGCCTGCGCCGCGATTGCTACTTTTATTTCTTCACGAAACGTATCGACCGTTTTATGGATTGTTTGCCTGACGATTGGGGCGACGGTTATGATAATGTCCTTGTCGGTTGCACGGTGGAGAACCAGGCGATGGCGGATTATCGTCTGCCGATTTTTCTCTCTCTTCCCATCAAGCATAAGTCTATCATCGTCGCGCCGATGTTGGAGCGTGTCGACCTCTCCCGCTTTTTGGACGGACGGATTGAGGAGGTCTCGTGCAGTGGCGAGTCTGGTACGGAGGCGCGTCCGTGCGACTTCGATTGGGTGCTCGATCTTCGCCGGCAATGTGTGGAGAAGGAGATTCCTTTCCGTTTCCACCAGACGGGCGCAAGGTTCATCAAGGATGGTAGGATGTACTATATCCGCCGTCCCTTCCAGATTTCTCAGGCTCATAAGGCGGGTATCGATTATCGGATAGGGGAGGATGCGGTTCCTGAAAGCGCAAGCACTCTATGGGATATAGGTTCCAATCGATAATGTGGGTTCTGAATCGTTTTGCTTGTAAAAAATCTATTTGACCTTTTCTTTTTTTTTACATTTGCGTGTCATTGATTAAACACATCTTATAGCGATAGTCATGTTCATGAAAAATAAATCCTTATTCGTATTGGCTTTGTTCTTGACATTGCTGAATATTTCTTTGTCGGCGCAAAAAGGTATCTACATTCCTAACGAGTGGCGGAACAGAATGGATACGCTTATCTATAGCGAGAGCGATCCGAACAACCAATATACTTGGTCTAAGTCCCGCTCGAAGGAGAGCGCGAACTTCATCGTTTTTTGGGATAAGTATTATGGCAACACCAATCCGACGAACGCATCTGCTACGTATAGTGTGGACATCGACGATCTCTTGCAGAAGTGTGAGGGTTTCTATGCCATGAATGTCGGCAGACTGGCCTTTTGCGACGAAAGCGCGTCCAATGTCTCGAAATATAAGATGATGGTCTTGCTGAACCATACGACGGAGTGGGTGTGTTACGGCGGCGGATATGACGATGTCATCGGTGCTTTGTGGCTGAGTCCGAGCACTAGCAAGCCGGTGGGCCACTCTGTCGCTCATGAGGTGGGTCACTCTTTTCAATATCAGGTCTATGCTGACCTTAAGGGGTTTTCGGGTTTCAGAACTTCCATCGGCGACGGTTCCACTTTCTGGGAGCAGACGGCCCAGTGGCAGGCTAACCAATCTTATCCTGATCAGAAGTGGAACCAGAGTTGGAGCCTCTTTAAAAACACGCACAATTATGCCATGACGCACGAATGGCATAGGTATCAGTCTTATTGGTGGCACTATTATCTTACGGAGAAGTATGGTATCGACTTCATCGGTACGTTTTGGAGGTATGATCCGGGTCGTGGTTCAGACCCGAATGAGAGCTTTATGATGATGAAGGAGATGGATGTCTCCGATCTTTATAGGGAGTATTTTTTGTATGCGATGAGGATGGCGACGCTTGATATTGACGGGGTGCGGGATGAAGCGGATAATTATATCGCCACGTTGCGTTACGATTATGTTTCCTTGGGCGACGCGAAGTATCAGGTGACTTATAGCAGCTGTCCGCAGAGCACCGGTTTCAATATTATCCGTTTGAACGTGCCTGCTCCGGGTACGGAAATCTTCACCGAGTTCACTTCCCTCGCCAATGGCGCGTCTCTTCCGCGGGGCGATGCGAAGCAGTTTTTTAATGGTGAGAAGTTTGTGCCGTTCAATGGTGTTTCATACAATCGTTCGTCTAAATATTCGACTAGGGGTTTCCGCCTTGGTTATGTCGCGCTGATGAACGATGGCTCGAGACGTTATTTGTATGAAGATGAGGTCTATTGTAGGGAGGCGGACGCTAATAGGGAGGTGAGTTGTGTGACGGGTTGCGTGGTGCCGGCGGACGTGAAAATGTTGTTCTTGGTTGTCTCTCCTTCTCCGTCGGAGTATGTTCGCCACGAGTGGGACGAGGATATCACGGATGATGACCAATGGCCCTATACGGTTCAATTTAAGGGGACTAACCTTTACGGTGCGGCTGAAATCTCTGATACCATAGCGATTAGCGATGTCGAGTTGGAGTATGATGTCTATTTCCCTGCTTCGTCGAGCGTTTATCAGGGCGCTGTCGTCAACGTGGAGGGACGGGCCGCGTCTATGCTTGGAACCGCCTTGCAGATGCAGGCTTCCGCTCTAGGCGGCGTTCTTACGTCTTGGACGAGTGCTGGTCCTTCCGAGGGGCAGGCGATGTTCTATGCGGTCAATTCTGACGGTTCCATCAGCGACACGCCTTCTTCGGCTAACGGCTATGGTCATTGGTTCTCGGCG
This sequence comes from Paludibacteraceae bacterium, assembly GCA_045617845.1. Lineage (GTDB taxonomy): Bacteria > Bacteroidota > Bacteroidia > Bacteroidales > Paludibacteraceae > UBA1181. The sequence goes on along the minus strand of JAZLJL010000053.1, from coordinate 23,224 downwards.
TCGGGCGACCGTTGCGATTATCCGTCGGGTTACGTCTTCAGCGAATTTGACGCTAACGGTCTCTCTTTCTCTTTGGGACAATATCCGGGCAAATCGCCCGATGGCTCGGACTTTACGATCCGTCAGGCGATTAAGTATCGGAAGAATGGTCAAACGGCTGTCGCTAAGTTCGTCTTCCATATCCATATCACCGCATCCCGCACGGGCTATGAATTGAGGGGAGGCGATGCCACAGGCGTTGCTGATTTCTCTTCGGTCGATGCCTATCCGGTGGCTATCCATACGCTTTCGGGTACTCGGATTCCTTCTTTGCGGCGCGGCGTCAACATCGTGAGGATGAGTGATGGTAGCGTCAGGAAATGGTTGGTGGAGTGGTGATGAGTTTTTAGGCTTTAGATATATGATTTTCCATGGGAAAGGTTATATTTGTATAATGCCTTCGGGCGGTGATGTTTATTTTAGTGTGTAACAAATCATAATATTTTTGGATATGAATAGACGTATTTTACTTCTTACGGCTTCCTTGTTGGTGGCAATGACAGCCTTGTTCAGTTGTGGTGACGACGACGACAATAATGATAATGGCAATGGTAATAACAATAAAGAGAATCAGAAGGATGACAAGAAGGATGATAAAAACCAAACTTCCCAATGTGCGGATTGCGTGATTTCTGATTTTGCGACGATTAATCCTCCCGCTATCGGAAAGATTGACGACGAGGCGGGTACGATTGTCTGTACCGTCACACAGGGTTCGGTCGTGAGCAGTCTATCGAATGTGAAGCCTGTGGTCGAGGTGCCTGACGGTTATACCGTCGAGCCGAATTCCATGGTTCCGCAGGATTTCTCCAATGGTAAGAGTGTCACCTATACGGTGACGAACGGTGAATGCACTAAATCTTACGAGGTCTCTTTCGAGAAGAGCATTTCGAATGGTGATGAACCGTGTGAATGTGACAGGTACCGTTACGGTATCAAACAGGGCTTCGTCACTTATGTCGATCATGCCGATGGTGACAAGGAGATATATTACATCTTCGATAATTATGGTCGCAAAGAACATATTTATACTGCTGATGATTGTGGATGGGCAGGTGCTATCTATGATGAGGAGGCACAAAGTATATATCAGTATGGTCATGGGGAAGAAAATGGTGATAAGTGTGCTTTCGTAAGTGAATCATATCCTTGGGAGAATGGCTATAATACGTATTTCAATTATTCGGAGCAGATCAAAACTTTATTGTCGACTGGTAAAATGACCGGTGCGGAAGCGGTTACCGAAACGATCTTGGGTAAGGCGTGTGACGGCGTCGAGATGCAGTCATTGAAGATCCTTCAGTATAAGTGTTTGATGTTATACGTCAGCGGCGACGGGAAGAGCATGGAGGCTGTCAAGTTCTCCGAAACGTTGCCGGATAACCCATTCAGCGCCAAAAAATAATCGCATATCGTATGTCTAAGATAGTAGTTTTGCTTGGTAGTCCTCGCAAGGGGGGCAATACGGATTTGCTGGTCCGCCGTTTTGTCGAGGGTGCCTCTCTCCGCAACGAGGTGGAGGTGGTTTCGGTGGCCGATTATGAGGTGCGTCCCTGTCTCGGCTGTGACGCCTGTTTCGGCAAGGCGGGCAATCCGTGTCGCCAACAGGATGATATGTCGCTGATTTATGACAAGCTATCCTCCGCTGATGTCTTGGTGGTCGCTTCTCCCGTCTACTTTTACGGAATCAGTGCGCAACTGAAGGCGGTGATCGACCGTCTGCATAATCCGGTGCGCGACACTTTCCATATCCGTCGGATGGCGCTGTTGCTGGTGGGCGCCGCCACGCTTCCCGAACTCTTCGACGCTATCTTGGCGCAATACCGCCTTTGTCTCAATTTCTTCGGCATGGAGGATGCCGGCAGGGTCTTGGTGCGGGGCGTGCGGGGGAAGGGCGACATCTCTCAGCGTACCGACGCACTCGATGAGGCTTATGCTTTGGGCGCAAGTTTATGATTTTTGTTACAGGATTATTGATTATTTATAGATAATATACTACATTTGCGATGTATTTTAAAAATATCTATTAATAATGATAAAGAAAATGAAAAAAATCTTTCCTTTTTGTAGAGAAGAAAAGAGAAGAAAAGAGAAGAAGCCTACTTATTTGCGCTTTTCTTAGTGTTTAATTTGCAATCCCATCAAGCGGTGGCTAGCGACACAACCACATTCGAGGAGGCCCGACGTGACGTGGTGGAGTATGCGGAGACGGAACTTGGGCTGAAGAAGTATATCGTTTACTCCTGTTCCGAAGAGTTGGAAAGGATCGTTACCCTTTCTGGAGTGGACACAATTATCGTACCCGAAAATTCATACATTTTCTTTGTTGATGAAAAACCTTATATAATAGATTGGGGACACTCTTGTTCCTATTTGTTTATGGATAAGGAGACGAAAAAAATAGAAAGACATAAGAGTTCATTGCCTCCGAATCAGTTCGAGAAGTGGAGTCTGGCGGAAAAATCCGCATTGTCCGGTGAGGAAGAGGTAGCGGTTAGAGATGGTTACCCGTATTATCCTACGCCAGAGGAAAAATTAATAGGTTATGGTATTTATAAGGATGTTCGGAGTAAGAGTACCAAGGCAGACAATTCGTATGCGGTGTTGATCAACGGCGGTGCGGATGCATTAAACAATTATTCTAGATATTGGAACAACATAGCAATGATGTACCAAATGTTGGTCGATGTGTATGGATATAAAAAAGAGAACATTTATGTGTTGTTTTCAGGAGGTGAAGATAATGTTTCAAATTTAAATTTGTGGTCTAATTGGATGTATGAGTTTGTCTATGGATCTAATTACACGAATGCACCTACAGATTTTGATGGAGACGGTATAAGTGATGTCACGTATGCGGCGACATTAGGTGACATTGAATCATTTTTTGACGAGTTGTCGATGAAATTAACGAATAAAGATAACTTACTTATATTTACGACTGATCATGGTGCCGAAACCGGAGAAATGTGTCTTTGGAATAATGAATATCTAACTCCTGAACAATTAAAAAATGACATGAGAAAAATCGATGCCAATTCGATATCGATTGTTATGACGCAGTGCTATTCGGGTTCGTTTGTCAACGCTTTACATGGTGACAAGTTGTCTATCTCTGCTTCATCTTTACATACAGAGTCATCATTTTCTATAGAACCATCATACTCTCCTGGGTATAGTGTCTGGGGGCGATATTGGATTGCCGCCATGGCTGGATATGATGCCATAACAGGCGAAAAAATCGATGCGGACGCAAATGGGGACGGGAATGTCTCTTATAAGGAAGCGTACGATTATGCGACGTATCAGTTCTCTATTTATCCATTTGCATTGGATGAAGGAGAAGTAAGACCTACACCTTGTTATTATTCGTATAATGAAGTATGGGATAATATGTTTTTAGGAAAACAATCGGGTGTGGAGATTACCGATTCTCCGGTTGTATATGCTGGGGATTTTTGTGGTGTACGTCAAGATGGAGAGGATGTGGTCGTTAATTTAACGAATGGTGAAATCAAGTATCTGTCTGTGTATGATGTCCATGGTGTGGAACTTATAAGACAAAATTCTAATCGGATACGGCTCGAAGAGAATGGTTTTTACATCCTAAAAGTGACATCAGAACAGGGAGAGATATATAATTATAAATTATTGTTTAACAAAAAGTAATAGGGAAAATGAAACAGTCAGTCAAGTATTTATTAGCTGCATTGCTATTGGCGGTCGGTATCGTGTCGTGTGAGAAGGCTACGAATGAGGACGGTGGAGGAGAGAGTGCTGAGAACCGTGTTTCAAGTATCGAATATGGCTCAAGAATAATTGATTTCCAGTATGATGGTTCTGGAAGAGTAGTGAAATCCGGCGATGTGAAATTTTCGTATGCGCCGTTTAAGATGACATCCGAAAAGTCTGGCGTCGAGTTCTCGAACGAGAGCCTGAACGCGAAAGGTTTTCTGGAGACTTTGGACGTGAAAAACGGCGACACGAAGGCCTCCATTTCGTTTTCATATCATGACAATGATTGTCTGGAAAGAATGAGAATAAAATTAACGTATAAAGATAGCACGTATAATTTGTTTTTTTTAGAAGCTTATGACGACAATCAAAAAATGGGAACAATCGCATCTGATTTTCTCCCTGAGACTGATGATGGGAAATTAATAGAGCTTAATCTTAGCCATTATAAGTTTTTTAAATCAGAAGTAGGATTTAATCCGGAAGGTGGTGGAAAAACATATTATGGAACTGGCTTGGGCGGACAAAATGATACGATACAATTGGACAACTTACAAAATTTTCCAACTTATGCTGAAATATCATTTATGAATGAATTTTTTAATCATTTCTTTCAAATCAATTCGGACTTTACTTTCCATAATTTGCTTGGAAAACATACAAAACAATTGCCATTTTTGATTCAAGGTGGATTTTCATTCATCGACGGTTTATATAATATCCCCTTAGATTACACTTTCGACGAGAAGGGAAGGATGGTGAAGATGGAAGGCGGCTTTTGGGGAGCCAAGGGAGAGGACATAACTATCCGGTATTAAAAAAATAGAAGATCCAGGCATCCCGCTGGAAGGTGGTTTCAGCGGGATGTTTGTCTTCTAAGACTATTCCCGACAGCGAGATCGATGTTGGGCGAACGTGAAATATACGACTTGTAGCGCTTTGATTTGTTCAGGCAGGAAAAGAGGTGGAACATAGCTAAAATCTACATGTTTGAATATGCTGTGATATAAATTGTAAATTCTAAATAAAGTTGTATTTTTGAACGTTAAATTTTTAAGATTATAAAGTATATGAAATTATTAAACGAATTTAAGGAATTCGCCATGAAGGGTAATGTGGTCGACATGGCTGTCGGTGTCATTATTGGTGGCGCATTTGGAAAGATTGTGACTTCTTTGGTAAATGATGTCTTTATGCCGTTGGTCAGCTTGGCTGTCGGTGGTATCGATTTCAGCGGATTGTTCATTCAGTTGGGTGGCGACACGAAATATGAGACTTTGGCTCAAGCCAAGGAGGCAGGTGTGGCTACTTTGAGCTACGGTAACTTCGTGCAGACTGTCTTCGATTTTCTCATCGTGGCCATCTGTATCTTCGCCTTCATTAAGTTGATCAACTCCTTCAAGAAGAAGGAAGAGGCGGCTCCCGCTGCTCCAGCTCCAGCTCCGGAGCCAACTAAGGAGGAGATTCTTTTGACGGAGATCCGCGATTTGTTGAAGAACAAATAATTTTTAATATCATAGAGCGAGGAAGGTCCGATGGGCCTTCCTATTTTTTTAAGTTTAGTTTTTTTCATGGAAAAGTTGACGGTAATTAAAGTCGGTGGTAAGATCGTCGAGGAGGAGGCCACTTTGAAGAGTTTGTTGGAGCGTTTCTCTAAGATTGAGGGAAAGAAGGTGCTCGTTCACGGAGGTGGCCGTTCCGCTACCGCGCTTGCTACCAAATTGGGTATCGAGAGCAAGATGGTGGATGGTCGTCGTATCACGGATGCGGAGACATTGAAGGTGGTGACGATGGTCTATGCCGGATTGGTGAACAAGAATATCGTGGCCAATCTCCAGTCGCTCGGTCTCAACGCTTTGGGTCTTACGGGCGCTGATATGAACTACATGAGGTCCGACAAACGTCCTGTCAAGACGGTCGATTACGGTTTCGTGGGTGACGTCAAAGAGGTGAACGCTTCTTTGTTGGCTGACTTGATCAGCAAGGATGTGGTGCCGGTCTTGGCTCCTCTCACGCACGACAAGAAGGGAAATCTCTTGAACACCAATGCGGACACTATCGCTGGCGAAGCTGCCAAGGCGCTCGCCCAATATTTCGACGTGACGCTCATCTACTGTTTCGAGAAGAAGGGCGTGTTGCGCGACGAGAACGATGATGACAGTGTGATTGCTGAAATCAACCCGCAACTCTTCCAAGAGTATGTGGAGAAGGGCATCATCCAAGGCGGTATGATTCCGAAGTTGGAGAACTCTTTCGCCGCCATCAATGCTGGTGTCTCCAAGGTGGTGATCACCAAGGCGGATGAGTTGGGCAACAATTCAGGTACGGTGATTACGAAGTAATTGTTCGAGATATGATGAGGAAAGAGGGGTCGATGGCTCCTCTTTTTTTTTGTGTGTGCGGTAAGACGTATGTGTCATTTTGTTTAGTGGATTGAATAAAAAACAGTGTATTTTGTTTAATGGATTGAATAAAATAGGTATTTTTGCATCTATAAAGTATTGAGCGTATGGATAAGCAGTTGTTAAAGAAGATACTTAGAGAAAATCAGATGGAGGTCGAACGATATGTTCTTACACCGAGAGAAATGACGGAGGATCATTTCCCTTGTGTCGTAATTGTAGGTGTTCGTCGTTCGGGAAAATCATATATGATGTACCAGAAAATGCAACAACTATTGTCACAGGGTTGTAAGTGGGAAGATATGTTGTATGTAAACTTTGAGGATGAGCGCTTGGCTGATTTCTCAGCGGACGATTTTAATAAGTTATTGGAGTGTCATGGTGAGATGTATGGTAAACGTCCAATGTTGTTTTTGGATGAAATTCAAAACATTGAGCATTGGGAGAAATTCGCTAGACGTATGGCGGATACTGGGCACACCATATATTTAACAGGTTCTAACGCTAAGATGTTATCGGGGGAGATTAATACTACCTTGGGTGGAAGGTTCTTAGTGAAGGAGGTTTATCCGTATAGTTTGCGAGAGTTTTTGGAGGTTCACCAAATTCCCTTCAGTGAGTTGGATCTTCTCCCTACGGAGGGTCGTGCCGCTATGATTCGGTGCTATGAAGAGTATTTGCATGATGGAGGACTACCTGCGGCTGCATTGCTTCCTGTTCGTACCAATTATTTGAATAGTGTATATCAAAAAATCTATTTGGGTGATGTTATCGCAAGGAATAAGATAAGCAATGTTGCGGGTATCCGTGTCTTGGTAAGAAAAATGGCGGAGAGTGTTTGTCGACCGATTAGTTATAATAGAGTTAACAGTTTAATGTCTAGTGTGGGCGGTAAATTGAGTCTTGCGACCACGATTAAATACATAGAATATTGTGAGGATGCGTGGCTCTTGCTGAGAGTTAGGAATTATGTGAGTTGTTTGGCCGATAAAGAGAGTAATTGTAAGTACTATTTCATTGATAATGGAATCTTGCGGTTGTTTCTTATGGATAAGGATTCGATGTTGTTGGAAAATATGGTGGCGCTACATCTTTTTAGGAAGTTTGGTCATGACATGGGCAATGAGCAAGTCTTTTTTTACAATGAAGGATTTGAGGTTGATTTTTATCTTCCAGAAAAGGAGATGGCTATTCAGGTAAGTTATTCGTTGCAGGATGAAATGATTCGAAGTCGGGAATTAGGGGCTTTGGAGAAGTTGCCCAAGCGTGTTCCATGTAGTAGAAGAATTGTTTTAACATACGATGAAGAGGAGCGGATTGAAGATTCGTATGGTATTGTGGAGGTGATCCCTTGCTGGAAATTTTTCTTGTCAGTCTTGGCCTAACTCATAGGGGGAGAGGTAATTGTTCGATAGATTGCATAGGAGAGAGGGGCCAATGGCTCCTCTTTTTTTGTATGTGGAGTGTGAGTTTTACAAATTTGTAATTTACAAATTTGTAAAACTATGGATTTTATTCTAACTTTGTAAAAATGAATGGACTAGAAATATGAAATTTTACGATAGAGAAATAGAAATTAATGAATTGAAGAGATTGGATAACCTCTCTGAAAGTGTAGCTCAGTTTACCGTTATGATGGGAAGGAGACGTATTGGCAAGACAACTCTTTTGAAGGAAGCCTTTGAGGGAAGGGAAATGCTCTATTTCTTTGTTTCAAAAAAATCACAGCCATTGTTATGTGCCGATTTTCAACGTATTGTAGAGGATGTGTTGGGTATTTCTATTCATGGACAGATCACCAACATCTCTATGTTGTTGCGTGAGGTGATGGTATATAGCCAAACTCACAAGGTTACACTTGTCATTGATGAGTTTCAACGTCTTGCTGAAATCGATTCTTCTATTATCAGTGAAATTCAGAATGTTTGGGATGCGTACCAAAGCTCTTCCCACATTCATCTGGTTGCTTGTGGAAGTATCTATAGTATGATGCGTAAATTGTTTGAGGACAAAAAAGAGCCATTATTTGGTCGCAAGACCGCTAGAATAGATTTGAAGCCTTTCTCTATTGGCGTCATGAAACGCATTTTAGGGGATTACCATCCTGATTTCACTTCAGAGGATTTGCTCATGTTGTACGCTTTGACGGGTGGCGTGGCGAAATATGTGGCTTACTTGATGGATGGCGGATATGTCACTAAGGAGAAAATGCTTCGGGCTGTTTGCTCACCAACCTCCATTTTCCTTGATGAGGGAAGTGAGTTGCTGATCGGTGAGTTTGGCAGACAATATCAAGTCTATTTTAGCATCTTGCAATTGGTGTCGCGTGGCATGACAAGTCAGTCGGAGATTGATAGTATCATAGAGAAAAACACTGGTAGGTATTTAAATACATTGGAAGAGGAGTACTCTTTTTTGGAGAAGAAACGTCCTATGTGGGCCAAGGCAAATGCCATAGGTGTAAAGTATTTCATCTCTGATTGTTTCCTTAATTTTTGGTTTCGTTTTGTCGAGTCAAATCGTTCCATGATTGAATTGGGGAAGTATGATCTACTCTATGAATATATCTCCCAAAACTGGGAACAATATAGTGGAATGGTCCTGGAGAAATATTTCAGGCAGATGTATAGTGAATCGCCTCGAGTGACTGAGGTTTCTCTTTGGTGGGACAAAAAGGGAGAGAATGAGATAGATTTAATCGCTTTGGAGGCTTTGGATAAAAAGGCTACGGTTGCGGAGGTTAAGAGGAATATAAGACGGTATCAACCAGAAAAACTGAGTGAGAAATACCAATTTATCAAACAACATCTGAGGGGCTATGAGGTTACCCTAAAGGGGTTGTCCATGGAGGATATGTAGGTCGTCCTCAAGAAAATGTGATTTCCTTCGTGCTGCGTTCCGAAGTATTTGATTGACGGATTGCGTAGGGAAGAGGGGCTGATGGCTCCTCTTTTTTTGTGGGGGAGAGGAGAGGGTTAAGGATTTGTAAAACTCTAAAATATCAGTGAAATTCTAAAAGGGCGGGGTGTCCATGGAAGGATGTGTAGGTATTTTTTTATTCATATGCAAACAATAAAATCTATGTGTGGTGAAGTATAGAGAAACCCGTTCAGCAAAGAACGGGTTCCCTTTTATACTTTGAATTTAGAATCCAGTTGAATAAGTCCCATTTTAAGCAGTTTGTATGTTGCAGTTTGTCTAGAAACCTTGTATTTGTATTTTAAGTGTTCTATTAATTTGTAGTATATCAGATAATTACGACATTGTTTATCAACATATAAATAATCTTTCACTTCGTATAGATCAAAAAAATGTAAAACCAAAGTTCTTACTTCGTCAGTCGGAAGGAGCAACATTGATGCAAACTTATTAGCTTGAATTTCAATAGCATATCCTGTGTCAGTATTTATATTCGCCATTGATATTTCATCATCCTGAAACAACGTCAATAATTTGTTCAATATTTTATAGTGTAAGAAATAATGACCTAACTCATGAGCTATTGTAAACCTATATCTTGGATCTTCCTTTTGCAAATGTACAGAAACACCGATCACAAGGTTATTCATATCGAATCCTCCCAATTGATTGGTTATCCCATAATCAATAGGTTTTAACTTTAGTTGATGATTCTTTTGGAATATTACGTCTATAATGTCCTCTGAAGAATTTTTTTTGTAATGACTATATATAAATTTAACGGTATCCTCAATTTCTTCGTCTGGAATATATATATTATTCATCCTAAAGTTTTCCTTTATTGGGACATTATTCTTTATCAGATAAGATACGAAATCACACACTATTCCATCTTTATATACATAACTATTCTCCCACAAATCTGGGCGTATAATTCGTTCGAGTTCGTAAATAGAATGTTGTGTTGATAATCTTGGTACAATTATATTGGGCTTGTTTTCGGTAATTGGGAATGTCATTAAGCCTATTTTATGAATTTTTGCTGCGGTTATAGTTGGGATGGAAAATCCCGTTGTATTAACAATAATTGGTTTAACCCCTGCCATTGCTAGCCTAGCACAACGACCTAATACTTCGTTAAAATCTTGAATATCTAATTTACGGTTTGTGTTTTTACATTCAAAGATATAACTCATAGTGGGAGAATCTGAATTATAATCATCTTGACTATGATACACATCAATACTAACATCCACTATTGTAGAATATCCGTCAGTATATTTATAACGCTTCTTTTTATTCAACCTAACAAATTTCCCGTAATTGTCAACAATAGAATTCAAATAGTGATATAGTAGGTTTTCTAACTTATCTCCTTTTTGTGTTGTGTTCATTCCTCAATAAATTCTAACACGTTAACAATTCATCAAAAGATTTTACGGCATATACATCAGTCATACCTGCGATAAAATCCACAACAGCTTGGATGTAATTTCTTTCTTCTGAAAGATCTCCATATATTTTTTCGTTAGCCAATTTCTTGTCGAAATCCTCGAACTCATGAATATTAGGTAATATTTTCACATCACAATATTTTGCCAGATAAAGAGCAAATTCATATACAAATTGTCTATCAGAATAATTTTTCTTCGCCAATGATTTCAGGGTGTTTTCTTTATCATACAAAGCCAACAAACACTCGAATATATGCTTTAAAACCATAGCAGAATAGTCTTTGTAAGGCTGCAATCTTGGATTTGAATAAATATTGTTATAGTTGAACTTCTTTATAGTATTTAGATGTTCAGACATTTGAAAGCTTAGATTCAAACCTTTTTCGGGAGTGCTATTATTACAGAGATCTATAATTAAATCATGCATAATAACAGTTGTGTTAACAGCCGATTTGTTATTTACTTTCGCTAAATTTTCTAATTCTTGAAATTTCTCTTTATCAAAATATCCTAATGATTTGGCATCTTCAATGTCTCTTCCTAGATATGCTATTTTATCTGCCAACTTCACAACACATCCTTCCCATGTGCTAGCTTCATATTTGCCCTTTTTGTCGAACTTAGACAAATCTATGAAATCGGTTCTAGGGCTAATGGAATTATTATCCAATTCTCCGCAGTGAGAAATAATGCCATCTCGTACAGCATAGGTTAAGTTCATATTTCGCCATATGCCATCCGGCCCTGCTAATAGTTCAACCTTATCCACAAAATATAAGCCGTTTTGTTCATGCCAAAAAGGCTTTCCTAAATATTTCTGAGTCAATTCACTAATGACAGATTCTCCTTGATGACCAAACGGAGTATGTCCTAAATCATGAGCAATAGCAATAGCTCTTGTTAGTTCTGTATTCAATCCCAGCGTTTGGGCAATCGTATGTGCCACAGATGCCACATGCTCAACGTGTTCCATTCTAGTACAGATATGATCATTCTCTGCTCCATTGAAAAACACCTGTGTTTTATGTTTCAACCTACGATATGCGTAGGAATGAAGGATTCGTGTATAATCTCTACCGAATTCATTCCTTACATCGTCATCTCGGCGATATAATTTTCCAATTCTTTGCACAAGGCAAGGGGTAATTTCTAAGGCTTTCACGCCTGCAAAAATATTTTCCATAAATAAAATAATTTGCCAATTATCACACAAATTCCATGCCAATCTAATTTTGTCATAATGTACCCCAAATCAAAGAAACAATTATGACAGGTTGTCATAGTTACTAGGCAATTAGAGGGAACATAACCTTTCTTTAATAGACTCACGGTGATTTTCTAATAATTTGATAAATTTTTATTAATTTCGCTCCAATGTTTGAAAGAGAAAATTATTGGTTTCTACAAACTTATTTGCTTTCTAAAAAATTGGATAGTCGTGGCTGTATCAGACGATAGAAAATACACGAAAGACTTTGTTTATAATCTTTTGGAAGGAGTTAAAGGTAAAACATTAGGGGAGGTTGATAAATCTCACCAATTTGCCCGTACTGAAAAAAGTGAGAAGATTACAGGCATTGCAGGCGATGTAATTGAGCAATCGGTATTTGCATACGCACGAGATAGCAAGCAGGAATGTGATATTGAAATTGATGGGGTCCTTACTGAACTAAAAACTACTGGTGTCCGTGTGCCCAAGTCTGATTTAAAGAATGTAAAAGGGAAGTTCGGAGCAGCTTACAATGTTTATCTTGGTGCAAAAGAGGGCATTAGTATTACGGGTGTTACCTTTGAACCAGATATTCAGTATGATTTTATAACATCTCATTTTTGGGAAAAATCAGAACATCTTTTAATCGTTTTTTACGAATACAAGTCGTATGATGTTGTTCCTGCATCGGAATATGCAAAATTCCCAATAGTAGATTATTGTTACAATAGTTTCTCTGAAGAGGAAAGAGGGAAACTACAAAATGATTGGGAGATTGTTCGGGACTATCTTCGTATTATATATACCCAATATCCCACTCAAGAGGAGCGAAACGAGAAACTACAAGGCTTTACCCATGTAATTCGTCCAAATCTTCTACTTATGGAACTAGTTCCTGGATTCAAGAAGAAATCATCAGGAAGTTACCAAAAGCCTCGCTACCGATTAAAGCAAACATTTGTTGATTATATAGTTCGTGGACATTTTGACAAAAGTCGTGCAAATACAGAGGTGAAACTAAAGGATTCTTTTTCTAGTTTTGCTCAGCTTGACGAACATTGTCATGTGCTAGCTACAAAATATAAGGGAAAGACACTTGAGGAACTGAAAGACTTACTTAATATTGAAACAAGTATGTCAACTAAAGATTTTAGTTCAAAATGTATATTGAAAATGTTTGATGCTAACTGCAATCGTCTCAATCAAATTTCAGATTTCACAAAAGCTGGCATCATTGCAAAGACAATTACAATTACATCAACTGGTGGTAGGACAGAGGATATGAAATTAAAACATATAGACTTTGACGAATGGGCTGATAGAAATTTGGATTTTGAGGAGTCTGAGATATATGCATATTTCTGTGAACATAGTTTTTTATGTCCAGTCTTTTGTGAGCACGATGCAACTAATCCATCAAAAACAACTTTTGAAGGATTCAAACGATTTGCCTTTGACGAAGAATTTATTGAAAAAGAGGTTAAACGAACTTGGAAAGACTCTCGTGAATTAATTCATAATAATGAACTTGAATGGGAATATGAGGATGATAAAAATGGTAATAGACGTGTAAATAAGAGCGGTGCATATGTAGGGGCTCCCAACTTCCCCAAGAGTTCTGAATACAAAGTGTTTTTCAGAGGAGGCTCTAATGTTTCAACAGATGCAACAAGAACCGAAATTGTGAATGGTATAAAGATGCTACCACAATTCTTTTGGCTAAAAGGTTCATACATCGCAAACAAACTTCAAACTTTATCTTATCTTTAAGAATTATGACAAAAAGCAAACATATTATACGAGTTGCTGAATTATTTGCTGGTGTAGGTGGATTTCGCATTGGGTTAGAAGGTGCATCAAATGCCTACGACACAATATGGAATAACCAATGGGAACCTTCTACAACTCATCAAGACGCATCGTTAGTGTATCGTTCAAGATTTGGTGATAAAGGACATTCGAATAAAGATATTAACACGATTGAGACCAAAGATATTCCCAACCATGATTTGTTAGTTGGTGGATTCCCGTGTCAAGATTATTCTGTTGCATCAACTCTAAGTAGATCAGGAGGAATTGAGGGCAAGAAAGGAGTTTTATGGTGGCAGATTTATCGTATATTAAATGAAAAGGGAGAGAATCGCCCCGATTATGTTTTCTTTGAAAATGTGGATCGTTTGCTTGGATCTCCCGCAAAACAACGAGGAAGAGACTTTGCTATTATTCTCGCCTCTCTTGCGGACCTTGGTTATACGGTGGAATGGCGTGTGATTAATGCGGCTGACTATGGCATGCCACAACGAAGAAGAAGAACCTACATTGTTGGATACAAAGAGAATTCAACCATTTATCGAAAGGTTGGTACATTACAAAACTGGGTGCTTTATGATGGTGTAATGGCAAAAGCATTTCCTTTTGAGCCTAAAAAGGGTACAATTTCAGAATTTGATATAGAAGGTTCTATTAAGGATGTTTCAGATAGTTTTAATAAGAGTGTGAAGGGAGATGCCGCTAGTCCATTTGGTGACGCAGGTATTATGAAGGAACGTCACGTTTTTTCAGTTGATGCGAATTCAATTTACGATGGCACCATCATGACTCTTGGAGGCAATCTTGTTGATGAGGAACTAGTTCCAGAGGAATTTTTTATAACTGAAGAGGAACTCAAAAAGTGGGAATATGAAAAGGGGGCGAAGAAAATAGAACGCACATCTAAGGAAGGTTTCAAATATACTTTCTCTGAGGGTGGTATGGCGTTTCCTGACTATCTCGATCGTCCTTCTCGAACCATCATCACAGGTGAAGGAGGTGCTGCAGCTTCTCGTTTTAAGCATGTTGTTCTAACTCCATCAGGAAGATATCGTCGATTGATTCCTATTGAATTGGAGCGTCTAAACATGTTTCCTGATAATCACACTTTCCATCCAGAAGTGACTGATGGTCGTAGAGCATTTCTTATGGGTAACGCATTGGTTTGTGGTGTTGTACAAATTGTTGGAAAGTCGCTATATCGTTTTATGTATGATGAAGAGCCAGTTTCTACTCGTCCTATTGAGATGCAACGTGAAGCACAACCTAAATTGCAACTTGAGCTTTTTGAAGGAGACACAAATCCATTCGTATGTAATAAGCCCAAGAAAAATTATACTCTTGATCACTCAAAGCACCTATTAATTGGATTTGTGAAGGAGGATAATGAGGCGTATTTCTTAGATGGAATGCAAACAAAGCTCTATTACACGGGTAAAACAAAATCATTTCCATCTACTGTGGCATTAAATAAATTGTATTATTTCATGCCGTATATTAAGGGCAAAGGGGTAAAAGATTTATATCTTATAAAAATTGCTCGAGTAGGGAATAAGGCTGAGATATATCCTGAAGGTGGAGATAAAGATTCTCGATTGGTATTTGAGTTGGAATATCTAGAGAGTCTTCCTCAATATACACATGTTAATTTGAATATTTTTCGCACTTATCGAGATACAATTTTAGGAACGGTTTTTAATAAAGAGGAATAGTTACAAATGGTGGAAAATCCATAGGTGATGAAGAATACTATATCCGCATTGGAGGAAAGGCATACAAGGAGATTGACAAGGATCTTTTTCGCGTGATATTTACTGGTTGGGGAAAGTATGACTATGATTTAAAGAGTAGCCTCCCTCGGTTTTATAAACTAATGGAAGAGTATCTGAAAGCTGACAAGTAACTTTACAGAATTGTATAATTCCTGGTTTATATCTCTCCCAGCCTGGTAGGTTGTAGGTACGAAGCGTCCGGAAGGCACGCCCACGATAGACAGCTGCCTGGAGGGCAGTACCAATGTTTGCTTATTGGCTTCCTGCCTTCCCGTATTGCGAAGGGTGGTTGTTCAAGCTTAGTAATGAAGAAAATTCAGGCCTTTACTGAACAAGGCATCTACATGTTAATGACGGTCCTGAAAGGAGATTTTTCCTAAAAATATGCAACTTTGCCTTATGGAAGTGTCTAAAAATATGCAATTATACCTTGCGAAAGTGCCTAAAAATATGCAACTTTGCCTTGTGGAAGTGCCTAAAAATATGCAATTACACATATAACAACATGTAAATTAGATGATTAAAAATGTTGAGAAGAAAGCTATATAATGAAATCCTAGCATGGAGGAAAAATAAGGACAAGGAATGTCTTTTAATCATGGGAGCTCGGCAGATAGGTAAAACCTTTATTGTAGAAGAAATTGGCAAAAAGGAATATAAAAACTTCGTTGAAATCAATTTTGAACAGCGACCTGAATTAAAGAGAATTTTTGACGGTGATCTTTCCGTCGATGAGATGATAAAAAAAATATCCCTCTTCATTCCTCATGTACAATTCTCAGAAGGAGAAACACTACTCTTATTGGACGAGATACAGTCTTGCCCTTCGGCGAGAACTTCCCTGAAGTTTTGGGCCTTAGACAATCGTTACGATGTGATTGCGACAGGTTCTCTGCTTGGTATTAACTACAAGGAGGTTTCCTCTTATCCTGTTGGCTATGAGAGGCAAATAACCATGCACGCATTAGATTTCGAAGAGTTTCTGTGGGCGAAAGGGGTAAATGAAAGCAGTGTTGATTACCTCAAAGAGGTTCTAGCAGATTATAACGCTATCGATGCGCCAATTCATCAAAAAATGATGTCGTATCTTCGTGAATACTTGGTGGTTGGTGGAATGCCTGCAGTTGTCAATCAATTTTTAGCGACAAACAATTACGGTGTGGTACATAGTGAACAAGAGAAGATTATCCAATCTTACTTAAACGATATCGCCAAATATGCTCCTACTGCGGATAAACCCAAAGCTCGAAATTGCTTCCTATCACTGCCGAGACAATTGGCAAAGGAGAATACAAAATTTCAATATTCCGTGGTGGAAAAAAATGGCGCGGCACGCAAATTCGGGAATAGTCTTGATTGGTTAAGAGATGCGAACATCATCTCCTTCTGTACGAATGTATCCACACCTAAATTCCCCTTGATAGCTTATCTGAAACCTGAACAATTTAGGGTATATGCCAATGACATAGGATTGCTTGTGGCTATGTTTGGATTCGAAATGAAGCAAGCGCTAATAGGTGATTCACTAACAGGTGATAGCAAAGGAGGTATCTATGAGAATCTTGTGGCGGACATGTTAATAAAGAAGAATATCCCTCTTCGTTACTATTGTAGGGATGTCTCTTCTCTTGAAATTGAGTTCTTGATAGAAAAGTCGGCAGCCATTGTTCCCATAGAGGTAAAAGCTAAAAGAGGAAGATCTACCTCATTAGATTCCCTACTCAAACACGAGGAGATCCCGTTCGGTTATAAATTCATGGCTGGAAATGTGGGCAAAGAGGATAAAAAGATAACATTGCCTTTTTACATGATTCCGTTTTGCCTTTAATAAGCGCCTTTTAGGGAGTCTGCGAGCGTTCTCCCCACAAAAAAAGGGAGGTTTTCGCCTCCCTTTCCTGTTATGATATGTTTCGATTAGACATTGAATCTGAAGTGCATGATGTCGCCGTCTTGTCCGACGTAATCCTTGCCTTCGATGGAGATTTTTCCGGCTTCCCTGCAGGCAGCCTCTGAACCGAGCGATACATAATCGTCGTACTTGATCACCTCCGCGCGGATGAATCCTTTCTCGAAGTCTGTGTGGATGATCCCTGCGCATTGCGGCGCCTTCATGCCGCGGCGGAATGTCCATGCGCGGGTTTCGTCGGAACCCGATGTGAAGAATGTCTGGAGGTCCAGCAATTTATAGGCCGCTTTAATCAACCTTGCCACACCGGACTCCTTCAAACCAACCTCTTCCAAGAACATTTGTCTCTCCTCGTAGGTCTCCAACTCGGCGATGTCCGCCTCTGTCGCGGCGGCTACGATGAGCATGTCGGCGTTCTCTTCCTTGATGGCTTCCGCCACCGCTTGCGTGTATTTGTTACCGCTCACCGCGCTCTTCTCGTCCACGTTGCAGACGTAAAGCACAGGCTTGGTGGTCAGCAGGAAGAGATCTTTTACAATCGGTTTCTCCTCTTTGGTCAGTTCGACGGTTCTGGCGGACTTGCCGGCCTCCAAAGCCTCTTTGTATCTTAAAAGGATCTCCAACACAGCCTTTGCGGTTTTGTCGCCGCCGGTTTGAGCCTGCTTTTGCACCTTCTGGATGCGGCTTTCAACTGTCTCAAGATCCTTCAATTGAAGTTCCATATCGATTATTTCCTTATCACGGACAGGGTTGACAGAACCATCCACGTGGGTGACGTTCTCGTCGTCGAAGCAACGGAGCACGTGAAGGATGGCGTCCGTCTCACGGATATTAGCCAAGAATTTATTGCCTAGACCCTCACCCTTGCTGGCGCCCTTTACGAGGCCGGCGATGTCCACGATCTCCACATTGGTGGGGATGACGCGTTGAGGTTTGTCGATTTCAGCGAGTTTGTTGAGGCGCTCGTCCGGAACGGTGATCACGCCCACGTTTGGTTCGATGGTGCAGAATGGGAAGTTGGCGGCTTGCGCCTTCGCATTCGATAAGCAGTTGAATAGGGTCGATTTTCCTACGTTTGGCAACCCTACGATGCCACATTGTAAAGCCATATCTTATCTTAATTGTTTAATTTTATCTCAAATATAACGCAAAGATACCCTTTTCTTTTTAGTTTTTATACCTAAATTTTCACGTTCGACCGCAAAATATTCTAATTTTGTGTCATTGCAATTTCATGAATGATAATTTAGTAAAAATATTATGGTAAAGCATGTTATTTTGTGGACGTTGAAGGATACTTTTTCAGCGTCGGAGAAAGAAGAGATTAAGGCGGGCATCAAGGCTGGTTTGGAAGGCTTGAAGGGCGTTGTTCCTGGTTTGCTCGACGTGAAGGTTAACATCAACGGTTTGCCGACCTCCAATGTGGATGTGATGTTGGACTCAACTTTGGAGAGCTTCGAGGCATTGAAGGCCTATGCGGTCCATCCCGCTCACGTGGCGGTGGCTGACACAAAGGTCCGTCCTTACACGGCTGACAGAAAGTGCTTGGATTACGAGGTGTAAAAATTGAATTGCATCGTAGACTTGTAGGAAAGGTCGGGTAGGAGACTATCCGACCTTTTTCTGTGAAACATAATCATTCTTAAAATAAAAAATGCGGCATAACCTTGCGTCGTGCCGCATTTTTGTATCAGGGAAAAGTCTTCTTTATCCTATGATGGAACAGATTTTATCTTCTGTTATCTTCAGGCGCTCGCTGATTTCCTTTGCGGGCATGCCGCTTTGGTAGAGTAGTCTGACGGTTTCTTCAAGAGTTTGTTGGATGCCTTGTTGGATGCCTTGTTGAATGCCATCCTCCATGCCTCTTTTATAGCCGTGCTGCTCCATGTCGATTTCATCCTCCAGGGCTTTCATGCTAGCCTCGTATTGGTTGTACTCTTCCTCGGTGAGGGCCGCCACGTTGGCCTTCTCCAATAGTTTGAGCAGTCCTTCGTCCGCTCGCTCGTATACTGATGGGTCTATTCTATCCATGGTACCTAAATCTTTGAATAAGTACAACCAAATATCTTTGGTTGTGAGGTTCTCTCTGTTAAGCTTGAAGTCGGGCAAAGATAAGAAAAAATTGTGATTGCGGTCCCAGAATTCCACCAACTCGTCCCTGTCGTAAATACTCGTTCTGGTAATTGCTTTGTTCAGCCATTTGTTACGTTCCCCCATAATGAAGATGCCGAAAATTCGGGAGATGTCTTGCTCCATCTTCTCCCATTTGAAACCTCGCGTGATTTGTTTTGTCATAAGATTGTAAACATAGAACGTTGCCCGGGTTTTGAAAAACTTTTGGGGAGCGTTCTGCATTTCTATCAGGATTGTCTCTCCACGCTCTGTGGCGCAGAGGAGGTCGAATGTGACGCCCCGTTGGTTATTACCGGGATGTGGCATCTCCACATTCTCGAATTTGACACTCGTTATCTTGTCCGTCTCTCCCTCCAAGATAGCGTTTAGAAAAGACTTCATCACGGTCTCGTCCTGCATACAGAACTTGAATCCGAAGTCACAGCGTAGATCAATGTACGTCGCCATAGTTTATATGATTAAGTTTAAATTCAGATAGAAAAATCGTTCAAGTTGATAGAATTTTCGTATTGAATGCAAATATAATAATTTCTATGTAATATATACACAAGATGCCTATTCGAGCAAATACATTCATTTTCCAACATAAAGGTCCAGATAGGAATAGCGATATCTCTCTAGTGGAAGTCTTTGAAGTAATTTACATAAATAGAAAAGGTGCGATTTTTTCGCACCTTCCTATTCTTTGATTTCAATATCATAGGTTCCTACAGCCTTTGTCTGTATTGGGTGTAAAGACGCACGACCGTGCGACTTTACATGACATTATCGGATCATTATCTTCTCTTTAAATAGACCTTCATTAGACTCAACTACTACAAAGTAAAGTCCAGCAGGCAATGAGGCGATAGAGAGGGTGCCAACCTTCTCGGTAGAGGCTACCTTCAATCCTTGTAAACTGAACAATGTCACGCTGTTCACATCCGCAATCGCGCCATCCTTCAGGATGCGGATTTCGTCGGAAGAGATAGTCAATACCATATTGGTCTTCGAAGCGCCCATTTCGTCTATGCCCATAAGAATTGGAGGTTCACCCATCACTTCCATGATCTTCTGTACCATTTGCGGTTGGTTCCATTGGTTTGTACTACGATTCATGAATCCGTGGCACTCTCCATTCTCATTCGGTTTGGACCATCCCTCCTTTAATCCTTGTTGGTAGGTGGCCCATGTGGTTCCGTTGTCCCACAAGACGCAAGGCATCTTGTACTCTTTGGCGATTCCGTAGAACGCATCGATCCATTGCTTGCGGGTCTCGTCGCCTTGTCCCTTGTCGGAGATAGAGGTCTCGTCGATTATGACGGGGATATTTCTCGTTACGAATTTATCGTAGCAAGGGCGAAGCACATCGCGGATGGTCTGCTTGTCGCTCTCTTGGAAGTAGGTAAGGTTGCCCGAGAGGCAAAGCTCCGTAGGACGATAGGCGTGGATCTCGATACCAATACGGTTTGGGGAAGGATCGTTTGGCATTTGGAACTTGTTGGTAACAGCTCCCTCTGGGGAGGCGTCGTAACCTGGAATCAGAATCATGCGGTCGAGGTTGTTGGCGTGCCCGTTGTTACGGATCGCGTCGACAGCTGCTTGGTTCATGGCGTTGATGACCCCCATTGCTTCTACGACCTTTTGCTGACTGGGATTGTCGGTTGGATAAAACCACCATTCATTTTGATCACCAATCAAACGAGGCTCGTTCAGCGTCTCGAAAATCAATTTTTGGTCATACTCTTTGAAGCACTCCGCCAATTGGCTCCAGATGTCCGTCACATATTTGACGGATTGGTTCTTGGTGTTGTTGGTAGGCCAGAAGTAGGGGTGGTTCCACTGATCTCCATTGTCGTGGTGAATGTTGAGGATGACAAACATATCGTTGTCGATGCCGTAGTCCACCACTTCCTTCACACGTTTCAACCATGCGTCGTCGATCATGAATTGGTATTGACCGTTGTTGGAGGTGTGTTGTCCCCAACTGACAGGAATACGAAGTGTTCTGAATCCGGCGTTTTTGACGTTGTCGATCATGCTCTTCGTGATCTTGGCGTTACCCCATGCTATCTCAGTATTCAGACCTGTGCTGGTTTGGTTTGCGAGGGCATCCAGTGAGTTGCCGACGTTCCAACCGGTGTACATTAGCTGTGAAATTTCCATCGCCTCTTTACCCTGAACTTTAACAGCCATGGCAGGGTTTGTCGTCATGGTGCAAGCGGCTGTGGCAATGGCAAAAATCCATTTTTTAGTATTAGTCATATTCATTAATTGTTGTAATGGTAGTAATTATTCTGCTGCGAAAATAGAGAATCTATATGATATAAACAACTTTATTGGAGAATGATGTGCGGATGGGAATCGGCAAACGAGATTTCCTTCAAGGTGTGTCGATATCGTTCTTGATGCCATTAATTTCTAAAATACATTATTCCCCATTTGCTTTCAGCCACTCAAAAATCACCTTGTAGGTTTCGTCGCGCGCGGGTTTCTCGGAGAGAATCAAGTCGTGCAAGCCTCCTTTAATATATATATGTGTGATATTTTCGCCCAATTTGTCTCCATATTTATGAATCTCCTTCACGTCCAATACCACATCCGAATGTTTGTACTCCTCTTTCCATTCGGCGTTCTCTTCAACGGAGTTGTCGCTGCTCATCACCAATATCGGGCAATCGATATTTAATCCCTTATGGACTTTGCGCTGTCCTCTTTGGATCGCATGAACCCAACCGGCCCTCTTTTTGTGGCCGAAGCTCATCTTCCAATCATCGTTGTAGTACCATTCCCCATTATATTTCTTCAGTAAACTTTGAGCGTAGCCGCTGGCCTCTTGAGAGGTGTCCTGCACTTTCATTTTGGGAAAGATGCAGCCAAGGAAGCTTATCATCGGAATGGACAATCCTTCCGTAACTTTCCCCAAATTCCAGTCTAGGAATGGGCTGTTCAAAACCATTGCGTCCACTTTTTGCTTTCTGTTTTTATCGTCCACATATAAAGATATATTTAAACCGCCTGTTGAATGTCCCATTAATATGATTTCTTCATTTCCTTCCGAACGGGCTATGGCAATGCTGGTGTCTATGTCCGCAAAATACTCCTCCATCTTTTTGCAGAAAAAGGCGTCTTGGTTAGGTAGTAATGATCTGCCGTATTTGCGAAGGTCTACCGCATAGAAATTGTAACCATGTGCGTTCGCGCTGTCGCCCAATGCGCTTTGGAAGAAATAATCATTATAGCCATGAACATAGATTATAGCCTTCTTCATATTGTGCTGAGTCTCTTTCTTAATGATGGTACATACAACTTTCCCGCTATAGTCGTCAGGTTGTTCGATTGTCCTGTGTACGTAACCTTGGTTCCAATTGTCTGGAAGGTATTGAGCATTGGTATATAGGTATGTGGTTAATAATAATATGTATATAAGAATGAATCTCTTTTTTAAATTGGTATGGTTATTCGATAAATCTATGTAAGAGGTTTCCATTGTGTTTATTTCTTTATTTATGTGAACAAAAATAGTCAGTTTAGCATAAAAATTAAGTGTATTGATATGAAAATGCTGAAATTTTTATAATGAATGGATGATATGATTGTTTCAATATTGGTTAAGCTGAATTGATTGATAGCAATAAAAGGCATATATATAAACCGATTATAATTTGATAAAAATTCTGTATTGTAAATTTTTTACGTTGACACATAGTGAGTTAGCGGAAAATGCAAAAAAAATATGCGAGAATATTTGGATGGTAAAGCGGGATGCACTACTTTTGCACCCGCTTTCGAGAACGAAAGGCACGGACAACGGTCCGGGCGGTGCTCGAAAAAAAGATTGAAAAAACTTCGAAAAAAGTTTGGAG
>JAZLJL010000052.1:0-4560 GCA_045617845.1 Paludibacteraceae bacterium | reverse complement strand
TGTGTAATTGTTTCCTTTTATCATTATATGCGAAAGAGATGTTTATTGATTGTTCCCGTATTGGTATGTGGCATTTTGTTTGCATGCGAATCGGGTAGTGTAAATGTTATTAATCAGAAAGTTAGTATGGATGACTCTATGAATGTCCGCACATGTGAAGTGGCGGTCGACACCATTATGCAGGTGGGTGAGAGCCCTATTTGGGACTATAAGTTCCACCGTTTGTTGTGGATAGACACGCAAGGTAGTCTGATGGTTTATACACCTGAGGACGGGAAAAATCGGGTGATTAAGTTGCCGAAGATGATTGGTACCGTCGTCCCTTATTTGGAGGATACGGTGATTGTGGGGCTTGCTGATGGCATCTATGAGATGACTTTGTCCACGGGTTCCCTGAAGTTCATCTGCGATCCTGAGGGCAGGGATGCGGGAAATCGTTATAACGACGGCAAGTGCGATGCTAAGGGTCGTCTGTGGATCGGCACGATGGACAAGGATTGCACGCCTCTGAAGGCTTCGTTTTTCTGTGTGGACACGGATGGGTCGGGTAGGAAGGTGTTGGGTGATGTGACCATATCCAATGGTGTGGCGTGGTCGCCTGACGGTATGACGATGTATTATCAGGATACGCCTACGCTGAAAGTGTCGGCTTTCGATTTTGACGCGGGGCAAGGAGAGATTTCCAATAGACGTGAGGTCATCTCCTTGTCGGACGACCTTGGTACGCCAGACGGCAATACGATCGACGAGGAGGGTATGCTTTGGGTGGCCAACTGGGGAGCCGCTTGCGTGACCCGTTGGAATCCGCGGACGGGTGAACTGCTCCGTAAGATAGATGTGCCCGCCTATAATGTCACGGCGCTGGCGTTCGGTGGTGAGAATTTGGATGAACTTTATATCACGACGGCTTCGTTGTATATGCCTGATGGCTATGCCGAGAAATATCCCGAGGCGGGGAAGATGTTTGTGGTGAAGCCTGGTGTAAAAGGGGTGAGGTGTAACTATTGGAAAGGAAAATGACAAAGAACGCCCGGCTCCATCATCGAACCGGGCGTCGCTTTCATGAATGTATACTTACAAAATTATTATTTTCTTTGTCTGGCTTGTGCTCCGTGTGGTGATTTGCACGTAGTAGACGCCCGGAGGGAATCCGCTCACCTCTTTCGTGTAACTCCGCTTGTTGATTTTCCCTTCGAACCATATCGCTGAGTTGGCGGCGTAAATCTTTACGGACTCGATCTCTTCATCGGATGATATTACGATTCGGTCGCTTGTGACGCTAGGATATAGGGTGATGGCGTCCGCCATGATGGATTCGTCTCCTGTCAACTCTTTCGCGAGGTCTCCGATAAAGTCCTCTAGTTGCCCCTTGACCACATCTGTCCTGTTCACTGCGAATTCCCTGATGCTCTTGGCGTAGTCCGTGGCGCTCTTTCCCCTTTCGGCGCAGAACTCTTCGTCGATGATGGATGTGATGCTGTCGAATACGGCTTTGATGTTCTCGTTGGAGAAGGTGGTTTCAAGTTGTTCTTTGTAGCGTTTGTAGAATTTCAGCTTGAACTCCTTGTTCTTGCAAAGGCTGGAGAAGATGACGGTCATCCAACTCTTCTTGTTGCCCCAGTTGGTCACTTCCTTCCCTTGGCACCAGTTGAACATGTTGGTCTTGTAGCTGTAGAAATTGTAGAGCCCCAATCCGTAATCCATGTCGAACAAAATCCATCTGAAAGGCGTGTTTTTCTTTTTGTTCCTCCAAATCTTGGTGTTGTTTCCCGGCCAGTCTATGTTGACCATGAATTGTTCGAGGATTTGATAGTCGATGTATTCGTCCATGTCCATCCTCTCGCAGGCGCCGGCGAAGTAGTTCTCGTCATTAGGGTCGCTTTCTGATAGGTAGCTGACGAGTTCGTTGTAGGCTTCCAAGTCTCCTGCCGTCGCATATATGCCTTTCTGGTCGGATATTACCACCATTTCGACATTGTCTTCGTCCACGTCATGGTTGGAGACCACATAGTCTGTGTTCGTCCGTTCATTCAGGTTCATCAGTCCCATGTATTTGCCGTTGAGGTAGTAGGCGACGGGCTGGTAGGCTTGGTAGTCTATGTTCATGCCTATGGCGAATGTCTGCATGATTCCGTCCCTGAACTTGACACCTCTTGCGTCGCTACCTCCGTTGCGGAGATGGATGGTCTTGTGGTAAATGTCTGGTTTGGAGGCGAAGAAGTTGTAATCGAACAACTCATGTCCCGTTTTCTTCGAAGTCTTCAAAGCCAATGATTTGATGGTTTCGGTGATGGAACAGCCACCCACGATGGAGGATTCCACTTCGGTGGAGACCTCTTGTTCTCCGTCCACGATATATTCGAAGTTCAGTGGACGTTTCCAGTCTTGGTTGTAGTTGCCGTATCCGCTGCAGTCTTTGTCTCCTTGGATACCGTTCTTCCCTGTGATGTAAATGCCTATCATGTCGTCGTAGAAGTAGTCGTTGTCTACGGTGAGGGAGACGATCGGCACGGTAAATCCGCCGCACTTTTCGTGGCTCTCGTCGCTGAAGATGTACGAACTTGTTGTTATGGCGCTGCTGATCATGTCCGAACGGAAGGCGCGGGCTCTGACGCAGGTGTTTTTCTCGATTTGGAGAGGCTCGGTGTAGAGGGTGCCGGAGGATAGGGTAGGCTCCGTGCCGTCTGTGGTGTAATAGATTTCAGCGTCTTTAGTCCAGCAGGAGAGGGAAAGGGAGAAACTATTTTTCTTGATTCCCCCTAATTCGCTGAATGCCACTGGTTCGCAACGGTATTCTTCCGTTAAGGATTCGTATGCCTTGTCGTTGCTTTTTAGCGGTGAAGGGTTCATATAGCCTAAATCTCCAGCTTCGTCACGACCGAAAGAGACGTGGGCGTCCATCTTGCCATAGGCGATGGAGTCTATGACGACCCCGTCCTTGCGGATGACGATGTAGCCGCCGTCCGGATCCAGTTTGTAGGGAGAGTGGTCGTTTTTGCTGTTGGTCTTTTTTTTCTCCTTGTCCGTCTCTTGGTGGTTAGGCTCGTCGTTCGGAGCCGCTTTCTTTGCCGACCCCTCCGTGTAACGTTCGTCGAACCATAGCAGGTTGCGGCTGTTGGCTTCCACGTAGAAGTCCTGTTCTATTTCCCATTCCCATTTGAAGGAGTAGGAGCCTTTCTTTTTCAGTTTATAGTGGGTGATTGTGTACGATTTCAGGTCTTCTCGGCAAGTCCCTTTATTCTCAAGCTCCATGTAGCCCGAGAAGTTGTAGTAGTCGCTGTCCATGTAGGTGGAGAGGTTGCAAGGCATGATTTCGCTGATGCTGATTTGCGGAACGTAACCATCTTCCTTTTCGAACACGGCGGTGAAGGAGTGGTCTTCCGTGACGCCGTTCATACGGATAGTGTTGCCCTCCGTGACGTCCGCCTCGTCGCCTTCCCAGTGCGAGAAGATATAGCCGCAGTTAGGGGTGGCGGTGAAAACCACCGTGTCGGACGGTACGAATTGGTTGCCTTGGATGTTGGAGGAAACCGATCCGCCGTTACCGTCGTTCACGTTCATATCTATGGTATAGGTTATCAGTTCGAATACGGCTGTCAGACGAAGGTCACGAGGTAGGTTAGTAATCGTGATAGTTGCTTGTTCAGAATAGTCTTTGTCCCCATTTTTCCATTTGACGAATCGGTAACCTTCGTTTGCGGTAGCCACAAAGGTGGCGGTGTCGCTTCTTTTCAGCTCCTCTTTGTCGCAGCTGACGCTACCTCCCGCAGTTGGAGATATGTTGAGCGACAGTTTCACTGCCTCTTCTTTCTCCTCTTTCTTCGGTTCCTCTTTCCCATGTTCTTCTTTGCCTGGTTCTCCGCCCGGTTCTCCATGTTGTTGTGCGAAGACAGCTGTTGTGCATTGCATGCAAAACACAATCATGAGAAACATTCTAATGATGCTTTTTCCCCTATCCATGATATAAATAATACTAAAAAATGTTTATGGTCTTAATATATGCTGACGCTATCCTTGGGCGGATAACGAGCGTTTCCCTATTATTATCGATGCGGAATGAGTTGATTTTCATCGCATTGGTTCGTTATCTATAAAATGTTGTCAGAAACAAAAAATACACATCCTATAAATTTTGAACGCTACAAATGTAAAAATTCATATTGCCAATTGAAAATATTTTTCAACGATTGGAGGGTGTGTTTCAATGAGAGGAGTGTTTTGGACGATGATAAGGGGGTGGTGAGAAAATTTGGTTGTGAAGCTGTGTTTTTAGATTAAGGGGATTTCTATAAATTGCTTTGTAGCGATTTTGAAAGTTTTGTCAGACAGATTGATGATTTGAACGAAGGAGCAGTGCGGGCACTGTAACTGAGTAAAAATCAGCAAGATGATGACGAAAGTTCAAAAGCGCACAAAAGATTAAAGAATAACCTATATAAAAAAAATATTTAATAATCGGGGAATTTATAGAAGTCCCCTTAAGGTAAATCTTGTTACCGTCGATGCCTCTGCAACCATCAACATGGTGGGATGTTTTGACGCTTCTGGAATCGATCAGAC
>JAZLJL010000051.1:0-18776 GCA_045617845.1 Paludibacteraceae bacterium | reverse complement strand
GTACTTTTCCCTGTCCTTGCTGTAATATTAATAGATAAAATACCCAGAGAATACAATATCCTAAGGTCTTATTTCGTGATACTGGTTGTTCTATATGGATTTAATAATTTTATCATCGCTCACAGTCAACCCATGTATCATAGATGGTTCGATAGTTTCCAACTGATATTTAATCAGTCATGGAGATAAAAAGTGTTATTATTATGTTAGAATCCGATAAAATAAAGACAAACATTGGGGTCATGATGTTCGCATCATTGATTTTAGGTGTTTTCGTACATTATGCGACAGCTCCTACTCCTATCAAATTATTATTTAGTTTATGCGCATGGTATTGTTTTTTCAGATTTCCCTTTTCAATTGTTACCAATAATGATTTAGAAAAGATGCCAACCTTATTAGTTAAGGCCCTTTTTCTACTATCTGTCATTGCTGTCGTGAGATCATCTTTAGATGACACTGTTGTTGTTCACGGAAATAAATGGATTACCATGTTTTTCAACCCTGAGTGTACACTTATGCTTTTGGCTCCTTGTTTTATCTATTTAGGTGTACATGAAGATTCAATCCATCATTTAAAAAAAGCGTTACAAATATTTTTAGTGTTAGGAACTATATTAATGGTGGCAAAACGTTTTATTACACCAAGCGTCCTATGGTTCTCGGTTGCTTTTTATCCTTATATGGATAGAAAATATAAAATATTGATCTTAGTTTCTTTGTTAGGTGCTTTTTTCAGAGCATTTTTTGATGCCGAAACTTCAAGAACTACTATTCTAGTAATTGGTTTTGCATTTGCAAGTTGGTTTTTAGCTTATAAACAAAATTCAGATAAGATGACAAAATATTTTTGTTACCTTATGATAATCCTTCCTATAGTTTATGTTATTCCAACTTTGGTAAATCAGGAATTTTCAATTTTCTCAATAATAATGGATTTCGTGTTTCAACATACACATAATGAATCATTTTCCACAGATACACGAACATTCTTATTTGGAGAGCTTGCTAAGGACCTAACGCTTAATGATGCATGGATATTAGGGAAAGGTGCGTATTCGCACTATTATTCATGGTATTTTTCTGTCGTGAAAGAAGGTGATAGTTTTGAACGTTTGTCTAGTGAAGTGACGTTGTTACAATTAATTTTACGTAGCGGAATTTTATATGCGATAGCTTACTATTCATTAATTGCTTATGCAATCCATAAAGCTGTTACATGTTCTAATAATCGATTCGTATTATCTGTAGCAGTTATGGCTTCAGGCTGGTTTTTTGTGTCGTGTATGAGTTATTTGAATGGTTGTGAGTTTAAACATTTAGGATTTTTCTTGCTGCTTGGGTGCTGTATGTCTCCATATTGGTTGGGAAAAACAGACGAAGAAATTCAAGAAATATTGGAGTCATGAAAATAGCGGTTTTACACTCTTCCAATCAAGGATTTTTCCCTCGATTTTATTCGGATCTTTGCAAATCTGCGGATGCGTCTGGGGATGAAATCCATGTCTTTGGACCTGTTAATGGTAATAATAAACGACGTCCCTTAAATCGTCAAACATTGTGGGGGAATAAGTTAAACTGGTTTGTTCATTATAACTTGTATAGAATCACGGGGCTACAAGACATATTTTCACTGTTTTGTACAATAGATTTGATTCGAAGATTGAAGGTATATAATCCTGATATTTTCCATTTGAACGTAATGAATGAGTGGAATACGTGCTTCCCTTTGTTGAAATGGTATTTGAATAAAACAGGGAAACCTGTGGTATGGACATTTCATGATACCCGCACCTTTACTGGTCGTTGTGCCTCATTCGAAGAAGTTCAATGTTTCCGATGGAAGACAGGTTGTGGTAATTGTCCTAAGGGCGGATTGTACTGGCCTTCTTATATCGATAATACAAGCCTTGAATGGAAGTTACGCAAACAGATGTTTGCGGGCATAAAAAAACTGACCGTTATCACGCCCTCTCAATGGTTGGCGAATCATGTGAAAGATTCTTTCTTTAAGGACAAAGACATACTAGTCTTGCATAATGGAATCGACACGACTACTTTTTCAAAACCAACTGCTATTGAAATCAATGCGTTGAAGTCTATTAAAGGAAAGATTCTTCTAGGTGTTGCTGTAGGATGGGAACACAGAAAAGGATTGGATTCTATGATTTGGTTATCAAAACATCTATCAGAAGAGTATCAAATTGTTCTTGTTGGTGGCATTCGAGATGATCTTCAAAACACAGTGCCCAGTAATATCATTTGCTTACCAAGAACGAACTCTAAAGAAGAGTTGATTGCCCTTTATCAAGCTGCGGATGTTTTTGTGAATCCAACTTTGGCAGATAATTTCCCAACAGTCAATATTGAGGCTCTTGGCGCTGGTCTTCCTGTGGTTACCTTCAAGACAGGTGGTAGTGCTGAGTGTATTGATGAGACTTCTGGTATTGGAGTCGAAAAAGGAGATAATGAAGCGTTGTTGAAAGCAATAGTTCAGGTCTGTGAACATCCAGAAATATATTCCAAAGAAAATTGTATTAAGAGATCAAAGGAGTTTTCTTTATCTCAATTTGACAAGTATATTGAACTTTATCACAGTTTAGTGCATGAATAAGTTATACATAGCCGACGTTGGTTCTTTTACATATAATGGCCGTTCTACAGGTCACTATTTGCCGTTAGCACAGAACTATAAAGACGTTTTGGGACAATCTTTTGAGGTAATTGTTGCAGGAGGTCCTAGCTATAAAGAATCATTTTGTGGAGCAGATTTGTTAGAGTTACCATATGATAATCCTAATAATGGTTGGAGAGATAAAATACATCTTTTTAAAAATTGCATAAGATTGTTTAAGGAGGCGGAAGGTGAGACAATTGTATTACAGCAAAGTTCCATTGTAACAGCATTTATTGGTATAGGTTTGTTCTATCGCAAAAAAAGTAAACTATTTATTATTGAGTATAGTTCATCTAGTATCAACTCGCCAATTAAGAAACTGATATATTATTTGGCAAAGAACAAAATTGATGGAATCTTGTGCCCTAATGATGAAGTAGGCAAGGCTTTTAATCGTCCTTATTGTGTAATACCAGATTATATCTATTCAGGGGTGGGAAATGTGACAGTCAAATCGTATGATGAGAAGAAATACGATATATGTATTGTTGGAAGACTTGCTCCTGAAAAGGGTGCTGTTGAGGTGGCAAAGAAATTCGCTAATACAGATGTGAAACTATTAATTGCAGGTCGACCACAAAACAAAGAGTTGAGCGATGATTTAGAGAAAGCGTGTAAAGGGGCCTCTAATATTGACTTGCGACTAGGTTTTATTGAAAGAGATGATTATGAGCGTTATTTGCAGGAGAGCCGTTATGCTATATTAAACTACCAAGGAGAGTATTCCATTCGTAGTAGTGGAGTGGTGTTTGACACATTGTTTAGTGGCGTTCCTGTAATAGGGAAAAGATGTACAGCATTGCAATTTGTAGAGGATTTTGGATGTGGTAAACTTTATGATAATATAAATGAATTGGATTTAAATGATATATTGACTCAATCAGCGCATAATATTTATATCAAGAAAATTGATTATTACAATTCTTGTCATAAACAATATAAAGAAAAGTTAGAAACATTTTTAAGGGTATAAGTGTGACTAAAGAATATTTTTTAAACTCGATTTTTTCCTCATTGGAAGAGGCAAAGGCTGATTATTTTGTATACGGAACATATAAAGATCTCCCCAATAGTACTGGAGACAGTGATGTAGACATATATGTTAAAGAATCAGATATCTCTATTTTACAAAATACGTTAGCAAGATTACTCATAACCAATGAAGTGATATTGGCCAGCTATTTTTATGGATCAACATTCAAGATGTATCGTTTTTTATCGAAAGATTGGGGCGTTCAAATTGATGTAACCCATAAGGTTTTCTTGTACAAGGGCATTGTGTATTATCCCAAGGAATTATTGGTTAACCGTATTGTTAGATACAACAATATAAAGGTGTTAGATGAAAAAAAAGGATACTTTATAGGCTTCCTAAAGGAAATTATACATAATGGGAAAGCAAAGGAGAAATATGTTACAGCATTTATCTCAGAAATTGAATCCAATAAAGAAACCTACGAACATGAATTCTCTAATTTGTATGGAGATTCAATCAAAACATTAATATTTGACAACTTGACAATAGACGGATTAGGTCGAATTTCGCATGACTTGTCGTCTCTGTTAAAAGAAAGAATATCAGAAAATAATAGAATGAAACTTATAGTTGGAAAAGTTTTTCTATTGAGTCGCATATTCCGAAAGAAACCGGGTTACGTAATTGTTATAGAAGGAACCGACGGATCTGGCAAATCATACATTATAAATCGTATAACTCCCATACTAAACGAAGGATTTCATAATGGGATTGTGTATAATCACTTGCGTCCTAATCTAATTCCTGATTTAGGAGTTTTATTAGGGAAGAAACAGCGAGTAGATCAAGTAGTGGTTAATTGTAACCCTCATGAGAATGTAAGAAGTGGCTTCATTCAATCCTTAGTACGTTGGTCATATTATATGTTAGATTACACTTTTGGATATCTAACAAAGGTGTGGACGCAGATTCACACGCGGTCAAAAGTATTTTTATTCGACCGCTACTACTACGATTATTACTTTGATCCTAAAAGAAGTAGTACTAATTTGCCTCATTGCATACTTAAATTAGGACAGTTTTTCATGCCGAAACCAGATTTAATTCTGTGTCTTGGCGGCGATCCAGAGAAAATATATGCACGTAAACCTGAAACAAGCTTGGAAGAAGTGAAAAGACAAACTGAGGTGTTACGCAAATTTTGTGATTCTCGTAAAAATACTGTTTGGATTGATACTACAACTACACCAGAAGAAAGTGTAAATGCTGCAATGACAGCGATTGTTGAGATGATGTCTAAACGGTTTAAAGATGTGAAATTAGGATGAAAGTATTGGTAAATTGTTATGCATGTTCTCCCTACCAAGGTAGTGAACCCGGCATGGGATGGAATTTTGTGAAATGTCTTTCTTTATCAAATGAATTGCACATCATAACGGAAACAAAATTCAAGACGGATATAGAAAAATATTTTGAGGAAAATCCTCAAGAAAGAGAACACTTCCATTTCTATTTCATAAAACGAACAAGGTATAACCTCCTTCGAAAGATATGGCCGCCATCGTATTATTGGACCTATAGCCAGTGGCAAAAAAATGCTCTTAAAGAGGCTGTTAAGCTTGATGAAAAGGAGAATTTTGATGTCGTTCATCAGCTGAACATGGCAGGTTATAGAGAGCCAGGCTATTTATGGAAAATGAACAAACCCATGGTTTGGGGACCTATTGGAGGATTTGATAACGTGCCATGGTGCATGCTTCCTTCTATGGGATTGTATGGAATGGTTTTCTATACAGGCTATAATCTCATAAACACATTCCAAAAACACACAAATATGCGTGTGAAACGTGCAATGAAAAGCTCTAAAGCCTTAATTGCTGCCACACAAAGCATCCAAAGAGCTATTAAAGATTTATATGATAAAGATTCTTTAATTATTCCGGAGGTGGGTGTGTCTGAATCTATAACAAATGATATTTGTGAAAGAACTCCAGAAGAAAAATTAAGAATATGTTGGAGCGGATTACATATTCCTAGAAAGTCGCTCAATTTACTTATTGAAGCGTTGGCTGTCTTGAAGCGAGATGATGTTGAACTACATGTTATAGGTGAAGGACAATGCACAACCAAGTGGAAGAAGATGGCTAGCCGATTAGGTGTGAACAATATTATTTGGCATGGTTGGGTTAAGAGGAATGAGGCGTGGGAGATTATGCAAAAATCACATGCGTTCTGTATCACAAGTTTAAGTGATTTGACAAGTACCGTTATTTTGGAGGCGTTGTCTTTAGGTTTGCCAACAATTGCGCTTGATCATTGTGGCTTTAGTAACGTTCTCACGAACAATTGTGGCATCAAAATATCTATAAATAGTCACAAACAAGTTGTAGATGACATCGCAAAGGCAATTGGAAGATTAGCAGATGATGAAAAGAATAGAAGGGAAATGGCTGTTGCCGCAAAAGAACGCGCTACGCAATTTGATTGGACATCAAAGGCGGAGCAGATTAATGTCATATATAAGAAGATTTGCAACAAATGAATCTATACAAATTTAAGACATTTCGCACATCATACTACTTTCCTAGCTTTTCAAAAGGAAGAGAGATCTTATATAGTTTATACGCTCCGCTTGGCCGTAGAAAATTGGCGAAATGGGTGTGGTGGGCTTTTAAATACATTCCACCATTCAGATGGATGATGAAATGTTCGAACCCCAATGCGGAATTTCCTTATGACAAGATAGTTTCCCTATGTCCCCATGATAGCGTTGTGTCATTCAATATGGGTACGCCAGGAGACGAACAGAAAATATCAATGCTGGGTATTGATTCACAAGGGAATCGTTTCTTTGCTAAGTTCTCGCAAAAGATAAACGCTCAGATGTTGTCCCGAAATGAAATTGAAGTTCTTAAAAATTTACAAGGATTAAATTTAGCACCGAATCTTTTGGATTACATCTTAGATGATGAATTTGTTTTCTTTCGAACCACATGTGTGAATGGAAAGAATCCGACAGATAAAACTCTTAATCAGGATGTTTGGGGATTACTATATATGTTAGCAGATCACCATTTGCCTGCAAGTAGAGATTTCAAGGGATTAAAAACATCTCTTTCACACGGAGATTTTACCCCATGGAATATGATTGTTCAGGATGGGGAGTATAAACTCATAGATTGGGAAATGGCCGCAGAACGTCCATTGGGATATGATATTTTCACCTTCACATTAAGGCAAGAGATGCTCACCACAACTCTAGCACCTTTGGAAATCGTTAATAATCACAAAGAAGAATATTCTAAATATTTTCATAACTACGATATTGTTGATTATGGTCCATATTTGCAATGGTATGCAAAAGAATTGTCAGATAAATATGTGGATTTAAATGATTTGATAGATGGAAAATAAAAGGAAAATTCTTTTTATCACGCCACTTCCTCCTCCAGTACATGGTTCCTCGATGGTGAGTGAATACATAAAAGAGAGTGCGCTTTTGAATGAGACGTTTGATATGGATTTTGTGAATCTATCTACCTCTAGAACCATGGAGGAGATCGGGAAAAATTCATTATCACTTTACCTAAAAAAAATGTTTCGTTTCCTAGCGTCATATGGACTTGCGATATGGAAACTCCTTTTTAACCATTACGATCTCTGCTATATCGCTATCACATGTCATGGGGTAGGCTTCTTAAAGGACATGCCTTTTGTATTGCTATGCAAATTGTTTGGCAGAAAGGTGGTCTTACATCAGCATAATAAGGGAATGAGCGAGTGTGTCGATTGTTCCCCTTATAAATGGCTAATGCCTCTTGTTTATAAAAACACGAAAGTGATTTTGTTGTCTTGGAGGTTGTATTCTGACGTTGAAAAAATAGTAAAAAGAGAACAGGTGTTGATTTGTCCCAATGGAATACCTCCAATAACGGAATTGGTTGATTGTCAAAAAATAACAACCGATATTCCTCGGTTATTATTTTTAAGCAATTTAATTACTAGCAAAGGCGTCTTTACATTGTTGGATGCTTGTCAAATATTAAAAAATAAAAACATAGATTTTATGTGCGATTTCATTGGTGGAGAATCAAAAGAAATTAGTGCGGAAATATTCAATAAAGCGGTTTTAGAAAGACAGTTGGAAAATAATGTACATTATTTAGGTCGTAAATATGGGAAGGACAAATTGATGGCATTCCATAATAGTGATGTTTTTGTTTTGCCTACGATGAACGATTGTCTTCCACTTACAATAATTGAAGCGATGCAAAATTCATTGCCTGTTGTTTCAACGGATACAGGAGCTGTTTGTGATTTAGTCGAACCTTTTGTAAACGGGCTAATAGTTGAAACAAACAATGCAAATGATTTAGCCTTGAAGTTAGAACAATTAATTAACGACAATAACTTGAGAAATATTTTAGGTCTCAATGGCAAAAGAATTTACGAAGAACGATATTCTTTAAAAGCATTTGAAAAAATATTTATCAATTGTATTAATGAAGCTTTAGTAAGATAATTTGTATATGATTTTTTTTAAATGGAACGTTATTTTAACATAAACTACGAATTTGAAGTTGCAGAAGTTCATAAAAGGATAGAAGAACAGCTGCAAAAAAATGAAGCAAACTATATCTGTGTAGCAGATGGTGTTATATTGAATACGGCTAACAGACATTTAGATTATCTCGATATAATAAATGGAGGTATGTTCTCCATTTGTGATAGTAGTTGGGTGCCTATTTTTGTAAAATGGATTTATGGTAGGGAAAGGAAACATTATTGCGGAAGTGATATTTTCCGTGACATTGTTAGTGGCGGAAAGTACCGCATGCTCTTTATGGGCGCTAAAACAGAGACGTTGCGTGCCTTGCAGAAAGAATTGGTGAAGATGAATCCAGCTGTTAAAGATATGACTTTCTATGAATTGCCTTTCTTGGATGTGGACAAATTCGACTATCCCAAAATTGGAGAAATGGTCAACAATGATGGTGCGGATATTGTATGGGTATCTTTAGGCGCACCTAAACAAGAACGTTTCATGAACTATTTGCGTCCCTATTTAAACCGATCGGTGGAAATTGCTGTTGGTGCGGCTTTCAAATTCTACAGTGGAATAGATGAGAGACGTGCTCCAAAGTGGATGCTCGATTTGCATTTAGAGTTCTTATTCCGCATTTTCATAGAGCCGAAAAAACAACTGAGAAGATGTTCTCTTATATTAATTACTCTTCCTAGATTATTGTGGGAAGAGTGGAGACGAAAAAAAACGGAAAAATTAAATAATAAATCGATGGAAGTTCGTCTTTGATATAAATATAACCTAACGTCTACCATCTCCCCATCCATGCGTCGTCCCCTCATCTATACCACGTTAACCTTACTCATCGCATTGGCCGTTTACGTCAATACAGCCTACGAGGTCATCCCGATGAATAGTAGGGTAGAGGGCGTACAAAAGCGCGACCTCAGGGTGATGACGTGGAATATCCATGACTCCGGAAGCGACTACAAAGCACAGCAAAAAGAAATAGCGCGGCTCATCCTCTCCGTCGACGCCGACGTGGTGCTCCTCGAAGAGTTCTACATGAAGACTTCCTCACAACTCGACTCCATCGTCAGAGCCTGTTACCCTTACACATATGACCAATGGGCCAACTTCATGGCTGGAGAAATCCTCTATAGCCGTTTCCCCATAGATACCTCTCTACAGGTGCGTTCAGACACCCTCGCCGCCCTCACCAACGAATATATCCTCTCGGTGAACAACCACTTGGTCCGCCTCGTGGGTTGCCACCTCATCAGCTCCAACAACTTCAGCACTGAACGCTACACGTTCAAAGATTTCAGCGACTTCAAGACGCTTCCCAAATACTTCAAAGTATACCGCAAAGGCCAACAGAGACGCACCAAGGAGTGCAACCAAATATGCCACCACCTCAGTGGAAAACCAATGCCTACACTCGTCATGGGCGACATGAACGACTTCAGCGGAACACCTCCACTGAAACTTCTGACTGAAGCAGGCTTGCGTGACGCTTGGTGGGAGGGCGGACATGGCATAGGCGCCACTTTCCATGAAGGATGGATGCGCTTCCGCCTCGACCATATCTTCCACAACGACTCCCTAAGCCTCACCGCCATCCAAACTGTTCCCACGGAACTCTCCGACCACTATCCGCTGGTCGGCGATTTTTTGCTAAAGAACTTATAACCAATTGATTGACAACGGAATAGTGGCAACAATATGATACGGCACTTAAAAAAATATCTTCCGTGGCTTCTTCTCCTGACACAAATCAGTTGCAGCACGTCCACCAACAGAAACACAGACAACAAGGGTAATGAGGTCAACACCCAACCGAATACGGAGCCGATATTCGAGCCGGGAAACAAAAGAGAGAAAATCTCCCCAGCAATAGAAGGAGAGCTTTTCAATCATATCAGTGATGTGGGCGACATCAACCAAGACGGAAGGCAGGACTCCGTCGTGTTCGCTTTCTACCAAATTGACGAAGAGTACTACACCCAATTCCAACTCTTTTTCGGATGTGACAAAGGTTACGAGCTGAAGTACAGATGTCCATCGCCCGGATTCTCCGACGAATCCTCCATTTCCATAAAGGAAGGTGGTATACTTGAAATAAACAATAGCTATTCAGTCTACACATTCCGTTACCACGACAACGAACTGTACTTGGAAGAATTCGAAGAAAAGGACGAAAGCCTTCCATACTACAAAATCGATTTCGTGAATAATAAGTTGATATTCGAACTTTACATCGAAAATGATTTCCAAAAAAAGACAATCAACATTCCGGCGGGAAAGTATCCGGTATCTTCTAAGCGGAAATACCCTTTCGAGGAGAATTTCATAAACCAATATATTTCCTATGACGAAGAGTTCTTCAACTCATACATAGAATCAGCCAATGAAGAGTCGAAGGAAGAGATAAAGGATCGAAATACGCCCACCACGACTACAATCGACAACGACACTTTGTTCCAAATCTCTTCCACGATGGGTGAGTCGGCGAATTTATCGCTCACCTTCCGCAAGAGAGACCTCTCGCCCCAAGCCATCGACGCCATCATAGCAGACTTATGCATGATGGTCGACACCTTCATCTCCTGCCACGAAACCAACTTGGAGTCCATCTACAACTTTTGCCTAGACGATTGGAAATACTATAACCAAGTAGACGAAGAGGGAAGATACGTCAACAGCACATTCGATGGCGAATCCAACAAATTCATCCTCATCGAACCATACTTCGAAGAGGGCGACTTGATCTCCTATCTATTTGAACACAGTGACGATAATTATAGGGACGGCTATTTCCTCTTTGTCATCACCTACAACAAAAAGACAGGCGAATCGTTCACCTGGGACATGGTCAAGAATAAAGGCGAATTCGGGAAGTTGGTGCGGCAACATCTCTCCTGCAAAGAGGTGGAGCAATTCAAACTCTCCCTCTGTCCACCATTCATCCAAAACGATTCCTTGTGTCTGACCTACCAATATTATGAAATCACGCCCGCCCGCGTCTGGGGCAGACCTAGCTCAAACATTCCGCTCGAAGAGGTAAAACCCTTCCTGACGGAAGAGGGAGTGAAATTCCTACGGGAAGGCAGGAAAAAAGAAATTTAGGGGAGAAACAAAGCTCTTCCATCCACAAAAAAAACGCCCGGTCACCACAAAGGATGGCCGGGCGTTTTCCATTTGTTCTTCACCTTATGGCGATGGCGTCTTTGTTCAGAATAAAACCAACTTACAAACCATCACCATCCCCTCCATTATTTTCTCAGCGCCTCCGCAATGATTTGCTCGTGGTCGAACGCCAGTTTCAACGCAGGCAATTGGTCGATATCATACCATTTGCAGAGAATCACATCGCTGTTAGCCAGCGGTTTACCCTCCACTTCCAACTCCACCTTATAGGCGACAGAGACAATCCAGCCACGCGGGTCACGGTTCTTTCCGCTGGAAACCTTCACCAGCTTCAAGTCGTCCGTCGAGACCTGAATGCCCGTCTCCTCCTGCAACTCACGCACGGCGCAGAGCTCGATCTGGTCGTCCTCAGGTTTGTAGAAACCACCCGGCAAGGCGAGGCAGTTCGCGAAAGGATGGCTACCCCTGGTCACCAACAAAATCCTCTTATGGTCTTTCGTCACGACCACCAAGTCAGCCGCCACGGAAGGAGCGTCAAACTGTTTACGGTCATAAGTTTTGAGGAAGATGTTCTCACCCTTCTCAGGATTCAGGATACGGTTCGCCATCATGAACATCTCCTCCTTGGAGCGTTGGCTGTAGAAGAGCGGGATGATACCATAGATGTGATGAGCGCCATACGGGGTAAGGATGAAAGTGTCCTCGTCCTCGAAGGTCATGAGTTCGTTGCCCACTAAATAATCGATTTCCTCGGCGAATACCTTCCTAAAGTCCTCGCCGAACCTCTTTTGGTACGACTTCATGGAGATGAAACCAAAGTAGAACATGACGGAGAGAGCCTTCGCCCTCACTTCGCTCAGAGGCATGTCGGCGATGTCGTTTATAGGCAATTCGCCAGCGTCAATCGCCTTGAAATAGCGGTCCATCTTATGGTTGTCGCAACCCAAGTTATAGGCCAAATAATTACCCACGAAAGACTGGGCGCCGAGACCCATACCGATGTAGGAAGTAGCGTTGACCACACGCGTCGTGAGGTAATCGGAGGTACCCAAATCGCCCGCCACCTTACTGAACGTGTTCTTGCCCACATTCGCCACATAGCCCGCCTCTTTGAGGAGATGGTAAGCGATGTCATACTGTCGGTTCGCCTTGAAGAGGCTGACCCCCTGCGACTCCTTCTCCAGCTTCGTACCCTTGTAGCGGTTGCGGTAGAGAGTGATATATTCGGGACCCATTGCGATGGTATATTTCACAGTGTTGGCGAAGTCCTCGTCACTCTGGTTAAGGAAACCATACATAAGGTCGATGTTCAGACGTTTGAAACCCGCCTCGCGGATGTTCTTCACCGCACGTTCGTAGATGAAGGCGCTTCCCTCACGTCCAAGACTCTCCAACAAAGAGCTGGAGACCGTCTGGAAGCCCATGGAGATACGGTCATAGCCAAGACCCTTGACGAATTTCAGCTTCTCCAAATCATTGGCGGCGATCACGGGAGTGGTCTCGACGCTCCAGCTCGTACCCGGTTTGAAGCGGAAAGATTTAATCTTCTCCGTAATGCGTTTCAAATTATCGTTGGAGAGGAAGAGCGGCGTGCCGCCACCCAAGTCGTAGCCCACGACAGGGATATCGCCCACCAACGCGCGGTAGAAGTCCATCTCACGCAGAAGGTAATCCGTGTATTTATCTTGGCTGACCTCGTTCGGGTCGTCCATCACCACATATTCGCAGAATTTGCAACGAGTCTTACAGTAGGGTACATGGACGTATAGGTTAATCTCCTCCTGCTCCGAAATATTCTTCGCCACCGTTTGACGGATCTGCTCCACATCATGGAGTTCATACTGCTGAAGCGAGGTGACACGCAGCGGGTAGGCGGTGTTGGTGTAATGGTGGAATTTGATTCCCATGTCGAAGAGTTCTTCGCAACTGTAAAATTTCTCGTTTTCCATATCAATAAAAATTAGTGTTATTATTACGAATTCAAAGTTAGTAATTATTTGTAAAAAATACACTATATTTATCTTAAAAAAACAGAAAATAAAACAAAACCATCTTTCAATGGCACAAGAAAGACAAGGAAATAGGAACATAGAGTAGGCGGTACAGCACGGCAGATCCAATAATGCTTATTAACCAAATAAGAAGAGAAGATATGCCATTGATGCACACTTACAAGAGGGAAAAAAACATTATGCAAGCGATAAAAAACGATAAATATGACGCCTCCCAAAATTATTGAAACGACAACCCGTCCGAAAAATTATTTCTCAATTAAAAAAAAATCAAAAAATTTTGATTTTGTCAAAAATTTAATTAAGTTTGTGAAAAGAACGGTAGCGAAGGGTAAATTAAAAAACGCATCCTTCAGCGAATCGCCAAAAATACTTAGTGATAATGTGTAATGGAGTAAGGCTCCTTCCGCATGGAGACAAGCACAATATGTGAGACTATTCAAGTTAATGGTAATGTCCGGAGATAGTATAGGGTCTTTCACGATTGGGAATAAGTAAATAAGCGTTCTGTAAAACCGTATCTACAAATTGAATATTAACTTTAAAATACGATAACGTATATGAAAATCTTAGTGACAGGATCAGCCGGATTTATTGGTTACCATCTGACAAAACGTTTGCTGGAGGATGGAAATGAAGTTGTAGGATTGGATAATCTGAACGAATATTATTCCGTATCATTAAAACGAGGAAGATTGGCGGAACTGGGCGTGACAGACCCGATGTTGACCTACAATACGCTTATCAATAGTGTGAGTAGACCCAATTATAAGTTCATCAAGATGGACCTGCAAGACAGGCAGGCAATGCCTAAACTATTTGTGCAACACCATTTCGACTGCGTCGTGAACCTCGCCGCACAAGGAGGCGTGAGATATGCGACGGAAAACCCGTTCGCCTACATCGAGAGCAACCTCGTGGGCTTCGCCAACTTGCTTGAATGTTGTAGGCACAACAACGTGCGTCACTTGGTTTACGCCTCGTCATCGAGCGTCTACGGAGGAAACGCCAACACGCCTTTCAACGAAGAGGATAGGGTAGACACGCCGGTCAGCCTCTATGCAGCCACAAAAAAGGCAGACGAACTTATGGCCAGCTGCTACAGCAAACTATACGATTTGGCTTGCACAGGACTACGTCTCTTCACCGTCTACGGTCCGTGGGGACGTCCGGACATGGCTCCGATGCTTTTCGCGGACGCCATCAAGCACGACAAGGAAATCAAGGTGTTCAATAACGGTGATATGTACCGCGACTTCACCTACGTCGACGATGTCGTCGAGGGAATCGTCCGCGTGATGCAAAAGACACCGAAACCACAAGACGACGGCCGTCGCCACAAAGTATACAACATAGGCTGTTCCAACCCGATACGCCTCACCGACTTCATCCAAACCATGGAGAACAAGTTCGGCAAGGAGGTGCGCAAGGTATTACTTCCTATGCAACCAGGCGACCTCTATCAAACCTATGCGGACACCACCGCATTGGAACATGACTTCGAATACAAACCAACAATCGACATCAACGAAGGAATTCAAAGATTCGTCGATTGGTATAACTCATACAATAAATAAACTACTTTTTTATAGGGGTGTGTCTGGTCATGTATGATAGGACCCACCATATTTGTCGGACAGAACCATTAACGGGAAAGTCCGCACAACACAGCAGTGCAGAAGGGTGATGGCATACATCGCCCTTCTGCGTTTTTTTTAAGTCCACACAATCATGTAAATTTATCAACGGAAAACAGCGTCCGATTCTTGCCTATTTCCATGATTTGACCTATTTTTGGGAAAAATACAAAACGAAAGATGAAAAACAACAAATATTTGATAGGCATAGCCCTCCTGACTGCCCATACAGCATGTCAAGAACAAAAGGAATTCGTGGATAAAGTCTATCCGATACAAGAAGAAGTGGAAATCGAATTAGTGGGGAAATGGGAGACCTCCACAATCGACTATATACCCGTCCCGACCGACGAAAAACAAATCATCACCTACGAAGAGGGATGGAAATCCTACCGCAGCGGGGCGAACAAAGACCTGGCTCCCAACTACTTCACCAACCACGAGCCTTGGAAGTGCACCATATACGGAAACGAAATCACCGAAACCTATAACACCGGCAAGGAAATAACCATCAAAAGCGAAATCGAGTCCATCACGGAGACTACCATGGACATCAACCGCACATACAGCGCCGGGGCAAACGACACGACACAGAAACATCACATCGTATATAGGAAAATCGAGAAAGATTTAAGCGACGAAATATTGGGTCTGTGGGAAGGGAAAATGGCTCTTCCCGGCATTCCGGACAGTTCCGACCACCGTTGGTCATTCCGCCGTGACGGCACCTACGCCTACTTCGACAGGGATACAGTAGCCGATGCTTGGGTGGAAAACAAAGAAGGCGTCTACCATTACATCATTGACGGGACCTGGCTGGCATTCGGCAAAGAGAACGCCTCGGGAGAAATGAACCGTATCGAGAGCTGGGACATCGACATCGAAGGTGATAGAATGTACTGGACAGCCCTACGCCAAGATAGCACTGGACAACGCCGCAAAGACAACTTCGAACTTAAATTTATCGTCCCATAAGGAAAATGGAATCGTCGTATGACCCTTTCATCGAAACATAGGCGGTTATAGGAAAGCACACATTACCACCTTATAATCAACCATGTGAGCATACTTATTACCGACACCAATCAGATGGCAAAGACATCTTGCGGATTATAAATAAAAAGATTAATTTCGCGGATGTCAATAATAGGGATTTTAGACTAAAAAACCATTCTCGATGTTTCCTATCACTATATAGCGCCGACAAAGCAAGAATGTGTTTAGTTAGCTAAATGAAACAAAGAACAACCGACTAGTAGTTACGCAACTAGTCACCCGCAATAGATAGGGAAGAGAGTAGATTATTCATCCACAAAAGAAACAAAAGGTGGTAAAAGAGATTCTGAGACATATATTGCCCCCTGCATTAGTAAGGGAGACGAAACGTATCGCGCGAAAGATGAGGAACAGCATGAAAAATGCGGAGCCTACAACTTTGGAGCAATTTAAACACGTGCTTACCCAAGACCTTGGACTCAAAGAAGGAGACAAGGTTTTCGTGAGTTCCAGTTTCGGAAATCTCTACGCGAAGGACTATAGCCCGAAAGACGCCATTTCCGCCATAATGGAAACCGTCGGCCAAGAAGGATTGATCATGATGCCTTACTATCCCCCGATCAACTCCATGGAGTGGGTGAGAAGCGGCGAAGTGTTCGACATGAAACAGACACAATCCGGCATGGGCGTGATGACCAACGTTTTC
The DNA here is from genome assembly GCA_045617845.1 of Paludibacteraceae bacterium. GTDB lineage: Bacteria > Bacteroidota > Bacteroidia > Bacteroidales > Paludibacteraceae > UBA1181. The sequence continues at coordinate 2,097 of JAZLJL010000051.1, read as the reverse complement.
TCCCAAATGGAGGGCGTAGTGAAAAGCGAGCACCCGTTCAAGGCGGTCTGCGTGTGGGGAAAAGACGCTGAACGCTACGCGAGCGGACACTACCTTTCAGAAGACCCGTACGGAGATCAGACACCATACGGACGACTGCTGATAGCCCCACAATCGAAATCGTTGTCCTTAGGTCTCGTCAACTTACCTATGTTCCATGCGATCGAGGATAAATACCAAGATCCGGACACCCTCTACTTTGACGACAAACCCTATGATGTGCCTTTGAAATTGGCGAACGGAGAGGTGATTTCTTGCCATACACTGGTGCATTCCCCATCGAAATGCGAGGAAACCATCATGGGAGGCGAATTCGTCAAACGATTCTCCAGCCCCATACGAAAGGTCGCACCCTTCGGCTATAACAGCCTATACTTAATCGACAATACATTATTGGCGGAAGCGGCCAAGAAAGAATTTGCCTTAGGAGAAACAAGAAAGAAAAAATGAAAGAGATATTTTTAACACTAGATTATGAACTATTCGGCAACGGGAAAGGTGATGTGTTCAAGCATATCATCGAACCGACCAATAAAATATTAGAGATAGCCAAACAATACAATGCGGTTCTTACCATCTTCTTCGAAGTCGTCGAATATTGGCGGATAAAACAAGAGTGGGAAAACGGGAACACCATGGGCTATGCGCAAAACCCTACAGCCGCCATGGAGAAGCAGATTCTCGAAGCCATCAAGCAAGGACATGACGTGCAACTCCATATCCACCCACAATGGGTCGACGCCAAATGGACGGAAAAAGGATGGGAAGTGGACGACAGCTCACATCGATTGAGCCACTACGAAAGAGAGGGAGAATACTCCCTTGAAAACCTGCTCAGGAAAGGGAAAGAGACTTTGGAAGCGCTGATTACCCCTTTGAATCCCGAGTACCGCTGCGTCGCGCTCAGAGCAGGCGGATACAACTCACAACCTTCAGAGCGAATCGTGAGCGCAATGCGCAACACGGGACTGAAAATCGACACCTCCATCTATCCGGGAGGACACATGACTAGCGTTGTGGAAGAATACGACTACAGACAAGTGCCGAGAGACAAAGGATTCTGGAACGTGGACAGCAAACTGGAAGTCGAGTCGGAACAAAACTCAGACATCCACGAATTACCAATCATGAGCATATTCGTCAAACGCTGGCGGAAATACGCGTCGATGGAGCGATTCAAAAGCATGCTCTCCAACACCCGCCAAACCAAAGCTCTCTATGACATGAAAGTCACACGTTCGGGCGATACAAAGAAAAAGACTTTGATGGACAAGTTGAAGTTCTTCTTCGAAAAGGAGTGCCAGACATGGGACTTCTGCCTACTTCCTCCCGCAACACACAAGATGTTCCATAAGGAGATGAAGAAACAAACGGACCGCACCCGTTTCACATTAGTCGGTCACCCCAAAAGTTTCATGGAAGGCGAGTGCATGAAATTCACACTCAAGATGCTGAGCAAAAACGGTTACCGTTTCTCGACAATACAAAGCATTTATCAAAACATTAACAAAGATGTAGCATGCTAAACGCAATATTCTTCTATCGAATATCCAGGTGGCTGTTCCTCCACCATATTCCCGTGTTGCCTAAATTAGTGACGCTTCTTATCTTCTTAATATACAACAGCAAAGTATCCTATAAAACCGAAATCGGCAAAGGAACACGTCTAGGCTACGGCGGAATAGGCGTCGTAATACACCAAAACGCGAAAATCGGCAAGAACGTCTCCATAGGGCAACAAGTGACCATCGGAGGAGGCAACTCCAAATATCCGGGAGTGCCAACCATCGGTGACAACGTATCCATACACAAAGGCGCCATCGTCATGGGAGGAATCGAAGTAGGCGACAACGCCGAAATCGGTGCCAACGCAGTCGTCAACAAACCAGTGCCCGCTAACGCCGTGGTCGTTGGAGTCCCTGCGAAAATCATTCGTATGAAAGACCCAAACACCCCGTCACAACCAGACGAGGAAAAATAAGAAGCTGTTTAAATTTTTTTATTGGAGATTTTTATGAGAGACTTTTTAGGATATTTTGATTATTTCCGATAGGAGCA
>JAZLJL010000050.1:0-18120 GCA_045617845.1 Paludibacteraceae bacterium | reverse complement strand
TTCCACGACAACCTTAACCTTGCTTTGAACCGTTTTCGCCGCCTTCTCCTCGTCCGCCATGTAGACAGTCAGCATCATCTCCGTGAACTCCTTGAAATACTCCTCCTTGTTCTGCAGGTACTTCTCGTAGGCTTTCTGCTGCGCGGGCGTGATGCCCTCGTCGACGCCGCCTTCCAGCTCGATCTCCAGGTTCTCCTTCTTGCCGAAGAAGGAGTTGGTCTCCAAGCCCTTCCATGCCTTCTTGCCGTCGTGCACGAGCAGACCGAGGGTCGGGTCGTTGAGTTTGTGGAGGTTCTCCAATTGGGTCCTTGAGATTACGCGGGGTTCGGATTCCGACAGGAGGACGGCAAGACCATTCTCTTTGTCCCAGCAGCAGCCGAAAGCGTATCCGAAGCTGCCATCTCTGCAGATGAAAAGATACCATAGAGGAACCATTACCAATAATCCTTCCGCTGTAATCACATCCTTATGGTCACTCTCCTCTAAATCACATACATCGTTGGCAATATATTCATAATGCCACTTGTAATAGTCCAAAAGGTAATCCGTCACGCAACTCTTATACTTTTCCTCATTCTGCAGATAGGTCTTGTAGGCCTCTCTTTGGATGTCTAGGATGCCTTCTTTGTTATCATCTTGAATAGCTAATATTAGGTTTCCATCAGAATTGAGAAGAGGAGCATCCATGCGTTTGCACCAAGCGTTCTCTAGATGTTTTAATTCACCAAAAAAAACATCTGTTATTAAGTCTTCCATAATCTAAAAATCAATTATAATGTTTTTCCATTGGTTCTTCTTGTATCCTCGGCAGCACTTCCAGCATTAGCCACCAAGTTTTTGTTTTGTTTATCACCGAACACCTGACAACCAATATTTTTCTCCTCGCTGACACCGCCCGAATGGGCAGAATTAGCATGGAGGATAGAAGGGACTTTCATCATGGTTTGGCAGTCGGGGTCTTCGAAGACGCCTTTATGGATTAGATGATTTCTGGTTGAGTGATCAAGTCTATGAAATCATCCGTGAACTCGAAGGCGAGTCCATCATTCGCCGTAGGGAATTCGCAGAGCCATGCGATACGTCCCTCCGAAGTCATGTAGAGCTTCGTAATATCCACCAAAGCCATCACCTTATCCCGATTCATGTTCTCCTTGCGCAAGGACTCCGGAATGTCGTAGCACGACTTCATTTCTTCGTAATTGTCCAAATATAGGTCCATCGACATATCCTGTATCTCCTCCCACAATGTCTCATTGAACTTCAGGTACATTCTATAGGCCTTGCGCATGTCGTCGTTAATCTCCTTCTCCCCTTCGCAGATGTCGATGGAAAATGGCATCGTACGCACCTCGCCCGCAAGACGGACGATTACCGTAGAACTCAACCCGATATAGTCCTTGAAGAAGACTCCCATCTCCTTGTCTATGATCACGTCGTCAGAGTCCAACGCCCACAGACCGCCTCTGTCCATGACGTATGGCTTTTCTGTGGACAAGAGGATATCCACATAATCCTTGTCCCACTCGGTGTAGCATGACCAGCCGAAGTTCCCTTCCCTGTCGATGCAGAGCGTCTTGGGCAGAATCGTTTTCACCACGATCTTCTGTCCCATTTTTATCATTTCGTCGGCCTTCGCCTCGCTGCCCACATAGACAGCCAGCATCATCCTTGAAAATTTGTTGAAGATTTCATCCCTGTTTTGCTGGTAAGTGGCGTATGCTTTCTGCTGCGCCGGCGTGATGCCTTCGTCCAAACCGCCTATCAACTCTATTTCCAAGTTCTCCATTTCGCCGAAGAAATGGTGCCGTTCCAGACCTTTCCAGGATTTCTTCCCATCGTGGACCAACAAGCCGAGGGTCGGGTCGTTGAGTTTGTGGAGGTTTTCGAGTTGTGTCCGCGAAATCACGCGAGGCTCTGGCTCGGACAGGAGGACGGCTAAGCCATTGTCTCCATCCCAACAACAGTCAAAAGCATACCCGAAACTTCCATCTCTGCAGATAAAAAGATACCAGATGTCCATCAACTTATAAATTCCCTCCTCTGTAATAACATCCTTATAACGCTCTTCTGCCAAATTTGACACTATACGCTTTATTTCTTCGAAATACCATTTGTAGTACTCCAAAATATAGTTCGTCACACAGCTTTTATACCTTTCCGCATTTTGCAGATAGGTTTTATAGGCTTCTTTTTGTATGTCAAGGATACCTTCTTTGTTATCATCTTGTATAGCCAAAATTAAATTCCCGTCAGAATTAAGAAGAGGAGCATCCATGCGTTTGCACCAAGCGTTCTCTAGATGTTTTAATTCACCAAAAAAATCATCTGTTATTAAGTCTTCCATAATCTAAAAATCAATTATAATGTTTTTCCATTTGTTCTTCTTGTATCCTCGGCAGCACTTCCAGCATTAGCCACCAAGTTTTTGTTTTGTTTATCACCGAACACCTGACAACCAATATTTTTCTCCTCGCTGACACCGCCCGAATGGGCAGAATTAGCGTGGAGGATAGAAGGGACTTTCATCATGGTTTGGCAGTCGGGGTCTTCGTGCCAAGTCAGGTCATTGTTTTCCCTGTATTTCCTTACAGACTTAATCGTATACGGAGGAACAGGGTCAGCACCACCATGGCTATCTCTATACTTTTGGTTCAATTGATTAGCCATAAGTTCATCACCAATCTTAAAATTCACATCTCTATCCGTGGTATAAAAATCCGTCTTAACCGTTCCCATGCTGAACTCTTCCATCTTAGGTTTACCATTCTCATAAAGGACACCATTAAAAGTATATTCCTCTTCTATGCCATGTCTTTTTCTGTGACCATTGACAAGTGCCTCTACCTGTGCGGTCAAAGTCTCTGGTACCGGGTCTTTCTTCGAATCTCCAGGATTCCCCCATGGATATCTGATGATATCGCCAGTATTTTCGTCATACATAGGGATTATCTGGTCCACCCTCTCAATTTTCGCTTCCTTTTTACCTTTTTCCCTCTTTTTAGCCATTTGGGAGGCACTTTTCTTGTCTTTTTCGCTAGGTTCCTGTGGGAAACCTTGAGGTTCGGCTTGGGGGTCTGGGAACCATCGTCCATTTCCTTTTTCCGCAGGCAAACCATCATCAGTCTTCCATTGTCCTGTATCCGGCAATCTACCGCTATCATTAGTTTTCATCTTTGAGACATCACCTCTGACCATTTCCCCTTGCTTATTCATTGCCCCAGTAATATTAATCACCACTCCATTCCCATCAGGCGCATTACTGATCTCATACTCAATACCATTCTCTTTCAGTTGAGATTCCAATTGACTAACGACAGTTGGGTCGGTCAAGAAGAGTTGACAAAATATTACGCCTTTACGCATGACCTCCTTTGAACAAGACCTAGATTTCAAAGTGGTCATGACATCAGCGCTTAAAGGACCTCCACTACCTTTACCATTTGTATTATTTGTATTTTTTTTTCTCCCCATAATTCAAAGTTTTTATCACTCAGCAACATTCACATTCCTTGCTATGGCTCTAAGATCACTATCCACAATAGCATTTACGGTGATAGACTTGCCATTTGACACATTTATATTAAATGTGACCTCATCACCAGGCACAGCGCCTTCCGTCTCCGCAACCAATGTCACGATGCCATCCGTAGGGACTTCATCGATCCGGCAGCCCATGGAGTCGTAGAACTCCAGGCTCTTGATGATTGGCGTGACTTTATCCTCCGGTTCCTCCTCGTTGGTGGCCATCGGGTTCATATCAGACTGCATCTCCACCTTGGCGGCATTTATGGCAGGCAAGGCGATACCAGGAATCTGCCCCGTCGTCTTGAACGAGATGCACATCGGGCAACCCAAAGCGCAGGTGCCTTTGCTGTTCTTCGTCAACGGATTGGAGATGCGGTTGATGTAGATTCCAGAATAAGCCATGTCCCACTTCGTAATCATGGCGACACACGGCTTAGGCGCAGTTGGAATCATGTTACAAGTACCAAAACCAGGCGATGGGAACGCCGGTCCGAGCGTCATGGTCGTCGCCATCAACTTACCATTGAAATTGACGAACATGTTATCCATAATGCTATTCAACATGGCAGGCGCCACACCAAACATACAGGTCGCCATCGCCCCTTTTACTACAAATTCCTCTTCCATAATTACAATCGTTTTAAGGTTACCTCCTTGGAGAAATAACCAGTGTCCTGTTCTTCTACCCTAGCCTTGAGTACGATCTCGTCCGGCAAACCATCAGCGCCGCGCATGACCGTCAGCTTGGCGTGCCCGCTCAACAAACGACCGCTTCCCTCATCACGGAGGGAATAGGTATCGTAACTCCACCCCTTTCCGTCGAATATTCCGCCAGGGAAGGTGAAAATCGCCAGTCTGGCACGTGCAGGGAAATCACGGATCTCCACCTCTTGGTTAGGTGATTTATCCAGCCAAAAGAGGAGTCTATATAACATATTCTTTTTTAAAATATTAAAAAATTTCTCTTCAGAATCAAACGCCAAGGCATATCGATTGGATTCCTTTTCGACCAAATAACTATTGTAGAAATCGATGATCTTCTTCCGGTTCGCTTCCCACTGGTTCTTGAGAGCCTCGAAATCGTCCACACCCAAGAACTCCCCCTCTTCGGAGACACGCAGGTCAATCGGATAGAGCGCCTTACCCAATTCCAGGACGACAGCGTCGAACTCATCCGGATCTTTTCCATTCAGTTTCTCGTCGGAAGAGCCATGCATCGTAAAGAGATAAACATCCTTACGTTTGTTCACCTCCACATGATCTTTTTTGGAGAAAAGAGTCACGTGGCCATCCGCGAAAGTCACCTTTGCGGAAAACGAGTAATCGGCCTCTATGTGGTTAAAAGTAAACATAAGCTAAAGGATTATTCGCCCCAGAGAATATTAGTGTGGTCGCCATCGTAGTTTTTATAGATACGCTCGCTGTCCCCATCCAAGTCAGTCAACGGATCACGGAAAACCCGGATCTCCGTCTTTTCGAAAACAAGTTTTTTGTCGCCGACACATAAGGAAATCTCAAACAAGTTATTGTACTTGCTCACGAAGATCTCCAATTCGCCATGTTGCGTACGATTGTCGCCAAAAGCCTCATCGAAGAGCCGGAGAGTCTCCTCTTCATTGAAGTAGAAAAAGGCGGTATATTGGTACTGATTATCTTTCCAGATAATCCTCATATCGTTCGGACGGGCGAACATTTTGTCCATGTCATTACGCGGGTCATAATTCGGCACATACCAAGCCTCTCCGTTAGTATAGCTAGGCTTCAGCGATTTCGTAACGACGCTATCACCGTTCTCGTAGTTCATCTTGACATAATACATGAAACGTTCTATGTATTTGTCCCACAAGCCGAACGGAATATTTTTTTCGACCACCATCCAATCGGAATTGCTATTTATGGTAAAGTCGAAATAGTCGGACACGGATTTTTCGTGATTCGTTTCCATGATTTCATCATCATAATCATGAGTCTCCTCAGCCTGCGCCTCCCAGTTCATCAAAACCCTATGGTCCCCCCTCTTGACATAAAGGATGGCCTTCCCGCCAGGAAGGAGACAAAGGTCGATGGTCTTGAAATTCTCTTTCTTCATCTTGCCGTCGGAATCACGGATCTCGTATCCTCTCTCGAACCATTCTTTCAGCTGGTCGGTCGGAAGATCCGCGTACAGGGAATATACTTTTCTCTCGGAGAAAGAGGCCCATTGGGCGGAAATTCTTGTCGGCAACAACAAATTCAAACTATTGTCATAAGCGGTGCCGCAAATGCCCTTCCCCATCCCCAAATAGGCGAACCTATCATCAAACGGGCTCAATGCAGTTTGGTTAGGCATAATGAAATCCACATTCAACAATTCCACCGGGAATTTTTTAGGCGCACTGGCGTACGGCTCCCAATAGCATGAAAATTCTTTTGGTTTTGTATCCATCTTACAAGAACATAGTATTAATAATAAAGATAACACACTTGCAATGTGCATCCACCGAACAGTTTTTCGCATATACGATTAATCTTTAATAATCAATCTAACATTACCGGATTGGGCGGCATTGATCAACCTCTTCTTATCCAAGGCAATATTCAAGGGTGTGCAAAGCACATTCGCGAAACTAGCGCCCTTAGAGGAGAGATGTAGATACTGATTACGAATCAAGTGCAACAGGTCCTTATCGACAGAAGACTCCGACTGCCGCTTAATCACTTTCTTACCCTTCTCCGTCGCGAAATCATATAGTTTCTTGCTTTTCAAGACGCTATAGAATTTCTTCAACGGCTCCGCCTGTTTATTCACGGAGAATTCGTCAATCATCTTGAAATTGGAAGCCCCCATCTTTTCAATCATCAAATTGAGCGGAAGAATGCTGTATTGGTAACCAACATATCTTTTCCCGGCATCGATGTCTGCCTGAGTAAACCAGCCATCCGTCTTCAGTTCGTCCGGATTTTTGTTGCCGGCATAAATACGGTCTCTATAAGGGACAGGGAACAAGAAATAATTACTGTACATCACATATTTCTCTTCGCATTTCTCCTCATAACCACCACCTATGTCACTATGGGCGCCTGGAATGATTATATAATTGGATTTGGGGCTGTTGCCCGACTCCACAAGTGTCAAAGAGAAATTACGTCGATACTCATCACCCGCACAAATCTGGAACACCTTCTTTACCACGCTCTTATCGATGGAAAGGGCCAATTCCTTCACATCATCGTCAAAGAACGCCCCATAAGAAGATACAGTATCATACAAAGCCAGGAATTCGACGGATATTGGCTCGGAAAGCTCTATCGAATTCTCCTTCAGCATATCCATAAGGCAAACCTTATAGGTGCTTTCCTTCACGACAGCTTTCATGAGAGTCGCATTATAGGTCGACATAGCCTGCGACTGAATCATCGCATTCGTGATGTCGGCCGCAGTGAACTTATGTATATCCCCTTTCGCCTCTTTGATGCGGGAAGTAAAACTCCTCGCCGCAGCGGCGCCGCGGCTAAAGCCGAAAACGTCCAAAGTCACCTTAAATTTCGCTGTTTCATCTCCATTCTTCAATTCATTCAAGAGGGAGACCACCTTTTCGCAACCTATTTGGATTTTACCGTTTACCCCCTTATCGCCTATGCCAAAGCCTTGGGCTAAAGTGTTGTCGGTATATTGAAGTTTATTTTGCTTAAAATATTCTTCCGAAAAGAGGTAAGCGTCGTTCGAGTTGTTCGAGCCGTTTTGGTCTTTATCATCCTCCTCTTTCTCCATCGGGCCCTTCACGCCATCCAAGACCGGCCGAGGAGCCGTACCGATTCCCTCGACGTATATCGCGTATCGTTTCTTGTCTTCACGTTTATACATCTGATACATCCTCGCGACGTTAGAGAATGTAGATTTATAACTGTCGTTTTTCTTGTACTTACCTTGCCTTTTGTCGTTAGAAATTCCCCTAGCGTTGAATTCCTTATATTCCTTGATGTTCATCATGCTATTACCGGTGCCATCAAAAAAGACACCGATATGGACTTCAATTTTATTCTCCTTGGAATCCTCTTTATTGTTATCACTAGAAGAACTAGGACTTAGAACCTTCCCCATAGCATTCGAATTTTATTATTTTCCAATATAAACATTACCTGCGGCAGTGACGTACATCTTAGACTTGGAATTCAGTTTTCCTTCGCTAGCCACCTCGCAAGCCAATTTCCCGGAAATATCAGCTTTAAGGTCTTTGCTGACCTTAAGGGTCATCTTTCCGGAGACGGTGTCGCTGCTGTCCTTTGCCACCGTGACAGTAGACTTACCCTTGAGGTCGGACTTGAAGTCTCCTCCGACTTTCTCTTCGTAATTACCCTTCACGTCCGTCTTCATATCCTTCTTCACCTCGTTGGAAAGGCTACCCTCGACCTTGTTTTTATAGTCCTTTCCGGCGGAAATCTCCACATTCTCGTCAGCTTTGATCTTAATGTTCTTCGAATGGATCGAGATTTCGGAGACTGAACCGATTTCGATGTTACCGCCAGAAGTAGAAATCTGAATGACGTTGCCATTATCGTCAGTGATAGTGATTCCGCCATCACTGCTGTCGTCAAATACGATTTGACGTCCGCTCTTAGTCACAATGCTATGAATATTGTTACTATCGCTTCCGCCCAAACCATTCTTTCCGTGGAAAAGGCTTCCCATCACATACGGACGGTTAGGGTCTCCGAATTCGAAGCCCACCATCACCTGGTCACCCTCCTCGGGCACGAAAACGAAACCACGGTTCTTCATGCCGCTACCACCGGCATCCGGGCTCTGCACACGAATCCAATTAGTATTCTTGGAGCAAGCCTTCTGCCAATCGAACTGCACCTGCACACGTCCCCTATTCTCAGGATCGGCGTTGCTCTTCACCGTAGCCACCTCAGGGAAAGCCTTGATATAATTGAACTCCGACGGAACAGGCTCGACACCAATCGGCGAAGCGACGAAGTGGTTGGAATAGTTGCCCATCTTGTCCACCCTATGCTCGATGGACATGACCCGGTAGACGCCTAACGAACCGGACGGCACCTTGACGCTCACCTTGCTACCCAATTTCACCTTACAGGTATGGGTGACACCCTCCACATTCAGGACGGAGCCATCCGCAGCGGTCTGTCGGGCCTCCAGCAAAGCCTTCAGCTGGGTCGTCTGCACAATCGGATATTCGCTGTGCGTATAATCATTTTCGCTAGCCGCGTAAATGTCATTGTTATGCATGGTGGCGTCGCCCATGAGGCTGCTCAACTTTTTAGGGGAAGACTTCTGTATCTCCTCCTTCCCCTCCTTCTCCATGAAGGCATAACGGGCAAAGTTGCGGGGCGCCGCCGAGGCGGAAGTACGGAAACTCACCAAATCCTGCCCCAATGACAATTCCACCGTCTCGGAATCGTTCGGTTTTCCGAAGATAAGGTTCTTACCATCATAGAAGAACAATTCGTTGAAGATGCTTGAAAGACGGTTGAAAAACTCCCACAGGCTCTCGTTATAACGCATCACGTACTGGAGCGGGCCTGTGTATTTCGGGTTGCAGACCAACGAAGAGGATGCGGACGAGATGGCCGCCTTGTTCTCCGAAAAGATATTCGAAAGCGTCGTGTTGACGAACGAATCCATTCCCTTCACATTGTCCAACTTGACCACTGCCCCGTGTCCCAGTAAATGCACACGGTTGCTTTGGTGCCCGCTATAGGCGTACTCGGTGTCGGTGTCCCACGAACCGATCTGGACGTCCGTCACGATTCCTTGGAACTCATACGAACCACCTTTCGTCATGTGTTCAAATTGGATTGTAATCGGTGAACCGATTTTCTGGAGCAACTCGCTCGGTGATTTCTCCCATAGCTCGTCCTGCGACATGAACTCCTGCACCACCTCAAATGAATGGGTGCTGTTCATCTGCTGTTCCAAATTTAAAGACTCAAAATTGATTACTTCTCCGGCAACCGTAACCTTCGGTTTCACGGGATTAAGATCCTGACCACTCGCCATATAATCTTCCTCTTTAATTATGTTCAATATATAACTTTAGAATACAAATATAGGAAATTCCGTTCTCTTATCCAAAAGAGGGAATGTAAAAAATTTATAAATCAACAAAAACAGGCACATAAATATCGTGGGGGGGAGACGCACGACCGTGCGTCTCCAACGAAAAAACCGTGCGTCTCAACGAAAAAAACCGTGCGTCTCAACGAAAATATCACATCGTTTCGATATGCGAATCCCTGAATCCCAAGAAATAAAGGATACCATCCAGACCAATCGTAGAAATCGCCTGACGGGCATTCGCCTTCACCTTAGGCTTCGCATGGAAGGCAATACCCAAACCAGCGAGGTTCAACATCGGAAGGTCGTTGGCGCCATCACCGACGGCGATGACTTGTTCCAATTCGATCTGCTCCACTTGGGCGATCAGGTTAAGCAACTCAGCCTTACGTTTACCATCCACAATGTCGCCAACAAAATTACCCGTCAGCTTTCCATTCTCGATCTCGAGCTGGTTGGCGTAGACGTAATCAACACCAAAACGCTTCTGAAGGTAACGTCCGAAATAGGTGAAACCACCGGAAAGGATAGCGATCTTGAAACCGCAACGTTTCAGGACACCCATCAAACGGTCGGCTCCGTCCATGATAGGGAGATTCTCAGCGATATTACGCATCACAGATTCATCCAACCCCTTCAGCAAAGCCACGCGACGGCGGAAACTCTCGCTGAAATCAATCTCGCCGCGCATAGCGGACTCCGTGATGGCGCGCACCTTATCGCCCACTCCGGCGCGGTCAGCCAACTCATCAATCACCTCCGTCTTAATCAACGTGGAATCCATATCGAAACAAATCAATCTACGATTCCTCCTATACAAATCATCCTTCTGGAAAGAGATGTCCACATTCTCCTGCGCAGATATCTCCATGAATCGTTTAGAGATCACCTCCTTATCCAACAATTGACCACGGACGGAGAACTCGATGCACGACCGGGCGCTCTCCAACTCCCTCACGTCCAACGACGGACGACCGGTAAGCCTCTTGATGGAATCGATATTGAGGTGTTGTTCCGCGACCGCTTTAGAGACAAGCGCCATCTGACGAGCCGTGATCGCATGACCCAACATAGTGACCACGTAACGATGACGGCCCTTCTTATCGGCCCACTCGTTATAGCCCTCAGCCGAGACAGGCGAGAAACGGACCTGGACCCCCAGTTCGGAGCATTTGAAGAGAATGTCCTTCAACATATTACCCGAAAGACTGGAATCATCAATCTTCACCAAAAAACCTAACGACAAAGTATGGTGGATATCCGCTTGGCCCACATCCAAAATAGTAGCGCCGTATCTCCCTAAAATCTCAGTCACAGAAGCAGTCACACCAGGGCGGTCCTCCCCGTGGATGCTAATCAAAATAATCTCACTCGTCATATAAAATCTATAGTTCCTAAATCACTGAATTGTTGTCCGTCACCCAATAAAACAAGTGGAACGCCACAAGCCGCAAACAGGCGACTCGACAAATCGGGCGCGAAGTTACTCATTAACGGCAAAAAACAGACATAAACAAATGTAAAAAATCAAAAAATCGACGAATAAACTTCCATACAGAGAAACTGAGGGTAGGTCAATCCTCCAGGAACTTCTCCACCTCGGAGGTAGTCACATAGAGCTTCTCCTTACAGAACTTGATCAATTCCTTGGCGCGTTTCGCCTTTTGCGTGAGTTCATCCATGTCAGACTGCCCGCTTTCCAAGAGTTCCAAAATCTCCTTCAGTTCAGCCATCGCATCCTTATAAGACATCGTCTTCTTCATATTTTTCGCAATTTTTGATTACACTTCGTACTTTACCATTCAACAAATAAGTAGTCAGGAGATCCCCTTCGCAAAGGTCTTCGATACCCAAAACAGCCTTCCCGTTCCTCGTCGTAAGGCTATACCCTTTCTTAAGGATCGCCTCTGGGGAGACCAAGGACAGCGACTTCTCCATCAGCTCCAATTGGTGAGACTCGTCACGCAGGACATTCCGCAAGGCGGTGGACAAGCGCACGTCGCACATTCCAAGCCACTGGGAAGCGGATTGGAGCGCCAATCTACAAGCGGAAGAGAGCGAATGGGAAATGAGGTCCAACTCACGGGACTCGTCGGAGAGCCGCCTTCGCAAACAAAGAGAAATATCGCCACACAAGGAGTTAAGGAGACCTTCGGCATCCATCATAGACTCCACGAGATAAGCCGCGACAGCGGTAGGCGTCTTGCAGCGGACGGAGGCGACCATATCGACCACCGACTCATCACGGTCATGTCCTATTCCCGTAAGGACCGGCAAAGGGAAGTTCGCCACATTACAAGCCAAATCATACTCATCGAACGCGGCCATGTCGGTCGTGGCGCCACCGCCACGGATGATGACCACAACATCGAAACGGTTCAATTGGCCAAATATCTTATCCAAAGCGGAGATGATGCTTCTGACCGTCTGGTCACCCTGCATCACGGCAGGGAAAAGAGTAGGTCGAAAGCCGAAACGGTTGCCGTCTGCGGTGAGTTGGTCACAGAAATCGCCATAACCCGCCGCCGTACCGGAAGAGATAACGGCGATACGCCTTGCGGGAAGAGGGAACTCCAGTTGCCGGTTCATATCCCACACCCCATCCTCCTTCAGCCGATCGATAGTCTCCTGGCGTTTGCGCGCCATGTCCCCGACCGTGAACGAAGGATCTATGTCACGGATGTTCAGTTGTAGGCCATAGACCTCATGGAACGACAAGCTGACAGCCACGAGGACCTTCATGCCAGGGGAAAGCATCTGCTTCGTCACGGAGAAGAAGAATTGTTTCATGAGTTTGTAGGAGCTCTGCCAAATCACGGCGTTGATTTTAGCTTCGATCAACCTGCCCGAAGAGCCCTTATCCACTAAAACGAGGTAGCAGTTACCGTTTGCGTTCTCACGCAATTCGCTGATTTCGGCACGGACCCAATAAACATCATTAAAAGAACCCGCGAGCACGTCTTTGACGGCCGCCAGGAAATCCGCTAATGAAAAGGACTTAGGATCATTACCGTTGTTTACCATAGGACATAAGAAAGAAGCCCATCTATACGGATGGGCTTCGCAATCTATAAGTTATAACCGAAAGTCTTCGGATTACATTTTATTAATCATCTTAGCCAACTTAGACTTCAAGTTAGCCGCTTTGTTTTTGTGGATAACGTTAGTCTTAACCAACTTGTCCAACATAGAAGAAACTTCTGGGAGTCTCTTAACTGCCTCATCCTTATCCTTAGTCGCTCTCAAATCGCGGACAGCGTTACGAGCAGTCTTTGCATAGTATCTATTTTGCAATCTAGCGACCTCAGTTTGTCTGATTCTTTTGATTGATGATTTGTGATTTGCCATTTTTTTAATATGTCTTTATTGTTTATTAGTAGCCTCTAGGGGAGTCGAACCCCTCTTTAGAGAATGAAAATCTCTCGTCCTAGCCGATAGACGAAGAGGCCAGCCTTTTTTGCATTGATTCTTGCGTCTCAAATGCGGTGCAAAAGTAATGCGTATTTATTTACCACGCAAATATTTCGCTTGTTTTTTTCTAAAAATTCAGTAACTACTTATTTCTGAGCACTTTGCTCGCGCGATTTCTCGCCTAAGTAGCCTCCATGATGGCGTTTCGCATACTCTTCGTTCGTGAAAGAGATGGCTTTCATCGTGCTAACGACCAAAATATCACCGATGACGGTCATAATAGTCGTCGAGGTGGTTGGCGTCAATCCCAAAGCGCAGACCTCCTTAGGGTTACCCGTATAGAGGAAGGCATCCGCCTCTTGGGCGAGCGCGCTCTTTTCGTTTCCCGTAATGACGATGAACTTCACGCCAGGCCTCAACCTGCGGGCAAGAGGCATCAGTTCCAAGATTTCGCGTGTCTTGCCCGAATTTGATATCAGCAACATGATATCATTCTCCTGGAGGAGACCCAAATCCCCATGTTGAGCTTCGCTTGGATGCAAGAAGACGGCGGGAGTACCCGTAGAACTGAAGGTCGTGGCGATATTCAAGGCGATCTGTCCCGCCTTTCCCATACCGCTAGTCACCAATTTACCATGTTTCTCATGGACATATTCCACAATCAGCCTGACAGCCTTCTCGTAGTTATCCGTGATGGGGATGTTCAAGACAGCCTCAGCCTCATGCTTGATTAAGTTTTCGATTTCCTCTCTCATGGCCATTCCAAATTATGTATCGATCGTAGCATAAGTAGCGTTCTCCTCGATGAATTCGCGGCGAGGGGCGACGTCATCGCCCATCAGCATGGAGAAGGTGTAATCGGCCTGCGCCACATTTTCTATAGCGACTTGGCGGAGCGTTCTGTTCTCAGGGTTCATGGTAGTGGACCACAACTGCTCAGCGCTCATTTCACCCAAACCTTTGTACCGTTGGATGTTCACCGAGTTCTCGTTACCGCTTCCGTACTTGTCGACGAACGCCTGCTTCTGTTGGTCAGTCCAACAATACTCCTCCACGTTACCTTTCTTACAGAGGTACAACGGAGGAGCTGCGATGTAGACGTACCCCTTTTCGATCAGTTCACGCATGTGCCTGAAGAAGAAGGTAAGGATAAGGGTGTCGATGTGGCTACCATCGACATCGGCATCGGTCATGATGATTATCTTATGATAGCGGAGCTTTTCGGTATTCAACGCCTTAGCGTCGTCCTCCGTACCGATTGTCACGCCCAATGCGGTATAGATATTCTTGATTTCCTCGCTTTCAAGCACCTTGTGAGGCATAGCCTTCTCGACGTTCAGGATCTTACCACGCAAAGGAAGGATAGCCTGCGTCATACGGTTACGTCCCTGCTTAGCGGTACCACCGGCGGAATCTCCCTCGACGAGGAACAATTCGCAATTCTCAGGGTTCTTGTCGGAACAGTCGGCCAATTTACCAGGAAGACCTGCGCCGCCCATAGGAGACTTCCTCTGCACGAGGTCACGCGCCTTGCGTGCCGCGATACGGGCACGAGCGGCAAGAATCACCTTGTCGACGATCGCGCGGGCCTCCTTCGGGTGCTCCTCCAAATAGTAAGCGAGCGCTTCGCCCACCGCTTGTTGCACGATACCGGAGACTTCGTCATTACCCAACTTAGTCTTGGTCTGACCCTCGAACTGAGGCTCGGCGACCTTTACGGAAATGACTGCGGTAAGGCCCTCTCGGAAGTCGTCGCCATTGATCTCCACCTTCGCCTTTTCAAGCATCTTGGAGTCCTCGGCGTATTTCTTCAAGGTTCTGGTCAACGCCATTCTGAAACCGGTCACGTGCGTACCGCCCTCGATGGTGTTGATATTATTCACATATGAATGAATGTTCTCGTTATAGGAAGAGTTGTAGGTCATGGCCACCTCGACAGGCGTGCCATACTTGTCCGTATTGATGTGGATCACGTCCGGAATCAAGTGCTCGCGGGTGCTGTCCAAGTATTCGACGAATTCCTTCAGGCCCTTCTCGGAGTAGAACACCTCCGAGCGCATATTGCCTTCAGCGTCCAAACGATGGTCTGTAAGGGTGATGCGGATTCCGGCGTTCAAGTAAGCCAAGTCGCGCAGACGTCCCGCCAAGATTTCGTACTTGTAGACAGTCTCCGTGAAGATGGAGCCATCCGGATGGAAAGTCACCTTCGTTCCGGTCTTATCGGCCGTTCCGACCTCCTTCACCGCATACAATGGCTTACCGCAAGAATACTCTTGGATATAACGTTTACCGCCACGGCAAACCTCAGCGACCAACTTCGTGGAGAGGGCGTTCACGCAAGAGACACCCACACCATGAAGACCTCCGGACACCTTGTAGGTTCCCTTGTCGAACTTACCTCCGGCGTGGAGCACCGTCATGACAACCTCCAAAGCCGAACGTTTCTCTTTCTCATGGAAATCAACCGGGATACCACGTCCATCATCTTCCACAGAGATGGAGTTGTCTTCCAGAATATCCACCGTGATATTCTTACAATACCCCGCCAAAGCCTCATCGATGGAGTTATCAACGACCTCGTACACCAAATGGTGCAGACCTCGCTCGCTGATGTCACCGATATACATGGCCGGACGCTTCCTGACCGCCTCCAAACCCTCCAATACCTGGATGTTCTTGGCGGAATAAGAAGTCTCTTTATTCTCTTCGCTCATAATTTATTATGACTTTTTGTTTTTCTCTATTTGTGCCCCACCACAACGCACGCCAAGTGCCCTGATAAAGCGAACAAATATAATAATTATCCTCGACATATACAAAAAAAAGAATTCATGCGTACATTCGTACATTCAAATGCTAAATGCAAGATACGTCAAAGAATCAAAATCCGTTCCACGAAAAGATTTGCGGAACGGATCCCTTACATTGCCAGCCATTCGATCACTTCTCCCCCATGTACGGATGCGCCTTGGCGTACTCGTAGTCCTCCTCGGTGATCACGTAACGATATTTATATACATCAGGTCCGTCTTGCAAACGTTCGTACCCCATTCGAGTGAAAATCATACACCGATTTTCAAAATTGGACTGGCACTCATGTACTAAACTATCATCAAAACTAATATACACATCACCAACAGGGAAAGGATCAGGGTCTCCGATTCCATAATAAGCCCCCTTAGAAACAAAACTATCCTGATATGACAAGCATATCGTATCCGCTTCGATATCGAACGATATCGGATCCGTTGTGATGGTTATCTGATGCTGCGTTCCATTCACAATAATAAAATTAAAATCACCTGGCGTTATCCCATCGACATCTTCATCACATGAATAGAAGCCCAACATTGGCATTATAAATAAAAGCAGTTTACTTACTCTGTCCATTTCTCTTTATACATTTTTAAAAAATTATTAATCTGTGTTACTGTCACATTCGCCGGCCGATTGCTTTTCATGAAATTTTCAACGTCCGAATAATTCTTCATGGACGGGAGGTTTCTATCTATCAAGGAGATTGTATAACCACAAGCCGTCCTGCAGAAATAATCCGCAGGACAGCTTCCATAAGTTGTCATATATTGCTATCACCGCTCCCCCGTGTATGGATGCGCCTTGGCGTACTCGTAGTCCTCCTCGGTGATCACATAACGATATTTATATACATCCGGTCCATTTTGAAGACATTCGTAATTAGCCTTCACGTAAACCATTCCAGGATTCAATCCTTCATTTGGTTCGCAAGAATAAATCAATGTATCATCATACGTAATGTATACTAAACCCGTCGGGAAAGGTTCTGGGTCCCCCCAATGTCTACGATACCCTTTGGACACGATACTATCCTGATACGACAAACGGATTGTATCGGCTTTGTTATCTGTCGATATCGGATCCGTCGTAATAACTATTTGATGTTGCGTTCCGTTCACAATAATATAATTGAAGTCGCCTGGCGTATACCCGTCCACGTCCTCTTCGCAAGAAGCGATTCCAAGCAATGAAACCATATATAAAAATAGCTTACTCACTCTGTCCATTTCTCTTTATATATTTTTAGAAGGTTATTAATCTGATTTATTGTCACATTTGCTGGCCGATTGCTTTTCATGAAATTTTCAACGTCCGTGTAATTCTTCATGGACGGGAGGGTTCTGTCTATCAAGGAGATTGTATAACCACAAGCCGTCCTGCAGAAATAATCCGCAGGACAGCTTCCATAAGTTGCCATATATTGCTATCACCGCTCCCCCATATATGGATGCGCTTTGGCGTACTCGTAGTCCTCCTCGGTGATCACGTAACGAAAATCTGTGCGGTTTTCCGCAACATAAGTCGCGCTATAATTTTCAGTTGCCGCAAACATATAATGATCTTTATTCTCCCAACAACAATATGTCAACGTATCATCAAAAACTAAATACACTTGATGATTCGAGAATGGATTTTCCAAATGCAACCCACCTCCCCCATTCGTATACAAAACAATACTATCCCCAACTGGAATCTCATTATGAGTTATTTCCTTATTTTGATTAAATGGATGATAATCGATTCCACATCTATGACTTGTTCCATTTATGATAGTAAAGAAGTAATCCCCTGAAATGCCATTATCAACATCTTCGTCACAAGAAACCATCATCGATGCCATTAACATAAAAACTAAAAATTGATTTAATCTCTCCATTTCTCTTTATACATTTTTAGAAGGTTATTAATCTGATTTATTGTCACATTCGCTGGTCGGTTATTTTTCATAAAATTTTCAACGTCTAAAAAATTCTTCATAGATGTGAGTTTATTGCTTATTAAAACCATCGTATAACCGGACACCTCATCAAAAGGTCTATTAGAGTTTTTTTTACCTTGATTATTCGAATCAACCATATCAATAAATAATGGAGAATACCACAAAGATCTTCCAACATCCGGCCATTCTTGTTCCCCCTTTTTACTATCTAGATTACCCAATATAGATCCATTCGCCCCCAACTTTTCATATTCATCCAAAGTCAGATACCATTCAGCGGCAACCGCCCAACTCTCTTTTATGAATTTACTCGTTCTATCGTCATAGTCTGCTCTACTCAGACGACACGCATGGGAAGCATGCGTCAATT